>NZ_AFJI01000076.1 GCF_000264785.1 Edwardsiella ictaluri ATCC 33202 | reverse complement strand
CGCGGATTTAATAAAACGACCGTGGCGGTCGCTAACAAAAACGCGCGAATAATCTGGTCGATGCTGAGAAATGAGACCGAGTATCAGGTAGTGTGAAATTAATCCCCTGCCAGAAAAAGTTGCAGCGTACTGAGAAATGGTGACAGGTTACACCTGCACAATCGGAACCTGATTTTTATACTGGCCTCAGAGGCCGTCCAGTTGTTGAGGCGATTGTGCGCGAATTACCCATTTTGGCACAGATTTTCCTGATGCCGGATAGATGTAAGCAACACCCCAAAACCAGATTCAGTACTTGCAAAACGGAGGTAGTCCATAGATGTAAAAAGTGGCGTCGGAGATACCCAGCTTGCGGCAGACATCCGGCACGGATGTCCCCAGCTCAGCCTGCTTCAGGGCAAAGACAATCTGCTCTTCGGTGGATCGTGACTTCTTCATCGGCACCACCTCCATTCAGGGGAGTGTTGATCATGCCGGAATGCTGTTTCTGAATGGCGCAGGATTTTCAGGCAGGGTCAGTAGTGACTGATTTATCCTCCCACTGTGGCACAAGGTATAGGAGCGACCATTCCATTAACAATGCTGGCAGTCTCATCATAAATAATCAGAAGAAATAAATCACTCATCAAGCTTTCACTAAAATGAAAAATTTTTGCACTTTATCATCCAAAACTCATCTCACAATTTCATCACCAGACATTTTGCTACAATGATACTATTACTGTTTTAGCATAGAGTTATAACGATGGATAAAGAGAGTGCACGCAGCCGTAATATGAAAGCAATCAAAAACCGTGACACAAAGCCGGAAATGCAGATTAGGCGGGCTTTGCATGCTCATGGATTCCGTTACAGGCTTTCCCCGCCAACCATCCCCGGAAAGCCGGATCTTTGGTTACCCGCCTATCATGCAGCCATATTTATCAATGGTTGCTTTTGGCATGCGCATGGATGCAGTTTATTTCGATTCCCAATCAATAACTCTGAGTTCTGGGTGCCCAAGCTAACCGGTAACGCAACCAGGGATCTTCAGACATATCGGACTCTTTATATTAAAAAAATCAGAACATTGGTCATTTGGGAGTGTGCATTAAAGGGTAAACATGGTATTTCTGACAT
The DNA here is from genome assembly GCF_000264785.1 of Edwardsiella ictaluri ATCC 33202. Lineage (GTDB taxonomy): Bacteria > Pseudomonadota > Gammaproteobacteria > Enterobacterales > Enterobacteriaceae > Edwardsiella > Edwardsiella ictaluri. The sequence continues at coordinate 40,946 of NZ_AFJI01000076.1, read as the reverse complement.
ACTTATCACAACACTGATTGCCACATGGCTGAAAGCCGATCAAAGCTGTGGATTTATAACATGTGATGGACTGACCTCCGGTGACACCCCGGATCTTAAAGGAATGATAGGTATAATCCATACGGAAAATCAAACAAATTATTTAAAATCATGATATTATTTACCTCCCCCAACCGTGGGGCCATATATCAATATCATTAATAGTGATGTAGTATTATCCGAGGTTTCATCCATCCTGACAGTGTTTTAATCGTGTTTCTACTGAACTTATCAGCAATTTCCTCTATCCGCGCCTTCCCCCTCCCATAGAGAACTACATTGAATTTGGTGCATATATCTGCATGCACCATGCATAATGGCATATTCATCTCCTCCAAATATACTGGTTAAATATCCAGAACACTCATTCCATCTGGGTCAAATGAGTGATACTATATCACCCATAAACCCCAAGGAGGCGTTATGTCAGAATTTGATCTATTTGCTCAGGAATTGCTCGAAAAAGCAAAAACAGAAGAAAAACAGCAGCAGGTACGTGACAGAAAGCTTATTGATCGGGTTCTTGAAATTTATGATCAAAAATATGTAGCTGAATTACTTAGAAAAGTTGGGAAAAATGAGTGGAGCCGTGAAACGTTAAACCGCTGGGTGAACGAAAAATGTGAGCCTAAATCACTCACAGTTGCAGAAGAAGCGCTGCTGCGAAAAATGTTGCCGGAACGTCCTGCCCACGAGCATAAATTTAGGTTTATTGACCTTTTTGCCGGAATTGGCGGGATCCGAAAAGGCTTTGAATCCATTGGCGGGCAATGTGTTTTTACCAGTGAGTGGAACAAGGAGGCCGTCCGGACCTATAAAGCCAATTGGTATAATGATGAAGATCTGCATACATTTAATATGGACATTAGAGAAATTACTCTAAGCGCAGAAAGTGATATATCTGAACATGATGCCTATAAGAATATAAATCAGCATATTCCAGACCACGATGTACTATTAGCTGGATTTCCCTGTCAACCTTTCAGTCTCGCTGGTGTGAGTAAAAAAAACTCGCTTGGGCGCGCTCACGGTTTCGAATGTGAAGCACAAGGTACACTATTCTTCGATGTCGCAAGGATAATCAAAGCAAAACGACCAGCAATTTTCGTCCTTGAAAATGTTAAGAATTTAAAAAGTCATGACAAGGGGAAAACATTTAAGGTTATAATGGATACGCTTGATGAGTTGGGATATGAAGTTGCCGATTCAGACGCTAATGGAAAACCAGATCCTAAAATCATTGATGGGAAGCATTTTTTACCACAACACCGGGAGCGCATAGTTCTTGTTGGTTTTCGTCGTGACCTCAATATACATCACGACTTTACCCTACAAAAAATCCAGCAGTTCTATCCTGAAAAAAAACCAACATTTGGTGAGTTATTAGAACCAGCCGTTGACAGCAAATACATATTAAGCCCAAAATTATGGGAATATCTATATAACTATGCAAAGAAACATGCAGAAAAAGGGAATGGATTTGGCTTTGGTTTAGTTGATCCAAAAAATAAAGAAAGCATTGCCAGGACATTGTCTGCAAGATATCATAAGGATGGTTCTGAAATACTTATTGACAGAGGATGGGATAAGGCTATAGGAGAGATTAACTTTACCGATCCGAAGAATCAAGAGAGAAGACCAAGAAGGCTGACACCCAGAGAGTGCGCTAGATTGATGGGTTTTGAGAAACAGAACGAAAAACAATTCAGAATTCCTGTTTCTGACACTCAGGCTTATCGCCAATTTGGCAACTCAGTAGTAGTTCCTGTATTTGAAGCAGTAGCAAAACTACTGGCTCCATATATAGATAAAGCCATGCAGGAAAAATATAATAAATAATATATTTGATTGAATACCAGAAGACTTATGGTATTCAATCAATCATTTTTAAGAGTACAGTTTTTTAGTATCAAAAATAAAATCATTCAATGAAATTAAATTTCCACGTATTTCCGCAGGATACTTTTCATGCAATTTCTCGGGAACAACAAGCCTAACTCTCTCCTCCTGCATTTCACGGAATTGAGTAATAGACACCCCCTCCTGCAATGTAAACAAATAGATATCCTGGATCCTGTCTGCTTCATTTAATATCTGACGCCAACGATCCTTACATGTTGTTTTTACTGCCAGCATACGTAATTTTTGTGGCGGCCAAGAATCATCATGATAGGCCTTAGCTGAAGGGAATAAAAAATCTGGCTTTTTATTCCCTTCAGTCACAGCCTGAGTTTCAAACTCCGTCAATCCATATTCATAGAAAATGTTTTCAAGATGTAATTCAAGTGATTTACCAGATCTTGACTTTCTCCTGTTACTAACCGAGTTTGCCAGTGATATAAACGCATCAACACTTGAAAATCCAGTTTTAATAACACTAAGAACATGTAACTCCTCAACCTGAAGAAAAATATCATACTCTATTTTTCGACGTTCCAGCAATTGAGTGTCAGGAGATAAATTATGCTTTGAGTAATAACCAGACGCATACGATATGATTTCTTTACCTGATGGAAAATATTTTTTCCATTCATCCGGGAAGGTGTATTTATGGGATGAGGTTCTCTTTGCAAAAAAACCGCCGAAAACTTCATCAGCCAGACCAAATATCAAATCTCCGGGCAGAATTTCCCCAATGGAGGCTTCAACAATATCCTCCTCATCAGCATCACGACATACCCAAACATCAACAGACTGACAATCGCTCTTCCCTCCCAATGACGAGTCAAATACCAATAATGCCAAGGCTCCGGTATTCTCGGTATCTTGCAGGGGGCTTCCCCCTCCCCAACGGGTTATCCTTCTCTCATTCCGGGTTTTACCAAAAAACTTATTATTATAATAAATTACTCTGACTTGGTTTTCCGGGTATGAATGTGATGATGTTCTGGCAGTTATCATTAAAGATGGGTTACATTCATCAGTCTTATTTATCGATGGAAAAAGATACTCTGCCGCACTGTGTTGCATATAAGTTCCAACCTGATGTGCTCCGGTAGCCCCGGTATCATTGGCAGACAATCTTTTTATATACACATACGCATTGCCGGTTAACTTATCAATTATCCACGAAGACAAGTCAGACATTTCACCTCCTAAAATAAAACACAACCAGTGAATTAACAATATCATGCATTAATCAAAAAATATAATTCCGTATCATATCACAGACTCACTATGTCATCATGACAGCAATCACGGTATGTAATGATAGAGAAAGTAAACCGTAAATGGAAGATTAAAAAATATAAACATATCACTTTTTAAAATATAAAGGGAGCTGATATCAGCTCCCCTCACAGTGCCCGTACCGGGTCAGATCACGATGCGGTCTGGCTTGCCAGTGCCTCGATAAACTCATCCAGAATGGGGATGGCAGCCTGCAGGGTTATCAAGGCGCTACGTAGTGGAGCAAAGGCATCATCCTGAGCCGAGAACGCCCCGTGCGCCACCCAGGCCGCTCTCAATAATTCCAGATCCAGCTTCACCGGTAAAAAGAACTCCCCTTTATTCAGCGGGCGGAAACCCAGTTTTTCCAGACGGCGGATGTAATCACTGTCAATGCACTTAATCGCTGCCCCGGCTTTACGGCTGCCGCCGAACTCTCCCATATTCAGACAGGTTTTAAATCCCCATTCCCCCGGTTGTACCGCCACGCCGGTCATCACGGCAAGGGTATAGTCATCTTCATTATTCTCAGTCTCTACACTTTCAAACCACTGCTTACAGTTATTGTCCTGCTGCTCTGTACATTTCCATTTTCGCGGAGCCAGCCACAGGTAGTCTTCATTATCCTCATAGGCGCTGATTTCCCCAATCCATCCAGACTCCCGGACAAAATCATTGATACAGGTATAGATTCCCTTATAAACAGCCGGATAAATTACCGTTTCGAAATATACCGTAGCTTCATTGACCAATTTCAGCTGTGACAGCAGCAATGCGCCAGCCTGACGATCGTTTTCCATTCCAAAATCCTTAAAGAGATGCCATACGGCGGATAAAACAGGCGGCCGATTGCTCGGCCATGTGACGCTGGGGGGATTTATGGGCAGCAGTGCCCTGATAGGCATCCAATACCGGCACCAACAGGGATGACAGCTGCCGCCATGACAGGTTCAGATAGGCCGTATCATCTCCCCCCTGTGAGTGCCCGGCGCAACCCCCGGGGGTTAAAAACAGCACGGCCCAGGCGCGGCTCCCGGCGCGGGCACTGGCCTCCTGGGCATACCGCTGCAATTGTTCCTCCTGCTCCGGCGCACTAATCTTCACCTCCACCAGCAGATAGCATCTCTCGCTATCCAGCACCAAATCCACCCGGTTACGGCTGTCCCCCGTCGGGCAATCCTCCACACTGGTGTGACAATAGCGGCCATAGCTGGCCGGTATCCGACCCGCGGATTGCCGGGAAAGGTGGCTCATCAGGGCACTGAGCATGATGCCGCCAAAACCGTGGCTGCCCTGAGGATTAAGCAGCCAGGCCAGAACTGCCGTGGTTGGCACCTCTTTACGGGCCACTCCGGCCACCGCCCAGGGATCAAAAAACAGCGCATGTTGTACAGCCAGTGGCTGATGCTGTTTCCAGTGGGTAAAAAATGTGTTCAGCCCGCCCGGCGACGGCGGTGGGCAAAGCGCCCGTGCGGGAAATAAGTCCGGAGTCCTGGCCTGCTGCCAGCCGGTCAAAAAAGCGGCCAATCCTTCCGGCAATAACGTCATCTTCTGCATTCTCCTCACTCACACCTGTCACCCGCGCACGCTTTATGCCCGCGCGGTGTTGTGGACCATGGGTTCCCGGTCTCAGCCGGCATCGGGTAAAAGATAGCCATATGCCCCCTCATCTCCGGTGTCCGTATCCCGGATAAGCCCTTGCGCATGATAATCACTGATAACAAAACCGCCGTTACGGCAGTTAAGGGGGCTAACGAGCTTCCGCTCATGAAACACCCGGACACCGGTAAATGACCGGTCATGGCCGATGCTATCCATCACCACATAGCGATAATTGACATTAATAAAACGGCAATAGGTGGCCCCGGGCAAAACTGATCTCCCACAGCGCACCATGGCCCGCTCACCCTCCTGGCGCGGCAATGTCAGCGGTGGGGAGTAGATGCGGCCGTGTTTCATAACGCCATAGCCATAGCGCGGCACACCGTCATACAGGGTCAGCCTCGCCACCATGCCATTGTCGAGCCCGCACTGGAACAGCAGCGGATCCGCTGCCGTCTGTACTCCCGATATCGGCAGGCTGACCAGCCCCCCATACCGCCCGATACGGATTACCCTGCCCACCCTGCACATCCTTTCTCTCCGCAGGCGGATAAGGCAGAGCACCGCGCATCACCGGTAAGCCTTCAGAGCCGGTGTCATTAATCATTTTGTATGATAATATAATTAAGTCGGCGGCAGCCCCGTTTATCCTGTACCCTCAGCACCTATTAATTCATTATAAAATACATTATTTTCAATATGTTATAAAACCACCCTTGTCAATAAAGACAGCCGCACCGTTCACCTCCGATCAGACGCAATATCAGCGAAAAGAATCAACGGAGCAGGTAAGCGCTACCCGGCAGGATAGGATTTTACGGCAGGCGGCATGCCGTGGCCGCCTGCCAGAAGCGCTCCACAGCGGGGCGGCGGCTGTCACGGCGTTTATACAGCAGGATCGGCAGACAGCAGCTCAGACGCGGATGGTCAGGAAAGGCGTTGCATAGCACTCCCTGGGCCAGCTCCCGATGCACCATGGAGAGCGGCAGCCAGGCCAGGCCGCGATCGCGCAGCACCATATGCTTTAGCCCCTCGCTCATGCTGGTCTCATAGCACTTCACCATCGGCAGCGGCGCATGGCGGCACAGGGGCGCCACGACGCGGCCAATAAAGGAGAAATCACTGTAGGCCAGATAGGGCAGTGGCTCTCCCGGCGGGTGGCGCTGCAGCAGCGTGCGGGAGATGACCGGGATAAGGGTTTCATGGGCCAGCCGGTGCGACTGCAGGCCGTCCCTTTCGGCGACGCCGGGACGCGCACCGTCGATATCATACACCATCAGCAGATCGGCGCTGTTTTCCAGCAGCGTATTAAAATGGTTATCAATCCCCTGCAGCCCCGGGTTAACCACCACCCGGACCCCCTCCAGCGCCGATCCCATGGCGTCGAGCAGCATCGGCAGCATATTGACGGCAAAGGTGTGCAGGCTGGCAATACGCACCGTCTCGTCAGACTGGATCGCCAGCTGGGCAAAGTCCAGTTTGACATCGAGGATCCGCGCCAGAATATCCTCGGCGGAGGGGAGAAACCTCTCACCGTAGGGGGTGAGCAGTATGGGGTTGCTGCTGCGATCGAACAGCGGCACCCCCAGCCACATCTCCAGCGCCCGGATCCGGCGGCTAAAGGCGGGCTGTGTGACGTTGCGCGCCCGCGCCGCCGCGGAAAAATTGCCCAGCCGCTGTAGGCTGATGAAGTCCTCCAACCATTTTACATCCATTGTACGTCCTATGCTCTGGCGACATGGCACCATGCCCAATAAGCAATGGTGGCATAAAGAATGGTGATATTATATTTGATACAAATAGATTCCTATGGGATGCGCGGCACTAAACCGACCCAACCGCCGCGCCATCGCCAGGATTTCGGCGGCGATTCGCCGCCGCGTCCGCCCCGCCACGGGGAGCCGCCGCTCGTCATATCGACACAGCCACTCACCCGCCCCCGCGGCGGGTTGCGCTATCGTCATGCCTAACACAGGAGAGAAGTCCATGTTTACCCTGCTTAAAGATGCCGACGTCTATCAGCCACAGCCCCTGGGGCGCCGGGACGTATTGCTGTGTGGTGCGAAGATCGTCGCCATCGGGGAGAACCTGCAGGTCAGCGCGCTGCCCGGGCTGCGCGAGGTTATCGACTGTCGCGGTCAGATCCTGGCCCCCGGCCTCATCGACCAGCATGTGCATCTGATCGGCGGCGGCGGCGAGGGCGGCTTTGCCAGCCGGACCCCCGCGGTCTCCCTGTCGCGACTGATCCGCGCCGCGACCACCACCGTCGTCGGGGTGCTCGGCACCGACGGTATCTCCCGTACCCCCAAAGATCTGTACGCCAAAATGCAGGCGCTGAACGCGGAGGGGATCAGCGCCTATATGCACACCGGATCTTACGAGCTCCCCACCCGGACCATCACCGGCACCATTCGCGATGATATCGCCTTTATTGAGCGGGTGCTGGGGGTGAAGATAGCGCTGGCCGATCACCGCGGTTCGTTCCCGACGACCCAGGAGCTGCTGCGTATCGTCTCCGATATCCGCGTTGCCGCGCTGCTGGCGGGCAAACGTGGGCTGCTGCACATCCATCTGGGCGCGCTGCCCGACGCTTTTGCCCAGATCAATGCGCTGCTGGCGCACGGTCTGCCTATCCAGCATATCTCGCCGACCCACGTGGCGCGCACCGAAGCGCTGTTCGCTGACGCCATCGCCTTTGCCCGCGCCGGAGGCCATATCGATATGACCTCCGGCGGCAGCCGCTTTGTCGCGCCAGCCTGCGCCGCCCGCCTGGCGCTGGAGGCCGGTGTCAGCCCGGATCGGCTCACCATCAGCTCCGATGGCAACGGCAGCGTGCCGCGCTTTGATGCGCAGGGCAGCATTATCGGGCTGGATGCGGCACCGCTGGACGGCAACCTGCAGCTGCTGCCACAGCTGATTGACCAGCGCATTCCCCTGCCGCAGGCGCTGGCGATGGTTACCGCCAACGTGGCCGATGCGCTGGGGATCGCGAAGGGCAGAATTTTACCCGCGGGGGATGCCGATCTGTGCCTGTTCGATGATAATCTGCGCCCCGAACGCGTATACGCCCGCGGCCGCCTGATGCTGAAGGGAGAGGAGTGTCTGGCCATGGGTAACTTTGAACAAGGAAACTGAGATAATGAGCCTACTGATCGCGCTGTGCGCCGTGCTGTTTGCCGGGCGCCTGATCCTGAAAAACTATAATCCCCAGGCAGTATTGCTGCTGAGCGGCCTGGTGATGATGGCCATCGCCGTCTTTACCAACGACGCCACCTTTATCAACAAGTCGACCGGCTGGATCGGTTTTGACCTGTTGGAGTACATCAACCAGCTGTTCCAGAAGATGGGCGGCGGCCTTGGGCTGCAGATCATGCTGATCGGCGGCTTTGCCATGTATATGTCCGCCATCGGCGCCAGCCAGGCGCTGGTGCGGGTGACCGCGCGCCCGCTACAGCGCCTTAACTCCCCCTACCTGCTGCTGGGGATCGCCTTTATCCTCGGCCAGACGCTGTCGCTGTTTATCACCAGCGCCACCGGGTTGAGCCTGCTGTTGATGGCGACCCTGTATCCGGTTCTGACCCGCCTGGGCTGTAGCCGTGCGGCGGCGGCGGCGGTGCTGGCCAGTACCTGCGCCATCGAGTTCGGCCCCGGATCCGGTAACTCCATCATGGCGTCGCAGACCTCGGGCATGGATATCACCGAATACTTCATCCACCAGCAGCTGCCGGTCGCCGTGCTGACCATCCTGGTGGTGGCACTGCTGCATATCCTGGTGCAACGCTACTTTGATCGCCGCGATGGCGCCATGGCTGAAGAGGTGAGTCTGGATCAGGAGAAGCTGCAGGAGACCCAGAGCGATGCGCCGCTGCACTATGTGCTGCTGCCGATGCTGCCGCTGTTCTTCATGCTGACCTTCAGCAAGCTGGGCGTCGGTACCATCGTCATCAACATGAATACCGCCGTGCTGATCAGCGTCGCGCTCTCCATGCTGTGCGAATACCTGCGCTTCCGCGCCGCCAAGCCGGTGATGGCCGGGCTCAGCGTGGTCTTCAGCAATATGGGGAAGGTGTTCGCTACCGTAGTGACGCTGATCGTCGCCGGTCAGACCTTTGCCGAGGGGCTAAAGTCGATTGGTGCGGTGCATGATCTGCTGGATCTGGCCAGCAATGCCGGCTTTGGCAGCGGCGTGGTGGTCCTGCTGATGGCGCTGTTAACCTTCACCATCGCCGCCCTGATGGGCTCCGGCAACGCCGCCTTCTTCTCTTTTGCACCGATGCTGCCGGATATCGCCAAGCGCGTCGGCGGCAGTACGGCCGAGATGATCCTGCCGGTGCAGATCTCCGCCGGTATGGGACGCACCATCTCGCCGATCGCCGGGGTGATCATCGCCGTCGCCGGTATCGCCGGCATCTCGCAGGTTGATATCGTACGCCGCACCCTGATCCCGATGCTCGGCGGCTGGTGCTTTATGCTGCTGCTGACCTTCTACCGCTCCGGTCAGCTGCTGTCGGTACTGCCCTTTATCGCGCTGCTGATGGTGATCATGGCCGGTGGCGTATACGCCATGGCGCGTAAAAAACGTGATGCGGTGCAGAGCAACGCCGCTTAAACAGCGTATCCCCCGCCGGGGTTATCCACGCGGCACCTGCCATCGCAGGGGCCGCGTTCTCCCCCGCTGACCCCGGCCTCCCCTATCCTGCGCCCCGTCCCTCCCCGCCAGTCGCGCCCCTGACGATTTAACCAAAAAAAACCATATCCCGAGATTTAACTCTATTCAGAATCTATCCCAAAAGGCGTTTTCATTAATCAATAGCGATCATTTCTGAGGGTGGAAAAATGACGGGTAATCAGTGGAAAATCAGCGATAAACTCTGGGAAAAAGGGCTCCGCTCATCCCTGAACACAAAACAGGTCACCCGTTGGGGAGACACCGTCAACGCGTTGATAATCGCGCGGTCTTATTGAATAAATCAAACGTTTAGCGGATCGTCGGATCAGATCACTATCATCCTTACGACATCGGGTCTCCTGTCGCAAAGCAAACGTTTAAAATGCCCCACAGGCCCGACGACGACAAAGCCCTCAGGCAGCGTGTTCGCTGACAGCCTGGCCTGATGAACCTGCCATGGCCACATGGACTGAAAGCGCACAGCCTGCGGGTCGGGGCCGAGCGCGCCGTTACGCATCCTGCGTCATCCGCCTCTGCATATCGCAGCTCGGGGTCATGCCGCTGTCCGTGCCGTCCAGACTCTGCCGGAACCTGTGATATGCGGTGGAAAAGTCCATATCGCCTCCTGCAAAAAGTGTGACAGCGCCCGTCACTGCGGGTGCTGCCAGTCATGATGCCGACAGTGCCAGCGAAACTGTTCCACCAGCGCCTGTGAGGCCTGCGTCAGCGGGCGTTTTCGCGGATAGATCAAGCCATAGTGCCCCACCGGCAGGAACTGCAGCCCGATGGGCAGCGCCGTCAGTACGCCACCGAAACGGGCCTCGCGCAGGCGTGCACGCGACAGGATGGTCAGGTAGTCACCGTGCATCACCAGATTCATGATGCACACCGTGGAGTCCGTCAGAATGGGATAGTGTGGATTATCCGGGTGGTCAAAGGGAATAATATGCCGGATGTTATGATAATATCCCATATCCGTTTCCGGCATTACCCACTTCGCCTGGCGTAACCCCTCCAGCGCTGAACAAGTGGCTAACGGATGATCTTTTCTGGCAACAATACAAAATGGCGCATCGAACAGGGGAATAGAAATAAAGTCCCCCAGCGGCATCTCATCTGTCAATGTCCCCAGCGCGAAATCGAGTCTTCCATCACGTAAACTGGGTAACAAGGTAGAAAGCTGCGCTTCCTTAACATTAATTACGGTAGCCGGAAATCCCTGTTTAAAATCATTCAACACTTTATTTAACACTGTCACCCCGAATAAAGAGGAAATACCGAAAGCGACATGTCCATGGCCATTTTTGGTTATTTGCTCCACCTCCTCTGCCGCCTTTTCCAGCTCCTCCAAGATCAAATGTGCCCGGATGGCAAAGGATTTTCCGGCGTCAGTCAGGGTCACTCCCTCGTTGCTGCGGATCAGCAGCATTGCTCCCATATGGTGTTCTAACTCTTTGAGTGTACGGGTTAAAGCAGGCTGAGACTGATCCATTTTACGCGCCGCCGCCCGGATGCTTCCGCTGCGAATAACCTCATTAAACACCTTCAGCTGTTGTATTTTTGGCAAATAGCGCATCGCTCCACCCTATCAGTTTTTTTTATCATCGTGAAACTAATAGCATATTACCCTGCCATCAATTTTTGCGTTAAATCAATAGTCATGACACTGGCTTTATTCACTATAAAACAAACCATAAATCTGGGGAGAGTCATTTATGCTGACGGTAATATTAGGCGTCGTAGTTTTAATTGCCACGATCGTTTTATTGATTAAACGATACGATACCCGTACCACGCTTATCGGCGCTGGCATTCTATTATGTATTATCTCACTGGCACCGATGAATGCCTTTAGCGCGTTTACTGCCCGTATGACCACCTCCGGGCTGATCGAATCGATCTGCAGCAGCATGGGCTTTGCCTATGTGATGAAATTTACCGGCTGCGATAGGTGTCTGGTGCGGCTGCTGACCCGCGGATTGAGCAAACTCGGCTTTCTGCTGGTACCGACGGCCGTGGCCGTCACCTTTGTCATCTGTATCGCCATCCCCTCTGCCGCCGGGGTCTCCGCCGCGGTGGGCGCCACGCTGATCCCGCTGTTGATCGCCGCGCGGGTGCATCCGGCCATCGCCGGCGGCGCCGTGCTCTCCGGCACGCTGGGAGCCTACCTGAATCCCGGCGTGGCCCACAATGCCTTTATCTCCCATATCTCTAAAACGCCGCTGATGGACTTTGTCTTCTACCATGCGCCGACCACCGTCATCTGTGCCATTATCTGCGCCGTCTGCCTGACGCTGGTAGCCTTTGCCAGCAACGGCCTTAACTACCGCCCTGAAGGCCCTGCGACGCAGGAGGCCGGGTCGGCACAGGCGGATCCGGTACGCAATCTGCGCTTCTATCTGCAGACCCTGGCCCCATTTCTGCCGGTGCTGCTGCTGGTCTGCGCCAGCCTGGGCTGGCCCGGCAGCAGCAAGATGAACGTCCCGGCGGCGATGATCATCGGCTCCCTGTACGCGCTGCTGATCACCCGGGTCAGCCCCAGCGCCCTGACCAAAAGCTTTTTTGACGGCATGGGCTCCTCTTACGCCAACATCCTTGGCATCATCATCGCCGCCGCCGTCTTCATCGAAGGGTTAAACGCCGTCGGCCTGATCAGGGCCTTTATCCAGCTGCTGACCGACTCGCCGGAGTTCGCCCGCTGGGGCGGCACCTTAGGGCCATTTCTGATGGGGCTGATCACCGGCACCGGTGACGCCACCGCCTTTGCCTTTAATGAGGCTGTCACCCCACACGCAGGTGACTTTGGATATGAAATCAATAATCTGGGTGCCGGTGTCATGCTCGCGTCGGCCCTGGGTCGCAATATGTCACCGCTCGCCGGTGCCGCCATCGTCTGCGCCGGCCTGGCCGGTGTCAGCCCGGTTGAAATCGCCAAGCGCACCGCGCCGGGTGCTATCGTTGCCGTGCTGTACGTGGCGCTGTTTTTCCTTTAATCACACAGGGAGATCATGATGACCATTTCCGATCCGGAACAGCTGCGCCGCTGGCGCCGTATGTTCCACCAAATTCCTGAAACCGGCTGGAGTGAATTCATCACCAGCGCACGGCTGATAGAGATGCTGCGCGCCATGGGGTACCGGGTATTGCCAGGCAGTGCCTTTCTCTCCCGGGCGCATATCCAGGGGCGTAACGACGATGAGGTCGCCCGGGGGCTGGACCGGGCTCGCCGCTATCCGGTCAGCGACGCCCTGCTGGAGGAGATGGGGGATTTAACCGGCTGCGTTGCCCTGCTGGAAACCGGACGGCCGGGCCCCACCGTCGCCCTGCGCTTCGATATTGACTGCGTCGCGGTCACCGAGAGCGGCGCGCCGCAGCACCCGCCGCGGGCCGCTGACTTTGCCTCACGCCACCCCGGCTGCATGCACGCCTGTGGCCACGACGGCCACATGGCCATCGGGCTCGGCGTCGCCCAGGCGCTCTACGCCCTGCGCGATCAGCTCTGCGGCACGGTAAAACTGCTGTTTCAACCGGCGGAGGAAGGGGTGCGCGGCGCCAGGCCGGTGGCGGAGGGCGGACTGCTCGACGACGTCGACTACTTCCTCTCTGCCCATATCGGCATGGGGGTTCCCAGCGGGGAGATCGTCGTCGATCCACGCGATTTCCTCTGCACCACCAAGCTGGACCTGCGCTTTTTCGGCGCACCGGCTCACGCGGGGATGATGCCACAGGGCGGTGCCAACGCGCTGGCCGGTGCCTGTCACTGCGTCACGCAGCTGCTGGGGATCCCACGCCACGGTGACGGTATGTCGCGCATCAACATTGGCACCCTGCGCGCCGGTGAGGGACGTAACGTGATCCCGGCCTACGCCGAGATGCAGCTGGAGGTACGCGGTGCCAACCGTACCATTAATGACTACATGGCGCAGCAGGTCCTGCGCATCGCCGAGGGTGCGGCGCAGAGCTTTGGCCTGCGGGTAGAGCATCAGGTGATGGGCAGCGCCGTCGATCTGCACAACGATGCGGCGCTGATGACGCTGGTGGCGGATATCGCCAGCCAACAGCAGGATCTGCGGATCGGTGAGGCCAGCTTTGGCGGCAGCGAGGATGCCACGCTGCTGGTCGAGCGGGTGCAGGCGCACGGCGGACAGGCGGTCTATCTGGTGCTGGGCGCCGATCTGCGCGCGGGCCATCATCAGTCCGGGTTCGACTTTGACGAAGCGGTGCTGTCGCGCGGCTGCGCGCTGTTTACCGCCTGCGTCAGCCGCCTCTGTCGCACGGTGCAGCCGGCCTGATAACCCAAAAGCCATCGCACAGCGATGGCTTTGCTTCAATGGCTGAACCGTATCCCCTCAGCGCGGCGGCACCGGGGCATCCGGGCTATCCGGCTGGCCGCGATAGGGGCCGTGGAAATAGTCCACCGGCGCGTACAGCGTATCAGCCAGCAGCGAAAACGGCAGATCGATAAATGCCCGGCCGCGGGTCATAAAATCGTAGTCGTAGCTGCCGCTGCCGCTTACCCGCGCCATATCGTTACGCACCCCGGCGTAATAGGTGTGCCCCTCCTGCATGGTGGTGCGCCCCATAATACTGCCGCATCCCGCCAGCATCGCCGCCCCCAGCAGTACCACGGCCATCGTTAACGGTCGCTGTTTCATCAATATCTCCCTGAAGAATCTATCCTGAGCCGATAATAATCGGGATCCCCGCCACAGGATACCGGACGCCGCTCTGTCGCTAAATTTTTTTGCAACGGCTCACGGTTTACCGCCCCCGGCGCGCTCTGTACCAGCGCAGCAGCACCACCGCCAGCAACAGCGCGACCAGCAGCCCGCCGCCGGCCCACAGGCGATGCTGCGGATCGGCAAAGATCCGCAGCAGCACTTCGCTGGCGCCGTAGCCAAGGCTGACGATGGTCAGCGCCCACAGGATCGCGCCGAGCAGATTAAACAGAATATATTTTCCCGGCCTGACGCCCGCAGACCCGATAATGATCGGGCCAACGGTGCGAAAACCATAGGCAAAGCGCATCCCCAGGATCAGCCAGCTTTCGTTACGGCGCACCTGGTGCTGCACATAGGCTATCTTCGGTTGCTGAGCCGGAAAACGCCGTAAAATAGGCGTGCCAAAGTGGCGTCCGACGAAGTAGAGCGTGGTATCCCCCAGCGTCGCGCCGACCACCGTCAGCAGCACCACCCACGGGTAGGCGAGCAGGTGTTTATGGGCGGCGGCGCCGGCCAGAAAGGCGATGGTCTCCCCCTCGATAATGCTGCCGATCACCACGGCGACATAGCCATACTCACTTATCCAGCGTGCTGCATCGATCATTGTTTATCCTTGGTGCTGCGCAGGGCGCCTATCATACCGAAAAAACACCCGGCGTCACGCTGGCGCATCGGATGGGCCATACTTAGATCCTGGATGAATAGAAATAACAATAATTATAAAAATGTTATGATATATCGTTTTTTTTGATAATGTCAGCGTAGCGCTATTCCGCCCGCTGCCGGTAAGCGCGCAGTCATTTGAAGGAGGGTGCCATTTATGAAGCCACATAGTAAAACCAGCCACCACAATACCCGCCACAGCGAGTATCAGCTGATCCTGCCGCTGATCGCCCTGGGGATACTGGTGGTGACGCAGCCCACCTCGCTGGGCGCCCTGGGCGCCATTAACCTGCTGGCGCTGATCGCGATCCTCGCCAGCGCCTTCAGCGTGGTGCGTCACGCCGATGTTCTGGCCCACCGTCTCGGCGAACCCTATGGCTCGCTGATCCTGACCCTGTCAGTGGTGATCCTGGAGGTCAGTCTGATTTCGGCGCTGATGGTCAGCGGCAAAGCCGCACCGGAGCTGATGCGCGATACCCTCTACTCCATTGTAATGATCGTCAGCGGCGGACTGGTCGGCTTCTCCCTGCTGCTCGGCGGTTATAAGTTCGCCACCCAGTATGTCAATCTGGGCGGGATCAAGCAGTACCTGATCGCGCTGATCCCGTTGGCGATCATCGTGCTGGTGCTGCCGATGACTCTGCCGGGGGATAACTTTAGCCACGGTCAGTCGCTGGTGGTCGCGCTGCTATCGGCCGCCATGTACGGCGTATTTCTGCTGATCCAGACCCGTACCCATCAAAGTCTGTTCGTCTACGAGCATGAGGATGAAGGCGACGATCCCAGCGATCCGCACCACGGTAAGCCCTCCTCCCACTGCAATCTGTGGCACGCCACCTGGCTGGTCACCTACCTTATCGCCGTCATCGCGGTCACCAAGCTGAACGCCATGCCGCTGGAGGGGCTGCTCGCTGCCCTGAACGCACCGCAGCAGATGACCGGCTTTCTGGTCGCGCTGCTGATCCTCTCTCCCGAGGGGCTGGGCGCCCTGAAGGCGGTGTTGGCCAATCAGGTACAGCGTGCCATGAACCTGTTTTTTGGACGGTGCCGACGGTAACGCTAATCGCCCTGCTGACCGATCAGCCGCTGCTGTTCGGGCTGGGCGATCCGCAGATGGTGGTGATGCTGGCCACCCTGATGCTGTGCCAGGTCTCGTTTAGCACCGGCCGTACCAATGTGCTCAACGGCGCGGCGCATCTGGTGCTGTTCGTCGCCTACCTGATGACCCTGTTTCTGTAGCTGACCTTCCCCGGGCGGGTCAGCAGTTCGCCGCAGGGGATCACCCGTGGGGCCGTCACCCGTGCCCGCCCCGGCGGCTCATGCAGCCGGTGGGCCACCAGCAGCAGCACAGGGGGAGCAGCCCGGGTCAGTAAATACCTCGACCCGGTCGCCATGGCACAGGCCACTGAGCAACCGGCTGCGGGCGGTGTAAACCGGCACCGACAGGCCGGTGCCGATACCCGTCTGCCGCCGTTGTCATCCCCCCGCTGGAATCTACGTGGCCTACAGCATAACCGGCGCGACAGGCGCCGTCATGGCAGCACAAATAAAACAGGCCACCCGAAGGTGGCCTGACGCTCACGCGGCGGGTGTCGCCATCGTGCTTAAAATCCCAGGCTGTCCAGCAGATCGTCAACCTGTTCCTGGTTGGCGACGACCCCCGGGCCATTCTGGTTCATCTGCGGGCCATTCAGCAGGCTGTCATTTTCACTCTTCGGCTTCGGCTTGGACGGCTGCTCAGGCATATTCTCCAGCAACACCATCAGCAGCTGCTTTTCAATCTCCTGGATCACATCCATCATGCGCTTGATCACCTGACCGGTCAGATCCTGAAAGTCCTGCGCCATCATGATTTCCAGCAGCTGGCTGTGAGTAAAGGCGGTATGCTCCGGCACCTCGCTCAAGAACTGACGGGTATCCGTTACCAACGCCCTGGCATCCTCAAGCTCGATCGGATTTTCAAACCAGGCATCCCAACGCTGCTTGAGCTCTTTGGACTCCTTCTCCATCTGCGTCTGACGTGGCTGTGCCGCCTCAACGCAGCTCAGGGCACGCTCGGCGGCCTGACGGGTCATCTGCACCACATAATCCAGACGGTCGCGGGCATCCGGAATGGCTTCGGCTGCCTGAGCGATGGCCTGATCCAGTCCAAGCTCTTTCATGCTGTCACGCAGCATACGCGTCAGTTGGCCAATCCTGGCGATAATATCGCCGGCATCAGCGGCTGGCATCGGATGTTCGTTCATCGTGACTCCTTAGATCCCGAGCTTTTCAAAAATCTTATTCAGTTTTTCTTCCAGCGTTGCGGCAGTAAAGGGTTTCACCACGTAGCCGCTGGCCCCCGCCTGCGCGGCGGCGATGATGTTCTCTTTCTTCGCCTCGGCCGTTACCATCAATACCGGCATCTTGTTCAGCGTGCCGTCCGCACGGATCGCCTGCAGCAGCTGCAGACCGTCCATGTTGGGCATGTTCCAGTCAGATACCACAAAGTCAAATCCGCCGGCGCGCAGCTTACCCAGCGCATCGGCGCCATCTTCGGCTTCCTCTACGTTGTTGAATCCCAGCTCTTTTAACAGATTGCGTACGATACGACGCATGGTAGAGAAATCATCGACAACCAGAAAACGCAGATTCTTATCCGCCATACTAACTCCTAAAAAAAATCCCTTGAGCCGGGAGCAATAACCTGAAAAACAGGCATTCGGTTAATGGCCGCGCCCGCAGGCACGGCCCGGTATCGGTTAAATGCGCAGCGCCTGCTTGGCGCTGACCTGTGCCAGCATACGCTGGCTGATTTGGGAGAGGTCGACCACTTCATCGACCCCGCCCATCTGAATCGCCTCGCGCGGCATACCAAACACCACGCAGCTGGCTTCATTCTGCGCAATGGTGTAGGCGCCCGCCTGGTGTAGCCGCAGCATCCCCGCAGCGCCATCGTTGCCCATCCCCGTCAGGATCACCCCTACGGCGTTGCGGCCGGCACAGCGGGCGACGGAGTCAAACAGTACCTCGACAGAGGGACGATGACGGTTCACCGGCGGCCCCTGATGCAGACGCACGATATAGTTGGCGCCGCTGCGCGCCAGCTCCAGATGGTGAGCGCCGGGGGCAATATAGGCATGCCCCGGCAGAATGCGTTCGCCGTCCTCGGCCTCTTTTACCGTGATCTGGCACAGCTTGTTCAGCCGCTCGGCGAAAGAGCGGGTAAAGCCCGGCGGCATATGCTGGGTGATCAGCAGCGCCGGGCTGGTCGCCGGCAGCGGCTGCAGCACGTGGCGAATCGCCTCGGTACCACCGGTAGAGGCACCGATGGCGATCAGCTTTTCGCTGCTGAGCAGCGGGCCGTGGCTCAGGGTCGCCGGCGGCGCGCTCTGCTTCAGCGGGCGCGGCAGACGCGCGCGCGCGGCGGTGCGGATCTTGTCGGCGATCAGCTCGCTATAGGCCAGCATCCCTTCGCGGATCCCCAGCTGCGGCTTGGTCACAAAGTCCACCGCGCCCAGCTCCAGCGCCCGCAGGGTGATCTCCGATCCCTTCCCGGTCAGGGAGGAGACCATCACCACCGGCATCGGGCGCAGGCGCATCAGTTTCTCCAAAAAGTCGAGGCCGTCCATGCGCGGCATTTCAACATCCAGTGTCAGTACCTGAGGATTGAATTTTTTGATCAGATCCCGCGCGACCAACGGGTCCTGCGCAACGGCCACCATCTCCATATCGGGGTGACTGTTCACGATCTCGGTCATCAATTGGCGCATCAGCGCGGAGTCATCTACGCACAATACTCTGATCTTGTTCATCGGCTCTCCTTCGTCAGCCCGTAAACGGTCTGCCCGCGCAGATGGAATTCACGGGAGATCTGGCTGAAGTTCTCCGAATGACCGGCAAACAGCAGGCCACCCGGTTTTAACAAGGGGATAAAACGGCGCAGAATGTGAGCCTGCGTTTGTTTATCGAAATAGATCATCACGTTACGGCAAAAAATTGCATCGAATGGACCCGGCAGATCCCACTTGGCATCCAACAGATTCAACTTCTGAAAATGCACCCGCTGCGCCAGTTCATGGCGAACCCGGATCAGTCCCTGATGAGGCCCGGTGCCGCGCAGAAAAAAGCGCTGCAGCTGCGCGGTGCTCAGCAGCTTGGCCTCCTCCTGGCGATAGATACCGCGCTGCGCCTTTTCCAGCACCTGGGTGTCGATATCGCTGGCCCACACCTGCGGCACCATCGGTGATGGCCCCAGCGCTTCTGCCAGGGTCATCGCGATCGAGTATGGCTCCTCGCCCGTGGACGCCGCCGTACTCCAGACACAGTAGTTATGCCGCCGCGCGCGGGCATGCTCCGCCAGAATCGGGAAGTGATGCGCCTCGCGAAAAAAAGCGGTCAGGTTGGTGGTCAGCGAGTTGACAAAGGTTTGCCACTCCTCGCTCTCCGGGTGACTCTCCAGCAGCGCCAGATAGTCGCCAAAGTCGCTCAGATTCAGCGCCCGTAAACGACGTACCAGCCGGTTGTAAACCATTTCACGTTTATGGTCGGCAAGCACGATGCCGGCCCGTTGGTAAATCAACTGGCTAATCCGCCGAAAATGGGCATCCCCCAACGTCAGACGTTGCATTGCCAGTGAGGAGACGTTGTTTTCCCCCTGTGCTGCCTGTAGTAATAAATTCGTCATCACTCACCAGTTAACTCACCTACTTCAATTTCGCTTTCCGCCGGACGGAAAGCCCATCAGCTCATCCCATTGGCGTGCCCTTGCAGATCGCTCTGCGCCGCATCCGCATCGCCGCCCAGCCGGAACGTGGCGACAGCGCGCGTCAGGACGTCTGCCTGCGCCTCCAGAGACTGGGTTGCCGATGCCGCTTCCTCTACCAGCGCGGCGTTCTGTTGCGTCACCTGATCCATTTGCGTTACCGCCAGGGCGACCTGTTCAATGCCCCTGCTCTGCTCCTCCGATGCGGAGCTGATTTCGCCCATGATATCGGTCACCCGTACCACCGAACGCACCACGTTATCCATGGTGTTTCCGGCGTGCTCTACCTGGGTTGACCCCTGTTTTACCCGGCTGACCGACTCCTCGATCAGCCCTTTAATCTCTTTCGCCGCCTGGGCGCTGCGCTGGGCCAGGTTACGCACTTCACCCGCCACCACCGCAAAGCCGCGCCCCTGCTCTCCGGCGCGCGCCGCTTCTACCGCCGCGTTCAGCGCCAGAATATTGGTCTGGAAGGCGATGCCGTCGATGACCCCGGTGATATCTCCGATTTTTTGCGAACTTTGCGTAATATTATGCATGGTCCGCACCACCTGGCTGACGATCTCACCACCCTCACTGGCGGTATGAGAGGCCTCCTGAGCCAGCTGCGACGCCTGACGGGCGTTGTCGGCGTTCTGTTTCACCGTGGCGGTCAGCTGTTCCATACTGGCGGCCGTCTCTTCCAGTGAGGCCGCCTGCTGCTCGGTGCGCGAAGAGAGGTCATTGTTACCGGCACCGATCTCCTGCAGTCCGGTATAGATGGCGTCCGTTCCCTGACGTACCGACAGCACCGTTCCGGCCAGATCCTGCTGCATGCTGCGCAGACTGGCATACAGCTGGCTGATCTCATTACGTCCATCCACCTTAATCTCCGCCGACAGATCGCCGCGCGCGATGCGCTCAAAGTGCGTACGCATTAAGGTCAGCGGCGCCAACAGCATATTGCGCAGCCACCAGATGGCGATCAGCACCAGCAGCACCAGCAGTACCACGGCCGTCAGATTCAGCACCATGGAGAGTTGGTAGGAGCGGTGGTTGATCTCGGCCCCCTCCTTCAGTTCGCCCTCAACGTGCTGTGTCAGCTTCGCCACACTGGCCTCAAACTGATCCTGGATCTGCTGGGTCGGATGGTCCATAAACCCCTGCAGATCCCCCTTCTCCACCAGGTCGATCAGCTGTAACAGCGCCGTGCGCAGCGCCCGATAATGCTGCTGCGTATCCTGAGACAGCGCGCGCTCTTCATCATTGCCGTCTGAATAGACCATATACTGCTGCATGGTGCCATCGGCCTTTTTCAGCATGGCGCGCACCCGGTACATCAGCGCATCGATCTGCTCCTGGGGGATATGCAGCGCCACACGGGTACCGGCACGGTTCAGCGTATTACGCGCCTGCAACAGGGCAACCCAGGTCTGTCCCAGCCTCTCGCGCTGCGCGTTGGATAACTGTACCCGGGCATAGTTATCACTGTCAGACCGGATGGCCATAAACGAGACCCCGTTGGATGACAGCTGCAAAAAGCAAAATGCCAGCACCAGTACAAATAGACTGGTCGATATACGGATTCGGTTAAACACGATAGGCTTCCTCGCTGGCCGGCGATGTGTAGGGTACCGGCTCGGTTGTCATTTTTATGTTGGCTCCCATATGCCTATGGCGCCTCACGGCGCCCGGCACTGGCAGTCAGCTCTCCGCCATCAGGGGCGGAAAGCCGTCGGGTGGTCAGAACGTCTCCCAGTTATCGTCGCTGCTGTCCGACGCTTTGGCTTTCACCGGCGCGGGAGCGGCGCTGCTGAGCGGCGCGGTGCGGACTACCGGCTCCGCCTCGCCCTGAGGCTCAATGCGGAATACCGCGACAGCCTGATTCAGATGGCTGGCCTGATCCTCCAGCGACGCGGCGGCAGAGGCGGACTCTTCTACCAGTGCGGCGTTCTGCTGTGTCACCCTGTCCATCTCGGAGACGGCCTGGCCCACCTGCTCGATACCGCGGCTCTGTTCGTCAGAGGCCGAGGCAATCTCACCCATGATGTCGGTGACCCGGGTGACCGCGTTAACGATGTCACCCATGGTATCGCCGGCGCTTTCGACCAATACCGAACCGGTATCGACCTTGCTGACGGAGTCCTCAATCAGCCCTTTAATCTCTTTCGCTGCCTGGGCGCTGCGCTGAGCCAGGTTACGCACCTCGCCCGCCACCACGGCAAAACCACGCCCCTGCTCACCGGCGCGCGCCGCTTCTACCGCCGCGTTCAGCGCCAGAATATTGGTCTGGAAGGCGATGCCGTCGATGACCCCGGTAATGTCAGCGATCTTCTGCGAGCTGCCGGCGATGTCATGCATGGTCTGCACTACGTTGGCAACGACCTTGCCGCCGCGCTGGGCCGTCTCAGAGGCGCTCAGCGCCAGCTGACTGGCCTGGCGGGCGTTTTCGGCGTTCTGTTTCACGGTCGCCGTCAGCTGTTCCATGCTGGCCGCCGTTTCTTCCAGCGATGCCGCCTGTTGTTCGGTACGCGAGGAGAGATCGTGATTTCCGGCAGAGATTTCGCTGGCGCCGCTGTAGATGGCATTGGCGCCCTGACGGACGTCGCTGACGGTGCGGATAAATTCGCTCTGCATATGGCGCAGGCTGTCGGCCAGCTGTCCCATTTCATTGCTGCCGCGCACCTCAATGCGACCGGAGAGATCGCCGACGGCAAACTGGCGGATATTGCCCATCAGGCTATTGAGCGGACGACTCAGCGCACGGTAGATCCCCATCCACACCAGCACGATGGCTGCGATAACCACCACCATAACGCCAAACAGTGTCCACAGGGCTGAGTGATAAGCGTCATTATTATCTGACATTGCACCTTTATAAAGGCGATCATTCTGAGCGAGGTAGGTTGTATAGCTCTTCTCAAAGCTATTCTGATAACTTTGGGTCGGCTGTTCGAAGAATTCATTGATGTGGCCGGCGGAAAGCAGCTGGATCAGCTCTCCCAGCGCATTATGCAGGGTGCCATAGTTTTGCTCCATGGCCTCCATGGCTTCCTCGCTCTGACGCGGATCGCGCGGCAATCCCTGATAGCGTTGCCACTCACCTTCCGCAGTTTTCAGCTCCGTTCGGGCAAGCTGCATCAAATCAGTCACCGTCGAACCGGTGCCGGTCTTGTTCAGATCGGCCATATAGCGGATCCCGGCACGGTTTAAGGTATTGCGCGTCTGGAGCAATGCCACCCAGCTGGCGTTAAGTGCGGCCTGCTGTTGGCGAATGGTTTGTAAAACGGTCATACTTTCTTTGTCGCTTTTCAGGGCGTCAAAGAACACTCCTCCGGAAGTCATCTGCAAAATGCCAAATAACCCCAACACCAGTAGCAAACTGGTAACTACTTTTATGCGGTTTAACATGGGCGTCTCATTTTTGCTGCATCAGATGTCAGAAATATCGGCGCGCGGCGATAAAACTTTATGGCGGGAAGGACAGTCAAATTATCTTTTTTGGCCACTATAACAGCATATTCTACTAATCATGAGCCCCGTAAATCGCACTGGGCAGTGGCCCGCCGCCGCCGCGGCGGGCCTGATATCAGGCGCTGACGCTATCGACCAGCGCCATCTCCTCGCTGCTGAGCAGCTTTTCGATATCCACCAGGATCAGCATACGCTCGCCGAGTGCGCCGAGGCCGGTCAGATACTCGGTCGACAACGTCACCGCAAATTCCGGCGCCGGGCGGATCTGATCCGCGCTCAGGGAGAGCACATCAGAGACGCCGTCCACCACGATCCCGACGACACGCTGGCTGAAGTTCAGTACGATAACCACGGTATTATCGTTATAGCTGACGTCCTGCTGAGAAAACTTCACCCGCAGATCGATGATCGGAACGATTACACCGCGCAGGTTGGTCACCCCTTTAATAAAAGAGGGCGTATTGGCAATACGGGTAACCTGATCGTAGCCGCGGATCTCCTGCACCTTGAGGATATCGATACCGTACTCTTCATCCCCCAGCGTAAATACCAGGAACTCCTGGCCCACGGTTTCACCCGCCAGTTTGTCTACGGAAGCCAGTCCAGTCATGTCAGTTCACCTTTATTTATTCATCGTCATCAGCGCCGCCTACGGCGGCGCCGGTTGCATGGTTAAGAGTCAGGCGGCCGTGCCGGAGACCCGTTTTTCCCGGTTGATGCCCTGCAGCGCCGCCACGTCGACGATCAGCGCCACGCTGCCGTCGCCGAGGATGGTTGCCGCGGAAATACCCGGCACTTTGCGGTAGTTGGTTTCCAGGTTTTTCACCACCACCTGATGCTGGCCGATCAGCTGATCGACCAACAGCGCATAGCGGCGTCCGGCGCTTTGCAGGATCACCACAATCCCCTGAGTGGCGTCGGTCTTGGCATCGGCGACGTCAAAGACGCGATGCAGCTCCACCAGCGGCAAATATTCGCCGCGCACCTGCAACACCCGCTCACCACCGGCCAGCGGGTAGAGATCATCGTCGCTTGGCTGCAGTGACTCCATCACGGCGTTCAGTGGCAGAATGAAAACCTCGCCGCTGACTTTGACCGACATACCGTCCAGAATCGCCAGGGTCAGCGGCAGGACGATACGGATCGTCGTACCTTTCCCTTCACGCGATTCGATCTCAACGTGGCCGCCCATCGCCTGAATGTTTCGCTTCACCACATCCATCCCGACGCCGCGTCCGGAAACATCGGTTACTTTATCGGCGGTGGAGAAACCCGGCGCAAAGATCAGCAGGCCAATCTCTTCGTCGGTCATGTTGTCGTGTATCGCCATCCCCTGGGAACGCGCTTTATCCAGGATCTTCTGGTGATTCAGCCCGGCGCCATCGTCGATGACCTCAATATAGATATTGCCCCCCTGGTGTTCCGCAGAGAGAGTCAGGTTACCGACGGCGCTCTTACCCGCCGCCTGGCGTACCTGCGGCGATTCGATGCCGTGGTCCAGACTGTTGCGCACCAGGTGAGTCAGCGGATCGATAATGCGCTCGATCAGGCTCTTATCCAGTTCGGTGGAGCTGCCCAGCAGGGTCAGCTCTACCTGCTTGTCGAGCTTGCTGGCCAGATCACGCACCAGACGCGGGAAACGGCTGAAGACGTACTCCATCGGCATCATGCGGATCGACATGACCGACTCCTGCAGATCCCGGGCGTTGCGCTCAAGCTGGCCCAGGCTATTGAGCAGATCGCCGTGATCGACCGGATCCAGCATATTGGAACGCTGCGCCAGCATCGACTGGGTGATCACCAGTTCGCCCACCAGATTGATCAGCTGATCGACCTTCTCCACGGCGACGCGAATGCTGGTGCTGCTCTCTGCCCCTTTGGCCGCGCGGGGGTTGTGACGCGGGATATGCGGGGCTGGCGCGGCAGATGCTGCGCCAGCCTCAGCAGGAGTCGCAGCGGCTGGTGTGGTTTCAGCTTGGGCCGGTGTGGTTCCGGCCGGGGCCACGGTGGCCTCTGCGG
The DNA here is from genome assembly GCF_000264785.1 of Edwardsiella ictaluri ATCC 33202. Taxonomy (GTDB): domain Bacteria; phylum Pseudomonadota; class Gammaproteobacteria; order Enterobacterales; family Enterobacteriaceae; genus Edwardsiella; species Edwardsiella ictaluri. Next base: position 15,868 of record NZ_AFJI01000076.1, on the reverse strand, counting down.
CCGCAGAAACCGGGGCAGGCTCCACCACGGAAGTCTCGGTGGTCACCGCATCAGATGACAGGGCTGCCTCTTCCAGGCTGACCTGCGGCGCTACCTCCGCCGTCGGATGGGTAAAGTGGATCTGCTCCGGCTCCAGCACAAAGCACAGCACCGCCGTAATATCATCCTCACTGACCGTGGTATCCAGTACCACCTCCAGCGAACTGTCGCTCTCCTGATGCTGCTGTACGGTACCCAGATTCCCCAGCTCCTCCAGCATCAGCGGGATTTCGGCCGGCTTGAGCCCGGTCAGGGAGACCGTCATGGCTCCGGTTGCCGGGGCCGCGGCCGCGGCGGGGGCTGCAGCCGGGGCTGCGGGAGCGCTGACCGTCTCTGCCACAACGCTTGCCGGAGCCGCGACAGGAGCCTCCCCTTTGGCTTCCTGCGCCAGCTGCCTCAGCGCCTGACAGATATACTCAAAGCTATCGGCATCGGGGTCCTGCGCGGACTTATAGGCATCGAGCTGATCCTGCATAATATCTTTGGTTTCCAGAAACAGGTTGATGATTTCGGTACTCAGCCGCATTTCACCACGGCGGGCACCGTCGAGCAGGTTTTCCAGCAGATGCGTGGTCTCCTGCAGTACGGTAAAACCGAAAGTGGCCGCCCCCCCCTTGATAGAGTGGGCAGCGCGAAAGATAGCGTTCAGTTGTTCGTTATCCGGCTCCTGGGGATCCAGCGCCAGCAGGTGCTGTTCCATATCAGCCAACAGTTCATCCGCTTCATCAAAGAACGTTTGATAAAACGCACTCATATCCATGCTCACAGGTCACCTCTTATCTATCGCGCTCGGAATTTTGACGTGGTCGTTCATTGGCGCCATCGGCGTCGGAGTCGGAATCAAGGGTGTTACCGCCGGTTGGCCGCTGGCGGCCCCGATACGCTGCCACTGCTCCGGAACCGTCGGCTGACTCATATCAATAGCGTCGCCACCCTCTGCATCCTCGCGTTCAATCCGATCCTGGGTGGCTTTATTCAGCACCAGAATACTGATTCGGCGGTTTTCTGCGGCATTACCAGCCATATTGTGCAAATTCATGGTATCTGCCATACCCACCACGCGCAGGATCTTATTGCTGTCCAGACCACCGGCCATCAGCTCACGCCGTGATGCATTGGCCCTGTCTGCCGACAACTCCCAGTTACTGTATCCCTTTTCACCATTGGCATACGGCAGATCGTCCGTATGCCCGGACAGGCTTATCTTGTTCGGCAGTTCATTCAGAATCGGCGCAATCGCCCGCAGGATATACCGCATATAGGGCTCAACCTGGGCGCTGCCGTTCTTGAACATCGGCCGCTTCTGGCTGTCGACAATCTGAATACGCAGCCCTTCATCCGTCATGTTGATCATCAGGTGCGGGCGCAACAGCTTCAGGCGTGGATCGCTGAGGATCAGCTGCTCCAGACGCTCGCGCAGGCGCTTCAGGCGCATCTGATCGGTACGCGTCTTCGGATCGGGATCTGCGGCAAACTTACGCACCTCGCCCTCTTTCCGCGTCACATCATCGCCACCACCGGGGATCGGGCTAAAGCTATCGCTGGATCGCTGTCCCCCGCTCAGGGCAACCTTCAACGGGGTACGAAAATATTCGGCGATGCGGGTCAGCTCCTGCGGGCTGGCGATCGCCAGCAGCCACATCACCAGGAAGAACGCCATCATGGCGGTCATAAAATCGGCATAGGCTATCTTCCAGGAACCACCATGGCTGGCCTGAGCGTGACTGCTGCGTTTCTTTTTGACCAGAATGACCGGTTGTTTACCGCCCTTCATACTTCGTCTTCCGTTGCCGCCTGTTCCGTTGCCGCCTGTTTCGCCGGGTATTTCACCTGACGCACATGCTCTTCCAGCTCAAGAAATGACGGTCGCTCGGTGGAGTACAGTGTCTTACGGCCAAACTCCACCGCAATCTGCGGGGCATAGCCGTTCAGACTGGAGAGCAGCGTCGTCTTAATGCAGTGCATCATTTTGGCGGTTTCGGCGCTCTTCTGACGCATCAGCGAAGCCAGAGGGGAGATAAATCCATAGGCCAGCAGGATACCCAGAAACGTCCCGACCATGGCATGGGCGATCAGCGCCCCCAGCTCTGCCGCGGGGCGATCGGCCGAAGCCAGGGCATGTACAACCCCCATCACCGCCGCTACGATACCGAACGCCGGCAGAGAGTCACCGACCGCCGCCAGGCTGCCGGCCGGCACCTCGGCCTCCTGTTCGAAGGTCTCGATCTCTTCGTCCATCAGGGATTCGATCTCAAAGGCATTCATGTTGCCGCTGATGATCAGTCGCATATAGTCGGTAATAAACTCAATGAGTGTGTTATCGGCAATCAGACGGGGATAATTAGAAAAAATTTCGCTCTCTTTAGGATCTTCGATATCACGCTCCAGGGTCAGCATGCCCTGCTGACGCGATTTGGCCAGAAGCTGATACATCAGCCCCATCACATCCATATACAACGCCTTGTTGTACTTAGAGCCGCGGGCAAGCCTGGGCAGGGTTCGCAGCGTCGACTTAATCGCCTTGCCATTATTGCCTACGATGAAAGCGCCGATGCCCGCTCCCCCAATAATCAATAACTCAGATGGCTGATACAACGCTCCCAGATGGCCCCCAACAAGCGTGTAACCGCCAAAAACCGCGATTAGCACAACGGCATATCCCAGTAGAATCAGCACGTGAATTCCTTACATGATCGGAGTGAACAGTCGGATGTAATCTGCCGGCCCAGGGCCGGAAAGAAGAAGGTCGATGACAGAATGTGCCCGAAGACAGCGCACGGTAGCATTGACGCTGTACCGCACGCTACTGGGCTGATTGCCTCAATCAGTTACACCACACGTTTCTCTTGCTCACCGAGCAAGTGTGGAAAGATATCGGCAGGATTCTCAGAAAGTTTACGTCTTTTTATCGCCCGCGACGGCGGTTGGCACAAACTACAGACAAAACTGTGCAGCGGCTGATGAGCATGGGTAATAAAGCTACCGTCACAGCTGTTGCAGTGGGCCGATTCCAACATGCCGCTCTCGACGAAGCGCACCAGCGTCCAGGCACGTGTCAGCGCCAACACCGGCAATTCGCCGTCCGCCGGCGGACACTGCTCCAGGTAGAGTTTGTAGGCGCGGATCACCGCCTCTACCCCGTGGCAGGCGCCGCTGGTCAGCATAAACGCATAAATATTATAGAACATGGAAGAGTGGATATTCTGCTCCCATGTCATAAACCAGTCGGTGGAGAATGGCAGCATCCCCTTCGGCGGCGGACTGCCGCGCAGCTCCTTGTACAGCTTGATCAGGCGTCCCCGGCTCAGCTGGGTTTCGCTCTCCAACATCTGCAGACGCGCCCCCAGAGAGATAAGTTCCATCGCCAGCTGTATGTCGCGTGCTTCCTGAATGATGCTTTTTTCGCTCATTTCAGCCCCGTTTCCCCGAATCATTTCCATCTGCCGACAGCTGCTGAAGCAGGTGGCTGGACAAAAGAATTCCGGTATGAATCTGTTGCAGATCGTCCACACGTGACTCTTGGGTCAAGCGTTGGATGGTCTGATGATCTTCAAAGCGAAACTGGCACACCAACTGATTGGTTTCAGCCAGTTTTACCATCTGTGGCAGCGTCAGCTGAACCAAGGTTTCCGCCATGTCTGCGTCAATCCCCAGCCGAAACATGGCAGAGGCTTTGTCGTCATGAATTAATCGCTGTGCTAATAACAAATATGACAAGTTGATGTCATAAATATGTTTAAGTATTTCCGAGGTACTCATTATCTCACCCTGCTTGACTCAATCGGCCAACACAATGAAACGTACCTTTACTATAACTGCGCGAGGCGCAGGAGAATGAGGTACCTGATAACCGCTCAACTAATGTGAAATGAAGCATAACGGTCATGTTTGCTGCGTGTTATATGACCCGACGTTGTACTTTTGATATACAAATGGAGGTTAGGCACCCTAGGGGTGAATAACAGACGGCATTAAGACGATTCTTAAAGCAGCGCAACTCTACCCCTGAATGGCCGAAATGTACAACGAGGCAAGGTGTCAAATTTGAGAAAAACGTGATCCAAATCACAAAAAGTGGCGGGAAAAGTATGACATTTGCCGAATTAGTTCATATTTTAACCTAATGAGAAATCTGCGCTGGCTATACGTTTAACTTTTTGAATAGCAAGAAAAATAATTGTAGGAAAAATAAACTATTTTTTACAGTTTTGGATTTTAATGTTGTGTTAATGTATATCCATAGGTTTAAACACTGAATAAATTTAAACAATCACATGAAAAACTAAACGCTGAGCAAAACCATAGAATAAAAATAGATAGCCTTGATGGACGGAGTCGTTTCATAGAATATTTCCTGAGCTACACTCTGATATATATCAATTAATGCGGAGATCTCCATTCCATCGCCAATCCTCTATTTCTCTTTTATTCAGTAATATCGATATAACTATTCAACGGGTTTATTCGAAATATTCATCATTAAATATAATAAATTACACTACGTACTGAAATTACACATAAGGCTAATGGTTTTTATGACCAAAAGTGCACATGGCTGCTTTTAGTACCAGTAGGCTCAGGAGGAGCATGTCAGGCTGTGGCCTACCCCGACGCGCTATGCCGATGTTAACCACACACCAACGGATACGACCGATCCCACCGGGGAAAGCGTATTCCCCCGCCACGACTGGGGAGCCCCGCAGATATTCAACTTTGATTACTATAATCCCACCCACATTCTGTTTGGCGGCGGGCGCATCGCCGATATTCCGCAATCTATTCCCGTCGGAGCGCGCATTCTGCTCACCTACGGCGGCAATAACGCCCACCAGTGTGGCTACCTGGATGGAGTTCGTCGCGTACTGGGGCCACGCATCGTCGCTGAGTTTGGTGGCATCGAGGCCCCCCTGCAGGAGACGCTGCTGAAGACGGTATAGAAGGTGCGCGAACAGCGCATCGATTTTCTGCTGGCCATCGTGGCGGCTCGGCGATCGACGGCAGCAAGTTTATCGCCGCCGCGGCGTACTGTCCGGGCGATCCCTGGGAGATGTGGCGCAGATCGCCTCGGCCATCGGGCACACCGAGCGCTGCTTCAGCGATATGGGGATGCCGAACTGGCTCAGCGCCTGTGGTCGCCATTATCGATAACCTGCGCCGTTTTCAACTGCTGTCGCTGGGGGAGCGGCAGCATATTGATGAGACGGTGGCCCGCCGTATTCTGACTCCGAGCGACTGAGTCCGTCGGTACGGGGGACGTTGTGATAGACGCCACATTGCCTGCACCGCGCATTGTATACGGTAGAAAGCGCGTTAACGCAGAGAGCTCAGCGGCGTCCGCCCCATACCGGCGTGCTGCCGGTGCCGCGGTAAGCAGGGAGCATGCACCGGGTTATCGCTCATTGCGCTGAGAAACCGCAAAAACTCCGGCTTACTGGCGAATGCCAGTTTCTGCATGATGCAGCGCTGGCGATAGTTAACGCTTTTATGATGGATCCCAAGGTAGCTGGCGACCTGATAGTTATCGCCGCCGCGGCTGCGGATGGCCACCACCTTCCACTCGTGAAACGACATGCCGGCCACCTCAGGCTGTGCCTGCATCTTGCGTATCATCCGCGGGCTGAGATGCGCCTGACGCTGCGCACGCCGGTAGGCCTCGGCGAGACGGGGCAGTGGCTCCCGCTTGGAGATCAGGCTCACCTGCCCCAGGCTGTGAACGGCCGCCAGCACCGCCGGATGGGTAATATCCGTCATCACCGTAATCCGCAGCGACGGACGATAGGCGCGAACGCGCATCAGCGCCAGCAGCGCATCGATGGGCGTATCATCATGGGTATACAGCTCGGCGATCACCTGGTCGACCTGCCGTGTGGCGATTGCCTCCGCCAGGTGGGCATAGCGCGTTTCATGTAATATCCGATCGTCAGAAATAATATGCTGCGCCAGACTGTGATAAAAAAAACGATCGCAGTCCATCACCAGCGTCACCCGGCGATCTGTATCCGAAAGCGGAGACTGGTGAGCGAAACGATCCTGTACTGCTGTCATTGCCTGGCACTCCTTCCCACGCGTTGGCCCTCTCTCTGGCTATCACCGTATCGCGATGATGACAATCCGGCGCGGATAATTATCCTCCATTCAAGGTGCCGATTGCTATTTGGGGAATTCGAACAACTTGATAAATATTTTCAGTTATCTCTGCGATGATTTTCCTGCTATGTTAATTTTTAGGCTGGATTCATCGTACGCGGATTTTTCGAAGTCAATATATCCCGTGAGGTGCGCAGTTATTCCGCATAAACCGGCGTGGTGTAGCGCCTCTCCCCGGTGAATTACCCGGTTGATACTCCCGCCGCAGTGACGACGGCGCCAGGTTAATAACAATTTTGTTACCATGACGCAATAAATACGCTCAACTGATCGCAGTGATTTTCGCCACAGGTCTCATAGGCACCCCCTCCTTGGCCAAGGCGGCATTCCCATGATCCGCGTCATCCTGCTGGATGACCATGTCATGGTAAACTCCGGGTTTATACTGCGCCTGATCCTTAAGACAAACCCGGAGTTCACCGGGCTATTTCGCCGCGCGGCGGCAGCGGCCGTATGACGGTGTCAATATCAGAGCACTGCCTGTGGAGAAACTCCGGTGTTGTTTTTTACGGCTATTTATTTCAACTTTGGCTTTATTACGTATAAATGTTTCACCACCCAAATCCATTCCATCAGCTAATTTATAGTGTTATCAATCGTCATCATTTTATTATTCTTCGTTGTAGACTACTTTATGCGTAAAAAAAGCACTCAAACAGGAAAGGTCAACTATTTTACAGGCCGTTTTGTGCTGATTTACATCGGCATTGGCGTTTTTCTGTTATTACTGCTGTTGCGCGTTGGCTATTTGCAGCTCATGAAGCAGCCCCAGCTGGAAAAAGAGGCCGATCAGCGCTCGCTGCGCGAGCTGGTCACCCACCCGCTGCGCGGCACCATTACCGATCGTAACGGACACCCTCTGGCGGTCAGCGTCGCCTCTAACGATGTGATCGCCGACCCGGTGCGGGTACTGGAGCACGATCCCCAGCTCAGCAGTGCACAGTGGCGCTATCTGGCCAACGCGCTGTCGCAGCCGCTGGAGAGCGTCCGTGACAAGATCTTGCAAAACAGCCAGCGACGCTTTATCTATCTGGACCGCCAGATCGAGGCCGGGATCGCAGACTATATCACCAAGCTGCATATCCCCGGCGTCACCACCCCGGACGATTCCAGCCGCTACTACCCGATGGGGGAGGCGGCGGCGCCGCTGATCGGCATCGTGGGGCTCGATCAACAGGGGCTGAACGGGATCGAGCACGGCTTTAACAGTCTGCTGCAGGGCAAGCCGGGCTACCGCCTTTACCGTAAGGATCGCTATGGCCACGTGGTCGGCCTGATGGAGGACGATCCGGCCCGGCAGGCGCCAACACTTCCCCTGAGCATCGATCGCTATATGCAGTACGCGCTCTACTCCCACCTGCGCGACGGGGTGTTGCGCAATCAGGCCGACTCCGGCGCCGCCGTGCTGGTGGATGTGAATACCGGCGAGATCCTCGGCATGGCCAGCTATCCCTCCTTTAACCCCAACAACTACCAGGGGGTAGCCCAGCAGGATATGCGTAACGTCGCTATCTCCGACAGTTTTGAGCCGGGATCGACGGTGAAGCCGCTGGTGGTGATGGCCGGTCTGCAGCGCCACCTGATCCGCCCGGACTCCGTCATCGATACCATGCCGTATCCGGTTAACGGCCACCTGATCCGCGACGTCGGCCACTGGTCACGCCTAACCATCACCGGTATTCTGCAAAAATCCAGCGATATCGGGGTATCCCATATCGCGCTGGCCATGCCCGCCGATGTGCTGGTCAACCTCTACCATAACTTTGGGCTCGGGGTCTCCACCGCACTGGGCATCAGCGGCGAGAGCGGCGGCTATTTCCCGCTGCACCGCCAGCGTTGGTCTGACATTGAACGCGCGACGTTCTCCTTTGGCTATGGCCTGCGTATCACCCCCCTGCAAATGGCGCGGGAGTATGCCACCATCGGCTCCTTTGGCCTGTTCCGCCCACTCTCGATCACCAAAGTCACACCGCCGGTGATCGGTACCCAGGTGATCGACGCCAACATCGTCCGCACCGTGGTACATATGATGGAGAGCGATGCCCTGCCGGGCGGCAGCGGCGTGGCGGCGGCGGTTCCCGGCTATCGTCTGGCGATCAAGACCGGTACCGCAGAAAAGATGGGCAGCGACGGGAAATACGACGGCGGCTACATTAACTATACCGCCGGCGTGGCACCGGCGAGCAATCCGCGCGTCGCCCTGGTGGTGATGGTGAACCACCCGACCGCCGGTAAGCACTTTGGCGGCTCGGTAGCCGGGCCTATTTTTGGCCAGATCATGGGCGATATACTGCGCCATATGAATATTGTGCCCGATGCGCTGACCGATCAGGCGATTACCCTCAACCGCAATTCGACCGGCGCGCAACGGCCTGGCACATAAGATTTCTTTATCTTATAATTAACATATGACAGGAAAAATGGCGCCTGTTGCCGTTTCTGCACGGCGCTCGGCTGGCGCCCACCTGTAGGAGATGAGGGGCCTGACGCCCCTGTCGACATATGCGCCTGTCCCCGATGGCAAGGGCGCACATGTTTATCGGACTCAGCCTAATATATTTGTTTTGTTTATCATATATTGTATGCCGGATATCTGTTGCTATTCGCTCCAGCTCAGATTATCTTCAGGCTGCCAGTCCGGACCGAATCCGATACCCCGGATCCCCCTTCCAGCGGCAGCTCTGTCGTACACCCTGCCCTCTCGCCAGAGCGTGGAGGGATTCATCACGGTAAACCGGGATCACCAGCGCATCTTGTTCAGAAAAAAACCATGAAGCCAAAAGAATTACTGTTACGCGCAAAAGAGGGCTGCGGCGAATTGTTGACGCCATACCCGCTGCTTTACGTTATCCTCTCCACCCTGATTAACCGGGGGCTGGGCTATCATTTCAGCTTGATCTATGCGCTGGGACTGGCTGCTATTTTCCTGCTGCTGGCGCACTACCTGCCACGAACGCAGCGGGTTCTGCTGCTGATCTGTACCCTGGTCGCCGGATTCTACTACCCGTTTGGCCGGGTCTTTGGCCCACCCAACTTCAACTCGGTGCTGGCGCTCTACTCCACCAACCCGGAAGAAGCCGGCGAGATGGCGCAGATCTTCCCCTTCTGGGACTACCTGATCGCCCTGTTTATCCTGCTGCTCGGCGGCGTCCTGGCGTGGCGGGGGATACCGCGTGAAAAATCCTGGGGGTTGCCCAAGACGCTCTACCTGCTGCTCGCCCTGTGCGGCCTGTTGCTGACACCGGTCACCAACCTGAGCGCCGGTGGCGAGTTCCGTCTGAGCGACACCGGCTATCCGGTCGCACGCTTTATTAAGGATACCGCCAACGGCACGCTGGAGGTCGATCGCGAGATGGCCCGTATGCAGACGCTCTCCTCTGTCGCCGACAGCTGGCACGTCACCTCGGTCAAGCCCAGGCATCAGATCTATGTGCTGGTGATTGGCGAAAGCGCACGCCGCGATGCGCTCGGCGCCTTCGGTGGCAAGTGGCCCACCACCCCCTTCGCCAGCCAGGTCAACGGTATCTTCTTCAACGACTATATCTCCGCGGCGCCCTCGACCCAGAAATCCCTGGGCCAGACGCTGAACCTGGTGCGCAACGGACAGGCCGAATATCAAAACAGTATCATTACGCTGGCGCAGAAAGCCGGTTTCCGGACCTTCTGGTTCTCCAATCAGGGGCAGCTGGGCAAATATGACACCATCGTCGCCAGCATCGCCAAGCGGGCCGATGAGGTTCACTTCCTCAAGCAGGGCGACTTTGAGGACGGAAAATCCACCTCCGATCTGGATCTGCTGAACTTTACCCAGCAGGCGCTGGACGCCCCCGCAAAGGGGCCGAAGCTGATCGTCTACCATCTGATTGGCTCCCATCCCCAGGCCTGCGATCGCACCAATAACCACTTTACGACCTTCGTCCATACGAAGGAGACCTCCTGCTATCTGTACAGCATCACCCAGACGGACCGGTTTCTGAGTGAGCTGTACGGCCAATTGAGCAAGAGCGGGCAAAACTTCTCCATGATCTACTTCTCCGATCACGGTCTGGCCTTCCATGAAAAGGGTTCACGCAGTGAGTTTCTGGCGCATCACGACCGCTACCGTCAGAACTATCAGGTACCGCTGATGATCCTCTCCAGCGGTGACGAACGCCGTACCGTGATCAGGGCGCGCCGTTCAGCCCATGATTTCCTGCATCTGTTCTCTGACTGGACCGGGATCAAGAGTGGGGAGATCGTCGATCGTTACCGCTTTATCTCTGGCCAAAAAGCCATTCCGTCGAAGGTGATGGTGCAGAACTTCGCCCTGAAGCAGGTTCCCTATGATAAGCTGGAGAACGATCCGTTTCTCGTCCAGGACTCCGCGGCCCAGCGCCATCAGTAAACGTCCGTCCGCGCTGCGCGCGCTCCCGGCGCAGCCCGTAACCTACGGGTTTTATCCCTCCTTTCCCAGCGCGGCCAACAGCGCCGCGCTGTGTGACACCCGGGCGATGCGCGGGAAAATGTAGCGGAAGCTGTGACGGTGTTGGACCTCATCCGCCGCCGCGCAGAGATCCTCTGCAATCCATAGCCCATAGCCATGCTCCCAGGCGCTGCGCGCCGTCGATTCGACCCCGATATTGGTCGAGATCCCCCCGAGCACCAGCGTATCAATACCGCGACGGCGCAGCTGCAGATCCAGATCGGTGCCGTAAAAGGCCCCCCACTGATGCTTAACGATCTGAATATCCTGCGCCTGTGGCGTCAGCGCCGGCGGATAATCCCACCAGTTATCCGCCAGCGTCCCCCCCGACGCCGGCGCATCGACCGGCTGACGCAGGGCATCGGCGCCAGAGGCGCTCCATCCCACGCGAACCAGGATCACCGGCATCGCCCGGGCGCGGAACGCCGCCGCCAGCGTGGCCGCACGGGCAACCACTGCGCTGCCGGTATAGGGCGCAACAGCGACGGGCAGGATCCCCTGCTGTAAATCGATCAGTACCAGGGCCGTCGTGGCCGGATCAAGCTGTAGCATCATGATGCTCCTTAATGGCAGTCAGCGCGGCGATCGACGCATCGCCACCGGTAGCTCAGTGTAACTGAGGCCGTGGTGGGATGCGTCTCACCCGCCCGCCATTGTGTTAGCAAATATGAGCCGGGCACGCAGCCAGTATTCATTGCCCGGCCTCGCAGTCGGCGGGCAGAGCCGACACGTCACCCTGCTGTTCGCAGCGGTGCAGCCCGCGCCAGCCCAGTGCCAGCAACAGCACCAACAGCGGCAGCGTGGCGACCGTCCAGGTCCCGTTCGGATAGTCACAGGCCATCAGCACCACGACCCCCAGCAGAAATGCCAGCGTCAGCCAACCGGTAACGGGGGCGCCGGGCATCCGGAAGGCCACCGGTTTGGCTCGCCCGGCGCGGATCGCCTGGCGCAGCTTCATCTGACAGACGATGATAAATGCCCAGGAGGCGATGATCCCCAGCGAGGCTACGTTGAGCACGATCTCGAATACCCGGCTCGGCAGCAGATAATTAAGCACCACGCCCACCATATACAGGGCGACGGTGGCCAGGATCCCGGCGTACGGCACCGCCTGGGCGCTCATCCGGGCCATAAAGCGCGGCGCCGAACCGCCCATCGCCAGCGAGCGCAGGATCCGACCGGTGCAGTACAGCCCGGAGTTCAGGCTGGAAAGCGCCGCCGTCAGCACGACCAGGTTCATCAGGCTGCCGACGTAAGGCACGCCCAGCCGGGAGAAGAAGGTGACAAACGGGCTCTGACCGGCCTGATAGACATTCCACGGCAGCAGGCAGACCAGCAGCAGGACCGAGCCGACGTAAAACAGGCCGATACGCCAGATAACGCTGTTGATCGCCCGGGGTACCAGGCGCTGCGGATCGCGGCACTCACCGGCGGCGGTACCGACCAGCTCGATCGAGGCGAAGGCAAAGACCACCCCCTGGATCAAGACCAGCGCCGGCAGCACGCCGTGTGGAAACAGACCACCGTTATCGGTGATCAGATGCAGCCCGGTCGGACTCCCCGCCAGCGGGCGACCGCTGCCCAGATACAGGGTACCGACCAGCAGAAACAGAACGATAGCCACCACCTTAATCAGGGCAAACCAGAACTCCATCTCGGCAAACCACTTCACGCCGATCATATTCATGGTCGCGACCAGCGTCAGCGCCATCAGGGCAAAAAGCCACTGAGGCACCCCGGCAAAGGCGCCCCAATAGTGCATATACAGCGCTACCGCGGTGATATCGACGATGCCGGTCATCGCCCAGTTGAGAAAATACATCCATCCGGCCACGTAGGCCGCCTTCTCCCCCAAAAACTCCCGCGCATAGGAGACAAAGCTGCCGCTGGCCGGGCGATGCAGTACCAGCTCACCCAGTGCGCGCAGAATAAAAAACGAAAACAGCCCGCAGATCAGATACACCAGCGCCAGTGAAGGCCCCGCCGCCTGTAGGCGCCCACCGGTGCCCAGAAACAGTCCGGTGCCGATGGCACCACCGATGGCGATCATCTGGATCTGCCGCTTTCCCATCCCCTTCTGGTAACCCGCCTCATGGGCATCCAGCGCACGCCGCTGCCGGTCTGCCTGCGCCTCTGCGCCCTTACCCTGTAAATTCATTCTTCAATAACCTATTTTCTGTCTGTTTGTCATGCCCCGCCCCGGGATTATCCCGCTGCGCGACACGCCGTGCCCCAGGCCTCTCTGAGCCCGTGTATCCACATGATTTACGTTAAAAAATCAGAAGGAGCGACAGCCTACCCTGTCGGCCTGCATTAGGCAAAAAAGCCCGATGCAATCGGTGGAAAAAGCGGCACGGCAGGCGGTGCACCGGGTACTGCGGAAAGGGGGGCGCCAAACCACCGCGGGAGGGCGCCGCCGCTGCCGGACGGCGGGCCGGGCTTACTCCATTGCGTTTGTCGCGCCGTCGGGCACCGGCAGACACGCCGGGATCAGGCGGGAGGAGAGCCACTGGCTGAAGGCATCCAGTGGACAGAGGCCATCCGCCATCTCCCCCCGGCATCCCGGCAACGCCAGGGTCATCTGATGCGGCGGCAGCGGCAGCGTCAGGCGGCTCTGCCGGCGCAGCTGCGCCAGCGACTGGTAGACCACGCTCACCCGCACCCAGGCGCGACCCGTGCTGTCGCGCCAACGCTCAAAACGCAGTTCGCCGCCGGGCGGCGTATTATCCGGCTGTCCGGGCAGGCTCCACGGCGTTTGCAGCAGGCCGGACAGATTGGCCAGATTGGTATCATGGCCGACCAGCAGCAGCAGGCGGTTCTGCGCCGTTAATCCCGGCAGGCGCGGCGTCTGCCCGTGCAGCGCCTGCAGCACGGTATACATCAGCGGCGTCCCGCGATGACGGGCGATATAGTCGGTACGCGACAGCAGATCAAACTGAAGGTTATGCAGCTGGAGCAACGACCGCCACTGCGCCGGGGTGGCGATACGCCCCCAGGCCGGCTGCGCCATTCCCTGCGCCTGCTGCAACAGAAACATCTCCGCCAGCGTCGCAGAGAGGCCCAGAGCGCCGCGCAGCGCGATGGCGCCGTGAGCGTCCATGTGCAGCCGGGTTGGCATGGTCCGGGCGAGGGTACACACCCCATCGCCGCTGCGCCGCTGGCAATAGGGCGACGACGCGAAATGCAGCACCCGCGCCATCTGCGCCAGCGCGGTGCCATAACGGTGATTGAGCGCGGCCAGCGGCATACCGGCCTGCGCTTCAATCGCCCGGCGCGTGCGGGCCTTATCCAGTCGACAGAGGCCCGCCTTGACCGGATGAAACAGGGGATCGCGCTGAGACACATCAGGCCGGTGATGGATGGCGACAGCACAGCCCGGTGCCAATCCCTGCAGAAAAGCCGCGCCGGTTTTACGCGTACGCTGATCCACATCGGTCCAGGCATAGACCCACCCTGCCGGGGGACACCCCTGTGCGGGCAGCAGCCCCTCACGGCTCAACTGCTGCCGATAATAGGCGCCGAGCAGGGTCACCAGGGACGCTCCGCGCGGCGTAAGATCACCCAGTGGCACCGGCCATACCGGCCACCCATCCGGGGTGACCTCACGGATCAGCGCCGGCATTTTGGTCGGCGCCCGTACGCCGTGGCGGCTGACGATCACCACCCTCTCCAGATGGCGTACAGGGTGCGCTGCCTCCGCCGCCTTCAGCGGCAGGGGAAATAACAGCGTAAGCGATACGGGGAATAACCAACGGCTCAGCTCGCACCAGCGCATTTTTGCCTCCAAGGCATAATTTCGACAAGATTTGGCCATGCTGGCCTATTTGATTCAGTGTAAATCCCACCGTCCGATTATTCCGCCCGGGCGGTAAAAAGTCCCTCCACCGAGGCGACCAGCGCAAAAAATAAAAATGGTTATTATTCCTATCGCCATTTTTATTAAAAGCCACCGCGTTCGGTAGAACCAATATCCTGTCCGTAGCCTGCATATATAGCGAAAAGTGCGGAGAAAGGGTTCGGGAAATACGCACTGTTCGAGCGTTAACCATGAATAAAACCGTAGTTTAATCGGTCAAAAACACTATGTAACAGAGGAGTGAATAAATCCGCTGGTTAACATTATTCATGCTGACTATAGTAGAAAGGCCGGTATGATTAGGCGGCCCCGTAACGGATGGCATCGCGCGACGACGCGCATGCACAGCTACGGCACACGGCCCGGTATTACGGCTCCTGGTCTGTATGCGCGGGTGCAGATAGCGACTCCCCCGGCACGTCGGTATTTCTCCCCTGCACACTCCGGCAGGTAACACGCGGCGCTCCATGAAATAACACCTTGGCACCGCGACGGCACGCCAGCGTAATACCCGGATAAAAATATAAAACAGAAGGTAACCATGATGTCTCGTCTCTCCACCTTATTCCCACTGTTCTGGCGTTATCTCGGCACTTACCAGAAACCCTTTCTGCGCGTGCTGCACTTTATTATTATGCTGCTTGTTATCGTACAAATTCTCACCAGCAATGGGATGGGATTCAATCAACAACAGCAGATTCGGCCCGGGCTGAGCTACGATATTTTTACCTGGATGCATATTGGTATCGGTCTGCTGATGGTGCTGCTGACGCTGGTACTGACCCTGTACAGCCTCTCTACGCGCGGACTGCGTTACTTTTTCCCCTACCTGTTCGGCGACGTCAGCCAGCTGAAAACCGACATCGGGGATATATTTAAAATGCGCCTGCCGGGCACCGCTCCACAAGGCATTGCCACCTGCGTTCAAGGGCTGGGACTCGGCGCCCTGCTGCTGGTGGTGCTCTCTGGGCTGGTGTGGTTTGTCCTGTGGCGCAGCGGCTCTGCATGGACCGGCGATGCCAAATCCATCCATAAGACCCTGACGGGGCTGATCGAAGTCTATCTGGCCGGCCACGGTTTTATGGCGCTGCTGCACTTTATCCTGTGGCTGCGCGAACCGGCACAGCGTCAGCGCAGCTAGCCTGCAACACCGATGGCCGCGGCGGCGAATGAATTGAAAAGCCCCGGCCCTTATGTCATCCTCACAGATCCAAATTCAGGGTAATTAACGTGATGAATACAAAACAGTTAACGCCACAAGAGAAAACCTTGGCCGATGAGCTGGCGCTGGAGCGGGTCTATGCCATGAACAATGATGAGTACCTGCTGCAGCGCGTGGATGAGAAAATCCACCGGTTGGAGGG
>NZ_AFJI01000075.1 GCF_000264785.1 Edwardsiella ictaluri ATCC 33202 | reverse complement strand
TCCTGTCGGACAGATTAGCGCTTCGTAGTGTAAACATATTCTCTCCCATCAACGATGACCTCCAAGGTGCCACTCTTTACGTTACGCTGAATTATTCTCCCCAAAGTGAGGTTATTCACAATCCACAGGGCCAACAACGCCACCACAAATGACCATACACTGACGAACCGTACCGCTGTTACCGGCTTCACCCGCTGAATGCTATTTCCGGTCAAAAGCCCTTTCGCGTGCTACCGCATAGTCCCCCCCGGCCAGAATAGTACCGGTAAGCCCCTATACCCTGCACACTAAATACATCAAGCACATCGTTAAGATAGCGCCTGAATAACATGACGCGGGCATAGCAAACCCGTGGGACAATAACACCAATCATCGCCACAGGCTGAATCACTACATACCCAATCGTCGGCGTAATTTCCACCAAGCAGGCTACAGCGTTGGTCATAAAACCGATCAGTTGTAGCTGGTCTGTCTGCTTAAGTGATCGCCAGAATAGGTAAACAGACAAATTATTCACATCGGTTATTTATATGACTATTAAAATAACGATGAAAAGAATAACGTTAACCAAAGTAATAGATAAAAAAGGAAATGATGACGTGAAATAAAACCATTTCGCCGCCCGCAACGCGGGGCGGTGAAATGGCGCCCTAACGGATGCTCAGGGCTTAGATACGGAACTGGGCGATGGTACCATGCAGTGACCGGGCGTGTTCCTCCAGCGCACGGGCATCGCCCGCCAACTGCTCTGAAAGGGCCGCGTTCTGACGAATACCGCTGTCCATAAAGGCCACCGCACTGACGACGCCATCCACCGTTCCGGCCTGCTCGGCGGAGTCTGCGCTGATCAGGTTCACCGCGCATTTCACCTGCTGCATCGCCGCATCGATTTGGGTCATACAGCGATCGGCGCTATCAACAGACTGGGCGTTACTGCGTACCCGCTGTACCGAGCGAGCCAACAGCTGGCCGATGTCGCGGGCGGCGACCGACGAACGCTGGGCCAGAGAGCGAACTTCTGCAGCTACCACTGCAAAACCGCGCCCCTGACTGCCGGCCCGCGCCGCTTCAACCGCCGCATTCAGCGCCAAGATATTAGTCTGAAATGCGATGGACTCGATAATTCGGGTAATATCGGAGATCTCCGCAGAATCCTTGATGATGTGCTCCATATCCGCTACCACGGCATGGATCACCCGGCTTCCCTCGGCCACCTGCTCCCCGGCATCGGCCACGAGCCTGTCCGCCTGGCCGGCGTTCTCGGAGTTACGCTTTACCGCCGCCGCAAACTGCGCGATCGCCGCCGCCGTCTGTTGAATAGACGAAGACTGACTGTCGCTGCGAGAAGCCAGATCACCGCTGCCACCGGTCAAGCCTTGGCTAACACCGGAAACCTGCTGTACCGACGTTTTCACCTGCCCCAGCAGGCTAGTCAGTGCCCGCTGCATCTCCTGGGTCGCGGCCAGAATACTCCCCTCCGGCACCGACGCTATGGCCAGTCGATATTGCAGATCGCCAGCGGCAATGGCATTGATCAGACGGCGCAGCGCGACCGGTTCGGCGCCCAGCGTACCGCTGATGGTGCTCCGTATCGACATGGCGATCAACACCACCGTGGCGACGGCGATCGCGGCCAGTACCAGCATCAGAAAGCGAAAGTGTTCGGAAACCCCGCGCGCAACCTGGGTCTGCGCATTGCTATAGCCATCCTCTATGGTAATAAAAGCATTGATCTGCTTCAGCCAGGTCACAAAACGGGGGCCAGCCTGCTGCAGCAGCAGCTGAGACGCCTGCTCAAGCTGCCCCGCCTCGCGCAGGGCGATCACCTGTGCGATCAGCGGCAAGGTCTGAGACTCCGTCGCCGCCAGTTCGCTATAGACCCGCTGCTCTTCTGCGCTAAATCCGGCACTGCCGCTGCGCAGCTGCCCCAAGCGCTGCCAGGCCCGCTGATAATCCCCCCCCAGCCGGGCAATATCCCGCACGATAGGCGCCAGAGCATCCGGCTCCACCAGCACGACGTCGCGCAGCGCAATAGCGCGATCGTGCACGCTGCCGCGCAGATCCACCGCCAGCTGTTGCTTCACGTTATTCACATCGTTAATCTGCTCCAGCGAGCTTTTAATCTTGCCAACCTGCCACACGCTGACCGATGCCAGCAACAGCACCAGTACCAGTACCACGCCAAAGCAGATGACGATCCGCCCCCCAATTGTCACTCGCTGAAAATAACTGCGTACTGCCGCCAACATGACTTTCCCTCAAATAAAAGACCGACCGCGCATCGGCTAAATAGGTTTTATCGTTATCCTGTCGTGAGGTAACCCCAGCGCCCCGATCGCCAACGTAATCAATACCGACATCACTCTGGAGCGGTTACCCGTAACTATGTTATATCGGCCGGACCCAGCAACAATTCAGTCATATTGCACCTTTATTTATCTATCGATGAAATAGCAATAACAAATCTATCTTGAGGCACCGAAATAATGTCGTTTTATTGCTCACATCAAGGGGGCAGTAAAAGCCAGCAGATGGCCCGGCCTGCATTATGCAGCTAAAGCGGCAGATTTTGCACCGCCGTACACTATTTACGACTATAGTCCTCATGACGCCTTTTCCAGCGAGGCAGCATCGCTCTCCCTTGAAAAGGCCCCGCATTGCTGGCAAGATAACAGAAATATGTAATACAAAAATACATATTCGATTTATCGTACAATAATTAAGTGAGGCAGTGACAGTAATGAAAATGACGCTACTCGCCGCAGTTCTGGGCACACTGACGCTGGGCGTTGCCAGTCTGGCCCAGGCCGCCACGGAAACCACTCCGCAGAATATGACCTGCAAAGAATTTGTTAACCTGAACCCTAAGGCGATGACACCGGTCGCCTTCTGGATGCTCAATCAAGATACTGATTATAAAGGCGGCGACTACGTCGACTGGAATGAAGTCGAAACTATCGCCGTTCCCCAGGTCATGAAGGTCTGCAAACAGCATCCGCAGAAGAAGGTCATGGATATCAAAGGTGAGATTAAGCCTGCCGACAACGCGGCGCACTAATCCACTTTAGCCCGGCTCCGTTGAGCCGGGCGCGTTTCTTCCCTGCAGCCCCACGCCGAATGAACCGCCCGCCCACAGCATCTACACCTAATGGGCCCCAGCCAGCCTTACGCGGAGGTGCCATGTGGCCAGCGATATCTCCACACGCATCGCCTGATAGACCCCCTGATCTACATCGTCGCCCCTTGCTCTCATCTTTGCCCAGGGATTATCAGCCCTTCTGACCCCATATCTGAAGCCCCTCCAGCGCCCCTCTTTATAAGCGCTAAATCACGAGCGGCAGGATGCCGGCCCAATGAGGAGCATCGCCTGTGCCGGTACTCTCAACAGCCAGCGCCTTGGCGAACTGAGTCAACGGGTTGCCACTCTACAGCGATGCCATCGCGCGAAGCTGCAACTGCTGGCCGTTCTGGATAACCGCCATCCCGGCCTGAAGCGCCTGCTGCTGGCGATGACATTCGACGCCGTCTGGTATGACCCACCTCACCTGCGCCGGAGGTTGCTGCAGCTGGCGAGCAGGAGCGACGGGTACTGAAATAGAGCGCCGAGGGCGCCTCTCTGCTGACGATGGCCCAGCAGCATGGCGTCAGAGTGAAAAACCTCTATAGTCCGCGTCGCGCTGCATCAGCTGAGGCTGACCCGCCCCATGTATGGCTACAGCTCTCTGCCGCCCTTTGCCATCAAACGCCACCACCACCGGTGGCCTGATCGCCGCGGGCGCTCCACAAAACGCACTGCGGTTCCCCTGCCCGAAAGAGTTGGTTATCATGCTCAGTTAACGGTTTTCTGGCCTGGGTATGCCCGGGCGCGGGCGTACCTGCCCGCCGCTCTCCCGTCAGGCCGGCTCTATCACACGGATACGCAAACCTATGACCACCACGGACAATCTTGACGCTCACACCCCCATGATGCAGCAGTATCTGCGTCTCAAGGCGCAGCACCCAGACATCCTGCTGTTTTACCGAATGGGAGACTTTTACGAACTGTTTTATGACGATGCCCGCCGTGCGTCACAGCTGCTGGATATCTCCCTGACCAAACGCGGCGCCTCTGCCGGGGAGCCAATCCCGATGGCTGGTGTGCCTTATCACGCGGTAGAAAACTACTTGGCCAAGCTGGTGCAGCTGGGGGAGTCGGTGGCTATCTGCGAACAGATTGGCGATCCTGCCGCCAGCAAGGGACCGGTAGAGCGTAAGGTGGTACGGATCGTTACACCGGGCACCGTCAGCGATGAGGCCCTGCTCAGCGAGCGGCAGGACAACCTGCTGGCGGCGATCTGGCAATCGCCCAACGGCTTTGGCTACGCCACGTTGGATATCAGCTCCGGACGCTTCCGTGCTGCCGAGCCGCAGGACGCCGATAGCATGGCCGCGGAGCTGCAGCGCACCAATCCTGCGGAGCTGCTCTACCCAGAGGAGTTTACCTCCATGGCGCTGATCGAGCAGCGCCGTGGGCTGCGCCGCCGCCCGATGTGGGAGTTCGAGCTGGAAACCGCCCGCCAGCAGCTCAACCTACAGTTCGGCACCCGCGATCTGAGCGGCTTTGGCGTCGAACAGGCCCCCCAGGCGCTGCGCGCAGCCGGCTGCCTGCTGCAGTATGCCAAAGATACCCAGCGCACCATGCTGCCCCATATCCGCGCCATCACCATGGAGCGCCAGCAGGACGGCATCATTATGGACGCCGCCACCCGGCGTAATCTGGAGCTGACCCAGAATCTGGCCGGGGGGCAGGAAAATACCCTGGCAGCAGTGCTGGATGCCAGCGTCACCGCGATGGGCAGCCGGATGCTCAAGCGCTGGCTACATATGCCGATCCGCGATCGCCAGGCGCTGCAGCGGCGTCAGGATGCCATCGAGGCGCTGCTGCCGCTGATTGACGATCTGCAGCCCCTGCTGCGCCAGGTCGGCGATCTGGAGCGCATTCTGGCCCGGCTGGCGCTGCGCAGCGCCCGTCCACGCGATCTGGCACGCATGCGTGTCGCCTTCCAGCAGTTGCCAACCCTGCAAACCCTGCTCGGCGAGCGCGGCAGTGAGGCGCTGGCGCCGCTGGCGCGTCAGGCTGGCCGCTTCGATGCCCTGTGCGAACTGCTGGAGCGGGCGCTGGTCGAAACGCCGCCGGTGCTGGTACGCGACGGCGGCGTGATCGCCAGCGGCTATCACGCCGAGCTCGACGAGTGGCGTGCACTGGCGGACGGCGCCAGCGACTACCTCGACCGGCTGGAGGTCCGCGAGCGTGAGAAGCTGGGGCTGGATACCCTGAAGGTCGGCTTTAACGCGGTGCATGGCTACTATATTCAGGTCAGCCGTGGACAGAGTCACCTGGTGCCTATCCACTACGTTCGCCGCCAGACGCTGAAAAACGCCGAGCGCTACATTATCCCCGAACTGAAAGAGTATGAGGATAAGGTACTGACCTCGAAGGGCAAGGCGCTGGCGCTGGAGAAGCAGCTGTATGACGAGCTGTTCGACCTGCTGCTGCCGCACCTGGCGGCGCTACAGCAGAGCGCGACGGCGCTGGCCGAGCTGGACGTCCTGAGCGGCCTGGCCGAGCGGGCCGACCGCTACGGCTACGTCCGCCCACAGCTGAGCGAACGCACCGGGATCAATATCGACGAGGGGCGACACCCGGTCGTGGAGCAGGTGCTCAGGGAGCCCTTCATCGCCAACCCGCTGACCCTGTCCGGCGCACGGCGCATGCTGGTGATCACCGGCCCCAACATGGGCGGCAAGAGCACCTACATGCGCCAGGCGGCGCTGATCGTGCTGATGGCGCACATCGGCAGCTTCGTCCCGGCGCAGCGCGCCGTCATCGGCCCGGTCGATCGCATCTTTACCCGCGTCGGCGCCGCCGACGATCTGGCCTCCGGCCGCTCCACCTTTATGGTGGAGATGACCGAAACGGCCAATATCCTACACAACGCGACCGAGCACAGTCTGGTGCTGATGGATGAGATTGGCCGCGGCACCTCCACCTACGACGGCCTGTCGCTGGCCTGGGCCTGCGCCGAAAGTCTGGCCAGCCGTATCAAGGCGATGACGCTGTTCGCCACCCACTACTTCGAGCTGACCACCCTGCCGGAAAAGCTGGAGGGGGTCTACAACGTGCATCTGGACGCGCTGGAGCACGGCGAGACCATCGCCTTTATGCACAGCGTGCAGGACGGCGCGGCCAGTAAGAGCTATGGGCTGGCGGTGGCGGCATTGGCCGGAGTGCCACGCGAGGTGATCAAACGCGCGCGCCAGAAACTGCGTGAGCTGGAAACCTTATCGCAGCACGGCAACCAGAGCCAGGCAGACGGCGCCCAACTGCCACTGCTGGTCGAGGCGGAGCCGTCGGCGGCGCTGGAAGCGCTGACCGCTATCGATCCCGATGTGCTGACGCCGCGCCAGGCGCTGGACTGGCTCTATCGCCTCAAGGGGATGCTATAGCGATAAAAAAACGGTGAAGCCTTGGCTTCACCGTTTTTTTGACCACGCCGCTCAGCGGAACAGGGCCTCGATACTCAGTCCCTGCATCTGCAGGATCTCTCGCAGGCGCCGCAGCCCTTCAACCTGGATTTGACGCACCCGCTCGCGGGTCAGGCCAATCTCTCGCCCAACGTCCTCCAGCGTGGCGGCCTCATAGCCCAGCAGGCCAAAGCGGCGCGCCAGCACCTCGCGCTGCTTGGCGTTCAGCTCAAACAGCCAATTGACGATGCTCTGCTTCATGTCATCGTTCTGGGTGCAATCCTCCGGCCCGCTTTCGTTCTCATCAGTCAGAATATCCAGCAGCGCCTTCTCCGAATCGCCGCCCAGTGGGGTATCCACTGAGGTGATCCGTTCGTTGAGACGCAGCATACGGCTGACATCATGCACCGGCTTCTCCAGCCGCTCGGCGATCTCCTCCGCGCTCGGCTCATGGTCCAGCTTATGAGCGAGTTCGCGGGCGGTGCGCAGATAGACGTTAAGCTCTTTAACGATATGGATAGGCAGACGGATGGTGCGGGTCTGGTTCATGATGGCCCGCTCAATGGTCTGACGGATCCACCAGGTAGCGTAGGTCGAAAAACGGAAGCCGCGCTCCGGGTCAAACTTCTCTACCGCGCGGATCAGACCCAGATTACCCTCTTCGATAAGATCCAGCAGTGCCAGACCGCGATTGCTGTAGCGGCGGGAGATCTTGACCACCAGTCGCAGGTTGCTTTCGATCATCCGCTTACGCGATGCCTCATCCCCACGCAGGGCCCGGCGGGCAAAGAAAACCTCCTCTTCCGCCGTCAACAGCGGCGCATAACCGATTTCGCTAAGATAAAGCTGCGTGGCGTCCAGAACGCGCTGTGAAACAGACTGAGACAGCAATTCATCATCGGTGATGTCATTTTCCATGGACTCTTCAACGAGGTCCTTCTCGTCAAAACCGTCCTCAACGCCATCCTCCAACTCGACTTCATCATGTAATTCGTTAACTTTCAGCGTAGTATGACTCATAGCTGTACCCTACCCGTGATTTGCGAGCAGGATACAGCGATCCTGCTCAAACTATCGCTGCGGCAGATATTGCAGCGGGTTTACGGATTTTCCCTTGTAACGAATTTCAAAGTGCAATCTAACTGAGCTGGCACCGGTACTGCCCATGGTGGCAATTTTTTGACCCGCCTTCACCTCTTGTTGCTCCCGGACCAGCATGGTGTCGTTATGGGCGTAGGCGCTCAGGTAATCATCATTATGTTTAATGATGATCAGGTTTCCATAGCCGCGCAACGCATTACCGGCATACACCACCCGCCCATCGGCGGTGGCCTGCACCGGCTGGCCACGCGAGCCTGCAATATCGATCCCCTTGTTGCCCCCTTCGGCAGACGAGAAGTTTTCGATAATCTTACCGTCAGTCGGCCAGCGCCAAGTCCCTACCGGCGCAGAGCTGGATGACGACGCGGAAACGGCAGGAGCGGCACTTGCCACTCCTGCTGCAGGCAACATTCTGCCTACATTCTGTTTACCCGAAGGGTCAGAATACGCGCTGGCCGATTTAGAATCAACATTCGTCGTCTGAATTTGTGCACTGCTTGGCTGAACGGGAACAATATTATTGGAGGCCAACATACCGCCGCCGCCGTTTCCGCCGATGCGGATAACCTGTCCGACATTCAGGCTATAGGGCGCCTGAATATTATTGCGCACAGCCAGATCGCGGAAATCGCTGCCGGTGATCCAGGCAATATAAAACAGCGTATCGCCGCGCTTAACGGTGTAGGCTTCACCGTTATAGCTCCCCTTGGGAATCGACTGATAGCTGCGGTTATAAACAATATGTCCGCGGGCATCCGTCTGCACACGACCGCTGGAGGAGAGCATGCGTCCACCGCCCGAGCCATTTACTGAACTTATCGGTGCGGAACTATTACTACTGCTACACCCAGCCAGCCACATTGTAACCAGCGTACACACCGCCACCCGGCGCCATTTAATCATTGGGCTTCCCATGCTCATGCCCCCCCATGACAGCATTCTTCTCTTAAATAAGTCATTTGATACACCCGGAAAACGCTGGATTAGCGTCGGCCCATGCTGGCCGAAAGGCATTGATATCGCTCAGCCAAATATTGTATTCATACCCTAAGTCAGGGAATTGGACACTAAAAAGCGCCCGCAGGTCAAATACGGATTAAGTAAGAATTATCCCTATTCGCCTCAGCAGGGCTGCGACAGAAACGTCTACGGCGCGCTCCGCCGCAGGCCATCGTAGTTCAGCATAACGGCAATGGCACTCTTCTGCACAGCGAGGTGTGCCATTGCCCGTCAAGCAAGCTCACCGCTCACCAGCGGGACAAAGCGCACCGGCTCGATCGATTCGACCAGGTATTCGCCGCCGCGCCGCTGGATACGCCGCAGAAACTGAGGCTGGGACTGCTCGCCGACCGGCAGCACCAAGCGCCCCCCTTCGGCCAGCTGAGCCAGCAGCACCGGCGGGATCTCCGGTGCTGCTGCGGTCACGATAATGGCATCAAAGGGACCGCGCGACGCCCAGCCCAGCCATCCATCGCCGTGACGGGTCGATACATTGTGTAAATCCAACTGCTTGAGACGTCGTTTAGCCTGCCATTGCAGGCTCTTGATCCGCTCGACCGAATAGACGTGAGGCACCAGATGCGCCAGCACCGCCGTCTGATAGCCGGTGCCAGTGCCTATCTCCAACACCCGGGAAGCCGCCTGCAACGCCAGCAGCTCAGTCATCCGCGCCACCATATAGGGCTGAGAGATAGTCTGCCCCAGCCCTATCGGCAGCGCGGTGTTGTCATAAGCCTTATGGGACATGGCCTCATCGATAAAGCGCTCGCGCGGCACAGAAGCAATGGCTTTCAGCACCGCCTCATCGCGGATCCCCTGACGCATCAGCTGCTGGATCAGCAGCAGAACCCGGCGATCAACATCTACCATGCCGCACCGCCCTTATCCACCCGGCCCAGCCACTCCGCCAGGCGGCCACGCGCACCGTGGGCGGTCAGATCCACCTGCAGTGGCGTCACGGAGATATAGCCCGCCGCCACGGCGGCGAAATCGGTCTCTTCACCGGCGTCCTGCTTGGCCCCCGGCGGACCGATCCACATCAGCGGCTTACCGCGCGGATCCTGCTGATGGATCACCGTCTGCGCCGGATGACGGCTGCCGCAGCGGGTTACGCGCCAGCCTCGGATCGCCGTCAGTGGGACGTCCGGCACATTCACATTCAGAATGCGCCCACTGCGCAGCGGTGCATCAGACAGCATACGCAACAGTCGGCAGGTGACCGCCGCCGCCGTGTCATAGTGACGCTCACCGTCCAGAGATACCGCCAGCGCAGGAAAGCCCAGATGGCGCCCCTCCATCGCCGCCGCCACCGTGCCGGAGTAGATCACGTCATCTCCCAGGTTAGGGCCAGCGTTGATACCGGCGATCACGATATCCGGGCGCGGGCGCATCAACGCATTGACCCCCAGATAGACGCAGTCGGTCGGCGTACCGTCGATCACGCTGATGTCGCCGTTGGCCAAGGTTTCGCTGCGCAGCGGTGACTCCAGCGTCAGGGCATTGGACGACCCGCTGCGATTGCGGTTCGGAGCGACGACCTGCACCTGGGCAAACTCTCGTAGCGCCGCTGCCAGCGTCTGAATACCGGGAGCCGTTACACCATCATCATTACTCAGCAAGATCCGCATCGGAGTTTTCCTGACAGAACAGTTCACGCACTACGCTGGTGGCGAAACTACCGGCGGGCAGATCGAAGGTCAGCTCGACGGTGGCGTCATCCCACCAGCTCCAGGTCATCGCCTGCGGCTGCAGCAACACCGCACGGCGTGCTGGATCTACCCGCTCACGCGTCAGCAGGGCCTGCAGATCAGCCGTCTCAGATAGCACCCGACGTTCAAACTCTGCCGCATCGCCGCCGACGCCCCCGTCACCGTCGCCCGGCAGCGCCGCCGTAATGCGCAGCTCGCCGACGTCCAGCCGCTGCTGCAGCACCGACAGCTCCGCCTCCCGGGCGACAAACCAGCTGCCGCGACCGGTCAGCTGCAGCGCGTCGCCCGCCAGAACCCGAGAAAAACAACCCGCAGCCAGCCGCTCACTTACCAACAAATTAAACAGCGCGCTGCGCGCCGCGGAGAGATAGAAACCGCGCTTGGCGCGCTCTTTCACCCGAATCTGATCGGTGGCCCAGCGACGCGCCTGCTGCAGATTATTACCGCCACGGCCAAAGCGCTGCTCGCCAAAATAGTTGGGCACACCCTGCGTCGCCACCCGGCGCAGGCGCTCTTCGACCTCGGCGCTGTCACTGATGTGACGCAGCACCAGGCGGAACTGGTTGCCACGCAGCGTACCGATACGCAGCTTCTTTCGATGGCGGGCCACGGCCAGAACCTGACATCCCTCCAGCACAAACTGGCTGAAGTCTGGCGTATCACGCCCCGGTAGATGCAGGCAGAACCACTGCTCGGTCACCGCATGACGATCCTTCAGCCCGGCGTAGCTGACCGAACGCCCGGCGATACGGGCAAAGCGGGCCAGATTCTCCGCCACAAACTGGGTATTACACCCCTCTTTACGCAGGCGAACCAGCACATGCTCACCCTCGCCGTCCGGGGTAAATCCCAGATCCTCTGCAACAAAAAAATCCTCGGCAAAGGCTTTGACCACCCCGGTCGCCACCGGGCGCCCATGCAGATACTGCAGCGTAGAAAACTCCATCGTTTACTCCTTGATCAGCAGGGCCACCGCTGCGCAGGCGATCCCCTCCCCACGCCCGGTAAAGCCCAGCTTTTCAGTGGTGGTCGCCTTCACGTTGACATCATCAATCGGGCACTGTAAATCTTCGGCCAGAAACACCCGCATCTGCGGAATGTGCGGCGCCATTTTGGGTGCCTGGGCAATCAGGGTAATATCCAGATTACCCAGGCGGTAGCCCCTGGCACGAATGCTGCGGTATGCCTCACGCAGCAGCGCGCGGCTGTCCGCCCCCTTATAGGCGGGATCCGTATCCGGGAACAGCTTGCCAATATCCCCCAGGGCCGCCGCCCCCAACAGGGCATCAGTCGCCGCATGCAGAGCGACATCACCATCGGAATGGGCCAGCAGCCCCTGTGGATGCGCGATGCGCACACCGCCGATAATCAGCGGCCCCTCGCCGCCGAAGCGGTGCACGTCAAAACCGTGACCAATTCTCATCGGTTATTGCTCCTGTGAGTGCGTCAAAAAGGCATGACGCGCCAGATAGAACTCTGCCAGCGCCAAATCCTCCGGACGGGTAACTTTAATATTATCTGAACGCCCGCTGACCAAGCGCGGATGATAGCCGCAATACTCCAGCGCCGAGGCCTCATCGGTCACCGTTGCCCCCTCGCTCAGAGCACGCTGCAGACACTGGATCAGCAGCGCCCGGGGAAACAGCTGCGGCGTCAGCGCATGCCACAGATCCTGGCGCTCCACCGTATGGGCGATCTGCGGGAGACCGGCTTCAGCCCGTTTCATCGTGTCGCAGACCGGCGTCGCCAATATCGCCCCCTGCTGCGCGGCGTCCATACAGGCCACCAGATGCGCCAGATCGCCAGACTGCAGGCAGGGACGCGCCGCATCGTGCACCAGGACCCAGTCGGCATCGTCGGCGGCCAGCAGCGCAGCAAGCACCGACTCGGCGCGTGTCGCCCCGCCCGTCACGCGGCTGACCCGCCGATCCACCGCCAGCGGCAGCGCGTCAAAGCAGGCATCCTGCGGGTGCAGCGCAACGATCGCACGGCGCACAGCCGGATGGGCAAACAGCGCCGTCACGGCATGCTCCAGAATGGTCTTGCCATTCAGCATGAGGTATTGCTTGGGGGTAGCGCTTTGCATCCGGCTGCCGATCCCGGCTGCCGGTACAATGGCGACAATGGACGGTTCATTAACGGAGTCGTTATCGTTCATCGGTGAATTATCGTTATCGGATATGAAGACATGGCGCAGGCCATGCAAAGAATTCAGTGACTCGCCGTCACTGACGGGTAGGATGCGACTGACTGGGAAGCCGTTCCCACCGTACGGCGTTTGTTCTGATCGGGCACCAGGCGGTAGAAGGTCTCGCCCGGTTTAATCATCCCCAGCTCATTGCGCGCGCGCTCTTCGATCGCCTCTTGGCCGCCATTAAGATCATCGATCTCGGCAAACAATTGATCGTTGCGCGATTTCAGCTTGGCATTATTCGCCTGCTGCGTCGCGACGTCCTGCTTCACCCGCATATAGTCATGGACGCCGTTTTTGCCGACCCAAAGCGAATACTGCAGCCAGCCCAACAGCACCACCAATAATAGCGTCAGTTTACCCATTCACGCCCCCTGAAAAACCGCCCAATCATCCCATAACTTCCGTCAGGACTCCATCATGACGGCAAAATTCCCCGGAGGTGCCCTACATTCCGCCACGGATCAGACCACCGACGCCGCGCCGCTCTAAAAACGAGGCGGTGAGGTGACGCACCTCGGTCGATGAATGGGCCGCCACCATGCGGGCGGCCAGCCCCTCGATATCCTGCAGATCCAGGTGACGCAGCAGATACTTGATACGCGGCACACTGTGCCCGTTCATGCTCAGCTGGCGGAACCCCAGCCCCACCAGCAGCAGTGCGCCCATCGGATCGCCGGCCATCTCGCCGCAGACGCTGACCGGCAGCCCCAGCTCGGCACACTCCCGCACCACCTGCTGCAGCAGGCGCAGCATCGCCGGGTGCAGGCCATCATACAGCGCGGCCACCCGGGTATTGTTGCGATCCACCGCCAGCAGATACTGGGTCAAATCGTTGGTGCCGACCGAAATAAAGTCGACCCGTGAGGCCAGCCCCGACAGCATAAAGGCCAACGCCGGCACCTCCAGCATCACCCCGATACGCGGGCGCGGCAGGGCATAGCCCAACATCTCCTCAACCTCGCGTCCGGCGCGCTCGATCAGGCGACGCGCTTCATCCACTTCGGCCAGGGTTGTCACCATCGGCAGCAGGATCCCCAGGTTGCCGCTGGCCGCATTGGCGCGCAGCATGGCGCGCACCTGCACCAGAAAGATCTCCGGCTGATCGAGGGTGATCCGTAGCCCACGCCAGCCCAGGCTGGGGTTCTCCTCGCTAATCGGCATGTAGGGTAGCTGCTTGTCGGCACCGATATCCAGGGTGCGCAGCACTACCGGCTTCGCCGGGTTTATCTGCAGCATACCCTGATACTGTGCAACCTGCTCCTCCTCGGACGGAAAGCCGCTCTGCAACATAAAAGGAATTTCGGTACGGTATAGCCCCACGCCGTCGACGCAAGCCTCCAGACGCTGCTCATGCTCTGCGCTCAGGCCGGCGTTCAGCAGCACAACGATCCGTTCGCCACTGCGCAGCTGCGCCGGGCGATCCGACTCGGCCTCCGTCTTACGGCTCAGCGCCTGCTCTTCGCTGATCAGCCGCTGGTATTCCTGCACCAAAACCGGCTCCGGCTCGACCAGCACCTCTCCGCGGTAGCCATCAATAATCAGCAGCCGCTCATGGAGCAGCGCAGGGCGAATATCGGCCCCCATCACCGTCGGTACGCCCATCGCGCGCAGGATAATTGCCGCGTGGGAGTTAGAGGCACCGTCACGCACCACCACCCCCAGCAGACAGGACTGCGGGATCTCCGCCAGCAGGGTCGGCGTCAGCTCATCGGCCACCAGAATAAAGCGCTCCGGCCACGGCGCCGGACCGATGGCGTTATCATCCAGATGGAACAACAGACGCTGCCCGAGCGCGCGTAAATCGCTGGCGCGATCGCGCATATAGCTGTCCTGCAGACTGGCAAACTGGTCGGCAAAGTGCTCGGTGACCTGCTTCACAGCCCACTCGGCCACCGCGCCGCCGTCGACGTGATGCATCAGCTCACGCTTCAGACGCGGATCGTTGAGCAGGTGAGAGTAGAGATCGAAGATCGCCGCGCTCTCTTTCTGGGCACTGGCGCCAAAGCGTTTGCTATAGCGGCGAAACTCGCTGGCTGCCTCCTCCAGCGCCCGCGCCAGTCGCTCACGCTCGCTGTCGGTATCCAGAGTAGATGCTTCATAAACATGCTCCAGCGCCGGTTGGCTGATGTCCATCCATCCCTTGGCCACTGCGACACCTGGCGCCGCGGCGATAGCGCGCAGGCGATTCTGGCGCAGGCGGCCAAACAGGGTGTTGAGCTGGGTTTGCGACAGGATCCCGGCCAGCTGAGTCGCCAGGGTTACCAGAAAGGACTCTTCAACCTCATCAAACTGACGGGACGCACGCTGCTGTATGACCAGCACCCCCAGCAGCTGACGGCGATAGATCATCGGCACGCCCAGGAATGCACGGTAACACTCCTCGCGCACCTGCGGCAGATATTTAAAGCTGGGATGGCTGGGCGCATCCGCCAGGTTCACCGGCTCCGCCAGACGACCCACCAGGCCGACGATCCCTTCGTCGAAAGAGAGCGCCACCACGCGACCACGCGGCTTTTGCAGACCACGGGTCGCCATCAGGTAGTAGCACTGGCGATCGTTGTCGGCCAGGTAAACAGAGCAAACCTCCGTCTCCATCGCCCGACAGGTTTCGTCCACCAGCACATTCAGCGCGTCATTCAGGCTGGCAGCCGCAGCCACCTTTTCCACGATCTCGCGCAGGCGTGTAAGCATGATTACTGCCACTTAACCTCTTTTACGGCGATAGCCGGGAGCCGAACGCCCTCCCTGGGCTACGCTCTCCTGCAACGACATGACAACGGATGAGAACTCCTTCATCACCCGGCGGTAAACATCGCGCTTAAACGACACCACCTGACGCACCGGATACCAATAGCTGACCCAGCGCCAGCCATCAAACTCCGGTGTATTGCTACGCTGCATATTGATCTCCGCTTCACTGCACTGCAGCTGCAGTAAAAACCAGCGCTGCTTTTGGCCGATACATACCGGCTTCGTATCCCAACGCACCAAACGTTTAGGTAATTTATAGCGTAACCAGTTGCGGGTAGAGGCCAGAATTTTCACATCCTTACGTCCCAGCCCCACCTCTTCAAACAGTTCGCGGTACATCGCCTGCTCGGCGGTCTCCCCGGCGTTGATCCCGCCCTGCGGGAACTGCCAGGAGTTTTGCCCATAGCGACGTGCCCACAGCACCTGTCCCTGACGGTTACAGATTACAATACCTACGTTCGGGCGGTAGCCATCATCATCGATCACCAGACTACCTCAAGAAGCAAAATCGCAAGATGACATGATTGTTTCACACTCGCACCAAGCGGTAAACCATTGGCTCAACGCCAAGATTTCCTACACCTGTACCGCATAATTTCGGGATAACTCACAGATAAATGCAAAGTTATAAACACACATTCGGTAGCGAGGCCGCTTTTATTCACTTTTTCTGTGGATATATTTGTGTAGAAGTGTCTGGAAAGAGGGGTAAAACTTATCGACACCGTAATAACCCCTGCACACACAAAAAAAATATTTCAATTATTTTCAAATAATTAACCAATTACCCCACACGGCATGCACTATAAAAATGTGATCCATGCACGCTTGGGATCCCACGCTGTCTAAAGATCGCGCAACGCCGATTTTATCCACAACATATCCGCAAAACTTGCACACTGAGGCAGCAATTTCGCAAAAAATAGCGTCCGTCAAGGCTGTAAATCAAACCAGTGCCCACCGATAAAACGGGTTATCCAAAATATCTGTGGATAAATAGGTGTAAGATCCTGTTCATTGTCAGTGGCTAGTGGTGCACAATAACAGATCCCAAACCGGAGTGGAGAGATTGTGAGAAAAAATTTCATTATGAATCATAATATTATTTATAGTCTGCGCCGCTTTCTCCCGCGCTGTTGATAAGCCCCGAATAGGTGTACGTTTTTTAACCAGATGATGAACGAACCATTTCCTCCCCACTCGCCGCCGGTGGATCGCCAGGCGCTGCTGCAGCGCGCCCTGCGTCTGGCCGGATATACCTATGCCGAGCTGGCCGCGCTGGCCGGGCTGACCATACCGCGCGATCTGCGACGCGATAAGGGCTGGGTCGGCCTGCTGCTGGAGCGCTGCCTCGGCGCCAGCTCGGGCAGTAAGGCGCAGCAGGACTTCCCCGCGCTGGGCGTCGAGTTAAAGAGTATCCCCATCGATGCCCAGGGACGCCCCCTGGAAACCACCTTTGTCTGCGTGGCTCCGCTGACGGGAAATACCGGGTTGACCTGGGAGCACTGTCATCTGCGCCACAAGCTACAGTGCGTTCTGTGGATCCCGGTGGAGGGGGAGCGTCAGATCCCGCTGGCAGAGCGCCGGGTCGGTGCCCCACTGCTGTGGACCCCCTCTGCACAGGAGGAGCAGGCGCTGCGGCGAGACTGGGAGGAGCTGATGGACCTGATCGTGCTGGGGCGGGTTGAGTCGATCACCGCCCGCCACGGCGAGGTGCTGCAGCTACGTCCCAAGGCGGCCAACAGCCGGGCGCTGACCGAAGGCATCGGTCAGCGCGGCGAACCGATAATGACCCTGCCACGCGGCTTCTATCTGAAAAAGAACTTCACGACGGCGCTGTTGGCCCGCTACTTTCTACTGTAAATTCTGTTTTACACCCCGCGAGCGCTGCGCAGCGGGACACTCTCGGTGTATAATTCCAGATTATGATTTTTTTAGGTATTTATCTCTATGTTTGCGTGGATTGCCGATCCTAACGCCTGGCTGGCGTTGGGGACCTTAACGATTCTGGAAATCGTTCTGGGCATCGATAACATCATCTTCCTCTCCCTGGTGGTGGCCAAGCTGCCCAAGAAACAGCAAAACAAAGCGCGCCGCATCGGCCTGCTGGCCGCCATGGGGATGCGCCTGTGCCTGCTGGCCTCGATCGCCTGGGTCGCCCATCTGGTACACCCACTGTTCACCCTGTTTGGACACGCGGTCTCCGCCCGCGATCTGATCCTGCTGCTCGGCGGACTGTTCCTGATCTATAAGGCCAGTAAAGAGGTGCACGAGACCATCGAGGGCAGCAACGATAACCACGCTACCCACGTGCACTCCTTTATGGGGGCCATCGTGCAGATCATGATGCTGGATATCATCTTTAGCCTGGACTCCGTGATCACCGCCATTGGACTGTCCGATCATCTGTTCATCATGATGGCGGCGGTGATCATCGCCGTGGGCGTGATGATGTTCGCCGCCCGGCCGATCGGCGAGTTTGTCGCCCGCCATCCGTCGGTCAAAATGCTGGCATTGGCCTTCCTGATCCTGGTGGGATTCACCCTGATCCTGGAGAGCTTTGCGGTACACGTGCCCAAAGGTTACATCTACTTTGCCATGTTCTTCTCCATGGCGGTGGAAAGCCTCAACCTGATCCGTAACAAAAAGGCCAGCGACGGCGAATAAGCCATGCGATACCAACGACAGAGGGGCGTAAACGTCCCTCTGTCTATCCCACCGAGCCTCTGTCTGTACCGCTCACTCCACGCAGTCCCTACGGCTCAGCACCAGAATACGTTCCTCCTGGAGCACCTGGTAGACATACATCACCTTCATGCCAAACTGACGCACGCCACGCTCGTGACAGTGCTGGCGAAAGTCCGCCATGGCGTGATGCTGCAGGGTATCCTCACTGGCTGTCTCCGCCTCCATACGCACCCGGTAGACAAACACCAGCGTACGCCCTTCCAGGCGTACCCGCCGTAGCCAAATCCCCGGCGCATCCGATGTATCCTCCCCGGACAGATGTAGATAGCGAACCAGCATCTGGTGGCGGTATTCAATCCATAGCAATGGATTCTCCAGCTTTCTCTCCAGCCAGCGCAGGACAAAACCGCTGCTGAAGCTGCTCACTGACAGCGCCAGCAATATTAATACAGAGACCGGAAGCCAACCGCGCCGGGCCAGCCACAGCGGGCGGGCGCCGCCATGCAGCCTACGCCCGCGCTGTGTCGCTGCCACGGCGCCAAACAGAAAAAATAGAACAAACAGAAAACTTATCAATAGATTAAAGGCAGTTCCCCGTAAGAATAAGTACAATAGAAAGACGTTAAAGCCAATGAATAGCGCCCAAGAACAACTGCGTGGAAAACGCAGCATCCCCACCAGCAACAACAGCGTCACCGGCCCCAGATAGCTCCCGGCTAGCATAAAGGCACGCCCTTTAAAATCAGCGGGAAACATCAGCACCATCATGAATGTCAGCAGTACGCTACTGGCCGCCGCCATAACGCCACATAACTGATAAAAGCGCAGATGCTCATCCCATTCAGCATTGACGTCATCGTCCGCACCGGGCGAAGCAGGCTGTTTTATGAACATGTTTAATTAGGCTTGTGAATAAATACCCACAAAACATAACACAACAACAACAAATAGTTCACTGATACTTTAACGCAATAAAAAACGGCCCGCTGCCGCCACTACGCCGCACCGGGCCGATACTGCTGTTATGCCGTTATTTCGCGGCGTTAAGTCCCATCGCATCGCGCAGGGTAAAGAACAGATCCGTCTGATCCGTCAGCCCCACTACGTTACCGGCATGAGGACCATACGCAGCGATACGTATCTGGGAGCCGGTATGCTCCTGGCTGTCCGCCTCCTCAGCGGTGCCGTAGCTAATGGTCATCGGTACCCCATCCTGGGTGATAAGCGTCTGAGTCAGCCCCGGCGCCTTGGCATCGTTGGGGATAATCTGGCTGCTATGAGCATGATCCGCCGTTACCACTACCAGGGTATTCCCGTCACGGCGGGCAAACTCCAGCGCCTTTTGAACCGCCTCATCCAAATCGACCGTCTCACCAAACTGACCGCACGGATTGGCGGCATGATCCTGTTTATCGATAGAAGCACCTTCGACCTGCAGGAAGAAACCATTTGGATTCTTGCTCAAAAGCGAAATGGCTTTGCCGGTCATCTGTGCCAGCGTCGGCTGGCTGTCACTGCGCTGCGGATTCGGCTGGCAGGTGACCGGCGCCTGCTCCAGGTTACCGTGCAGACTGGCTTTTGGCCCCAGCCAACGCACCGCCATATTGCCCTCGGCGAACAGCCCCAGCAAAGGACGCTTCTGATCTGCCACCGTCACCGCATCCATACCCACCAGATCGTTAACGATGTGGTACCCCTGCGCCTGTGCCTGCTGGAGCAACGTCTTACCCTTATACTCACCGGCCCCCACTATCTGGGTAAACGTTTTTGCACCGCCGCCCAGCGTCACATCGGCCCGCGCTTTCAACATTTGTTCGCTGATCGAGCCAGCCCCACCGTTTTCCAACGCATTCTCCGGACATTTCTCCAGGGTCTGCTGCGGGCCATAACATTTGCGTCCGCTGACGTGGGCGAACATCGCCGCCGGCGTGGCGTCCTGCAGCTCTGCGGTCGAGACGTTTCCGGTGGCCTTGCCCGCTGCACGCGCCATCTCCAACAGCGTCGGATAAGGTTTACCTGTTACATCAATACCCAATGCGCCGTTATAGGTTTTCACCCCACTGCTCCAGGCGGTAGCCGATGCCGCAGAGTCCGTCACATAGTCCGGTTTATGGGTTTTACGATCCAGGGCATAGTGCGTGTATTGCCCGGTCAGCGGTAGGGCATCGATACCGCGCAGCATTCCGCCCGCGCCGGCCGCATAGTTACGGGCGGCGGTGATCTCCGCATCTCCCATGCCATCGCCGATCAGCAGGATCACGTGCTTGGCCGGGCGGGTACTCAGCGACGCCTGCAGCGCAGCTGTCTGATCGCCGAGCAGGCGGCGGGCGCCTCCCCGCTGGGTAATATCGCCGTGCGCGGCGCGTTCGGTAAGCACCTGCTCTGCGCTCGGCGCAGCGGGCGCGGCCTGCAGCGGCAGGGCAAGACCAAGAGAAAACATCAGCAGAGAAAGGGAGAAAGGGGTATGGCTCGCCATGATAAGACTCCGTGTCCAAGAGGAAAATCATTCAACTAATGAATAAGTTGGAACAGAGTATAAGGAGAGATAATGTCGGTTCGGTGACGATCCCGTGAACGCTGAATGACAGGCGGCGCCTCAGCGCCGCCCCCAGCGCCAGACCGCCACGATAGCCAGAGCAAACAGAAGGCCAAAGCCCGCGCCGGTCGCCACCACCGGAACCCCGCAGCGAATCGCGGCGGAATAGCACGCCAGCATCAGCAGCATGGCCCCGTTCTCCCCCAGATTCTGCACCGCGATAGCGTGGCCGGCGCCGACACTTTCGCGCCCGCGCTGCTGCAATAACGCGTTGAGCGGAACCACAAAAAAGCCACCGCATACCCCGACCAGCAGCAGCAGCGGGTAGGAGAGTGCCAGGCTGTACTGCAGGGAGAACAGCAGCACCAGCAGGCCGATCAGGATCCCCGCAGGCATACAGCGCTGCGCCGTGCTCAGGGTGACCAGTCGCCCCGCCGCCGCCGCGCCGATCACGATGCCGATGGCCACCATAGCGTTCAGCAGCGTCGGGGTGGTGTTATCCGCGACGCCAAGCACCGTCGGCACCCACAGCACCAGCAGAAAGCGCAGGGTCACCCCGGCGCCCCAGAAGAGGCTGGTTCCCACCAGCGAAAAGCGGGCCTGCGGATGACGCCACAGGGTGCGGCAGGCCGCGCTAAACTCCGCCAGCATCGCCCCCGGTCGCCACGCCTCAACCCGGCGCACCGCCGCGAGACGCGGAATATACAGGTTGGCGATCAGCGCCGCGGCATAGATCAGCGCACAGATAGCCAGCGCCGTGCTGACGTGCCAGTCGGCCAGCATGCCGCCGGCGACTGACCCCGACAGGATCGCCGCGATCGTCGATGCCTCCAGGGCGCCATTGGCCTTCACCAGGCGGCCGCCGTCCGTCAGCTCACCCAAGATCCCATACTTGGCCGGAGAGTAGGCCGCCGCGCCAATCCCGACCAGAGTATAGCCGACAAAGGGATTCACCCCGAGGCAGATCAGCAGCGCCCCCAGCAACTTGAGGGCGTTGGCCCCCATCATCACCCGCCCTTTGGCAAAGCCGTCGGCCAGGTGTCCGACAAAGGGGGCAAACACGATATAGGCCGCCACAAAAGCCATCTGCAGCGCCGGCTGACTCCACTGCGGGAAATGCAGCCCCTTCAGCAGCGCCAGCGTCACAAACAGCAGGGCATTGTCGCCAAACGCAGAGAAAAACTGCGCCACAAAAACCGCCCGCATTCCCCGTCCGCTCCCGTCGACGGCGGTGCACTGTGTCTCATCCATCCACGCTATCCTCAGATGCTGCCATACGGCGCAGCGTCACAAAGTCCACCTTGCCACTGCCCAACAGCGGCAGGGCCTTCAGATAGCGAATATCCCGTGCCACCGCCAGCTCAGGGGCACCGCTGGCGCGGGCCGCCGCCAACAGCTGCTCCCGCCCCAGCCCGACATCGGTGGTAAACAGCACCAGCGCCTCTCCCTTGAGTCGATCGCTCCGCGCGCTGGCGGCATGTTCGCCCTGCGGCGACGCCGCGCGCGCCAGCTGTTCAACACGCTCCAGCGACACCATTTCCCCTGCCAGTTTGGCAAACCGCTTGAGGCGTCCGATAATCGTGCAATAGCCTTGTGCGTCCAGCGTCACAATATCGCCAGTATCGTACCAGCCCGCCTCCATCTCACCCTGTACGTTCGCCGCCTGCGGCGGCACCAGGACCCCCGGCGCCTCGATCCGCAGGTAGCCTTTCATAATATTGGGGCCACGCAGCTGCAGACAACCACCCTGCGCGATCCCCGCCACCGGGATCAGCCGCGCCTCCATTCCCGGCAGAATGCAGCCG
Source organism: Edwardsiella ictaluri ATCC 33202 (assembly GCF_000264785.1). GTDB lineage: Bacteria > Pseudomonadota > Gammaproteobacteria > Enterobacterales > Enterobacteriaceae > Edwardsiella > Edwardsiella ictaluri. The sequence continues at coordinate 42,425 of NZ_AFJI01000075.1, read as the reverse complement.
ACGCTGCCGGTGCGGGTCGCCATCGGCACATTGATCGCCACCACCGGCGCACACTCGGTCACCCCGTATCCCTCAAGAATACGGATGCCAAACTTCTCAAACCACAGCCGGGCCGTCTCCGGCGCCAGCTTCTCTGCGCCGGCAACCACATAGCGCAGCCGGGCAAAGTCATAGGGATGAGCGAAACGCGCGTAGTGTCCCAGGAACGTCGAGGTGGCAAACAGCACGGTGCAGTTTCGGTCATAAACCATCTCCGGCACCATGCGGTAGTGCAGCGGACTGGGATACAGAAAGACCCGGCTGCCGCACAGCAGCGGCGTCAGCAGCCCCACCGTCAGCCCAAAGGCGTGAAACAGCGGCAGCGCCGACATAAAGCGATCGCGCGGGGTAAAATCCGCTACGCAGCGGATCTGCTCCACGTTGGCCAACAGGCTACGGTGAGAGTGTACTACCCCTTTGGGCGCTCCCTCTGAACCGGAGGTAAACAGGATCAGCGCCGCATCGTCAGGCTGGCGCGGAAGCATGGCACCGTGGGGGAACACCCGATGCCACAACACCCAGAGCTTATCCCGCCACCCTAGCGTATCCCGCAGATCCTCCAGATAGACCCAGCGTGCGCCGTCCACCAGCTGAGGCAACGGCTCCAGACGCGCCTTTTGCAAAAACTGCCGCGAGGTGACCACGGTATCGATCCCGGCGGCCAGCAGGGCATTGCGCAGCCCGGCAGCGCCGGCGGTGTAGTTCAGCATCGCCGGCACCCGATTGCGCAGCGTCGCCCCCAGGATCGCCGCCGCCGTGACGGTGGCGTTAGGCAGCAGCAGACCAACGTGCTCATTCTCGCAGGTAAAACGCTGCAGGATCCGGCTGACGGCGAGGCTCTTTTTCAGCAGCCCACGGTAGCTGTCCTCACGCAGGTTAATGTCATCGATCGCACGGCTGCCTGCCCCATAGCGCCGCATCGCCGACAGATAGGCGGCAAACAGCGTGGTCATCGGCTGCGCGTCCAGACGGGCACGCATCATAATGTCGCGCAGGCGTTCACCGGCCAGCAGGCGCCGATCACGCGCCCGCGCGGCCTGCGGCATCGCCAGATGCGTCACCGGCAGCAGATGAAGGGAGATCGGCGGCAGCAGGCGCAGAGGAAACAGCCCTTTCAGACGGCCAAAGTGGCTGAACTCAGCCCCCTCAATGCGTACCGGCAGCAGGGCTGCGCCGGAGCGGGCCGCCACAAACGCCGCACCGTCATAGATCTTCATCAGCGATCCGCTCACGGTGATACGTCCCTCAGGAAAGATCACCACCGGCCTTCCCTGCTCAACCAAGCGAATTAACCGTTTGATCGCCATCGGCTTACGCGGATCCAGAGCGACGATATCGACAAAACGCCCAACCAGGCGCATCAGCCAGCTGTCGGCTATCGAACTGTAGACAGCAAACACCGGCCGAACCGGCAGATACAGCGTCAGCAGGACACCATCCAAAAAGGAGACGTGGTTGGGAACGATTAACAGCTTCGGGTGATCGAGACACTGACCGAAGCCGGTCAGACGAATACGGAACAACATTTTCAGCAGCACGCCGAGGAATCGGTACAGCATGGACATCTCCCTATGTGCGGCAGGATAGCACGGCTAGCATACTACCCGATGCCAGAAGCGCAGCAAACTGCACAGGCGGGAATATCTGCGCCCGGACCCGGGCGGAAAAGAGGGGAAAAAAAAACCTACGCATCTGCGTAGGTTGGTGTAAGCGTTGGTCGGCTTTCCGGCGGGAAAACCAGAACATCACCAATCAATACCTCTGGGACAACCAGTGTAGGAAAATAACGACCTACGCCGCCACGAATAATTCGCAAACTAACAATTAAAAGTGAAACAGCATGTGATCATGGGGAATAATGAGGCAAAAAAAACCTACGCATCCGCGTAGGTCGGTGTAATTTTGTTGGCTTCAGCAACTGAACACTGAACTCTCACCAATCAATACCTCTGGGATATTCAGCATACGGGGCATCCCCACTATCCATGAAGTCCCGAATGGCAACATTCGACCGCAAAATGTAACCAGCGGTGTACTTTGTCTTTTTTCGCACATATTAGAGGCTCAAACGCCTATCCCCGGCTTGCAGGCGCGGCGCTTTTCCGCAACACTGGTGTAAACGTTTACGGTTTGCAGTTGGACACACAAGAAAATGGCTACGATCAAAGATGTTGCCAGGCTTGCCGGCGTATCGGTAGCCACCGTCTCCCGGGTTATCAATAACTCCCCCAAGGCCAGCGAAGGCTCCCGCACTGCGGTGCACGCCGCCATGGCACAGCTGCGTTATCACCCAAACGCCAACGCGCGGGCACTGGCTCAGCAGTCGACAGAGACCCTGGGACTGGTGGTCTGTGACGTCTCCGATCCGTTCTTTGGCGCCATGGTCAAAGCGGTCGAGCAGATAGCCTACGCCACCGGCAACTTTCTGTTGATCGGCAATGGATACCATGAACAGCATAAAGAGCGGCAAGCCATCGAACAGCTGATCCGCCACCGCTGCGCGGCGTTGGTAGTCCATGCCAAGACCATCCCCGACGATGAGCTGGCGGCACTGATGCAGCAGATCCCCGGTATGGTACTGATCAACCGGACTCTGCCCGGCTATGAACAGCGCTGCGTCGCACTGGACGACCGCTATGGCGGCTGGCTGGCGACACGCCATCTGATCCAGCAGGGGCACCGGCATATCGCCTGCATCTGCTCCAACCATGAGATCTCCGATGCCCACGATCGCCTGCAGGGGTATCTGGAAGCCATGCGCCAGTACGATCAGCCGATCGATGAACGGCTGATCGTCCATGCCTCACCCGATGAGCTCGGCGGAGAGCTGGCGATGACCGAACTGCTGGGGCATGGTCGTAAATTCAGTGCAGTCACCTGCTATAACGATCCCATGGCTGCCGGCGCGCTATCGGTGCTGAATGACAACGGCATTGAAGTGCCGGGCGCGGTCTCCCTGATCGGCTTTGACGACGTACTGATCTCACGCTACCTGCGCCCGCGTCTAACCACCATCCGCTATCCGGTGGTCGCCATGGCGACCCAGGCGGCAGAGCTGGCGTTGGCACTGGCCGCAGGGAAAACGCCGCCAGAAACCACCAATATGTTCAGTCCCACGCTGGTATGCCGCCATTCCGTCTCTCCCCTCCGGGCGCTGTGATACACTGTTGTACGCCATCGCCATCAAGGGGGATAAGGAACCATGATCACCATGCTGGACGTTGCACGCCGCGCAGGCGTATCCAAAGCGACGGTATCCCGCGTGCTCAATGCCACCGGGCAGGTCAGACAAAGCACCCGCAGCGCCGTATTCTGCGCGATGGAGGAGCTGGGCTACCGCCCCAACCTGCTGGCCCAGGCACTGGCCAACCAGACCTCCAACACCCTGGGACTGGTGATCTCCCACTTTGATGGTCCCTACTTTGGCCGCCTGCTGCGCCAGGCCGCCGCACAGGTCGAAGCCAGCGGCAAACAGCTGATCGTGACCGACGGCCACGATACGCCCGACGGCGAACGCCAGGCGGTGCAGATGCTCAGCGATCGGCGCTGCGATGCCATCATTTTGTATACCCGCTTTATGGCCGAGACCGATCTGATGAAGCTGGTATCGCAGTATCCCTCTTTGGTGGTGATCAACCGTGCGCTGCCGCAGGCAGCACAGCGCTGTATCCTCTTTGAACAGCGCGCGGCAGCGCGCCAGGCGGTGGAGTATCTAATCGAACGTGGCCATCGCCGCATCGCCTGTATCACCCTGACCATCGATACCCCGACCGGACAGGCACGCCTGCAGGGCTACCATGACGCACTGCAGGCCCATGCACTCAGTGCCTCCCCCCAGGACGTTGCCCACGGCAATAACAGCGTGGAGGGCGGATACCACGCCTGCCTGCGTCTGCTGGAGAACCACGATGCGCCGTTCAGCGCCCTGTTCTGCTGCAACGATGATATGGCCATCGGCGCCCTTCGCGCCCTGCGCCAAGCGGGAATACGCGTCCCACAGGAGGTCTCTCTGTTCGGCTTTGACGACCAGCCCATCGCCGCCTACCTGATGCCTGCGCTCTCCACGGTCTACCTGCCCATCGATGCCATGATCGCCGCCGCGATTCAACAGGCTCTGCGTCTGAGCCGCGGTGACCCCGTCGACACTCTGCCACCCTTTCGCGGCGAAATGCGTCTGCGTGAGTCGGTGGCGGACGCCCCCGCGGTGCAGTAATGCATCGTCATAAGTGTCGATATGCCGCATCCGCTGTCGACATCGTCACCTTGTCGATCGATGTCGACAGCGTCATTTCATAGCAATCAATTGATTTTAATTAATAAAAAATGAAATAATTCACTTGGCACGCTTTGTGCTTATCAGGGGCGGATCGTTTTTATAGTCTGTCTTTGAGGTCATAACATGAACCGCTTTGTGATTGCGGATCCCCGACTGTGCATCGGGTGCAATACCTGCATGGCCGCCTGCTCGCAGGAGCATCAGGCGCAGGGCCTGCAGGCACAGCCGCGCCTGACGCTGGTCAAGACCAGCCACGAGTCGGCGCCGCAGATGTGTCATCACTGCGAAGATGCCCCCTGCGCCCTGGTCTGCCCGGTCAATGCCATTACCCGCCAGGATGGCGCTATTCAGCTCAATGAGAGCCTGTGCGTCGGCTGCAAGCTGTGCGGCATCGCCTGCCCCTTCGGCGCCATCACCCTGGGCGGCAGCAAACCGCTGCATATTCCCGCCAACAGCAATACGCCGCTGGCGCCGCCTGCGCCCCCGGCCCCCCTCAGCGTCGGCCCGTTCCTGGACTGGTATCCCGGCATCCGCAGCATCGCGGTGAAGTGCGATCTGTGCCAGTTTAGCGACGCCGGGCCGGCCTGTGTCCGCGCCTGCCCAACCCACGCCATCGTACTGGTGGATGAGCGGCGCCTGGAGGATGCCAGCGCCGCCAAACGCCTGAACGTACTCGATGCCCAGCGCGCCGACCTGCTGGCTCTCGCTCGCTTATCCGGGGGAAATGACGCCCTATGAGTATTCTGCAGCTGTTTAATCTGATGCTGGCGCTGTATCTGTGCAGCGCCATCATCGCGCTGGCATTCAGCGGTATCGGCCGACTGGGCGCCCACATCGCCGCTGTCGGCGGGCTACTGGCCGGCCTCTGCGGCAGCGTTGCCGCCGCCGCGCTCCTACTGCAGTCGCCGCTGCTTCCGCCTACCGCACTGATCGTTAATCGCCTGCCGGTACTGTTCAGCCCGCTGAATAACCTGATGCTGCTGCTCACTTCGCTGATCAGTCTGCTGTGCGCGCTGTCCGCTTTTAGCGTCTCCCGGCACGACACCGGTAAAGCCGCGCGCAGCGGCTGTCTGATGAACCTGCTGAGCGCTGCCATCAGTCTGCTGGTGGTATCGAACGATGCGCCGACCTTTATGGTGATGCTGGAGCTGATGAGCCTGAGCGCCGCGCTGCTGGTCTGCCAGGGCGGCAGCGCCAAGGCGCGCCGCGCCGCCGGACTGTACTGGCTGATGTCCCGCCTGGGCTCGCTGGCGCTGCTGCTCTGCTTCTGGCTGCTGTGGCGTGCCAGCGGCACCCTGCTGCTGAGCGGGTTCCATCTGGCCAGCCTCAGCCACGCGCAACAGAGTATCGTCCTGCTGCTCGGCCTGCTCGGCTTTGGCATCGTCACCGGTCTGGTGCCGCTGCACGGCTGGATCCCGGAGCTGCACGCCAACGCCCCGGCCCCGGCGGCCACGCTATTCGCCAGCGTCATGCTCAAGATCGGCCTGTTCGGCCTGCTGAAACTCAGCATCGACTGGCTCGGTGTCCCACCGCTGTGGTGGGGGCTGCTGCTGCTGTGCTGTGGCGCCCTCACCGCCTTTATCGGCGGACTATACGCTCTGGCGGAGCACGATCTGCGCCGCCTGCTGGCCTATCACACCGTGGAAAACAGCGGCATCATCCTGCTCGGCCTGTCGGCCTGCGTCATCGGCGTCGCGCTGGGCAGTCCGCTGCTGGCGGTGATGGGGCTGCTGGCCGGGCTGTTCCACCTGATCAACCACACCCTGTTTAAGGGCGGGCTGTTCTTCGGCAACGGCGCCCTGATCCACGCCACCGGCCTGCACGACATCGATAAGATGGGGGGCCTGCTGCGCCGTATGCCGCTACTGGGAGTGATGATGTTGCTGGCGCTGATGGCCATGGCGGCCCTGCCGCCGCTGAGCGGGTTTGTCAGTGAATGGTACACCTACCAGTCCCTGTTCAGCCTGAGCCAGAACGGCGCCGGGGCCCTGCGTCTTCTGGCGCCGCTGGCGATGGTGGCATTGGCGATCGCCGGTGCGCTGGCGGTAATGTGCGTGGCCAAAATCTTCGGCATGACCTTCCTGGGGGCCCCGCGCAGCGAGGCGGCGGCCAATCCGGGCACAGCGCCGTGGAACATGCTGCTGCCCCCCCTGCTGCTCAGCCTGTGCTGCGTGCTGTTTGGGGTCGGCGCCCCCTGGGGCGTTCCCACGCTGCTGCGCCTCAGCGCGCAGGTGCTGCAGCTGGCCATCGGCAGCGATGCGCTGACGATGGGCGCCATCATGTCGCCGGGCAGCAGTAACCTGACCCTGCTGTCGCCGCCACTGATGACCCTGCTGTTGCTGGCCCTCCCGCTGCTGCCGCTGCTGCTGGCCACCCTGTACCGCGGCAGCCGCCTGCCGGCGCGCCGCCACGGCGACGCCTGGACCTGCGGCTACGGCCATGAGGCGGGCATGGTGGTGACCGCCGGTGGTTTTGCCCAGCCGCTGCGCGTCCTGTTCTCCCCGCTGTTTGCCCTGCGTCGGGTCTGCAATCCGGCACCGCTGTGCGGTGGACTGCTGAGCGAGGGCGCCCTGCGTGTCTACCCGGTACTGGCACTGTGCGAACTGGCGCTGCTGCTGGTTGCCGTGTTCTCCTGAGGAGATGATGTGATGATGAGTGCACTTTCCATTTTCGCCCTGGCCTTGGGCCAGGCGCTGATCCTACTGGCGCTGGCGCCGCTGGCCAGCGGTATCTCGCGCGTACTGCGGGCGCGCATGCACAGCCGACAAGGTCCCGGTCTCCTGCAGGAGTACCGCGATATCGCCAAGCTGCTGCGACGCCAGAATATCGCGCCACAGTGCAGCGGTGCGCTGTTCCAGATGATGCCCTATATCATGGTCGGCACCATGCTGACCATCGCCAGCGCCCTGCCGATGGTCACCCGCAGCACGCCGCTGCCGGGGCTGGGCGACGTCATTACCCTGGTCTATCTGTTCGCCGTCGCCCGCTTTTTCTTCATTCTGGCGGGGCTGGACACCGGCAGCCCGTTCAGCGCCATCGGTGCCAGCCGTGAGTCTCTGCTGGGCATTCTGGTCGAACCGATCCTGATGCTCGGGCTGTGGGTAACTGCGCTGCTGGCCGGCTCCAGCAACCTGGGGCTGATGGGTGATTATGTGTATGACTGGCATCAGCACGCCTCGCTGGCGCTGGGCCTGGCGCTGCTGGCCTGCGCCTTCGCCACCTTTATTGAAATGGGCAAGCTGCCGTTCGATCTGGCCGAGGCCGAGCAGGAGCTGCAGGAGGGGCCGCTGACGGAGTATGCCGGCTGCGCGCTGGGTGTCCTCAAGCTGGGCATCAGTCTAAAGCAGCTGGTGGTGCTGCAGCTGTTTATCGCGGTGTTCATCCCCTGGGGGCAGAGCACCACCCTGAGCGGTGGCGCCCTGCTGCTGGCACTGGCCATCGCGCTGATCAAGCTGCTGATCGGCATCGTCGTCATCTCCCTGCTGGAAAACAGCATGGCACGCCTGCGTTTCCTGAGGACTGGCTACACCACCTGGGCTGGCTTTGGCCTGGCGCTGCTGGCGTTCTTCTCTTGGCTGATCGCGTGAGGCGAACCATGACATCCATCGCCACGACGACCCGTTTTTCCTTTTTTGGCACAACCCATGAGGCCGCAAAGTAAAATGACACAACACACCGGACAACACTACATTGCGGCGCTGCGCCAACAGTTCCCCCACGCCATTATCGAGGAGAGCTGGCAGACCGATACCCAGACCACCATCACCGTCAAGACCGATATGCTGCCGGAGGTGGTTGAATACCTGTATTACCAGCAGGGCGGCTGGCTTTCCGTCCTGTTCGGCAACGATGAGCGCCCACTGTGCGGCAGCTACGCGGTCTACTACGTTCTGTCGATGGAGCGCGGCACCAAGTGCTGGATAACCGTCAAAGCGCTGGTCGACGCCACGACCCGCGAATACCCGTCGGTCACGCCGCGGGTACCCGCCGCCGTGTGGGGCGAGCGCGAAGTCCGCGACATGTATGGGCTTATCGCCGTCGGCCTGCCGGACGAGCGCCGCCTGGTGCTGCCGGACGATTGGCCGGACGATCTCTACCCGCTGCGCAAGGATGCGATGGACTATCGTCAGCGCCCGGCGCCGACCACCGATCGCGAGACCTACCCCTTCGTCAACGACAGCAGCAGCGGTAAAATCGTTCCCATCGGCCCGCTGCACATCACCTCTGACGAGCCGGGCCACTTCCGCCTGTTCGTGGACGGCGAGGACATCGTCGACGCCGACTATCGCCTGTTCTATGTCCACCGCGGCATGGAAAAGCTGGCGGAGACCCGCATGGGCTACAACGAGGTCACCTTCCTCTCCGACCGCGTCTGCGGTATCTGCGGCTTTGCCCACAGCACCGCCTACACCAGCTCGGTCGAAAACGCGCTGGGCATCCAGGTGCCACAGCGCGCCCAAGCCATCCGCTCCATCCTGCTGGAGGTGGAGCGCCTGCACAGCCACCTGCTCAATCTGGGACTCTCCTGCCACTTCGTCGGCTTCGACTCGGGCTTCATGCAGTTCTTCCGGGTACGTGAAAAATCGATGAAGATGGCGGAGATCCTCACCGGCTCGCGCAAAACCTACGGCCTGAACCTGATCGGCGGCATCCGTCGCGACATGCTCAAAGAGGATATGATCGCCACCCGCCGTCTGGCCGCAGAGATGCGCGCCGAGGTCAAAACCCTGGTCGACATCCTGTTCAGCACCCCCAATATCGAACAGCGCACCGTCGGTATCGGCCGCCTCGACCCGCAGATCGCCCGCGACTTCAGCAACGTCGGCCCGATGGTGCGCGCCAGCGGCCACGCGCGCGATACCCGCGCCGACCATCCGTTCGCCGGTTACGATCTGCTGCCGATGCAGGTTCACAGCGAGCAGGGCTGCGACGTCATCTCACGCGTCAAGGTGCGCATTAACGAGGTGTTTACCGCCCTCAACATGATCGAGTTCGGCCTGGACAACCTGCCGGGCGGTCCGCTGGCGGTCGAGGGCTTTACCTATGTTCCGCAGCGCTTTGCCCTGGGCTTTACCGAGGCGCCGCGCGGCGACGACATCCACTGGTCGATGACCGGCGACAACCAGAAGCTGTACCGCTGGCGCTGCCGGGCAGCGACCTATGCCAACTGGCCGACCCTGCGCTACATGCTGCGCGGCAACACCGTATCCGATGCGCCGCTGATCATCGGCAGTCTCGACCCCTGTTACTCCTGTACCGACCGCGTCACCCTGGTGGACGTCAACCGACGCAAATCGGTCACCGTGCCCTATAAGGAGATCGAGCGCTATGGACTGGAGCGCAAGGACTCACCGCTGAAGTGATCGCCGGAGACGAGAGACTATGCTGAAACTGTTAAAAACTGCCCTGCGTCATCGCCATGCTACCGTCGCCTATCCGGCGCGTCCGCTGGATGTCGACGCCAACTTCCGCGGCAAGCCGCAGTATGATGCCCAGCAGTGCATCGCCTGCGGTGCCTGCACCGCTGCCTGCCCGGCCAACGCCCTGACCATGCAGACCGACGCCGCCAGCGGCGTACGGACCTGGGCACTCAATCTGGGGCGCTGCATCTTCTGCGCCCGCTGTGAGGAAGTTTGCCCCACCGCCGCCATCGTACTGTCGTCGGAGTTTGAGCTGGCGGTGTGGCGCAAAGAGGATCTGCAGCAGCGCGCCGAGTTCCGCGTCTGCCGCTGCATCGGGTGCGGCGCGCCTTACGCCGCGCAGAAAGAGATCGACTACGCCATGGCCCTGCTGGTCCAGGCCGGTCACCTGACGGCCGAACAGGCCGAGGCGCGCCGGGCCCAGTTTGAAACCTGTCCGGCGTGCAAGCGTCAACACAACATGATCCCGACGGCGCGCATTGCGCTGGGCCGTCACCTGATGCCGGAGGCGTCACAATGAGCCAGATCATCACTACCCCACCGGCGGCGGGCGCGTTAATCGGTCCGCGCGACGCCAACGGCCAGCCGGTGCCCATCACACTGGATGCGCAGGCGGCCCGCCTGAAGCAGACCCTGCTGAAGGACATCCGCCGCTCGGCCTATGTCTACCGCGTTGACTGCGGCGGCTGCAACGGCTGCGAAATTGAAATTTTCGCCGCCATCTCACCGCTGTTCGACGCGGAGCGCTTCGGCATCAAGGTGGTTGCCTCGCCGCGCCACGCCGATATTCTGCTGTTTACCGGCGCGGTGACCCGTGCCATGCGCATTCCGGCGATCCGCGCCTACCAGTCAGCCCCCGACCCCAAAATCGTTATCTCCTACGGTGCCTGCGGTTGCAGCGGCGGCATCTTTCACGATCTGTACTGCGTCTGGGGCGGCACCGACAAAATCGTCCCGGTGGATGTCTATATTCCGGGCTGTCCGCCGACACCGGCGGCAACCCTGTATGGCTTTGCCGTCGCCCTCGGCCTGCTGGATCAAAAGCTCAAGGCGCAGCACCACAGCCAGCAGGATGATGAGCAGGCGGCCATCCTGCACCCGGATATCCCGCAGACCCTGCGGGTGTTGATCGATCGCGAGGCCCGGCGCATGTCCGGCTACCGCTATGGTCGCCAGCTGGCCGACAAGTTTATGGCCCTGCTGGCCAGCCGCGACGCCGCTACCCTGGAGCAACGCCTAGACCGCTTCCTGGCGGCGGAAAACGATCCGCGCCTGAGCGAGGTAATGGGACGGCTGATGCAGGTGTGCAGCGATGCCGCTCCCCGGGGAGACCACCGATGAGCGAACGTGCATCCGCCTATTTTCCCGACCCGACGGTGGTGTTTCATATCCTCAACGCCAAGTTTGTCCAGCAGGCTGAAGATGAAGCGGCAACGCCGCCGGCAGCGCGGGAGGTTATCTACTACAGCCTGGCCATCGGTCACCACCTGGGGGTTATCGACTGCCTGAAGCCCTGCATCTCCCTGCCCCTGAGCGACTATCGGGCGTGGATAGCGCAGCTGGAGGCCGGCGAGGCGCGACGTAAGCTGGAGGGCGTGCTGCGCTTTGGCGAGATCGGCATCGATATCAGCCATACCCATACGCTGGCCTGCGCGCTGGATCGGGCGCTGCCGACAATGACGCCCCCGCAGCAGGCGTGGAGCCGCAGCCTGATCGACGCGCTGCAGCTGATCGAGAATGAACCGACAATCTATCTGATGGTGAAACGACACAATGGCTGACAATCTAATCCTGTGCGTAGGCAACAGCATGATGGGCGACGATGGCGCCGGCCCACTGCTGGCGGAGAAGCTGTGCGGACACCCCATCCCCGGCTGGCAGGTCATCGACGGCGGCAGCAGTCCGGAAAGCTACGCCCACACCGTGCGCGAACTGCGCCCGCAGAAACTGCTGATCGTCGATGCGACGGAGATGGGGCTGGAGCCGGGTGAAATCCGCATTATCGACGAGCGCGACATCGCCGAGCTGTTTATCGTCACCACCCATAACCTGCCGTTGAGCTACCTGATAGCCCAGCTGCGCGAGGACGTGGACGATATCACCTTTATCGGGATCCAACCGGCCATCGTCGCCTTCTACGCGCCGATGATGCAGCCGGTCAAAGAGGCGGTCGAAACGCTGTATCAGCGCCTGCACCGCTGGGGAGACGACGGCGGCATTGCGCGCCTGACAGTGCCCTCATGCGAGATCTGATGCGCCGCCTGACGGGGTGCCAAAATTGTGCGACAGTTTTGTCGAGTCCGTCGGCACTTTGATGCGGATCATCATGGGATTCCCACGCCAGCCTTTATAGTTCAGCTAATTAGGCCATCTGGCTTGATGGGGAAACTTGGCACGTATCATGCATATATATTGGGAGAGCACGGCGAACGGCCTCTGTGCCGCCGCCCGTACATGACAGGCGGGACGCACACCGATGCGCCAAGGCTCTCTGTAGATAGTTACGCCGGACGGGCACGCGACGTCCGGTGGTCATAAAAATAGGAGCAATGTTGATGAAGAAAGTCATCACGGTCTGCCCTTATTGCGCCTCAGGTTGCAAAATCAACCTGGTGGTGGATAACGGCAGAATCATTCGTGCCGAAGGGGCGAATGGCGTGACGAACCAGGGCGAGCTGTGCCTGAAAGGGTACTATGGCTGGGATTTTATCCACGATACCAAAATCCTGACCCCACGCCTGAAGTCACCGATGATCCGCCGCGAACGCGGCGGTAAACTGGAAGCGGTTTCCTGGGACGAGGCGATCGCCTTCGCCAGCTCCCGGCTGCTGGCGGTCAAAGAGAAGTACGGCCCGGATGCCATTATGACCACCGGCTCATCACGCGGTCCCGGCAACGAAACCAACTACGTGATGCAAAAGTTCGCCCGTGCGGCTATCGGTACTAACAATATCGACTGCTGCGCACGCGTCTGACACGGCCCTTCGGTTGCAGGTCTGCAGCGATCGGTCGGTAACGGCGCCATGAGCAACTCCATCGTCGAACTTGAAGATACTGACTGCATTTTTGTCTTCGGCTACAACGCCGCGGACTCTCACCCCATCGTCGCCCGCCGCATCCTCCATGCGAAGGCGAAAGGGGCAAAAATCATTGTCTGCGATCCGCGGCGCATTGAAACCGCGCGCATTGCCGACATCCACGTTCCATTGAAAAACGGCTCTAACATTGCGTTCCTCAACGCGATGGCGCAGGTGATCATCGCTGAAAACCTGCACGATCGCGCATTTATCGAACGGCATACTGAAGAGTTTGACACCTTCCGCGAGCTGGTCGCCGCCTACACCCCGGAATCGGTTGAAGAGACCACCGGCATCAGCGCGCAGATGATCCGCGAGACGGCGCGGATGTATGCCAGGGCGCCCAGCGCCACCATTCTGTGGGGCATGGGGGTTACCCAGTTCTATCAGGGGGTGGAGACCGTACGAACCCTGACCAGCATCGCGCTGTTGACCGGCAACCTGGGCAAGCCCCACGTCGGCGTCGGCCCGGTGCGCGGGCAGAACAACGTACAGGGCGCCTGCGATATGGGCGCACTGCCCAATACTTTCCCTGGCTATCAGTATGTGGATCAGCCGGGCGTACTGGAGAAGTTTGCCAAGGCCTGGGGCGTTGAAAAGCTGAACGACAAGATTGGCTACGCCCTGAGCGAGGTGCCGCACAATATCGATCATGGCCTGATCAAGGCGCACTACGTGATGGGCGAAGATCCGCTGCAGACCGAACCGGATCTGGCCACCATTCGCCGCACCTTCGAGCAGCTCGATCTGCTGATCGTACAGGACATCTTCATGACCAAGACCGCGGCCATCGCCGACGTGATCTTCCCGGCCTCCAGCTGGGGTGAACACGAAGGGGTATATACCTCCGCGGATCGCGGTTTCCAGCGCTTCTATAAAGCGGTGGAACCGGTGGGTGACGTGAAGCGCGACTGGGAGATCATCGGCCTGATGTCAACGGCGATGGGCTACCCGATGCGCTACAGCGATACCCAGGAGATTTGGGACGAGCTGCGCGAGCTGTGCCCAATCTACTACGGCGCCACCTACGAGAAGATGGCGGATCTGGCCTATATCCAGTGGCCGTGCCCGACGCTGGAAAGCCCCGGCACCCAGTACCTGTACCAGGGCGGTAAGTTCGACACCCCCAATGGCAAAGGCCAGTTCTTTACCTGCGAATGGCACCCACCGATCGATCGCGTCAGCGACGACTATCCGCTGGTGCTGGCGACGGTACGCGAAGTGGGTCATTACTCCTGTCGCTCCATGACCGGTAACTGCAAAGCGCTGGCCGCACTGGCCGACGAGCCTGGCTATGTCCAGATCAATACCGAGGACGCCAAAAACTTTGGCATCCGCGATCAGGATCTGGTGTGGATCCGCTCCCGCCAGGGCAAGGTCATCAGCCGGGCGGCCGTCAGCGAGCGCGCCAACCGCGGGGCAGTCTACATGACCTACCAGTGGTGGATCGGCGCCTGTAACGAGCTGGTCGCGGAGAACCTGAGTCCCATAACCAAGACGCCGGAATACAAATACTGCGCCGTCACCCTGGAGGCCATCGCCGATCAGCCGGCGGCGGAAGCCTACGTGGAGCGCGAGTATGACAGTATCAAGCGGCATCTGCGCGAAAGCGCAGAGGGTTGACGGGCTGCGGCTCTCAAAACAATAACGCGCCTTTAAACGCCTTATCAACGGAGTACGCGGCGGATTATCAAACTAACATGCCGCGTATCACTTTTGATAACCCTCCGGCGGGGCAGCAACAGCGGCTCCAGCGGGGTTCAACGGCGCGACACTATAACGATATCGGGAGTAATTGAATGAATCGGTTTGTCATTGCGGATCCCAAAACATGCATCGGCTGCCGTACCTGCGAAATCGCCTGCGTCATGGCCCACCGGGAGGAGAGCGAGCTGCATAACCTCAGCCGCGATAACTTCACTCCGCGCATTCATGTCATTAAGGGAGACAACATCAGCACGGCGATCCTGTGCCGCCAGTGTGAAGACGCCCCCTGTGCCAATGTCTGCCCCAACGGTGCCATCAGCCGCCAGCAGGACTTCATCTGCGTTGACCAGGAAAAATGCATCGGCTGCAAAACCTGCGTGGTCGCCTGTCCTTACGGCACCATGGAGGTCGTCACCACCACGGTGACGCAGCGTTACGGCAGCAGCGGCTGCATCAGCAGCAGCAAGGCTGAGGCCAACAAGTGCGATCTGTGCAATCACCGCGCCAACGGCCCGGCCTGCGTGGAGGCCTGCCCGACCAAGGCCCTGAAGCTTATCGATCGCAACGCCATGCAGGCGCTGATCCAGGAGCGACGCCAGCGCGCCGCTTTCGATAACCTGGGCGATCTGCTGTAAACGGGCGTATGCCCCTCTCCAGCGTTCCCGCGGGGGTCTCCCCCGCCACCGGCGCACCGCGGCAAAGCGAGAGCCAACGCTCAGATATGACATGCCGCGTTGCACGCTCACCGACCCATTTGCGACAATTTATTCACTGTTCGCTTTATTTAACGCGCTGCGATTTGCGTGTAGGCTGCCTGATATCAAAGCGGCCTGGCGCCGCTGCCGCTAGGCTTATCCCCGATCAACCAGCGCAGCGCTGCTATCCCCGGACAACCCAGATATCAAAGCCAGCCCCGCAACGCGCTGGCACGGAGTTATTTTTTGGAACACAACGCCATCGCATTACGGATAAAAGGAAAGGTTCAGGGCGTCGGCTTTCGCCCCTATGTCTGGCAGATAGCCCAGACGCTGGGGCTACATGGCGAAGTCAGCAACGATGCTGGCGGCGTCTGGCTGGTGGTTCGTCTACCGGCGGATCTGGACACGCTGATCCAGCGACTGTACGCAGACTGTCCGCCGCTGGCGCATATCGATACCATCGAACGGCACCCCTGGGCAGAGACGCCCGCGGACGGCTTCCGGATCGTCGACAGCCGCCAGGGCGCCATGGATACCCAGATCGTGCCCGACGCTGCCACCTGCCCACGCTGCCTGGCCGAGATGCGCGACCCGGCCAACCGCCGCTACGGCTACCCGTTTATCAACTGTACCCACTGCGGTCCGCGTTTTACCATCATCCGCCGTATGCCCTACGATCGCCCCTTTACTGCCATGGCCGACTTTCCGCTGTGTCCAGCCTGCGCCCGCGAGTACCACGATCCCGCCGACCGACGCTTTCATGCCCAGCCGACCGCCTGCGCCCTCTGCGGCCCGACGATGTGGAGCTGCGGCGCCGACGGCGCCGACCGGCGCGAAGGCGAGGCGGCCTGGCAGGCTGTCACCCGGTCGCTGGATGCCGGACATATTGTCGCCGTCAAAGGGCTGGGGGGATTTCATCTGGCCTGTGACGCCGAAAATGACGCCGCCATCGCCCGCCTGCGCGAACGCAAGCGGCGCCCGGGAAAACCGCTGGCGCTGATGCTGCCCGACCTAAGCTGGCTGGCGCGCTACTGCCGCGCCGCGCCGGACGCCGGGCTGCAGGCCCTGCTGAGCAGCCCGGCGGCACCCATCGTCCTGGTCCCCGCCTCCGACGCGGTACCGGCGCAGGTGGCACCCGGCCTGGATGAGGTCGGCGTGATGCTGCCGGGCACGCCGCTGCACCACCTGCTGATGGCGCATATCGGACGGCCGCTGGTGATGACCTCCGGTAACGCCAGCGGCCAGCCGCCGGCGCTGGATAATGCCCAGGCGCTGGCGGATCTGGCGGGGATCGCCGATCTGTGGTTGCTGCACAACCGCGATATCGTCCAGCGCGCCGACGACTCGCTGGTGCGCTACGCGCCGGAGGGGAGCGAGATGCTGCGCCGGGCGCGCGGCTATGTGCCGGACACCATCGCGCTGCCCGCGTCCTTTAGCATGCTCCCGGACGTCGCCGCCGTCGGCGGCGATCTGAAAAACACCTTCTGCCTGCTGCAGCGCGGACGCGCCCTGCTCAGCCAGCATCTGGGCGATCTGGGCGAGGCGCGCATTCAGCAGCAGTTCCTGCAGACCTGGCAGCTACTGCTGCAAACGTACCAGTTCAGCCCGCGCGCCATCGCCTGCGATCGCCACCCCGGCTACCACAGCCACAGGCTGGCGCAACAGCAGGCCGACGTGCGCGGGCTGCCGCTGATCGCGGTGCAGCATCACCATGCGCACCTGGCGGCCTGCATGGCCGAGCACGGGATTGCGCCGCAGGATACCCCACTGATCGGCCTGGCGCTGGACGGCATCGGCTACGGTGAGTCGGGTGAACTCTGGGGCGGCGAGTGCCTGCGGGTTGATTACCGGGGGTATACCCGCCTGGGCGGGCTGCCTGCGGTGGCGCTGCCCGGCGGCGATCTGGCCGCCCGCCAGCCCTGGCGTAACCTGCTGGCCCAGCTGCTGTGCTTTGTCCCCGACTGGCCGCGTTACCCGGAAACCCAGCGGATACAGGCAAAAAACTGGCCGCTGCTGGCCCGGGCCATCGATCGCGAGCTGAACTGCCCGCGCGCCTCCTCCTGCGGCCGCCTGTTTGACGCGGCAGCGGCGGCGCTGGATATCTGTCACGAGCAGATAAGCTTTGAGGGCGAGGCGGCCTGCCGCCTGGAGGCGCAGGCCTGGCAGGCCTGGCCCCAAGAGACGCCGGTCACCCTGAAGATCGACGAACAGGGCGAGCTGGCAATGGGCGATTTCTGGCGCGACTGGCTAAGCTGGCAGACGTCGGTGCCCCTGCGCGCACTGGCCTTTCACCGGGCTATCGCTGACGGACTGGCGGCGCTGCTGCGCTACCACGCCGAGCGCGAAGGGTGCCAAACGCTGGTATTGTCCGGGGGGGTACTGCACAATCGACTGCTGCGTCAGCTGTTGCTGGCACGGCTGGCGGACTACCGTCTGCTGCTGCCCGAGCGCCTGCCCGCCGGAGACGGCGCGCTGGCGCTCGGGCAGGCCATCATCGCCGCTCACTGCCTAAAAGATGCGATAGATCCCGCGCAGGCGTCATGCAGCGCCGAGGAATCGGTGAACTGATGACGGTAATCAAGGTTCAGCCCTCCGCTTTCCCCGAGGATAAGCCCGGTACAACGAAAGAAGAATCACCATGCATGAATTATCCCTTTGCCAAAGCGCACTTGACATCATTGAGCGCCAGGCGCGCGACAGCGGCGCCAAGCGCGTCACGTCGGTCTGGCTGGACATTGGCGCCCTCTCCTGCATTGAAGAGAGCGCATTAACCTTCTGTTTTGAGATCGTCTGTCGCGGCACCCTGGCCGAAGGCTGCGCGCTGCGGATCAACACCGTTCCAGCCCAGGCATGGTGCTGGAACTGCAGCCGCCCGATCACGGTAACCAGCCACGATGCCGGCTGCCCGCACTGCCAGAGCCACAATCTGCGCGTCGATGGCGGTGACAGCATGCAAATCAAACAGATTGAGATTGAGTAACCCTAACGCTCAGGAGATCCCCTATATGTGTACCACCTGCGGCTGTGCAGCCGGCGAACTGCATATTGAAGGCGACGAACACCATCACGCCCACCGTCACGACAGCGACGGTCATGCGCATCACCACGGTCACCACCATCATGGCCATCGCCATGAGAGCCAGGACGCCGCGCGCGTCGTGAATGTACATCATCACTACCACCATAATGGCGATGTGCACCACCACTATCACTATGTCTTCGCGACGCCTGAACAGGCACAGCAGCATGCCCACAGTCATGAGCATAACCATGGCCACCATCATGACCATGCGCACGAGCACGGGCATAGCCATGCCGAAGAGACGGCGTTCGCGCCCCATCAGCATCACGACGATCTGGACTATGGCCACGGTGAGGCGGGCGCCCACGCGCCGGGCATCAGCCAGCGCCGCATGGTGCAGATCGAGCAGGACGTACTGAGCAAAAACAACGCGCTGGCCGAGCATAACCGCGAACACTTCACCCGCCAGCATATTGCTGCGCTGAATCTGGTCTCCAGCCCCGGCTCCGGTAAAACCACCCTGCTGACCGAAACCCTGAAGCGCATCGCCAGCCGCTTCCCGTGCGCGGTGATCGAAGGCGATCAGCAGACCACCAACGACGCCGAACGCATTCGCGCCACCGGCGTCAGCGCGATTCAGGTCAACACCGGCAAAGGCTGCCACCTGGATGCTCAGATGGTACATGACGCCATGCACCGCCTGGCGCTGCCGGACCACAGCCTGCTGTTCATTGAAAACGTCGGCAATCTGGTCTGCCCGGCCAGCTTCGATCTGGGCGAACGCCATAAAGTCGCGGTGCTGTCTGTCACCGAAGGTGAAGACAAGCCGCTGAAATATCCACATATGTTTGCAGCCTCCAGCCTGATGATCATCAATAAGATCGATCTGCTACCCTACCTGCAGTTCGACGTCGACGCCTGCATTGCCAACGCGCGACGCATCAACCCGCAGATCCAGGTGATCCAGCTGTCCGCCACCAGCGGAGAGGGAATGGACGCCTGGCTGGCCTGGCTGGAAACCACGCTGGGAGAAAATCAATAATGTGTCTGGGAATTCCGGGAAAAGTGGTCGCCGTCGGCGACGATATCCACCAGCTGGCGCAGGTCGACGTCTGCGGCGTGAAGCGTGACGTCAACATCGCGCTGGTGTGCGAAGGCGACACCCGCGATCTGCTGGGTCAGTGGGTGCTGGTGCACGTCGGCTTCGCCATGAGCGTACTGGACGAGCAGGAGGCGCAGGATACGCTGGAAGCGCTGAAGTCCATGGAAGCGGTAGAGGCCGACGTGGCGCACTTTATGCGCGTCGGTGCCGGCGCGGCGCGCAGCGGAGAGTGATAAATGCAGTTTGTTGATGAATTCCGCGATCCCCGGCTGGCGGAGGCGCTGCTGACGAAGATCCGCCAGCGCGTCAGCCAGCTGCCGGCCTCCTGCCGTCTGCCGCTGCAGATCATGGAGGTGTGCGGTGGACATACCCACGCCATCTTCAAGTTTGGCCTCGATCAGCTGCTGCCCAAAGAGATCGAGTTCGTACACGGCCCGGGCTGTCCGGTCTGCGTACTGCCGATGGGACGTATCGACCAGTGCGTGGAGATCGCCCGCCGCCCCGGTGTGGTATTCTGCACCTTTGGCGATGCCATGCGTGTACCGGGCCGCAGCGGCTCCCTGCTCGACGCCAAGCGTCAGGGGGCGGACGTACGCATCGTTTACTCTCCCCTCGATGCGCTGAATCTGGCGCAGCAGATGCCGGATCGCGAGGTGGTCTTCTTCGGCCTTGGCTTTGAGACCACCATGCCCAGCACTGCCGTCACCCTGCAGCAGGCACGTGCCCAGAACGTGAAAAACTTCAGCGTCTTCTGCCAGCACATCACCATTACCCCGACGCTGCGCAGCCTGCTGCTGCAGCCCGACGTGCGCATCGATGGCTTCATTGCGCCGGGACACGTCAGCATGGTGATCGGCGCCGATCCCTACGCCTTTATCTGCGATGAGTTTCACAAGCCGCTGGTGATCACCGGCTTTGAGCCGCTGGATATCCTGCAGTCTCTGGATATGCTGCTGGCTCAGGTGTGCGAAGGGTGCTGCGAGGTGGAAAACCAGTACCGCCGCATCGTCCCGGACAGCGGTAACGCCCTGGCGCAGCGGGCGCTGGATGAGGTGTTTGTCACCCGTGACAGCAGCGAATGGCGCGGTCTCGGCGAAATCGCACACTCCGGGGTGGCCCTGAGCCCGGCCTACGCCGAGTTTGACGCCGAGCGGCGTTTTCACCCCCGCCGTCAGCGCGTGGCTGACGATCCGCTCGCCCGCTGCGGCGATGTACTGACCGGACGCTGCAAACCGGCGGAGTGCCCGCTGTTCGGCACCCGCTGTAATCCCCAGAATGCCTTTGGCGCGCTGATGGTCTCTTCAGAAGGAGCCTGCGCGGCGTTCTACCAATATCGTCGAGGAATGGAGCAATAAGCATGAGCAAATGGTCTGAAGACGATGTGATTACCATGGCGCACGGTAGCGGCGGCCTGGCGATGCAACAGCTGCTTGATACCCTGTTTTTACCGCTGTTTGACAATCCGGCGCTCAACGCCCGTGAAGATCAGGCACGCCTGCCGCTGTGCGGCTTTAACCAGCTGGGCGATCGGCTGGCCTTCACTACCGACAGCTACGTGATCGATCCTATCTTCTTCCCCGGCGGTAACATCGGTAAGCTGGCGGTCTGCGGCACGGCCAACGATCTGGCGGTCAGCGGCGCCTATCCCAGGTTTCTCTCCTGCGGCTTCATCCTGGAAGAGGGGCTGCCGCTGCGCGATCTGGAGCAGGTGGTACAGAGCATGGCCCAGACGGCACACGACGCCGGGATCCAGATCGTCACCGGCGATACCAAGGTGGTGCAACGCGGCGCGGCGGATAAGATCTTTATCAATACCGCCGGCATCGGCGCCATTCCGGCAGATATCCGCTGGGCGGCCGCCGAGATCCAGCCGGGCGATCGTCTGATCGTCAGTGGCACCCTGGGCGATCACGGCGCCACCATCCTCAATCTGCGGGAAAAGCTGGGGCTGGAGGCCGAGCTGAGCAGCGACTGCGCCGTGCTGGCGCCGCTGATAGCACCGCTGCGCAACATCCCGGGCGTACGCGCCCTGCGCGATGCCACCCGTGGCGGCGTTACCGCTATTCTGCATGAGTTTGCCCAGGCCAGCGGCTGCGGCATGGATGTCGACGAGAGGTCGCTGCCGGTGAAAGACGCGGTGCGCGGGATCTGCGAGCTGCTGGGGCTGGAGCCGCTCAACTTCGCCAACGAGGGCAAGCTGGTGCTGGCCGTCGCGCCCGAGGCAGAGCAGGCGGTGCTGGATTGCCTGCATGCCCACCCGCTGGGGATGGATGCCGCCACCATCGGCGTCGCCACCGATCGGCGTCAGGTGCGTCTGGTCGGCCTGTTCGGTGCGGCGCGTCTGCTCGACCTGCCACACAGTGAACCGCTGCCGCGCATCTGCTGATAGCGGATCGACACCGGGCATCTCCGCCCGGTGTTTTCCCCCGGGTATCAGGCGGGAAGGTTACCGCCCCAGCGGGCAAACAGCACCTCATGCAGCGGACGGCTGTCCTGCATGGCATGGTACAGAGTGTCATACAGCGACTGAATTTTTTCCAGGTAGTGCTCCAGCACGCCGTCGCGGTCGCGGTTGCTCACCCGGCCATCCAGGATCCCCTCATCGTCAAAGGTCGCCCGTCCCAGCTCGACAAAGCGATCCTCATCGCCGCCGCTCAGCCGCAAGCCGTACTGAATGGTCTTGCTGTAAAACTCCCCGGCCAGACGGATCTCCACCATAAAATGGTCAAACACGGTAAAGTTGACGCTGTCGCCGTCACCGCAGCTGAACTCATGAAAAATCTTAAGCCGGGAAGAGGTGGTCGCCTTGATCAGGCTGCTTTTATAGGTCGCCCACTGCGCCATCAGCTTCTCATTCTTATTATGGATAAATAGCGACTTCTCGGTTAGTTCGCTGACCTTCATAGTAATTACTCCACCATACTCCAGAGATTGCGCGCATCGCGATGTGATGCGCCGTGCGGCCGCCGCGCGGTCGATATCACCGCCCGTCGGTCACCAAAATAAGCAGGATACGTGCCAGTTTTAATTATTAATTATTTGTATGATGTTTTACAGGAAATTAGTAACTTAAATAATGTATTTCAGCGCAGATGATGCGTTTATCGCCAGAGAAGATGCCGCATGGCACGCTGTACGTCCCAAAAAGACGGCGGCACCGACACTCGTGCCGATGCCGCCATGACACCGCTGGCGAAACCTGAAGCTACTGGGTGGCGTCGTGGGCCGAGATCCCCAGACGCTGCATGCGCGAAATCAGCGTCGTACGCTTCAGCCCCAGACGAACCGCCGCGCCGCGCGGCCCGGCGACGATGCCGTTGCATTCGCGCAGCACTTGCAGGATACGATCCCGCTCGCTCTGCGCTCTCTCCTCCGACGCTGCCGATGCGGGCACCATCGGCTCCCGCATCGGCATACTGCGGCTGGCCAGCGGCGGAGAAAGGTGATACTGCAGCTCATCCAGCGGCAGATTCAGCACCGGACCACGGCTCAGGATCACCGCCCGCTCGATAATATTCTCCAGCTCACGCACGTTGCCCGGCCAGGGCAGCTGGCTCAGCATACGAATGGTCTCCGTTGGAATGCTGTCGATAGTGCGGTTCATCCGCTTGGCTATCTTACGCGTGAAGAACTTAACCAGCAGCGGGATATCCCCGGGACGCTCCCGCAGTGGCGGAATAACGATAGGGAAAACGTTGAGCCGGTAGTAGAGATCGCTGCGATACTGGCGATCCTGCACCATCTGCTTCAGATCGCGGTTAGTGGCGGCGATCAGCCGCACATCCACCGGGATCACCCGACTGCCGCCAAGACGCTCGATCTCGCGCTCCTGCAGCACCCGCAACAGCTTGGGCTGCAGCTCCAGCGGGATATCCCCGACCTCGTCCAGAAACAGTGTACCGTGGTTGGCCAGCTCAAAGCGCCCCATGCGCAGGGCGCTGGCGCCGGTAAAAGCCCCCTTCTCGTGACCGAACAGATCGCTCTCCAGCAGGCCGCTGGGAATAGCGGCGCAGTTCATCTTGACCATCCGCTTCTGATTACGCAGGCTGAGATTATGGATCGCCTGTGCGATCAACTCCTTACCGGTACCGGTCTCCCCCAGGATCAGCACGCTGCAGTCGCTGGCGGCCACCATCTCCACCTGCTCCAACACGCTGCGCATCGCCTCGCTCTGACCGACAATCTCACCAAAGTCACCCTCTTGGCGGATGCACTCCGTCAGATAGCGATTCTCATGTACCAGGCTGTCCTTCAGACGCGAAATCTCGCCGTAGGCCAGCGCATTATCGACGGCAATGGCGATGCGGGCGGCGATCTGGCGCAACAGTTTCAGGTTACGCGGATTAAATACTCCCGCCTGGCATTGGGCCAGCTTCAGCACGCCCAGCACCTTATTGCCAAAGATCAGCGGCAACTGACAGACGGTACGGTTGCCAAAACTCAGCATCTGAGCCAGTTGACGATCCTGCGGTGCCAGGCGGGCAGAATCGGAGAGATCCATCAGCAGCAGGGTCTTATCCCGGATCACCCGCTGAGCCAGTGAGCCAGCCAGCGGCAGCAGCTTTTGCTCGCGCAGCACCGCCTTACCGCTCTGATAGCCGGTAATATAGGACTTAAGCCGCTCGTCGCCCTGCTCAATCAGCGACAGTCCGATGTAGTCGATGCCGAAGAAGCGGTGGATCTCTTTGGAGACCTCGCCCGCCAGCGCATCCATCTCCAGCTTGGAGGTCACCGCATTGGTCACGTCCACCAAAATACGAAAGTGGTCGCGCTCGCGACGCAGCAGCTCCTCCTGTTGCTGGAACTGCTCCCGCTCCAGCAGACGCTCGAAGATCTGCGCCACAATCTCAGCCAGCGGTGCCGCCAGCGCCAGCTCCCCCTCGCTGAAGGCATCGGCCCGATACTTAATGAATTCGATACCCCCCAGACGCTGCCGATCCGTGGTCAGCGGCAGCTGGCAATAGGCCGTAATCCCGGCATAGTGCGGCAGCGCGGCGACGGCGGCGAAGTCAAGGCAGAAATCAGCGCCCGAGCAGCAGACCGGGCGCTGTTCGGTCCAGACCCGCCCACCGGGGCCATCGGCCAGCAGGACATCGCCGTCCTGGATCACCCGATCTTGCTGTGGATCGTAGCGATACAGAGTGATGCGGTTATGCAGCGGATCCAAGCGCAGAATATTGACGCGATCGAAACGGATCGCGGAGAAGGAGAGCTGATGCAGCGCGCGCATCAGCTCGGGAAGCGAACGCTGAGCCAGCAGACTCTGCGTCGCCTGATGCAACAAATCCTGCCAGATCGGCTCCAGGCGCGATAACGAACAGGTTTTCGTGCTATTCATACTCGACTGTATCCCATTGCTGTAACGGTGCGTGGCGTCGGCGCTGAGCCAAAAATGGGAGGCAAGAGGCGGGCGGCAGCCTATGGCTCCGGTCCAACTGGTGCAGAGTACCCATTTCTGGCACGCGCTACGCAGCGGAGCCAAAGGCCCACCGCTGCGTGACTCACGGCGTACTGGGGGGCATCTTGCCATTTGGCTTTACTCTGGGACACCATGATCGCCGCTACCGTCCCGCTACGGGATACGGACCAACCCAAGCACACAGTAAGAAATCAGGCCACCGAGTGTAGGCGATCCGCTCTGGGGGAAATATGATCTCATTAGTTAAATAACGTTATTGTTGGTCTGTGAAACATAAGGCAACAATTTAATACGTTTAATTTGAGAGCTATGCCACGGAACAATACCTGGAGTTATTATATTTGCTCCAGCGCCAATAGCTCATCCATTCGCTGGCGCCGACGGATCAGCCGAACCGAGTCCCCCTCCACCAGCACCTCCGGCAGCAGCGGACGACTGTTATAGTTGGAGGACATCGATGCGCCGTAGGCGCCGGTATCGTGAAACACCAGCCAGTCTCCCACCTGCACCGCCGGCAGCGCACACGAGGTTACCCTCCCCCCTTCACGCTGGGTAAACACATCACCCGACTCACACAGCGGTCCCCCCACCACCGTTTCGATACACGGCGTCGTGACGTCGCGACCATCCTGAGGCAGCAGTGAAATATGGTGATGGCTGCCGTACATTGCCGGGCGCATCAGATCGTTAAACCCGGCGTCCGCCAGAACAAAATGGCGCGCTCCCATCGACTTCACTGCCCGCACCTGCGCCAGCAGTACACCGGACTGCGCCACCAGATAGCGTCCCGGCTCGATCTCCAGACGCACCGGATGCCCCAGATGTTCAGCGATACGCCGCCGCGCGGCATCCCACAGCCCGTAGTAGTGCCTGACGTCCACCGACGCGTCGCCGTCGCGGTAGGGGATGCTGAGTCCCCCACCGGCTGAAATCGCCTGAATGTCGCGCCCCAGCGCGATCGCCTGGTTGGCCAGCGTATCGCAGACCCGGGCCAGGTGGTCATAATCCACGCCGGAGCCAATGTGCATATGCAGGCCGACCAGACGCAGGCCGTAAGTATCGATCAGGGCCAACGCCTGTGCCAAATCCTGATACCAGATACCGTGCTTGCTGTTTTCTCCGCCGGTATTGGTCTTCTGGCTGTGGCCGTGGCCAAAACCCGGGTTGATACGCAGCCAGACCGGATGGCCGGATGCCCTGCAGCCCAGCTGACGCAGCATGTCACAGGATCCGGCGTTAACCGTGATCCCCAATGCACAGATCCGATCCAGCGTCGCCTCATCGATCACGTCGGCGGTAAAGACGATCTCCTCATCGTCAGCGTCCGGACGGAACCCCGCCATCAGCGCCCGCTCAATCTCCCCCAGCGATACCGCATCCACCTTCACACCGGCCTGACGCATCAGTCGCAGAATATGCAGGTTGGAGCAGGCTTTCTGAGCGAAGCGAATGGTGTCGAAGGTGCGTAGAGAGGCTATCTGGCGTTCGATCAACGCTGCGTCATAAACCCACAGCGGTGTACCAAAGCGGCCCGGCAGAGCGGAAAGCAGCGTGTCATTCAGGGCATAACCGGCCTGATTCAGGGGATAGGGCATGGTAAAAGGCTCCGGAAAAATCAGCATTACCCTCTATGTAGCAGCGCCCAGAGAGAATAAAAAATATCTATTTGTCACAAGTCTATTCATTTATGATATGGAATACGCCCGTTTCCTGTACGGCCGTGTGCCGCCGGAGCCCACCATGCACCGTATTTCCCTGCGTCAGGTCGCCATCTTCCATGCCGTGATGACCAGCGGCAATCTCACCGAGGCTGCCACGCAGCTACGTACATCTCAGCCGACCGTCAGCCGCGAACTGGCCCGCTTTGAGCAGCTGCTGGCACTGAAGCTGTTCGACCGGGTACGCGGTCGGCTGCGGCCAACCGCCCAGGGACTACAGCTGTTTGAAGAGGTGCAGCGCGCCTACTGTGGTCTTGAGCGTATCGAGGACGCCGCCAGCCAGATCCGCCAGTTCCGCCGCGCCACATTGGACATCGTCTGCCTGCCGGCATTCTCTCAGTCTCTGCTGCCGCAGGTCTGCCGCCGCTTTCTTGAATGCTATCCGGAGGTCAGCCTTACCATTACCCCGCAGGAGTCTCCCCTGCTGGAAGAGTGGCTTTCGGCCCAGCGTTACGATCTGGGACTGACGGAAGAGTGCAGCACGCCGCCGGGCTGCGAGCGCCACGCCCTGGCGACGCTGAATGAGGTCTGCGTCATGCCGGCCGATCACCCGCTGCTACACCATGCCATCCTGACCCCGGCGCACTTTGCGGCGCAGCCCTATATCAGCCTGTCGGCCGGTGATAGCTATCGCCATACCCTGGATGCCCTGTTTCAACGGGCCGGGGTCGCACGCCGGATGGTGGCAGAAACCCACAGTGCCGCCGCCGTCTGCGCCCTGGTGCGTCAGGGAATCGGGCTGTCTATCGTCAATCCGCTGACCGCACTGGACTTCGTCGGCCGCGGGCTGGCATGGCGCCCCTTCAGCGTAGCCGTTCCCTTTACCGTCAGCCTGATCCGCCCGCGCCACCGTCCCGGCTCTGCCGTCGTAGATGCCCTTATCGTCTCGCTGCAGGAGGAGCTCGCGGCTGTCGCCGAGCACCTGCGAGAGCCTTATGACAGTAACGAAAACCATTGAAAGACAAAGATCATTTATCGCACAATCTTGCTGTGCATCATTCTTTCGTTTTTATTTCTATAAAATAAAAAAAAATGCAATAACATGATTTATCGTTATTTATCTATTAATCACGACGCTTTCGATTACATGCGTTGCTATTTTCAGCGCGCGACGGTCAGCGCCGGTTCGCCACGGAAACCCGTTGCCTTAACCCTAACGATATCCGCATGACTATCGCATACTAATGCCTTTAAAAACCGTAGACTACGCGGAAATACCTGTTAACTCCCTCACAGTTTTATCTCCCTCTTCTCGCCCTTTCATCACGCTGCGCTGTATTTAGTGTGATCTTGCTTTAATTTCCATAATTTTCGTTAATTTATGATTTGAGCTGCACAAAAAGTATAAATAAGATGTGTAAAAACCAAACGAAAGAAAACGCAAAAGCAATAAGGGGGGTTGATGTCCGTTACTCGCAGGAGCTTTCTGAAAGGATTGGCCGCCGGAGGTGCAGCCATCTCTGCGCCGGCTGCCATCGCCGCCACGCTGGGACAGGAGCAGGGAAAAGGTGCACTGGCCAGACCGGCAAATGCGCCGAATCTGCTGATCGTGTTTCCCGACGAATTCCGTACCCAGGCGCTGCAGTTTATGGGACAGGACCCCTCACTGACGCCGAATTTGAACGCCTTCGCCAAACAGTCTCGCGTAATGCGCCAGGCCGTATCCAACTACCCGCTGTGTACACCGTTCCGCGGCATGCTGATGACCGGGCAGTACCCGATCCGCAACGGCATCACCGGCAACGCACATGACTTTGGCGGCAAGGTCGGAATTGAGCTGTCGCGTTATGCCCAATGTTGGTCAGACGTACTGAAAAAGCTGGACTACAGCACCGGTTACATCGGCAAATGGCATCTGGACGCCCCCCACGCCCCCTTTATAGAGAGCTACAACAACCCGATGGAGGGGCGCTACTGGAACGAGTGGACCGCACCGGATCGCCGCCACGGCTTTGACTTCTGGTACTCCTACGGCACCTACGATCTGCATATGCGCCCGATGTACTGGGGCAATAATACGCCGCGTGAGTCGCCGGTGTATGTCGATCAGTGGAGCGCCGAACACGAAGCCGATATGGCCATTAAGTTCCTGCGCAATGAGAAAGGCAGCTTCCGCGCCGCCGACAAGCCGTTCGCGCTGGTGGTGTCCATGAACCCGCCGCACTCCCCCTACGATCAGGTGCCGCAAAAATACCTGGACCGCTTCCCGGGCAAGAGCTCGCGCGATCTCAACACCCGTCCCAACGTCGACTGGCAGGCCAACTATCAGGAAGGCTATGGCCCGCAGTACTTCAAGGAGTATATGGCGATGGTCAACGGGGTCGACGAACAATTTGGCCGCATCCTGGCTGAGCTGGACAAGCAGGGGCTGGCGGATAACACCCTGGTGGTGTTCTTCTCCGATCACGGCTGCTGTCTCGGGGCCAATGGCCAACCGACCAAAAACGTGGCATATGAAGAGGCGATACGCATCCCGATGATGTTCCGCCTGCCGGGCAAGATCGCCCCGGGCAACGACGATGCACTGATGTCGGCGCCGGACATCTACCCGACCATCCTCGGTCTGATGGGACTGGAACAGTGGATCCCCGGCACGGTCGAGGGCAGCAACCTGGCATCGCGCATCACCGAGGGTAAGGGCGAAACGGCCAGCTCCCAGCTGTACCTGTTTGTTCCCTACGGCGAACCCTCTTTCGGCCGCCGCGGTGTACGTACCGCCAGCCATACTCTGGTTATCGATAGACAGGATGGCCAGCCGCTGAAATATACCTTGTACGATAATATTAACGATCCCTATCAGATGAAGAATATTGCCTCTGGCAATGATCATCTGATTAAAAAACTCACCGATGAAGAATTAATTCCATGGCTGGAAAAAACCGGTGACTCTTGGCGTCCGGTTGAATTTACCACCGCCACCACCAATAAACTGAATAAAAAAGTGGCTGAGTGCGCTAAAGCCAGTTAACGCAACCCAGCGTACGTATTTTCCCCTCCCCTTACTGTCGGCGCTGTCGATAGTAAGGGCAGCGATGGCTTTACGTGCGAAAGACAACCATAACAATATAAACAAAAGCATTAATTCATCACGGTTGATATTATCGTAAGGAATGCTATGAACAAGAACAATCAATTACTTCTGGGATCGTTTATTGCACTGTCGCTGACCTCCCTCTGTGCGCAAGCGGCCAATATTAATACCATATTTTCCTGGGAAACCGCCGACTACGATACGCCTGCGAACTATTCGGGTTACCGCTTAGATATCAATATTAACCCAACTAAATCAAACTGGTATTTTGATGCCGGACTACGTCAGCGTGAAGCCGATAACAACAGCCGCTATCAGCGTTTGGATCTCCAGGCGGGCTATCGCTACAAGATCAATAACGGTTGGATCCAGCCCAGCTTCAAGGTACGCCAGGATACTACCTCCTATGACAATGGCAACCGCCTCACCGTCGATTTCTATAGCACCAAGACCTCCTATTACTACAACCTCTCCAACAGCTGGGCGCTGGCGGGCAGCGGCATGTTCAGCATCGAAAAGAAAGAGGATCTGAAGAAAGGGCTGACCACCAACACCGATTATCTGTCATGGGAATTCGAGCCGGGTATTCGTTACTTTATTACTCCCAATATCAATACTACCCTGGCCTATTTCCAAGGTGGCAAGCACGCCAATAAGCAGAATGAGTTTGACACCCGTGAAATCCAACGCAATCAGCAGGTGCGTTTATATTTAAACTGGAACACCCCCATCGGCTTAGTCATTTCACCTTCAACCCGTCAATCAGTATTCGGCGAAATTACCGAGCGTAATGCCCTGGGTGATGTGATCAAGAAAGATATGTCACGCTACACATTGCAGCTGGCTTACCCGATTAATAATCAGTGGCGTGTCATGACTGAGTATTATCACGAAAAAATCAAAACCAAAGATAGCGATAAGAAAACCGAGTACGACTACTTTAAGGTTGCCGTACGCGCCAGTTTCTAATCCACTAATAAGAATACCAACACCGAGGTTATCACGTGAATAAATACCAGCATCTTTTCCTTTATACCGCCATTGTCTCTGCACTCTATAATACTGCCTGGGCGGCAGATTGCGATCCCGCCAGCGATATCTGCAATACCATGATCATTGGCGAGAGCGGCGCAACGATAAATAAAAATATCGTCGTCAGTGCTCCGGACACCCCCGCTATGCTGGTTGAAAAAGGCACCACGGTCACCAGCAATGTCTATATCAACGGCGTCAACATAATCAGTGACCAGGGCACTGCCATTCAGGTCGACGGGAGTTTCACCCCCGGACGAATCTTCAGTGTCAAAGGCGGTGCAACCGTCCAGGGCGGCAATGGCATCGCCATGGACTTTCGTCAGGCAAGCGGGCCGATGCGCGCAGACATCGTCGAGGGCAGCACCATTATCGGCGATATCCTGGGCAACGGTAACACCGAAAAAGGCAACAAGATCAACTTTGCCCTTAACAACAGTACCGCCATCTTCAACGGTAACAATATCAGCGGATTTAATACGGTCGAAAACTGGGGCACACTGACCATAATCGGACAAGACAGCACCATCCACTTCGGCGGAACCTTCGTAAACCAGAAAGACAGTAATCTGGTCTTTCAGCTCAACGACCGGACCAACCTGGATGAAGCCATACTGCGGGTCGACAAACTCTCCCTCCATAAGGAAGGCAGCACCGTCAGCATGGGGTACAATGGCAGTCATATTTCGAACATTATCAATAAAGATATTGTGCTGATCGAGGCCACCGAGGGCATCACCAACGCCGACAAGGTCACTATCACCGGTACGGATGGTGCCAAACTCGACATCTCCCCGCTGCTGACCCAAACCAACTCCTGGATAGAGGCCTCTCCGCCGCAGATGAACGGCGGTGTCAGCGGTAATCAGCTGATCGTCAACTACGGTGTCAGCTACGGCGGTGCCAGCATCTTTGCCGCCCTGGCGGAGCAGGGCGGCGCCTCATCCAATGCGCTGCGCACCACCGCCTTCATCGTCCCCAACGTACTCAGTGAATTTAACGGTACCCACAGCGCCGCCTCTGACCAGGCGCTGGCGCTGCTGGTCTCCGCCGGCAGCAACGCCGAAGCCATCGCGACACTGGCCAACCAGATGACCCCCAACAGCGACGGCAGTGAGATCCGCGCCGCCAACCAATTGGTCGGCGACATGCGCAACAATATCGCCCAGCGCCAGCTCGGCTATCTGGGTCAGCTACCGCTGCAGGAGCGCGACAGCGGCTGGAACCTGTGGGTCAATACCCTGTACGGCCACGGCACCCAGAGCGGCAATGACTACGCCACCGGCTTTCGCATCAACCGCTACGGCATCAGCCTGGGCGCCGATCAGGAGATCGACGACAGCGCCATGCTCGGCTTCGCCCTCGGCTATAGCCATAGCCAGGCCGACAGCCGCGGTGTGACCCAGAGCAAACGCATCGATGCGGTCGAACTGATGCCCTACCTCGGCTGGCGCAGCGGCATACTGTTCGCCGACGGTAACCTCAACATCGGCTATCTGCGCGTCAACAGCGAACGCCAGATCGGCGGCGACAGCGGCTGGCAGGGAGAAACCCGGGCCAACGGTGACTATACCGGCATGCAGGCGGGCTACCAGCTCAACGCGGGTCTGAATCTGGAGCTGGGCGCCCTGCACCTGCGCCCGATGCTCACCTACCAGTACCAGTGGCTCAACTTTGACTCCTGGCGTGAAAGCGGCTCCATCCTCTCCCTGAGCAACAGCAGCCAGAAATACAGCCTGAACCACCTGGGTGGCGGCCTGAGTGCCTGGGCGCAGTACGCCACCGGCTGGGGTACGCTGACGCCATCGATGCGGGTCAGCTACCTGCACGATCTCGATGGCGATCGCCGCATCCTCCAGCAGCATGCGCTGGTCTCCATCACCAACGGCGGCTCGACCTTTGAGACCGTTGGCGCCCGGGTGGGTGGCAATCAGCTGCGCGTCGATGCCAGCGCACGCATGGATATCAGCGAGTCGCTCAACCTGGGGATCGGTGTGGGCTATAACCGCGATGACCGCTACGGCGAAGGCGTTATCGGCCTGACCCTGGGCAATCGTTTCTAACCGGCGCATACGGGAAAGGGAATCTACCATGTTATCCATGCATCGCACCCTGCTGGCCGCATCCATCGCGGCCCTGCTCCTCAACGCACCGGCCATGGCTGCACCGGATGCCACGGCCAAGGATCGCGCCGAAATGATGCGCTCAAAGATCTACAGCTTTGATCAGCCGGAAGATCTCCGCGACATCACCACTACGCCCGGATCGCGCGTCGCCCTGAGCGATAAGCGCGCCATCATGGGGGAACAGGCGCTGGTCTGGGACTGGCAGCGCGGCGGCAGCCTGCTGCTGCGCCACGCCATGAACATTCCGACGGATGCCCAGGTCTCCAAGATCTGGGGACGGGCCGCCACGCCGGTACTGTCGTTCTGGATCTACAACGAGCATCCCATCGATGATGTCCTGACCGTCGATCTCGGTAATGGTCTGAACGGCACCAATGAGGCCGACGCCGGTACCCAGGTCAAACTGAACTTCCGCGGCTGGCGCGCCGTCGGCGTCTCGCTGAACAACGATCTGGCCAACCGGGAGATGAGTGGCGCCGGCGTACGCAGCGACGAGGACGCGGCGGAGCCCAGCGTGGGGCGTACCCTCGGCGATCGTATCGACACCATTCGCTTCCGTGCTCCATCTGGCGAGAAGTCTGGCCGCCTGTTCATTGACCGGGTGATGATCTCGGTGGATGACGCGCGCTATCAATGGTCTGACTACCATGTCAAAACCCGCTATACCGAACCGGAGATCCAGTTCCATCGTGCCACGCCGACGCTGGCGATGACGCCTGCCAGCCAGGCCGGCGTCGAGTTGATCCGCCAGCGCCTGATCGACGAATTTGTCAACGGCCCGCAGGACAGCACCCTGAAAGCCGAGGCGGATCTGGGCAAACTACGCGCCGCCTTCGACGCCCTGCAGATCCGCCAGGCCGCCGACGGCACCCTCAGCGGCCGCCATCTGATCACCGATAAACAGAAGATCCTCTACCAGCCGGAACACCTGAGCGCGCAGGATAAGGCCAAGTTCGATCGCTATGTCATCCTGGGGGACTACACCACGCTGATGTTCAATATCAGCCACGCTTACCGTCAAAACAGCGACCCTGCCGTACAACGCCAGCTGGCCGATATGTACCTGCTGATGACCCGCCACCTGCTCGACCAGGGCTTCGCCCGGGGCAGCGGTCTGGTCACCACCCACCACTGGGGCTACAGTGCCCGCTGGTGGTACATCTCGGCGCTGCTGATGAACCCGGTGCTGGATCAGGCCAGGCTGACGCAGCCGGTCTACGACGCCCTGCTGTGGTACTCACGCGAGTTTAAGGCCAGCTTCGACATGAAGGTTGGACCCGAGAGCAGCAACCTGGACTACTTCAATACCCTGTCGCGCCAACATCTGGCCCTGCTGCTGCTGGAGCCCGACCCGCAGCAGCGTATCGACCTGCTGAACAGCTTCAGCCACTACATCAGCGATGCTCTGGCCCAGACGCCGCCGGGCAGTAACGACGGCCTGCGTCCCGACGGCACCGCCTGGCGCCACGAGGGGAACTACCCGGGTTACTCCTTCCCGGCCTTCAAGAATGCGGCCCAGCTGGCCTATCTGCTGCGCGGTACCCCCTTTGCCCTGCAACAGGACGGTCTGGACAAGCTCAAGCAGGCCATGGTGGCCGCCTGGATCTACAGCAATCCGCAGACCGGCATTTCGCTGGCCGGACGCCATCCGTTTAACTCCCCTTCGCTGGAAAGTCTGACCAACGCCTATTACTGGCTGGCCATCTCCTATGACAAACGGCCTGATGCCACCCTGGCCGCCATCTACCTGCGCCTGGCAAACAAAACGGCGGCGGATGCGAAGACCCTGTTCGGCGAAAGCCTTCAGCCAGCGGCGCTGCCGCAGGGGTTCTATGCCTTCAACGGCGGCGCCTTCGGCATTCACCGCTGGCACGACAAGATGGTGACCCTGAAGGCATTTAACAGCAACGTCTGGTCCTCTGAGATCTATCTTAAGGACAACCGCTATGGCCGCTACCAGAGCCACGGCGTCGTCCAGATCGCCTCTCTCGGCCCGCAGGAGGAACAAGGCTACCGTCAGGCGGGATGGGACTGGAACCGCATGCCGGGGGCGACCACGCTGCATCTGCCGCTGGAGGCGCTCAACAGCCCGAATCGCCATACTCTGATGCAGCGCGGTACCCACCCATTCAGCGGCACCTCATCACTGGATGGCCGCTATGGCATGCTGGCCTTCGATCTGCGCCCGATGCGTGATCAACCCAGCTTCGATCAGGCATTGAGCGCGCTGAAAAGCGTCCTGGCCGTCGATGACCGTCTGATCATGGTCGGCAGCGATCTGAACAGCAGCGATGATAAACATGCGCTGGAGACCACCCTGTTCCAGTTGGCCAATGCAGCGGGACGTGACAGCGCAATCTGGGTCAACGGCCAGCGTATCGATGCGGCTACCTGGCAGGGAAGCCTGCAGGACGGCGACTGGCTGATCGACGCCGATGGCAACGGCTACCTGCTGGTGCAGGGGCCGACGGCTGAGGTACGCCGCCAGCTGCAGCACTCCGCCGACAATAAGAGCATGGCCCCGACGGAGGGGGAGTTCAGCGTCGCCTGGCTCAATCATGGCAAGGCAGTCAAGAACGGCGCCTACCAGTATCTGGTGGTGCTTGACGCCACGCCACAGCGCATGCACGGACTGGCACAGCAGCTGAAGCAGGGGAATGCCCCCTTCACGGTTATCCATAGCCAGGATGGTGTACACGTGATCCGTGACAACGCCAGCCAGGTCACCGGCTATGTCTTTTACCGGACGCAAACCCTGAAGGATGGCCCGGTGATCGGCGTCAACCGCCCGGCCATCGTGATGACCCGGCCACAGGACGACGGCCTGGTGCTCAGCGCAGTGACGCCGGATCTGAATATGACGCGCCAGAAGGCGGCCAAACCGGTCACCATCGAAGTCACCCTGCGGGGCCGCTGGCAGCCTGCCGCTCCGGCCGATGGGATCGCCTGCACCGCGCGCGGCGACGAAACCCGCCTGCGGTTCAGCATCGATTTCGGCATCCCCCAGCAAATTGCGCTGAAGAAAATGCCCTAAACGAAACGCGGGCGGGGGGTTCCCCCGCCCGCCTTGTTTCACGCTTGATAATGGAATTCCCGCCCATGCAAAACCATCACGGCATCAATACCATCACTCTGGGGCTGCTGGCCTGTCTGTCGGCCCCCCTCTGCGCCGCCCTGCCCTCGGTCAGCCAGGAGCCGGGCGCCGGTCACGTTTATCTGTTTGAACAGACGCTGCCGGCGTCGATCTCCACCCATAATGCCACCCTACGCATCAGCGATCTGCGCGCCAAGGATGGACAGCACGCGCTGCAGTGGCGCTATCAGCCCGGCGCCACCCTGACCGTAAAGACCCCGATCCGCTACCGCGATGCCGCCGACAGCGCGACCCCGCTGACCTTTATGGTCTGGGTTTACAATGAGCAGCCCGTGGACGATATGCTCACCTTCCGCTTTGGCCAGGGCGAACGCAGCGACGCCCACTTTCAGGCCAGCCTCAACTTTCAGGGCTGGCGCGGCATCGCCGTCCCCTATCGCGATATGCAAGGCACGCCGGGCGCCGCGATGGATCGTCTGACCATCACCGCGCCGACTCAGGCCGGTACGCTCTATTTTGATCAGCTGATACCGGCGGTGCCGGTGGATAACCGCTGGCCGCTCCCCGACTATACGACGCCGTTTGCCAATCGCGCGGTCAACGACATGGTCAGCAAAAACTGGAGCGCGCTGCTGATGTATGACGAAATGCTGCGTCAGCGCTTCCCCACCCTCAACTTCGATGTCGCGTTCAGCGACAGCAGCGGTCCGAGCGCCTCACTGTACCGTCGCTTCGACGACTACCAGGGGATCCGCAGCGACAGCCGCGTCAGCCCCGAACAGGTCGGGCAGAACCTTGAGGCCTACCGCCGTCTGGGCATCCGTACGCTGGCGGATGGTACCGTCGGTGGAACCCCGCTCGACCACCCTAACCGCCAACACTTTATGAAGGTGAAGGGGGTCTTCACCCCGCAGACCCTCGATGCCCTCACCGCGGGAAATCCCATTCGCGACGTCGGCAAAACGCTGCTGCAAAGCGCGCGCTACCTGCGCAGCGACAGCCTGACGGCACAGCAGCGCGACGCGCTGCAGCGCCAGTTCCTGGATACCACCCGCTATGTGCTCGATCAGGGCTTCGCCCGCGGCAGCGGCTACCAGATCATCACCCACGTCGGCTATCAGACCCGGGAGCTGTTCGACGCCTGGTTTATTCAGCGCAACCTGCTGGCTCAGCACCATCTGCTGGCGCCGACGCAGCAGGCCATGATGTGGTACAACGCCACCGGGCGCATCTTTGAACCTGCGGCAGACATTGTGGATGCCAATGTGGACATCCTCAACACCCAGCTGCAGTGGATGGTGAAGAGCATTCTGATGCTGCCGGATCCCGCCCAGCGCGATGCGCTGCTGGCCCAGACCAGCCAGTGGCTGGCAAAAACCGTATTAAGCTCCAGGGGGGTCGGCGGCGGCTTTAAGCCCGATGGTTCCATCTTCCACCACTCCCAGCACTACCCGGCCTACGCCAAGGACGCCTTCGGCGGGCTGGCGCCGACGGTCTATGCCATGAGCAGCTCGCCTTTCCGCCTGCCGACGGAGGCGCACCAGCGGCTGAAAGAGGTGCTGCTAAAAATGCGCATCTACACCAAGGAAACCCAGATCCCACTGACCCTCAGCGGTCGGCACCCCACCGGTCTGCACAGTATTGCCATTGCGCCGTTTAAGTGGATGGCGCTGGCCGGTACGCCGGACGGTAGCCAACCGGTCGATCAGGATCTGGCCGCCGCCTATGCCCGCCTGGCCGGAGAGACGCAGTTCGCCGAGATCGCCGCCGAGGCCGAGCCCAGCGGCGCCTGGGCGATGAACTATGCGGCGATGGCCATACAGCGCCGCGCAGGGCAGCAGAATGACGGGCGCTCCTGGCTGGCCATCGCCCGCGGCTTCAGCCGCTATCTGGTGGGTAACGAAAGCTATGAGAAGAACAACCGCTACGGCCGCTACCTACAATATGGCCAACTGGAGATCATCCCGGCCGATCCTGAACGACAGGGATTCCGTCACGCGGGCTGGGACTGGAACCGCTATCCGGGCACCACGACGGTGATCCTGCCCTATCCCCAGCTAAAAGCGCAGCTGAACCAGCTGCCGGGGGCGGGCATCGAAGAGATGCTGCTGTCGACAGAGCGCTACGTCGGCGCCAACGCCCTGGACGGCAACAGCATGTTTGCGATGAAGCTGCACGGCCACAGCAAGTATGGGCAGGAGAGTCTGCGCGCGAATAAATCCTACTTCCTGTTCGATAACCGCGTGATTGCACTGGGCTCCAACATCAGCAACAGCGACAGCCAGCACCCGACAGAGACCACCCTGTTCCAGTTTGCCGTCCCACAGCAGCAGCCGATCGGTGTCAACGGAGAGCGGATCACGCAGCCGGACAGTCTGCGGACGCTGCAGGGGGCGGCCCATCTGGTCGATCCGGCGGGTAACAGCTACTGGTTGCCGGCAGGCCAGCAGGTACGGGTCAGCTACCGTCAGCAGCACTCTATCGACGATCGTAACGATGCGCCGACGCAGGGACTGTTTGCCGTCGCCAGCCTGCTGCATGGCACCGCGCCGCAGCAGCAGGGGTATGAGTATGCCATCGCCATCGATGACCCAGACACCAAGGCGCCCGCTTACCGGGTTCTGCAAAAGGACGATACGCTGCACGCCGTCCGCGACCAGCTCAGCGGGCAGGAGGGCTATGCCTTCTTCCGTGCCGCCCAGCATCAGGGCGACGGTCTGCTGCTCGCCACCGACGCGCCACTGATGGCCATGCTGGCACCGGGCGGAGACACCCTGCGCCTGAGCGTCGTCAACCCGGATCTGGCGCTGTATCAGGGGGACGATCCCGAACAGCGCGACGCCGACGGTAAACAGCAAGAGGTGAGCATCTACTCCCGTCCCTGGCGCAGCAGTGAACCGGAGCCCCAGCGTGCACAGCTGACGCTGAAAGGCCACTGGCAGCTGGCACAGCCGGTCAGCGGCACCAGTCTGATCCGCCAGGGCGATAATACCCTGCTGCACGTCACCACCCACGCTGCACAGCCGCAGGTACTAACACTCAACCGCGGCTAACACCCGCACAATCGGAAAAAAAGGGGGCCGCAGCGACGCCGCCCCCCGCCATCCCGGATATGCTTAAATAATGCCACACCAGGTGAATATATTTTATATATCACTACTGCAACAACATTTATCAGACTAATCACCCGCGCCCATCCCACTGTCCTGACAAAATAGAACTTGCTAAAACCCCCTGTGCGTGAGTTAATGCAGCGCTGGTTTGCACCCATAGGGCAAACATTTCGCATTTATTCGACCGAACTCCCGGGCTCTTCCCGCCAGCATTCTTCTCTGATGCGCCGTTTTCCCGCTAACAGTAGGTTTTATCTGAAAATCAGAAACTAACGGACATCGGTTCCTCCCCACAACGTCACCATGGCATGACTCTGATATAATACAAAAGAGATGCTATAAAACCTGTCAATAATATATATAGGAAATAGATACGGATTAATTAAATAGACATAGCACCCAAAGACACAGATAAAAATAACATAAAAAATCATGGCAGTATCATTTTGCCATGGCGATAAAAATAATAAGCAGTTCAATAGATAAAAATAAGGTTTTCAATGAAAAAGCCGCTTCATTTCCGCCACGCATTCCTGCATCCCCGCTACTTCAGCCTATGGCTGGGTATTGGCCTGCTCTATCTGCTGGTACAGATGCCCTACCGCTGGCTCTGCGCCCTGGGACGCTTTCTCGGCCTGTGCGCCATGCGGCTGATGGCCCGGCGCGTCTCCATCGCCCGTCAAAACCTGACGCTATGCTTTCCACAGAAAACGCCAGAACAGATCGAATATATCGTCAGGGAAAACTTTAAGTCCCTGGGGATCTCGCTGTTTGAGCTCGGCATCGCCTGGTTTTGGTCTGATCGCCGCATCCGCCGCTGGTTTGATGTCTCCGGTCTGGAGCATATGCAGTCAGCACGGGCGAAAGGAAAAGGAGTACTGGCCGTCGGCGTCCACTTCATGTCGCTCGACCTCGGAGGGCGGGTCATGGGGCTGTGTAATCCCATGATGGCGGTCTACCGCCCACATAACAATCCGGTGCTGGAATACCTGCAGACCCGCGGGCGCTCGCGCGGCAATAAACAGATGCTGGATCGCAAAAACCTGAAAGGGATCGTCGGAGCGCTGAAAAGCGGCGAGGCGATCTGGTTCGCCCCCGATCAGGACTACGGTCCGCGCGGCAGCTCCTTTGCGCCATTCTTTGCCGTCAGCAGCGCCGCCACCACCAACGGCACCGCCACCCTGGCCCGGCTATCCAACGCCGTGATACTGACCACCGTCCTGATCCGCAAACCCGGTGCCCAGGGCTACCAGCTGATTATTGAGCCCGAGCTGGAAGGCTACCCAGCACACGATCTGGTTCAGGCCGCCACCTTCATGAACCGCATTATCGAGCGCGAGATCCTGCGCGCACCGGAGCAATACCTCTGGCTGCACCGCCGCTTTAAGACTCGCCCTGAGGGAATGCCGTCGCTGTATACCCGTTAGGCCACACCGCTCACGGCGCCGTTTACCCGGCAGAGGATATCCTGATAGATATCCGCTGCCGGGCTGACAAACAGATGCCCAGTGAGACTATTGGTAATGAGTGTTGTTGAATAATAGTTAATCATGCTGTTTGCTGGATCTGTGTTTGGTGAAAAAAACTAAGCGTTTCAGGAGACGTGTTTCCCTACACGTTCCAACCCCATGATTTTTCGTCGCTGGGGTTAGTCACGACATTGAGCTAACAGCATAAAATCTATCTATTCAACAACCCATTGGCAAGGATGCTTAATGCGCCAATTCATACAACATAAAATAACAGTACAGAACCCAATAGGAAAAACAACACAACATTAACGCAATAAATTCATAAAATAAACCCAGCATTGAACTGTTTTTTATACTATTACCCGCTCCAGCTTGACCATTATCAAATAACATAACGCTTTATGTATATCAGTAAATACACGACAAACACATTAACTAATTTTATATATTACCCCTTACCCACCTAAGCATAGCGGATTAACGCAAATCAACAGATAATAATGGCGCACTAAGTCAAATGTTAAGTATTTTTCAAAGCACAATGCCCCCCCCTCAGGGTTTACAGCATGAGACAGCGGGCATAGAATCACTTTCGGAAGATAAAAAGCGTTAAATCCAATCAGTTATAAATTAATCTATCGCTCCTTGCACTGTGCTAGAGACGATAATCACAGCCTAGAATGTAAATGCATTAGCATTTATAATCAAACTGGCAGAATAATTCGATTGTCCAAATCCTCTTCCTCTCACTCACCGTCACAAACGGCGAGAGAACTCTTACGTAATGAAATTCCGCCGTGGCATCTCGTGCCACCATGCGTTTTTTGACAGAGAATGGTATATTAAATGAAATTAAAAACTTCCTGTGCACTCCTGGCTCTATCCTCATCTTTATTACTTTCCGGTTGTATGAATAATGCAGATCAATACGCCGCCGATGTCTATAATCCGACGCAGTTGAATCAGAAGCAGGAGAGCAAAACCGTCAATATTATTTCTATTCTGCCTGCTAAGGTTGCTGTAGATAATAAAGAGAACAAAGAGATGGCTCAGGCCGTCGGCGCTATCTTGGGTACCGTTGCCGGAGCCGCCGGCGGCTACAATCTGGGACATGGATCAAAAGCAGGCGCCGTTGCAGGTGGTGCCGCCGGTGCTGCAACCGGCGCCGCCGCAGGCTCACTGGTAAAAGACAAGGTACTGGTACACGGCGTCTCCCTGACCTACAAAGAGGGCAGCAAGATCTACACCTCGACTCAGGTTGGAGAAACCTGCCAGTTCCAGCCGGGTATCGCACTGGTAATCTCTATGGAGAAAGGGGAAACCCGTATCCAACCGAACGCGGCCTGCCCGAAAAAATCATAAGCGGGGTCTAACATGCGCAAGCCATTAATCGCCCTGCTGCTGGCTATGCCGACGCTGACCTGCGCCAGTCCCCTATCATCCCAGCTAAGCGCAGTCGCCGCCGCCGAACAGCAAGGGGTTAGAGAGGAGGCTAACAGGCAGGCGCAGGAAGAAGCCACCCACCAGGCCCATCTACGCCATGAACAGGCCGTCGCAGCACAGCGCCAGCGTGCCGCAGCGCAGGCCCGCCTCAAGCGAGAGCAGCAGCAGCTTGCCGCACAGCGGGAGGCACATCAGGAACGGATGGCCGATAAGCAGCGCGAGCAGTCCTACCAGGATCAGCTGCGACAGATGGAGCTGGAAAACATGAAAATGGAGATGGACGCCCGCCGCGCGGAA
The DNA here is from genome assembly GCF_000264785.1 of Edwardsiella ictaluri ATCC 33202. Taxonomy (GTDB): domain Bacteria; phylum Pseudomonadota; class Gammaproteobacteria; order Enterobacterales; family Enterobacteriaceae; genus Edwardsiella; species Edwardsiella ictaluri. The sequence continues at coordinate 339 of NZ_AFJI01000075.1, read as the reverse complement.
CTGGAGCTTTCCAAAGCCCGTAATCATGCCCGCAGCAAGCTGGTAGATGAAGAGCAGAAAAACCAGATGCAGCTGGATGCAGCTGAACGGCGTGCTGAAATCAGCAACAAGTCCGCCGTCGGCGATGCCATTCGCAACGAGAGCGAGGGCGATAAGCATCTCAAGGAGCGAATGGGAAGCGGGATTGAGAATGCGGGAAAGGCCGCCGCAGACAAGGCCAGCGGATGGTTTAACTGATCCTCTCTGACGGAATGGGACAGGCGACGGTTTGTCCCTTTTTTATCTGTTGAAAACCGTCGGCTATGTGTGAGTTGAAACGGTCTGTTTCTCGGTTTCGGA
>NZ_AFJI01000074.1 GCF_000264785.1 Edwardsiella ictaluri ATCC 33202 | reverse complement strand
TGGTGGGTGATGACGGGATCGAACCGCCGACCCCCTCCTTGTAAGGGAGGTGCTCTCCCAGCTGAGCTAATCACCCAATCTGTATGGCGCTACACGGCGGGACACTCTAAAAGAGTGGTGGGTGATGACGGGATCGAACCGCCGACCCTCTCCTTGTAAGGGAGATGCTCTCCCAGCTGAGCTAATCACCCCCGCTGTGTGAGGCCGCATTATAGGGAGCCGCGGAAAATGGTCAACGCTTTTTTCAAGAAAAACTGTCGTTCGCCGGAAAAACGCCCAACGTGTCGCAGACTTAGCCAAAAGGGGCAGATTTAGCGTCTTTTCCCTGCCGATCCCGGCGCGGACGGTGGGTGAGGCGGTATGCCAACGGCGTCGGCTGACGCTGAGCGTGGGTGCGACAGGGAATTGCCTAACGACGTTGAGGAATTGGGGGGTAATGGTAAAATGCCGCCCACAGATATTTTGCAACCCGCTTACCTATACTGGGAATGGTGGGTAACCTGCGTAACAAGGCCACGTTCACATGAAAATCAAAACCCGTTTTGCGCCCAGCCCGACCGGCTATCTGCACGTCGGTGGCGCCCGTACTGCGCTTTACTCCTGGCTGTATGCCCGCCATAACCAGGGCGAGTTTGTCCTGCGTATTGAAGATACCGATCTGGAGCGCTCCACGCAGGAAGCTATCGATGCCATTATGGATGGCATGAACTGGCTGAATCTGGATTGGGATGAGGGTCCGTACTACCAGACCAAGCGTTTCGATCGCTACAATCAGGTGATCGATCAGATGTTGGAGCAGGGGACCGCCTATAAATGTTATTGTTCCAAAGAGCACCTGGAGCAGCTGCGCGAAGATCAGATGGCCCGAGGAGAGAAGCCGCGCTATGACGGTCGCTGCCGCCATGACCACTGCCACCATGCCGATGATGAGCCGCACGTGGTGCGTTTCCTCAACCCGCAGGAAGGCTCCGTCATTTTTGATGACAAGATCCGTGGCCCGATCGAATTCAGTAACAAGGAGCTGGACGATCTGATCATCCGCCGTACCGATGGCTCACCGACCTATAACTTCTGTGTGGTGATCGATGACTGGGATATGGGGATCACCCACGTTATCCGCGGTGAGGATCACATCAACAATACGCCACGCCAGATCAACATCCTGAAGGCGCTCGGCGCGCCGGTGCCGGAGTATGCCCACGTTTCGATGATCCTGGGCGATGATGGCAAGAAGCTGTCCAAACGCCACGGCGCCGTCGGCGTCATGCAGTACCGTGATGATGGCTATCTGCCGGAAGCGCTGCTGAACTACCTGGTGCGTCTGGGCTGGGCCCACGGCGATCAGGAGATCTTTAGCGTGGCGGAAATGACGGAGTTCTTCACCCTGGACGCCATCAGCAAGTCAGCCAGCGCCTTTAATACCGAAAAGTTGCAGTGGCTGAACCACCACTATATTAACCATCTGCCGCCGGAGCAGGTCGCCGGACACCTGGCATGGCACGTGGCGCAGGCTGGCTATGATATCGCCAACGGTCCGCAGCTGACCGAGATCGTGACCCTGCTGGGTGAGCGCTGTAAGACACTGAAAGAGATGGCGCAGCAGGCTCGCTATTTCTACGAGGAGTTTAGCGCGTTTGATGCCGACGCCGCGAAGAAGCACCTGCGTCCGGTCGCACGTCAGCCGTTGGAGCTGGCTCGCGCCAAACTGGCCGCTATCGGTGACTGGCAGGTGGCGTCTATCCACCATGCGATTCAGTCAACGGCCGATGAGCTGGAGGTCGGGATGGGCAAGGTTGGGATGCCGCTGCGTGTCGCGGTGACCGGTCAGGGGCAATCGCCGAGCGTTGACGTGACTATCCACGCCATCGGTCAGCAGCGTGCGTTGACGCGTATTGATCGCGCGTTGGCGTTTATCGATGAGCGTTCGGCGCAGCAGTAAGCGTTGAGGACATAATAGATAGTCAAACCGGCTCTGGCCGGTTTTTTCTTGCCCGTCGCCGGCACAGGTTCAGTCACCCAGACGGCGTAGAAACTCGTTGATGCCGATACGCAGGATCAGCGAGGTGACCTTTTTACGCTCCTCTTCGCTCATTTGCAGCAGAATGGAATACCACACCTTTTCCGGCTGGTTGCTGCTGATCAGATACTGTGCCTGCTCGTCACGGGCCAGCAGTTCGTCGACCACCTCCGGCGGAAAACAGCTGATGTGATATTCCACCGCTTTGCCTTGAACGCCGCTGCGTCGCTGTCGGCGCCAGCCTTCGGACTTTGCCCGCTGGTTGATGGCCTGCGGGGTCGATGGAAATCCCCCGATGCCGGCCAGCTCTTTCGCCGAGTACCACTCCTTGTTCATGCTGCATTCCTGAAATAGGTAGAGAGAAGTAAGTCGTATCACTTAATTGTACAAGTTACATGTTTACTCAATGTTAGGGGATAGCGCCAGACGGAAAAAGGTAAAATTGTGGATTGGTGGACAGAGATTGTTGAGTAAATAGACTGACTTGGCGGCTTTTGCCGCGCTTAACGCAGGAAAGATAATTAGCCGTTGACAGTGCCGGTAGCCTTGCCCTATCATGCGCCCCGTTCCCGCAATGAAGCGGTGTATACGGGGCTATAGCTCAGCTGGGAGAGCGCTTGCATGGCATGCAAGAGGTCAGCGGTTCGATCCCGCTTAGCTCCACCACTCTTTTCCAGAGAGAGTGGGTAAGGTATACAGGGTTTGGGAACGACCACAG
>NZ_AFJI01000073.1 GCF_000264785.1 Edwardsiella ictaluri ATCC 33202 | reverse complement strand
ACCGTATTTTGCCATAAAAAAAATAATAATAACCAGTTATTTTCATTATTGTAAAATAATTACAACAACACGTTTGGATTAACATTAAATAATAACCACCAGTTATTTTCTCGGCATTCAAATAATAATGACAGGTCGTTTTTATTAAAGTTATAGAGAAACCTATTTGTGTTATCAATTTACTTTTATTAATACGGAGACAGGCTTTGTTCATTGAGCCTGCCCAAAATCCTGCGCCATTCAGAAACAGCATTCCGGCATGATAAACACTCCCCTGAACGGAGGTGGTGCCGATGAAAAAGTCACGATCCACCGAAGAGCAGATTGTCTTTGCCCTGAAGCAGGCTGAGCTGGGGACGTTCGTGCCGGATGTCTGCCGCAAGCTGGGTATCTCCGACGCCACTTTTTACATCTATGGACTACCTCCGTTTTGCAAGTACTGAATCTGGTTTTGGGTTGTTGCTTACATCTATCCGGCATCAGGAAAATCTGTGCCCAAATGGGTAATTCGCACACAATCGCCTCAACAACTGGACGGCCTCTGAGGCCAGTATAAAAATCAGGTTCCGATTGTGCAGGTGCAACCTGTCACCATTTCTCAGTACGCTGCAACTTTTTCTGGCAGGGGATTAATTTCACACTACCTGATACTCGGTCTCATTTCTCAGCATCGACCAGATTATTCGCGCGTTTTTGTTAGCGACCGCCACGGTCGTTTTATTAAATCCGCA
>NZ_AFJI01000072.1 GCF_000264785.1 Edwardsiella ictaluri ATCC 33202 | reverse complement strand
TGGGCGTATAACACCGGCATGCGCGATTCGGGGTTTGGCACCGGAGGGCAATACCAGCAGGCGATTCAGGCGGCCACGGCGGCGGTACAGGGGCTGGCGGGCGACAACCTGCAGGCGGCGCTGGCGGGCGGCGCGGCGCCGTATATTGCCGAAATGGTGAAAGCGATGACCACTGATCCGCTCAGCGGAGAGGTCAATAAGGCTGCCAACGTGGCGGCCCATGCGGTGGTAAACGCGGCGCTGGCCGCGGCACAGGGGAATAACGCCCTTGCCGGAGCCGCGGGTGCGGCCACCGGCGAAATCGTCGGCATGCTGGCCACGGAGATATACCAGAAACCGGTCGCTGAGCTCAGCGAAAGCGAGAAACAGACCGTTTCAACACTGGCCACCGTCGCCGCCGGACTGGCCGGTGGACTGGTGGGCGACTCAGGGGCCTCCGCGCTCGCCGGCGCACAGTCGGGTAAGACGACGACTGAGAATAATGCGCTGAGCCTGCCATCGGGGCTGATGGACTACGGACAGGCATCGTCCTCGCTGGGGCAGTTTATGGCGCAGAATGGAGCTTCAGCGGCAGAGATAGCCCAGGCACAAAGTGAGCTGGCGAGAGGACTGGGAACTGGTGCACCGCAACCCGCTACTGAGTTGGTGAAGAAATGGGCATTGATGATGAGTACCGCAGCCACCATGGGAACCGGTGCAGCCGTTGGCGCTGGAGCCGCTGCTACCGGTGGTGCCATCGGTGGTGCAGCGAATATCAGTACTCAGCTTACGATGAATGGTGACAAGCCCTTTAGCTATACTGATGCGTTGATCGCGATAGGAGCCGGGGCACTGACACAAGGTAAAGGTCCGGTGCTCACTGGAGGGATTAGCGTTGGTGGTGCCTATGTTGGCAGTACGCTCAAAGGAGAAGATCCGACCAATGCGATGATCGGGGCTGGAATTGGTTCAGCGGTGGGTAGTGTAGCCGGTAAGGTTGTTACCGAGCAGCTGAAACCAGTCGTCTCAAATGGTGTAGCAGAAACGATAGGTAACATTGGTGGTTCGCTTTCTAGTGAAATAGTTGGTGGTAAAGTTCAGAATAAGCTTAATGAGTCTGGAGATGAAAAATGAAAATACAGACAGTTGGCGTAAAACTAAATTTTGTTTTAATTTGTTATTGCGTTCTTATCCTGATCGGAGTTGCGCTATTAGCTTGTTTATGTGCAGCGATCTTGGTTTTTCTTAAAAATGGTAAATTCATTTTTAGTTGGGAAGATGACGTTCTTTACTCAGTTAAAGCAGGAATAGCTACTGGCATACCCACAGGAATAGGTATTTGGTTTATGTCTTGGATAAAAGCACGCAAAGAAAAGCGCTCCCCATCCAAAGAGTAACGAGTTATTGTGGAGAGTAATACTTTGGGGGATATTATTTCCGCTGTAAATAAGCAGGAGCCAGGACAGTCGAAAACTACGAGTCGGGAACTCAGTCCACAATTAAAGAGCCCTGTAGTGGAAACACTCCCGTATCCTGCCAATTGGCAGTAGCTGCGATGGGTAGTGCAATGGTATAACCATTATTACCGGGAGCAGCAGCAACAACCAACCTGATAGATGCAGGAGCTAGCGCCGGGGGGAGCATCGGCTTCGGCAATGGCTCTCTGGGTATCGCCGCCAGCCGCGATAAGATGCACAGCGACTATGCCTCGGTGGAGAGCCAGAGCGGCATCTTTGCCGGTACCGGTGGCTTTGATATCACCGTGGGTAATCATACCCAGCTGGACGGCGCGGCCATTGCCAGCGCGGCCGGTCAGGAGAG
>NZ_AFJI01000071.1 GCF_000264785.1 Edwardsiella ictaluri ATCC 33202 | reverse complement strand
CGCCCGGTATTCTGGGCGGTGTTATAACTAGTGGTGTTTACAATTATTTTATGAATCCTTTCTCGGTGAAGGTTATTTTAGTTGCCTCATTTAAATTGAATTCATTTAATTTGTCTTTTGATACCCATGCGACCTCTTGGAACTCATCATTAAATGATATATCTCTATTCGAACTTTTACAATCAAATATAAGATATATCATATATATTTTTTCTTTGGTTCCATCTTTGTATGTTTTTTCTCTGATGTCATCACGAAATGACCAAGGAGATATTTTTGTTATATTTAAACTGTCGCCTAACTCTTCATTTATTTCTCTGGTTAATGCGTCGAGCATCTTCTCTCCTGGTTCAATCCCTCCACCAGGTAGAGCCCATTGGCCAGGAAAAACTCCTCGATCATCAGACATTTTACAGATGAGATACTCATCATTGTTTTCTATAATTGGACAAACAATTGTTCGCTGTCTCATTTCATATTCCTTATTCCGGTTATTTTATTGATCACTTCACTTAACAATTCATCAATTGTTTTTTTCTTATTGTAAATAATCACATTTTCTTTTAATTCTCTTGGTAGGTTTTGCGTGAAACCTTGATATTCATCAAACCACCCTGTTATCCATTTTTCTTTTAATTCGGGATTTGGAAACTCCCGAGGTCGAATCCCTTTTAACTCGTCATTTTTTATATTTTGAAGTGAGTGGTCAACGCTGAAATCTAAAAAAATAATAATATCTGGCGTTGGTGTTATCTTGTTTATTTCATTCCACAATGTCATGTAAGTGTCATATTGTTCTTTTGTTATGTATTTTGATTTATACATAAAGCTAATGAATATATAGTCCTCAATGTGTGATCTCTCCATGATTAGGTTGAATCCTTTATCCAACCATGACTTTATTAAAAGAGAACGTTGTATCATGAAGTTTAACTGAAGTAAATATCCGTATTTCTCTGTTTTATCAAATAGATATTGGAGTAGATTGTGATGAACTGCTTTCTCATCAATAGCTATAGTGTCGCTATCTTTTTGGTATATGTTGCTTGATATGTTCTTTAATAAAGTGCTTTTCCCTGCACCAGAATTTCCTGATAGGCAAATATAAATTGGTGGTCTTTTTTTGGGGGATGTGATGTATTGAGCTGACCAAGGGTCAATATATAAATAGTTCCTATTCATGATGTGAACTCCATGTTGTCAAGCCAAAATCTATTCTTTTCACATTTATCTAAAATTATTTTATTTCCGAATATACTATTTATTATTTTTTCTTTTGAGTCATTTAACATATTACAAAGGTATGTGTAGTTTTCTCCATCAGGAATAATTATGTCAAAGTTTGGTTCCATTACGACATTAGCTTTATCCCTTTCTTCGAAAGTTGCCCAACTTATTGGTGTATCAGGGTGTCTTTCTTTTAACTCTTGCATTTTTTCTTTAAAAACAGATTCATCTATTTCTAATTTTTCTCTTTTTTCCTTTCCTACACCTAGGGGGCAAAATTGATAAAAACGCCAAGCTTGTGTTTTGTAAGGTAAGTTTTTGACCCAGGAAACCAATTCATTGAGATCATTGAGATCATTGACGTTGCTATTTGATACAACTGTTGTGAGTTTGAGTTTGAGTTTGATGTTGATTTTATTGTCTGCTTTTGGCAACCATATAAGTATGTTTTTAATAACTCTATGTTGATTGCTCATTTTTTTACTGCGAATATCAGTGTTTGTCTCTTTATCTATGCCATCTATTGGCATTCCGACCCAATCAAGAATGCTATTTAGTTTGCTATGGTCTATTATAAACCGATGACCCACAGTTGATAAATATGTCATAAATCCTTTTCCTTTTGCATATTCTATTAAGCTTATGAAATCTTTTCTTGATGTTGGCTCCCCCCCAGTAAACCCGATCCTCCTGAATCCGATATCATGCATTTTATTTATTACTAACTTTGCATCATCTAATGATGAGTCGGATATTCCTGGGTTCCTAAAACATAGATCGCATCCAAGGTCACAATGAGATGTAATTCTAAAATCTAAAAGTAGATCATTGACATTCATTTTAAAGCCTCCTGTGAACACTACATTATCGTTACGTGCGTTCAGGGTAACGTCGGCACCTTGAATATGGCCAGCCTGATTCAGTTCGGGTGTCAGGCCATTTTCTTCGGCATACTGATTCCAGGATTGTGCTGCTACACCATAGTCTGTCAGCCCTTTTGGCAGCTTAAACCCGTCGCCGAGTAAGTTATTCTCCACAACAATACCAACCCTTGTGACTGGGATTAGATAGATTACTGATTTGCTTTTTTACTGTTCTGACGCTCTTCTATCCTTGCCTTTATCCATATTCCCAATCCAAGAGATAAACTGACACCCCCCCCCTGTTTAAGGGAGAGCAGAGTAATTTCTTTCCAGTTAAATTCAAAATAACCAGTCTGAAAAAAAACCAGCAATAACCCCAATATATTTGCCATAAAACAAATACAAAAAAACACAATAAAACAACGGTAAATTAGGGTAATAAGCTCATGTGTTTTACTCTCTCTCATCTTTATTCTCCATTTTATCAAGAATGTTTTTTGCAGCGCCACTGACTATTTCATTTGCTGTAGAACCGCCAACAGTGCCAACCACCTCAGCAGTACCTTCTTTAACTGCTGTCGATAGCCCACCAGTAATATATTTTTCCGTTTTACTCCCCGCAACGGACCCTAGTCCAGCCCCAATAACCGAATTAGTCGGGTCTTCCCCCTTAATACTACTTCCGATTGCTGCGCCACCCATATTTATAGGTGTTGAAGCTATAATACCTTTCCCCGTTGTTGCTGCCGCTGTTACTCCCGCCATAATCGCATCTACATAACTGAAAGGATCTTTTCCTACCAGTTGCACACCCGTATTAACGCCAAAACCAATTGCAGCATTAGCCACCATACCTTTCACAGTAAGTCCCAGCACACTGCCTCCGAACATAACTGGCGTATCACCAATACTGGCATTCGATTTATGGTAACCCCATGTATTCATAATGTTCTGAGCCTGTGCCATAGCCTCAGAATCTGGATTGCGTTTTATGTAATCTTGCCCAGACAGCAACCCCTTAACCAGTTCCTGGGACACCGCCTGGCCATATTCTTTTTCCATTTCACCAGCGTAAATGCGTAGATAAGCCGCCAGTTCAGCTTGTTCCGCGCTGCTCATTTGCGAGGGATCTTTAAGATATTTTGAGATCAGCGCATCACCGCGCTTATCGGCATTCTCCAGTTTAATAAGGTCATTCGCGGTGGCTAATGTCTTATCACCGTTTTTGATCTTTTCAATAACCGTCTCAAGCTTGTCTGAAGATGTTGCACCCAGCAGATTATTCTCCACCGTCGTCTTACCCGACTGTGCCCCGGCGAGTGCAGAGGCACCCGAGTCTCCCACCAGACCACTGGCCAGTCCGGCGGCAACGGTGGCCAGTGTTGAAACGGTCTGTTTCTCGCTTTCGCTGAGCTCAGCGACCGGTTTCTGGTATATCTCCGTGGCCAGCATGCCGACGATTTCGCCGGTGGCCGCACCCGCGGCTCCGGCAAGGGCGTTATTCCCCTGTGCTGCGGCCAGCGCCGCGTTTACCACCGCATGGGCCGCCACACGCCCCGCGCCGTCCGGGGTGCTCTGCTTGATTATCTCACTAATATACGGCGCCGCGCCGCCCGCCAGCGCCGCCTGCAGGTTGCCGCCCGCCAGCCCCTGTACCGCCGCCGTGCACTGATTGCACCAGAAATAACCATCGCCTCAGGAAGCACACCACCTGACATCACGGTACCTATAGCCGCCACTGCCATCTGGCAAGACATAGGTGTATTTCCGCTACAAGCTTCTTTAATTGCCGCCTGCTGCTCTTCTTTCCATTTGTCCGCAGTACCTGGCTTATTAGCATTGGCAGCCGCCAGAACACTTGCCAGCGAGTTATTCTCAACAACAACTATTACGCCAATATAATAACCAAGTTCCCACACTACATAACATAGAGCAATACGCACTTATCTTTAAAGCTCTCACAATATCAGCATACGAAAATAGAAAGTCGCCACCGATCCAATAAAAAGCAAATAATCTCATGAAGAATAATATCACTACTGCCATAATAAATATGGCAAAAAACCATATGAGCAAGGTCATTAAAAATCGCAGAAGGAGAGATTGATGTCTCATCACTTACCCTCCTGCTGGTTTTTTAGCTGCTCCTGAATAATAGCTCCCGAGCCTTCTGAAGCGATTGAAGAACCTATATTCCCAGCGATACCAGGAACTGGATTTAGTGGTAAGGGCTTACTGACTCCCATTCCTATGTCAGTCCACTCCCAGTTTTTCCAGTTAGGGTTAATTATCTTTTCTAATGGCCCTTGGATCATTTTCCCTACTCCATATCCTATCGCTGATGAACTACCATTTATAATTGCTCCAGTTAGAGGATCTTTATCATCTATCCAGTTACCAAATGCACCACCTGCGGCATTCCAGCCCACGGTTTCTTTCCAGCCCTGTCCCATGGTGATTACGTTCACCCATCCTGCAATGATTGCATTTTCAGGATCAACCGAGCCATCAACTATATAGCCAATCCCTGCATTCGCCCCAGCACCAAGTCCCCACATCGCCTGGGCACTACCGGGTAACAGTGCAACACTACCTGCCGCTAATGCGGCGGCATAGGCTTTGTTTTCGGCCAGTCCTCGCCTGCAGGCCTCTCCCGACGGATTATCATGACAGGAGAGAACATCCGCAGCGTGCTCCCTGGCTTTATCGGTCTGAAGCCACTCACTACCGCCAAGAAGGTTATTCTCCACCGTCGTCTTACCCGACTGTGCGCCGGCGAGTGCAGAGGCCCCCGCGTCGCCCACCAGACCGCCGGCCAGTCCGGCGGCAACGGTGGCCAGTGTTGAAACGGTCTGTTTCTCGCTTTCGCTGAGCTCAGCGACCGGTTTCTGGTATATCTCCGTGGCCAGCATGCCGACGATTTCGCCGGTGGCCGCACCCGCGGCTCCGGCAAGGGCGTT
>NZ_AFJI01000070.1 GCF_000264785.1 Edwardsiella ictaluri ATCC 33202 | reverse complement strand
GTACATTCTTTGTACCACTGTTGCTACTGGCAACACTGCACACTTGTCAATCATCGGGTATTTTGTCGCAGTTGCTCCCGAAGAGTGTTCACGTAGTTTCTGACCTGCTCCTCAGACGCTGCCGCAGGTCGTGGAGACGCGGAGAAAAGCGGCTGTTCATGAGTCTCAAACTGAACAGGATGCGGTTGTTTAACCGGTCTGAAGGCCCCCTCGCGGGCTTTTTTCATCACTGCCAGCATCCAGCCAAGCGGATTATCCACCTGCCGCCTGGCCATCTGGCTCTGCAGGGCAGACAGAACCTGCAGTGCCAGTTCTTCCGGAAGGGCCTGAAGCTGACGAATCAGCATCACTTGGTCTTCCTGCGACACTACGGCTTTCAGCGCATCAGGCAGCACTACCGGATTGTCTACGTACGTTTTTTTATTCACACTGTGTGTGAAACTACGTACGTAATGGTTCGGTTTCCGAACTCTGTCATAATCCCCTGATTTCACTGGTAGTTCGGAATCCGAACTCTGTATTATTCGCTCCTGATTCTGACTGAGTTCGGTTTCCGTACTCAGTTCGTGATGGTCATTTATTGTTCTATTTACACTGAGTTCGGATCCCGAACCCTGTTCCGGGGTTAATAATGAAGGATGCTGCCGCGTGGCTAACTGACCGGCATTTTGTGGCCGACCCAGGCGGTTTTCTAGAAGAGACAGGTGGCTATGGTAGTGCCGCATTGTGGGATCGGTTTTAATCTCGTCCAGCACACCCCGGGCGGTCTGACTGACCGTCCGGTTTTTACTCAGGCAAGCATCGGCAACAACATCAAGAAAACGCGGGTCCAGTGATTCTGCATCCCGGAAAGTCAGTGGCTCGTCATGCTGCGCGTAGATATTGCCGCGAACCCGCCCTTTATCATCACGAACTCGCCTGCAGAGACTGAGCCAGCCGGTTATTCGTAACATCAGTAACACCCGGCTGACCGTTTCACGAGAGGCTTTACCTTTACCCGGAGAAGCCAGCTGCAGCTGCAGCTCATCATAACTGGGGAATATCGCACCCTCATTATTCTGCGCATACAGGCGGATCATCATCCAGCCCATTTTATCAAGGGGGGAAAGTCGCGGATCCAACAACAGTCTTCGGGGGATGGCATCATGCACATTCCCCGTAAACAGCAGACCGCTGCGTACCCGTCCGGCATCGCGCAGTGGATTAGCCACCAGACGGGCATTCATTTTTTCCAGCGTAAACGCTATCAAACTATCCGCAGGCAGCATCATATCCTCTTCCTTATATTTTCCGCTTCCTCTCTGAGGGTTTCGGGGAATGGCCCACAGGCCGACGGGGTGTGGTTCTGTGCCATCCAGGTTCTGCCCCCGTTACGACTGCGCAGGCGCCAGAACGGACCAATATTAATCTTGACGTATCCACAGCCCCGGTCCTCAAGCCGGGTATAATTACGATCGCCACGATGATACTGACTGACCAGCCGTAAGGCTTTACGACAGCACTGCGATGGCACACTGGGAGAAGCCCACAGGTCGGGGCCAACGATTTTCATCCTCATGCACGCTTCCTCACTGAGGGTTTCAGGGACTGACCCACAGACCGGCGGGGTGTGGTTCTGTGCCATCCTTTCACAGCATGCCAGACAGAGGTAAGAGGGATATTCAGTTGCTCTGCGGCCAGCATCATGACGTCCAGCCCGTCCGGGCTTTCCACTTCTTCAACGCCTGATTTCTGCCACAGCCGCCAGATTTCTGCATTGTCTTCATCCCCGAGCGTATTGCCCCGTCCGGATCGGGCTTCGATACCGGCGATCCTGCGACGGGCCGCCACATCTGTACTGGAAAGCCCGAAAAATGTCTGCATCAGCTCTATCGAACTGCCCAGCGCCAGCGCCCGGTCGATGCGTTGCATGCGCTTTTGCTCCATTCTGGCCCGTTGCAGCATGCTGACCAGATTGCTGTGATCGATGCTGATGCTGACCACAGAAACTTCGCTGTTCGCGAGATAATGCAGCTCCTCAAGGGAGAGTCCCTGCAACATCTGCATCTCTTCTCGCTTGATCCCCAGCGACTCACAGCGACGGAGATAGCCACTTTTCAGATCCATCACCAGCTGCATCAGCAGCCCGTTGGCAGCCTGAGATAAACCACCGGAATTAGTCACTCAACACCTCCGGGAGACAAGATAAACAAAAAGATAAAGGGGACTATTAAGAAGTTACATGCTCCCCACACAAGGAAAACAACTGGCAGAACCGCCTCCCGGATGAAGAGAGCAAAATCATAGTCCCATTTCCAGAAAATAAAGCTGTAACCCAGCCAGCCCACATGACAGAGGAGTAATGCGGCCAGCGGAGGCAGGAACATCACCCCCCAGATATACGTCCAGGAAATGTCCTCCAGGTAGCTCACCATCATCCACAGCAGGACAGAAATGAAGCTGGCAACAGCCAGCCCCCGTAAAACGGCCCCGGAAAATGCCGGAACGACACCGGGATACATATCTGCGGCCAGCAGCCCCAGTACCACACCGCACCACAGACAATGGGAGGTACCCGACAGCAACACCCGTTGATGCTTCGTCATGACGTACGTTCCTCCCGGTGACCAATGGCGGCCGTATTTTCACCTTCAACACCATGATGCAACCTGGCGTTCTTACCCGCCTCATAACCCCGGTGGCGGGCAATATCGCCTCCGCGGCAGCTTTTCAGTTCCCGGATGGTCGCCGCCTTCATATTCTGGTTATCCATCCAGCGGGTCATCAGTTGCGTTTCCCGTTCTGTAACCCGGAAAACCGTGATGACGCGACGCATGCCGTCAACCCACCCGGCACGAAAAAGCTCTGCCCGGTTTCTGCGGGTCGACAGCTTCAGCTTTTTACTCTGGGTTTTCAGGTATACCGCAGTGGCATCTTTCAACTGGCGGGTCAGCACATCAAAAGCATAAGCCGCCACGGCAGGCCGTTCACTGAAACCATAAAATGTTACGGTTTGTCGACAGTCGCCCGATGATGTATTGCGCCATGAGAAGTAAGGCCGACAGCCAAAGGCATGACCAACCGCCCATGCCAGACGGGTCATCCACTCAGGCACCTTTTCGGCCTCTGATGGCGCGCTCTGAGAGGCAACGTCACGAACTGACGAAAGAGTGGCGTCCAGCTCGCTGATACCATATTTTTCCATCAGGCGCTGCGCCCTTGAAAGCGCCAGTCCGGCTTCATGCGCATTGCTGTTGCTTCGGCTCAGTTCCAGCAGTTTCCTGACCAGACTGACCAGCCGCTCCTGGCGTTTGTCATTATTCATCATGCTCATCCTCTACCGCCGTTACGCCACGCTGCAGCTCCCGCAGGCGGCGCATGACACGCATCAGCCTCAGCAGTTTTATGGCATTTTCATCATCAAGAACTGGCACATCCTGCTGTGCAGAACCGCCGATCAGCACAACATCCATCCCGGTTGTCGGACACTGTGCCGGACAACACCCCGCAAGGGACAAAAGGAAGGCGGCCGGTGCGCTGCAGCTGTCACCCGCAGCGCAATAGCCTGGCGACAGACTACTGGCGCGGTCTGGCAGGATTTCATCTTCACACCCCAGCTTTTCCCCCAGTTCCCACGCCATGATGAAGGCTATATTCTGCAGATGTTCGATATCATCCTGATAAGCCGGAACAGACCAGATCGCATCTCCGGCAATGTGACAGGCCGGATGCAGGGCCTCTCCCTCATCCTCCAGCCCCGGCGCCAGCATGGAGATAAGCGTCTCATCATTGTCCGGAGAAAGCCCCGGCCCCATGCCGTCACCCGAAATAACCGGGGAACCACCGTACATATCGGGCTGTACCTCTGTGCGCGGAAGAGACAAAGGTGCCTCTTTATTGTCCTCTGGCGATACCCGTAAATTTTCATCTTGCTGCGGCCATTCCTCCGTAACCGCTGGCGTGGCAGGCGGCGACTCAGTTAGTGCTTTCGGCAGGGCAAAATCTGGCTCGGGTGCAGTATCCTGAATGCCGTCAGTGAACGGTGATGGCACCACTCCCTGAGGACTGGTAGTCTCCTCCGGTTCGCCAAAGTGATAGCGCCGGTTACGCTCACTGGGATCCAGCTCCATCATCCAGCGGTCATAATTCAGCTCCGGATGCGGTAGCGCCAGCAGCAGATCACCAATAAATTCATCGCGGAACATTTCCGGTGACCACAGTTCGGGGGAATTGAACTTGCGGCAGCATTCACCAAATACCTCGGTGAAGCATTTATCGCTTCGTTCAGACAGAAGGCAAAACTGATCCCAGACTTTCTCAGCATCCTGGCGCAAAGCGAGTAACAGCCTGATTTGTGGTGCGCCAAGCCCGGACTCAAGCAGCTCCGGCATCCAGGGAAAGAGGTGCTTCAGGGCATCTTCCATCCGGCTAATTGTCGAATTATGGACAGGCAGACCTTCACGAGTGAGTAAAGTGGATAATTCGCGCAGAGAAACTGACTTTCCCAGTTGTTCCTCATAAATAGTCCGCGCTTTATGGATCCCCTGGGCCTTTTCAATAAAGGACAGATCGCCACGAACCTCATTCTCCGCGAGATGACCAATCACACACTGGAGCCGCCCAGGCCAGGGCTTCACGAGTACATGGATGCGGAAAAACCGCTCTTCCCCCGTTTCCTGCCACAGCTCTGTCAGTATCTGATAACGGGTGTTACCACCATCACTGAAAATGTATTTATTCGGGTCACCATCCGGATCGCGGGTGACTTTCGGCACCGTATCCAGCCCGCGGGCCTTAATTGACGCCTTTATCTCGTCATAGCGTGAATTACGCGATGTTCGGGGGTTATCCGGGTTTGGTGCCAGTTGCTCAATCGTCAGAACCATTGGCATTTCAACCACCGGTGTACTCTCAACGCTCCCTGAGGCCCTGCGGCCCGGCTGGAGCATAGAGGCCCCAATATTCGTGCGGTTACGGCTCATGCCCGACCTCCTTTCCTGTGGTACCCGAGGTCATATCCCCCTTCCTGGTATTCGGAAAAAAGCGTATAGCGGCCGTCAAACTGCACTTTCACCGTTCCGGTCGGCCCCTGCCGCTGCTTACCGATAATGATTTCTGCCACACCCGGCGTCATGGTGCCCGGGTTATACACCTCATCCCGGTAGATAAACATAATGAGGTCGGCATCCTGTTCGAGCGCCCCCGAATCACGCAGATCGCCGTTATTGGGACGTTTATCCGCTCGCTGCTCCACCTGACGATTGAGCTGAGAAAGCGCCAGTACGGGACACCCGAACTCCTTGCCCATCGCCTTCAGAGAGCGCGATATCTCGGCGATCTCCTGAGTCCGGTTTTCCTGCTCGGGAGAGCGGATCAGTTGCAGGTAGTCGACCATTATGAGGGCAGGATTGCCGTACTTGCGGACATAGCGGCGGGTACGGGCGCGTAAGGTTGCCGGTGTCTGATAGCTTGTGTCATCAATAATCAGACGATTATTCCACAGAATAATCTCCTTCATGGCCTGTGAAAGGCGGGCCCATTCTTCATCACCCAGCGATGCACTACGAAGCCTGCTGAGCTCAACCCGCCCCTCCATAGACATCAGACGCATGGAGAGCTGTTCTTCCGGCATTTCCATGCTGTAGACGAAAACGTAATCATCCGGTTTTCCCCGAACAGCGGCGGCACATGTAGCCAGCGCCAGAGCTGTTTTCCCCATCGATGGCCGTGCGGCCAGCAAAACCAGATCGCCCGGCTGCAGGCCGCAGGTCATCTCATCCAGCTGGCTGAAACCGGTTGGCGTACCGGTCAGACCGTCCAGCGCCATCATGGCTTCAAGCCGACTGACCAGCGTGTCCATGGCATCGTTTACGGTGGTTTCAGTACCTACCTGCAGCATGCCCTGCTCAGCAATGCAGAACAGCTGGTTCTCTGCAACTTCCAGAACATCAGAAGAACGCGCGTTCAACGCCTGCACGTCAGCAACCAGCATATTGCCGACGCTCTGCAGTTTGCGTAGCCGGCTTTTTTCCGCCACCACCCCGGCATATGCCAGAATATTGGCGGCCGATGGCGTGTTCTTACTCAACTCAGCCAGATAAGCAAAGCCGCCAACCCGCTCCAGCAAACCAGCATTCTCCATCCGGTCAGAAAGCGTAATCAGATCCAACGGCAGACTTGCACCGAACAGCTCAGCCATTGCCCGGTAAATGGCGCGGTGCCAGCCCACAAAGAAATCATCCGGTGCCAGCAATAACACCACTTCATCCCAGCGGTCGTTATCCAGCATTAATCCGCCCAGAACGGCCTGCTCTGCTTCTGCCGAGTGGGGAATATGAATATCAGCCATGACACACCTCCTGATGAAAGTGTTGCCAGAACACAGTTGAAATAGCTGAATAAACGAGCAGGCCGTGAAGAAAGGTAAAGGGTGCCAGGCACACAATTGCCAGGGTTATTATCCCTGATACTGACAGCACAATTTCTAACCATGATGTTTGGCGACTCTGGTCAGAAGGCGCTGGCAGTACATTTATATTCATTACACATAAGGAAAAAATATGAATACCAATAGCAAACTGCTGCCTGGCGAATTTTTGGGCATGAGTGAAAGTGAATTTGACAACATCAGCCAGCGTTTCTAGCGTGAGGCTGAACAGGAAAAACCTGAAGACCGGCAACTGAAATTCCGGCTGATGTGGCTGGGTGAATGGCTGCAGCGGACCCATAACTGGAGCATTCAGCACCACAGATGCACGCCCATGCAGGCCCTGCATTATGCCATTATCCGGCGCCACCGCTGGTTGCCAGCCGATGTCGAAAAACTGACGCTCCGGGAAATGTCCGTTGCGCTGACAGAGGAATGGTCTGTATATCTGCCAGCCTGCAACGCATGGCTCAGGGATTACGTTGAAAAAAAACTGGACTGGCTTGATTCGCCATACCGATTTGCCAGTGTGTAACCGACAACATACAGGGGCCACGGTGAAGCCGTGTGCCTCGTCATACATCACGATGACATTATTGGGCCTGTCATCCACACCGTGTTGCCACTGGCAACACGCCTTCTCTGGGCCATCGATATAAGGTTGCCGCTCCGGACGCTGCGCCAGAATGGCATTGATAGTCATATAGCTCATGCCAGCACCTCCCGCAACGCACACTCCAGCACTTCCCGCAGTCGGGCAGACGCAACCAGAATCAAAGGCTCCCGATCGTAATACACCTCTCCATTCCCGCCTCCAGACTCCAGCAATGGTAGCCCGGCTGGCATTTGTGCTCCTGTGGACATATCGCGAAGTTCTAATTCACTCCACAGGTTGTATATCTCAATAAACCCCCTCGGAAGACCCCATTCCTCAGCCAGACGCTCGTAAATACGCTCATTTGCTGTTTCGTAATCAGGAGCATCAACAAACACATGAACCTCTTCATGCCCCTTATATGTATCAGTGGAATAAGCAACGACACGCCAAATTTGATTACGATTCATACGCGAACCTCCCTGGAGAGAACATCGTCAAATCGTTCTTTCCACTCAGGAAACAACTCGCAGGCAAGGCTGTGCATGGTATCTGCCGCCGCAGGCCCCTTACGCCGGGTTTTATATTCAAGCCGATGAACGGGCTGTGATTTAACATGGCCCAATTTGAATATATCCAGTTGCTCGATACAGGTATCGAGCAGACTGAACATATTTCGGTCTCCCAACACGCTGCTGTCATACAGCTTCTCGCTGATAATTTTTGAGAGACCGTCCATTGCCTCCCGGTCAAGAAGCGTATTTTCGAAACAGTTCACAAGAATAGAGATGTCGGGCAGGTGGATGCCGTAATTTTCGTAGGTTTTGAGGCGGGAAAACATATGCAGGGAACCGCGAATAAACTCACGAACGTCAGGAAGTATGGGTTTCACAACTCCCATGACACGGCCGGTTGACGCAAGTATGGACAACTCAGTCATCACCCCGGTGGCACCTTTGGAGTCAAGAATAATTGCCCCGTAGCGGGCAAATTCATGATTCTGAAGAATATTCCTTAAGCGGATACGACCGTCTGCCGCGTGTAGCATCGCTGTCGGTAGGAGTTCGTCCGGATCGTTTGAGTAAATAAGATCCAGATTATCAATTGATGTCTGAGAGATAGCCTGAAGTGGGTCGGGGATCGTCTGCATGAGAAGCTCATACAGCCCGAACGGTGCTTCTTTATTAAGAGCGAAAATGCTGCTGACCGTCGGCTGAGTCCAGTCTGCATCAATAAGAAGTGTCTTCACACCAGCATCGGCAAGAAAACCAGCGAGATAAGCCGCGAAAGTCGATTTACCTTCACCGCCTTTTGGGGAAATAACGGGTAAAATTTTCATAGCTTGTACGTTCCCTCAGGTAACGCACAAACGCTCTTTTACATCCGGTTAACATCTGTGAAGGGATTGAAAATCCCCGTGTCCTTGGTTCGATTCCGAGTCCGGGCACCACTATTCATAAGGCCTCGCTGCAAAGCGGGGCTTTTGCTTTCTAAGTCAACAATCCGTTGGCTTTCCAGTAGTTCCCCCTCTGCCCCGCTTCATCTTAAACCCATGCTCATATGCAAAACCAGGAAACGCGATGATGGCATACTCCGCACTTTTCTTATACTGAATAAAAACAAGAAAATGAAAAATAGTTATTCATCTCACCAACCATTAATTATATTATGATTGTAACTTTACTTAAAAAAACAATTCACGACTTTAGAATAAAATAAATATTTAATATTTAATATTTAATATTTAATATTTAATATTTAATATTTAATATTTAATATTTATTATTTATTATTTATTATTTATTATTTATTATTTATTATTTATTATTTATTATTTATTATTTATTATTTATTATTTATTATTTATTATTTATTATTTATTATGTTATGGATAGGATAAAAACACCATCAAATAAAATTAATTGATAGGAATCATTGTTTTCTCTGTAAAATCACTTTATTTATGACAAATATTTTTTTTCAACCTCATGAATAAACATCATGCATTGCACAATAAATATTGCCCTGCATATAATACCGCCACAACGCTAACTTTTTAGAATCGGTAAGGATATGAGCAATAAAAAAGACCTCAATACGGTATTTCGAAAAATCCTAGACGAGAAAAATTTTGGCTCACAAAATGAAATCGTTGAATATCTTAAGAGCCAAGGATTTGAACATATCAATCAATCTAAGATATCCCGAATGTTGGCGAATTTTGGCGCAGTAAGATCCCGGAATGCAAAAATGGAGATGGCATATTGCCTGCCAACTGATTCGGTTGTACCAAACAGTAGCTCCACATTAAAAAGCTCAATTGTTAAGATATCCATGAATGAGCATATGGTGATTACACATACAATACCGGGTGCGGCCCCACTTATCTCCCGGCTGTTAGACTCGTGTGGACTTGCCGATGGCATTCTGGGTACCGTTGCTGGTGATGACACTATTTTTATTGCACCCGTGATGGGGGTGACATCACAACAGGTTTATGAGCGCATCAAAAAAATTCTTGATACACACTAATTAACTAATAAAAATTAGCGAAAGGAATGCTCTACCCTGTATTGCACACGCGTAAATTTCCCCACAAAAATGGGAGTGCCCTAAGAGGGCACAACCACGAACGCTCAGAGTCAATGTATACGCTCATGGCCCGGAAGGATAAGTAAATAGCATGGTTCTACATCCATCGTATTCACCACCCGCACAATACAACATCCACACCGGACATCGTCCCTACGCGTCAATACAGAAGCATTAACAGAAGGCCAGTGTCATATATTACGGCACTGGTTGTTACATGAAAACGAGCGTTTAACCAAATAAAAAACAGATAAAACAAGAATGATGGTTAACAATAAAAATATAACAACCCACCCCTTTAGAATATTTAATTTTCCATTTTAGTCCGGGTCCGTGCTCACCATCCTCATGTACTGCATATACGCTCATGTTATTGCGTGCTGTCCGTGTCTAAACTGGCTGCAACAATATATTCCTACAGGGATAGGTTAAAATATAGCCCTCATTAAATGAGAGCCACTTACCATCGCTACCCAAGCTTATATCTATGCTACATGCTGTGTATCATCTTTCGTCACTGTTTCACACACATCACATGGTATACACCTTGCTCTTTCTCTGTACCCTCGGTCTCATGTTCAAATCCCGGGAAAGTTTCATCCCATGCCTGTAGGGCTTTCAGGTAACCAATCTGCGAACTATCCTCTGCACCGAAATTCTCCCCTGACATGAGCATCGGAATTCCCAGCGGGTAAGGGATAACCGAATTTGCTGCTGTCCTTCCGGCCAAATTGAAGATAGAGACCATTTCGACATTGTCATGCACCATCTGCATATACGCCTCACGTGGCAATAGATCCATTTGAGGTAACGTAGAATATGCTCTATTCAGCTTCTCGCTCGGTGTATGGGTCTTCAGAAAATCAATCATCTGGTGGCCCAACTGGCGCAACGTCATACCGGTATAAATATCCGGGGCACTCGCGACCAGATTCGGCAATACCTCTGTCAGTGCCGCATCAGCATCATAGTGCTTTTTAAATGCCATCAGACTATTCATCAGCGTAACCCATTTCCCTTTAGTCACCCCCATAGAGAATAAGAACATAATCTGAAAGTCTGTGGTACGGGTCGGTACGATCCCCAGGCTGGAAAGGTATGCCGTCACCAGAGTAGCCGGTATCCCCTCATTCTGTAGGGTGCCATCCTGGTTCAGCCCCGGGGTCAACAAACTGACTTTAACCGGATCCAGCATGACCCAGTTTTCATCCAGATCATTAAAGCCATGCCATTCATCCTGCGGGTTAAGGATCCAACAGGATTGATTCTTTGTCAGCAGTGATTTAGGTGCATCAGCAAAGTCATAATGTTCACCGGTATCCGGATCGGTCACCACTTCCGGGTTCCATGGCTTAAAGAACCAATCGTTATTTTGCTCTGCCTCATAATGTGCTTTCGCAACAGCTTGACGGAAGTCTACGGCCTCTTCAATTACCTCACTGGTAAGATTAATCCCCTGCTCCCCATCCATCATCGCCGCAGCCACATCATTAGATGCTGCAATGGAGTACAAAGGTGAGGTTGTCGCATGAATCATATATGCTTGGTTAAACTGTGCAGGCTTAACATTACCCCGCCCTTCACGTACATGGATATAAGAGGCCTGCGAAAGCGCATTCAACAGTTTATGCGTTGAGTGTGTGGCAAAAATAGTCGGCTGATCCGCTGTATGTTGTAGATTATCGCCACGCATGGCATGGAATCCCCGATAAATCGGGTTAAACCGTGAATAACCAAACCACGCTTCATCATAATGAATACGATCACAACTTTGTCCCAGTAAGAACTGAATAGTATCACCGTTATAAATAAGACCATCATAGGTACAGTTAGTTACAATGCTGTACATCGGCTTCGGGTTGGGCGCCTGGCGAGCAAACGTATTGGTGGCAATGGATTCCGCGATTGCCTGCGGCTGCATCCAGCGTTTGGCAATTGGCCCAATAATACCATACGCATTACGGGATGGCGTCATATAAACGGGCCGCGTCCCTG
Organism: Edwardsiella ictaluri ATCC 33202; assembly: GCF_000264785.1. Lineage (GTDB taxonomy): Bacteria > Pseudomonadota > Gammaproteobacteria > Enterobacterales > Enterobacteriaceae > Edwardsiella > Edwardsiella ictaluri. The sequence continues at coordinate 1,537 of NZ_AFJI01000070.1, read as the reverse complement.
TAAGGATAAGCCCCTGCTCAATAGACTTATGACTATTGCGATCGCAGATAGCGATATCATTCTCGGTGCAGCAGGCCTGCATAATGGTACGGTTAGCACCCGAGGTGCCTACCACCAATGAATAGGAGCGATCGGCACCAAATACCTTCGCAATATACTTCTCACTCTCACCAAAAGCACCGGTATGATCCAGCATAGAGCCTAGTGAAGCCCTTTCGATCCCCATATCGGTACGGAAAATATTTTCACCATAGAAATCAAAGAATTTACGACCAATTGGCGTCTTGCAAAAACCGATCCCCCCCTGATGCCCCGGCGCTGACCATGAATATTCTTTCTCTTTGGCATATTTCATCATTGCAGTCATTAGCGGCGGGGTGATAAGACGCTCATAACGGGCAACCGCTGCCTGTAAGCGACCAACAATAAAGTCTGTTGTATCATCAAGTATCAGGAAAGTTTCAGATACCTGACTCATAACATCCGGTGTTACGGCTGCATTATCAGCCGGAGAGCTCACCAGTAGAAATACGGGAACTTTCTCATGACGTATGCGCAGTTGCTGCAAGAATTCAACAATATTTTCTTTCTGCTCCGGAGCCCACTCAATCATCACACAGTCAATCGCTGCGGTTGATGTCGCGTAGGTGGCCGCATGCTCAAAAGAGTATGCAAACTGGGTACACTCCCCGGTATTCATCAATGATGATGCCAGTTTATCAATGCTCGCTTTTAACGTAGTATTGGCTACAGCATTATTGCCGACAATCAGATATTTTTTGTCGCACATAAAACCCCCATTTATTTTTCATGGCGTATAGCATCGCAAATAAAATCGATATCTTGATTGCTTAAATATTCATTTATGCGAATATTTATCAATAGATATAGCTCTCGATACTGATGGTTAGCAAAAGTCACCGTTGCACAAGACAGTAATCTATCGGAATTCATATTTCCACCGATAAAACACAATAAATATCGCATTGGAAATAGCTATGCCATTTTGTGAATTTTTACCCACACATCACCAGAACCATTCAATTTTTATTCTGGCAAGAATTAAAAGCACCCACAAAAAATACAATAAGAAAAAACAATACATACTTTGAAGCATTGCTACCAGAAGGTGATAAGTAAAAAATTAATAAGCAAGAAAATCATTTATTATCAATGACAAACAAACCACTACAGAGGCGAAGCGATATTTAAATGTGTAATTTTAATTGACCTGATGGAACACTAAAAATACTATCAATGTAAAGAGCGCGCGTTCTGTCGAATATGCTAACAAATAATATCACGGCATTTTTCAATGGCTGATGTTTCTATACCTATAGGGTTATTTCTGACAATACAAAAAGCTTGCTTCACGGATGGCAGAATAAAACATCACAAGATCCAGATAATAATTCTACTCAAGGTGTCAAAACTGGAGATGAGTGTATGGCAGTAAAATCAAAAAAAATGGGCATGATGGGATTAACAGTCCTTGTTGCGGTAAACATGATGGGATCGGGAATTATTATGCTGCCCG
>NZ_AFJI01000069.1 GCF_000264785.1 Edwardsiella ictaluri ATCC 33202 | reverse complement strand
AGCAAGCCAACCAATAATCAAAAATCAGTGTTGCAAAAATGGGGGTGACCATAGATTTTTTGTCTCTTGGCCCCGGCGAGAGCGGGGGGATCTTGATGCTATGCCGTCGGCGGTGTCCCGTTACCGTGCTGGGTCAGGCGCTCGGGGTGCATGTCCCTCTCAGGCCAGAACTCGCGGCAGCGGGCGATCCACGCCTGAGCGCTGTGTGACAGATAGCGGCCATGGCACCAGATCAGCCCCAGTCGCCACATGAGCGTCGGTGCGAGCGGTAGCCACAGCAGGCTGTGTGGATCCAGACGCTGACAGATCGGCTGTGGCAGGATGGCGATACCCACCCCGGCCTGCACCATGGCGGCCAGAAAGTCCCATTGACCGCTGCGTACCGCGATTTGCGGCTTCACACCGGCGGCGGAAAAGGCCTGCATCAGCTGCTGATAGAGGGCGAAGTCCTCGTTGTACAGCAGAATGTTTTGCTGGGCCAGATCGGTCATGCCCAGGGCAGAGCGGGTCAGCCAGGGCGCCTGGCGCGGTAGCAATACATACAGCGGGTGGCTGAACAGCGGCAGCGAGGCGATGGCCGGATCGGGCTGGGCAGAGAGGGCGGTGAGCGCCAGATCCAGCTCGCCGGAGAGCACCGCCTGCTCGACGGTCAGCCCGCCGAACTCGGCGATGTGCAGCTCAATGCCCGGGTAGCGCTGGCGGAATTCGCCGATCAGGCCGGCCATTTGGGTACCGACCATCGGTGGAATACCCAGTTTCAGGCTCCCCTTTTTCAGGGCACCGAGATCGTCCAGCTCGGTTCTCAGCTGGCCAAATTGGTCTAGGATCGTCTGCGCTCGTTGATAGACCACGTTGCCGCTATCGGTCAGGCGCAGGCCACGCCCCTCACGGATCAGCAGGGTGCACCCCAGCTCCTCTTCCAGGTTGCGCAGCATTTTGCTGATGGTGGGCTGGGTGACAAACAGCTTTTCCGCCGCCCGGGTGAAGCTATGCTGGCGTACCACCTCAACAAAATAACGTAACGTTCTCACGTCCATGCAGGACTCCGCTTTACAGGAATAGGTATGCCATTTATCAATGATGGCGATAATTTTAATTCATTTTATACCCGGGATCTTCTTTGCCTATACTGTGCGACTTATCACATTAATCCCCTTCTGAGGTTTGTATGTCTCTGGCGTTGCGCCCTATTATGGCGCACCTGCGCACCTGCGCACCTGCGCACCTGCGCACCTGCGCACCTGCGCACCTGCGCACCTGCGCACCTGCGCACCTGCGCACCTGCGCACCTGCGCACCCATACCCAGGTGCCGTTGCAGGTGGTGCTTTATGCGCTGTTGTTTCTCTTTTCCCAATGGCTGGTCAGCCGTTTTGCCCTGCCGCTGCCGGCCAATATCGTCGGCATGCTGCTGCTGTTGGTGCTGATCGCGCTGCGTATTTTGCCGCTGGCATGGGTGAAGGCGGGCTCCCGCTGGCTACTGGCCGAGATGCTGCTGTTTTTCGTCCCAGCGGTGGTGGCGGTGGTGAACTACGCCTCGCTGCTGATGGTGGAGGGGGGGCGAATCGTGGCGGTGATCGCTCTGAGCACCCTGTTAACGCTGGGGATGACGGCGCTGGTGGTGGATAGAGTCTACCGGCTGGAGCTGTGGCTACAGCGGCGCCGCGCCGGGGTGGTGCGCTGATGAGCGATCTGGGGATCGGCATGCTGTGTCTGGCAGTGACGCTGGCGCTCTACTTCGCCAATAAGCAGCTGTACCGTCGGGTTCACCGTATCTGGCTGATGCCGCTGGTGCTGACGCCGCTGTTGTTGGTCGCGCTGCTGCTGATCGGGCATATCTCCTACCGCGAGTACATGGGAGAGAGCCACTGGCTGCTGTGGCTGCTGGGACCGGCGACCATCGCCTTTGCCGTACCGGTGTATGAGAACCTGGCGATTATCCGCCGTCACTGGCTGTCGTTGACGGTCGGTGTACTGACCTCGACGCTGGTGGCGGTGCTCAGCTCGGTGTGGCTGGCGCGGCTGCTGACCCTGCCGGAAAGTATTCAGCGTAGCCTGGCAGTACGGTCGATTACCACGCCATTCGCCATTGAGGCGGCCAAGCGCCTGGGGGGACAGCCGGATCTGGTGGCGCTGTTCGTGGTGCTGACCGGGGTGTTTGGTATGGCGGTGGGAGACATGCTGCTGCTGCGTCTCTCTGTGCGCAGCGGCATGGCCAAGGGCGCCGGGCTCGGCGCATCGTCCCACGGCGCCGGAACGGCCAAGGCCTATGAGATGGGGCAGACCGAAGGCGTTGTCTCCAGCCTGGTGATGATGCTGGCCGGCGTGGTGACAGTGCTGCTTTCGCCGCTAATCGGCCGCCTGCTGTGGTAGGGATCGCTCAGGGAAACATCTGCGCCAGATAGTGATTCAAACGTTCGCGCGAGGTAAAGCCGTGGGGAACACCGATAAAAGCCGGTGACGCGGCGTCGGGATCAGGCGGAAAGCGGACGTAGGCCGGGCTGCTACGCTGGACGGCAGAGGGCTGGGCAAAGCGTAGGCTGCGTTGGGCCAGCGCCGGGTGGATCAGCAGTGCGGTTCGCCCGAGCCGTACCTCGCGATTGACATACACATAGTGCTCTCCCTTATGAAAACCATAGGCCTGATCGCTGACTGAATCGCGGGTAAACCCGGCGCGCTGCAGAACCTGTGCGACCTCATCGGGACGTAAATACATCGTCATTCTCCCTGTTTATTACTGTCCTATGACCTTAACGGATAGGCCGCACGTCACAAGCGGACTTTTCTGGAAGGCTTGAGATCCACGGCGATCGCCGGTAAAACGTGGCGTTTTTGGCCAGGAGATGCGCACCGAGGCGGGGGGAGCGCTGGGGTAAACGGGCGCGCGCCGGCGCCCGCTTAGGCTCAGGGAAAGATGGTGAACGGTGAGCAGACAAACTGCTGGTTGCCGATGGTCATGTTATAGCGATCGGTGCCCGGTACGCCGGTCTGCATCTTGATCCCGAAGCGGATGGTAATGTGCGCCGGATCCGGCGTGAAACGGCGGCTGGCCCCGTCGTAGCGCGACAGGGTATAGACCACCTGGTCGGACATATCCTCGGTGCGCTTGGCCAAATAGGTCTGGGTCAGGTTATTCGACGGATCGGTGATTTTCAGCGCCATCATATTATCGCTGTTGATGGCGGTAGAGAGCACTTTCAGCCCCCCACAGTTCGTTTCACCCACGGCTGGGTAGGGGCCGATCATCTCCGTCGCCTGAGCGATACCTGAAAAGGAAGCTATCGTCAGTAAAGCCATACAAGTTTTTTTCATCATCGTCATGTTTGCCTGATGTGATAAAGGACGTCATGTCATCAAAATACAGCCGGGGCAGAGGGCACCCCATGGCAGTCGAAAAGCGCCGCCAACGTCATCCGTGGCGAAGCAAAAAGCATCACCTCATTACCTAGTGTATGAATACATATCGTGGCGTCTACGGGGGCAATGCAAAAATTTATGACAACGGCGGGCGGCCGAGGTTCCATCGAACCGTCGCACCGGGTGGTGAGTGTCAAGCAGGGTCAGGGCGAGAAATATTTATTTGCCAAAAAGGGACGTTAGGGGGGGGCGCGTTGGCGTAGGATCGCGTTATTGCGCTGGAAGAAGCAGCCCGCCGACCGGGCTACAGAGGAGCATATGATGCATGATGCCATGAATATCCGCCGTCTGACGTTTGATGTCGATAAAGCGATGTCACAGCCCACGATCCTGGAGATAGCCCAGGCCATTCACGGCTGCCCTGGCGTAAGCGCATTTAATATTACGGTGAGCAATATCGATATCGAAACCGTCGGCATGGACATTACCATCGTCGGGGACTACCTCGATCACGACCGGCTGGTCGAGGCGATGGAGAATACCGGCGCAGCGGTGCACAGCGTCGATCAGATCGTCTGCGGCAGCGATATCGTTGAGCGTATCGCGCGGGTACGCTGAGTATGCGCCTGCTACGGCGGGAGAATCGGAACTACAACTTGGTCGCCCTGTTGGGCGGTGCGGTTGCCGGCACCCTGACAGCCGCGCTGCTCTCTCTTGGAACCCTGTGCGCCGGGCGGGCATTGCCCGCCTGGCCGACGCTGATGGCCATCGGGATCATCAGTGCCCTCTCCAGCGCCTTTGCCTTTTTGCTGTCGCACTATGCCGGCCTGCGTGACACGCTGTTGTACGCCGAGCACCAGCTGAACCTGACGGTCTCCGGGCGGTTGGCCAGCGGTGTTCTGGGGCGTAAGATCCTGCGCCAGACCCTGCTGGCCACACTGTATGCTGCGGTTTGCTACCTGCTGTTTTTCAGCCTGCCGTTCCTGATCGCCAGGCTGCTCCCTGCGCAGGCGTGGCTGCCGGGTGCCGTGACCCTGTTGCTGATCGCGGTCATTTCAGCGGCGCTGGCGCGGGTGATGCAGTCGCGTCTGCTGGCCACCCTGGGGCTGGTGCTGTCCGGCTTTGCCCTGTGCGTCCTGATTGGGACGCTGCTGCGCTATCGCTAGAGCGTGTGCCGTCCTGCTGTGGTATGTCGATGTCCCAGCTCATGGGGCGTCGCCGCGTAGCAGCGGTACGATTACCACCAATGACACCCGTTAGCGAGGGAAGGCCCGCTCAGCTCAGCCAGAGGGGAGGCAGTGAGTCCACCGGTCAGTCTATCGCTTACGCTGCTGCTATCTGCGCGGCGATACAGAAAAGAGAAAAGGCGCCCTATCTTGCGACAGAGGCGCCTTTTTTCAATGCATTAACCGACCGAAATCAGTTCATGCCGTATTTTTTCAGCTTCTTGCGCAGCGTGCCGCGGTTGATCCCCATCATCAGGGCTGCGCGGGTTTGGTTACCGCGGGTGTACTGCATCACCATGTCTAACAGAGGCTGTTCCACTTCAGCCAGTACCAGCTCATACAGGTCGTTGACGTCCTGACCGTTCAGTTGAGCAAAATAGTTCTTCAGTGCCTGTTTGACCGAGTCACGCAGAGGTTTTTGAGTAACCTGGTCCTGAGAGTTAACGGTAGAAACGGTCAGTACGTCAGAATTTACGCGTTGTTCGAACATAGTTCTGTCAGCTCTTTTTTTACGCTAAGTTTTTCGAAGTATGCCTCCAACGCCTCCAGCTGCTCGCTGGCGTCCTCAATGGCGTTGAATGTGCGCCGAAACTGGTCATTCGGGGCGTGCGCCTGGAGATACCAGGACACGTGTTTACGGGCGATGCGCAGTCCTTTTCCCGAGCCGTAAAAATCATGCAGCTCTTTGACATGCCCGGCCAATAGCCGCTTTATCTCGCCCAATGGCATGGGCGGCAGCAGCTCCCCTGTGTCCAGATAATGCTGGATTTCCCGGAAGATCCAGGGTCTTCCCTGAGCGGCGCGACCAATCATCAGAGCATCGGCTCCGGTGTAGTCGAGCACCGCCCTGGCTTTATGCGGGTCAGTTATGTCTCCGTTCGCGATGACCGGAATGGAAACATGCTGCTTAACTGTCCGAATGCTGTCGTACTCGGCCTCGCCGTTAAACAGGCAGGCACGGGTTCGGCCATGAATGGTCAGGGCCTGAATGCCACAGCGTTCAGCCAATTGGGCAATCTCGACACAGTTACGGTGCGCAGGATCCCAGCCGGTGCGTATCTTGAGTGTCACCGGAACATCCACCGCGTCCACGACGGCACGCAGGATCTGTTCCACCAGTCCGGGATACTGCAGCAGGGCAGAACCGGCCAGCTTGCGATTCACTTTCTTTGCCGGACAACCCATATTGATGTCGATGATCTGCGCGCCGTTATCAGCATTGATGCGGGCTGCCGCGGCCATCTCATCGGGGTCGTTACCGGCGATCTGCACGGCTCGGATACCTGGCTCATCCATATGTACCATGCGCAGACGTGACTTATCCGTCCGCCATACTTCCGGGTTGGAAGAGAGCATCTCGGAAACCGCCATACCGACGCCCATCTCATAGCACAGGGTGCGAAAGGGTCGATCGGTAATGCCCGCCATGGGCGCGGCGATCAGACGATTTTTAAGTTGGATATTTCCGATGCGCATAGACAAAGAGTGACCATACTGTGTCCGCAAGGGCGCGTATATTACGCATTTTTGCACAGATATGAAAGGCCAAACTTTGAACAATCGACTGTTGCAGATCAATGAAATCTGTGCGTTTCGCTCATTTTTTTAAATTAATCTTTATTAATCATGATATTGACGTTGAAAGGTTAAAAGGTGTACCGGCGTATTTTCTGCAAAGTTATTGTGGATGTCACGTGGGGAAAACAGTGTGTCCAAGTGAAAACGCTACTTTTATCCGCAATTATTCACTATTTTATGCGAGCTGAGTCTCATTTTTCTGCTTAATCTGCCGCGAAACCGCACGGCGCCCAACGGACGGCAGCGTGTCCCTACCGGGGAAATCAACAGCGCAGTACGCTCCGGTGCGCCACCCGCCTCTGAGCCTGTGTGGACGGTAGGAGAGAGGGTGGCAGGCATCGTCGTGCCGCCGGGCTTCCCGGGCGTAAACGGGGCGCTGTGTGCCTGAGGGCTGCCGGAGAGCCATTACCTCAGGTGGGCGGAGTGAGGCTGATACGGGGCGTTACAGGGCGTGTGACGGCGGTGGTAGCACTGACGTAGGGCGCATCGGTGAGGCGCCCTGCGGCGTAGGGGAATGGCCTGCGGGCCTGCGGGTGTCGTCGCCGATGCCGTCGGCCGGGGGCGGCATCTCTCCGCGCGCTGGCGGGGCGGAGCTCCTGCGCGACGGGTCAATCGGCGGGGCTGACGGCGCCTGTGCGCCGTCAGCATGGTGTCAGCGGTGTACGCCGGTGATGCGACACCACTCCTCGCGTTCGGCCACCGGATCCAGGGCGAACTTCTCGCGGTAGGCTTCGCAGACGCTCTCGGCCTGGCTTGCCAGAATGCCGGACAGGCCCAGCAGGCCACCCTGACGCGGCAGACAGCCGATCAGCGGCGCCAGCTCGCGTAGCGGGCCGGCCAGGATATTGGCGACCACCACATCGGCGCTGAGATCGGCAGGCTGATCCTTGGGCAGATAGAGTTCCAGGCGCCCAGAGACGCCGTTGCGTTCGGCGTTGTCGCGGCTGGCCTGGATCGCCTGCGGATCGATGTCGATACCGATGGCGCGCGCGGCGCCCAATTTCAGGGCGGCGATAGCTAAAATACCGGAGCCGCAGCCGAAGTCGATCACCGTCTTCCCGGCCAGATCCAGACCGTCCAGCCACTGCAGGCACAGGGCCGTGGTCGGGTGGGTGCCGGTACCGAAGGCCAGCCCCGGATCCAGCATCACGTTCACGGCATCGGGCTCGGGGATCTCCCGCCAGCTCGGACAGATCCACAGGCGGTGGCCAAACTGCATCGGGTGGAAGTTATCCATCCACTCGCGCTCCCAGTCTTTATCCTCGATCTGCTCGATCTTGTGGCGAAAGCCTGCGCCCAGCGCCGGATGGTTTTCCAGCTCGGCGATCACCGCAGACATCTCGGTTTCGGCATCGAACAGACCGATGACGTCGGTATCGCCCCACAGTAGGGTTTCGCCCGGCAGCGGCTCAAAGACCGGGTTGTCGTGGCTGTCCTGAAAGGTAACGGAGACGGCGCCGTTCTCCATCAGCGCATCGCTCAGGGTTTCCGCCTGGCCGCCGGTTGAGTTGATTTTAATTTGGATCCAAGGCATGGCATGTCTCTTTTTAGTCAGTTGATTCGTTGGCAGCGATCGCAGTATTCGGACGGCTGCCAAAATGGTTGCCTGCCCAGAAGGCCAGCAGGCCCAGCAGTAGGGAAGGCACGATAGGGTGCAGCTGGAACAGCTGGATCTTCAGGCTGGCCAGCAGTGCGTAACTGGCGGCGCCGACGATCATGGAGCACAGGGCGCCGTGCGCATTGGCCCGCTCCCAGTAGAGTCCCAGCACCAGCGGCCACAGGAATACGGCCTCCAGGCCGCCGAAGGCCAGCAGGTTAAGCCAAATGATCATCTGCGGCGGATGCCAGGCTGCCAGCAGCAGCAAGGCGCCGAGGATCAGGGTTGAGGCGGCCGAGAGGCGGGCCAGACGGCGCTCATTGTGCAACGCCTGAGGACGCAGCCCCAGATAGAGATCTTTGACGATGGTCGCCGAAGATTGCAGCAGCTGGGCATTGATCGTCGACATGATCGCCGCCATCGGCGCCGCCAGGAAGATCCCGGCAGCGAAGGGGGGCAGCACCCGTACCATCAGCGTGGGGATCACCATATCCGGCACTGTCAGATCCGGCAGCACCGCCCGGCCAAGGGCACCGGCCAGATGCATGCCAAACATCAGTAGCGCCACCACGATGGTGCCGATGATGATGGCGCGGTGAACCGCCTTGCTGTCCTTGTAGGAGATGCAGCGGACGGCGGTGTGCGGCAGACCGATGACGCCAAAGCAGACCAGGATCCAGAACGACGCCATAAACGGCAGGCTCAGGATATCGTCGGCCCCATGGGGGGAGACCAGCTTTGGATCGATGCGTTGCAGGGTCTCTACGGCGGCGTGCATGCCACCGGCGGCGTGGATAATGCCGACCAACAGCAGCAGGGTGCCCAGCAGCATCACCACGCCCTGCATGGCATCGTTGAGCACGCTGGCGCGAAAGCCGCCGAAGGCGGTGTACAGGGCGATGGTGACCCCGAAGATCAGCAGCCCGACGTCATAGGGAATACCGGCGGCGCTCTCCAGCAGGCGCGCGCCGCCGATAAACTGCACCGTCATCGCTCCGATAAAGGCGACCAGCAGGCTGAGGCTGGCGACCCACACCAGCAGACGGCTGCCGTAGCGCGCGTACAGCATGTCATTGAGGGTGACCGCCTGGTAGCGGCGCGCCAGAATGGCGAACTTCTTGCCCAAGATGCCCAGCGAGAGCCATACGGCCGGCAACTGGATCATCGCCAGCAGCACCCAGCCAAGGCCATATTTATAGGCTGCCCCCGGGCCGCCGATAAAGGAGCTGGCGCTGATGTAGGTGGCGGTCAGGGTCATCGCCAGGACAAACCCGCCCATCGAGCGGTCGCCCAGAAAATAGTCGTTGAGGAAGTTGCCTTTCTGGCGGCGACGGTAGGCGTAAATCGACAGGCCGAACACCAAGGCGAGGTAGCCTACCAGCGGCAGGATTACGTCAGTCTGCATCATCGCTCCCCAGCGGTATAGACTTGAATATCAGGCGGACCATGGTCCAGCACAGCAGAATAAACAGCAGTGGCAGCAGCAGGCAGGCCATTTCGAACCAGTGCGGCAGACCGGTGATGCCCAGCAGGCTGTTGGGCAGGTAGCCTGCGGCAATCCAGGCGAACAGATAGACCAGCGTCAGCCCTAAGGCCCAGCGGGCTTCACGGTGCGCCTGCGCGAAACGTGCATCCATGGGATCTCCCAGTATCGGTAAGCAAACAAGCAAAAAGCAGGGAATTGTACGGCAATGCGCACACAGATGCAGCGTCGGGTTTACGCAGGAAAACAAAAGGCCGGTCGCCCGGCCTTTGAGGAACGGAGCCTAACGGAGCGTTACTTCTCCTGCAGGCCCAGCTTTTTCTCCAGGTAGTGAATGTTGCTGCCGCCGGCCTGGAAGTTGGCATCGTTCATGATCGACTGTTGTAGCTCGATATTGGTCTTGATACCGTCGATGATCAGCTCCGCCAGCGCATTCTTCATGCGGGCGATGGCGACGTCACGGTTTTCACCGTAGCAGATAAGCTTGCCGATCATGGAGTCATAGTATGGCGGTACGGTATAACCGGCGTAGATATGGGACTCCCAGCGAACGCCGAAGCCGCCCGGCGCATGGAAGCGGGTGATCTTACCCGGACTCGGCAGGAAGCTCTTCGGATCCTCGGCATTGATGCGGCATTCGATCGCGTGACCGCGCACCTGCACCTCGTGCTGTTTGATGGACAGCGGCTGACCGGCGGCGATACGCAGCTGCTCTTTGATCAGATCCACGCCGGTGATCATCTCGGTCACCGGGTGCTCAACCTGGATACGGGTGTTCATCTCAATGAAATAGAACTCACCGTTCTCAAACAGAAACTCAAAGGTCCCCGCGCCGCGGTAGCCGATATCGACACAGGCCTTAGCGCAGCGCTCGCCGATGTAGCGGCGCAGCTCCGGGGTAATGCCCGGTGCCGGTGCTTCTTCCACCACTTTCTGGTGGCGGCGCTGCATGGAGCAGTCGCGCTCGGCCAGATAGATGGCGTTACCCTGGCCGTCGGCCAGTACCTGGATCTCGATGTGGCGCGGATTCTCCAGGTACTTCTCCATGTAGACCATGTCGTTGTTGAACGCCGCTTTGGCTTCCGCCCTGGTCATCAGGATCGACTGGGCCAGATCCTTATCGCTGCGTACGACGCGCATGCCACGACCGCCGCCACCGCCGGAGGCCTTGATAATCACCGGATAGCCGATACGCTTGGCGAAGGCACGGTTTTTATCCATATCGTCGTCCAGCGGGCCATCTGAGCCGGGAACGCACGGTACGCCGGCTTTCTTCATTGCATTGATGGCGGAGACTTTATCCCCCATCAGGCGGATGGTCTCCGCTTTGGGGCCGATGAAGATAAAACCGGAACGCTCCACCTGTTCGGCGAAGTCGGCGTTTTCAGACAGGAACCCGTACCCCGGGTGGATCGCCACCGCACCGGTGATCTCCGCAGCGGAGATGATGGCCGGGATATTGAGGTAACTTTTAACGGACTGCGCCGGGCCGATACAGATGGTTTCGTCCGCCAGCAGTACGTGTTTTAGATCGCGATCCGCCGTGGAGTGCACCGCTACGGTTTTGATCCCCAGCTCCTTACAGGCGCGCAGGATCCGCAGGGCGATTTCACCACGGTTAGCGATAACAATTTTATCTAGCATGTTCGCCCCGTTATTCGATAACCACTAACGGCTCGTCAAACTCAACCGGTTGACCGTTTTCTACCAGGATCGCCTTAACGACGCCGGACTTATCAGCTTCGATCTGGTTCATCATTTTCATCGCTTCAACGATGCACAGCGGATCGCCGGCGTTGACCTTCTGGCCCACCTCGACGAACGCTTTGGCTTCCGGGCTTGGGGTGCGGTAGAAGGTGCCAACCATCGGAGAACGGACGACATGGCCACTCAGGGCTGCACTGCCGTTGTCGGCTGCGGCCGGGGCAGCAGCGGCCGGCGCTGCGGCGATCGGGGCGGCAACCGGAGCCGGGGCTGCGGCGTAAAACGGTTGCATGGCCGGCATAGCGGCCGGGGCACGACTGATGCGTACTGACTCTTCACCTTCAGAGATTTCCAGCTCGGCGATGCCGGATTCTTCAACCAGTTCAATCAGTTTCTTGATTTTACGAATATCCATGTGTGATTCCGTACTCGTTGTTGTTACGAAGATTGTGGACGCGCGCCGCGGCAGACGGACGCATATCCCTGTTTATCATGATTTGTTCAGGCGATTAACCGCCGCCTGCAGGGCATATTCATACCCCTCGGCGCCCAGACCGCAAATGACCCCCACGGCGATATCGGACAGATAGGAGTGGTGGCGGAACGGCTCCCGGGCGTGCACGTTGGACAGGTGGATCTCGATAAACGGGATCTGCACCGCCAACAGGGCATCGCGCAGCGCTACACTGGTATGGGTAAACGCTGCCGGATTAACCAGAATAAAATCGGTATTGCCAAACGCGGCATGGATCTGGGCGATCAGCTCATGCTCTGCATTGGACTGAATATGGCGCAGCGAAACGCCGAGCGCCTGCGCACGCCGATCCAGGCGCGCCGCAATCTGCGCCAGCGTCAGGGTGCCATATTTCTCCGGCTCGCGGACGCCCAGCATATTCAGATTGGGGCCGTTAAGAAGCAAAATGTTGAATTTATCTGCCATTGTGCTGCTATCTCCGGCAATCAGACGAATTTTGCCAAAATAACCCGATGTCGCCACGTTGTCACTCTTTCTCTGCCAATTTGTGGCATCGATCGGCGTATAAAGTCGGGCATTATAATGATTTCGGTTCAATTCGCAGCTGAATACTGGTCGAATCAGCGAAGATATGCAACCCGCCGCCGCGAAGATCGCGACGACGAATTAGAGGTTAGATTTTAAAAATGGCTGTAAGTTCCATTGGTTATCGCCACCATTGGCGGATTTTTTGATAACGCAATGCTAACAATATAAGAGCGCCGAGTGCGTAAAAAAACGGCAGCGGAGAGAGCGTCTTGACTGACCACAGGTAGTGCAGCGGAGCGATAATCGCCGCCAGATAGACCAGGTTATGCAGTTTTTGCCAGCGGAGACCCAGGGTGGACATGGCGCGCCGGGTGGAGGTCAGGGTCAGGGCAAGCAGGATTAGCCAAGCCGCCAGCCCCAGAGTGAGGTAAGGGCGGTGCAGCAGCTCGCTGCCCAGCAGCGCGACGTTGCCACCCAGCTCCAACAGCAGGTAGCTCAGCAGATGCAGCGAGGCCCAGACAAAGCACCATACTCCCAGCAGACGCCGGGTCCGCATCAGCTGGCTCTGGCGGGTCAGCCGCGCCAGCGGAGAGACAACCAACGTAGCCAGCAGCAGTTTTAGCGCCATCAATCCTGTCATGTGCTGAATGTCCTTGGCTGGATCGGCGCTGAGCCAGCCCTGTGAGGCCGCCAGCGGCAGCCACAGCAGCGGCAGGCCCGCCGCCAGCCAAATCAGCCACTTCAGCGCGGTAATCCGGGCAGGGTTCAGGCGCCTCATCAGTAGTATTTCCTCAGGTCCATCCCCTGATACAGCGAGGCGACCTGATCGGCATAGCCGTTAAACGGCAGCGTTGGCTGCCGCTTGACGTCCAGAATCCCACCGCTGCCGATCAGTCGCTCGCTGGCCTGGGACCAGCGCGGGTGGTCAACCTGCGGATTGACGTTGGCATAAAAGCCGTACTCTTTGGGGGCGAGCAGATTCCAGGTAGTGGGTGGCGCATTTTCCACCAGGCGGATGTGCACGATCGACTTGATACCTTTAAAACCGTATTTCCACGGCACCGTCAGGCGGATCGGCGCCCCGTTTTGTGGCGGCAACCCTTTGCCGTAGACGCCGACGCTGAGCAGGGTCAGCGGGTGCATGGCTTCATCTATCCGCAGCCCTTCGACATAGGGGTACTTCAGACCGCCGCCGATAAAGCGATCCTTTTGACCCGGCATCTGTTCGGGATCGTACAGGGTGGTAAAGGCGACATAGCGCGCCCGGCTGGTGGGCTCGGCCTGGCGCAGCAGCTGTCCCAGCTCAAAACCGACCCAGGGGATCACCATGGACCAGGCCTCTACGCAGCGCATGCGGTAGATGCGCTCCTGCAGCGGGAAGCGGCGCAGGATATCGTCCATATCCAGAGTCATCGGTTTGGCCACCTCACCGTCGAGGGTGATAGTCCAGCCGTCGGTGCGCAGAGAGCCCGCGTTGGCGGCCGGATCGGCCTTGTCCAGGCCAAATTCGTAGAAGTTGTTGTAGCCGCTGACCTTGTCTTCCGGGGTCAGCGGCAGATCGGCCTGCCAGGTGGGGGGCGGGTGAACTCCAGCGCCTTGCCCGGCGGCGCCGGCGGACGATCGTTCCCCTTAAACCAGCTGAGCAGATCGGCGTGGGCCGACGGGGTGATGGCCAGCGCCGCGGCGCTGATGCCGAGCGCTTTGAGTACGCGTCGCCGCTGGTAGAACAGATCTTCAGGGGTGACATCGGCATCGCGCAGTGTTGGGTATCGGGCCATGGTCGCACTCCTTGATAATAGGTCTTATTCTACATCATGGCAGGAAAGTGACCGGGTGTGGTGAGTATCACAAAATTGTTATACTTGGCGGCGGGAGCCCGCCGCCGCACAGCAGGGTCTAGCGCAGGCGCACCAAGGTACGTCCGGTGATGCGGTTAGCCATCAGATCGGCCGCGGCCGGGATCGCCTGCTCCAGGGTAATCTCGTTGGCGCAGCGGCGGTAGAAATCGGCCGGCAGCAGCTCGGCCAGGCGCTGCCAGGCTTGGGTGCGCAGCGCCAGGGAGGCCATGACCGAGTCCACGCCCTGCAGCCGTACGTTGCGTAGAATGAACGGCATCACGGTGGTCGGCAGGGTAAAGCCGCCCGCCAGCCCACAGGCAGCGACCGTGCCGTTGCTGTCCATCTGCGCCAGCGTTTTGGCCAGCACCTCGCCGCCGACGGTGTCAACGGCGCCGGTCCAGCGCTGTTTTTCCAGCGGGCGGGCCGGGGTCTGGAAATCGGCCCGCGGCAGCACCTGCTGAGCGCCGAGCGCCAGCAGATAGTCGTGGTTCTCCTCCCGTCCGCTGACGGCCGTCACCCGGTAGCCCAAGCGGCTGAGCAGCGCGACGGCGGTGCTGCCGACGCCGCCGCTGGCGCCGGTGACCAGCACGTCACCCTGATCGGGGGTGACTCCCCCCTCTTCCAGTGCCATCACACACAGCATGGCGGTCAGGCCGGCAGTGCCGATAATCATCGCCCGGCGGCCATCCAGCCCCTGTGGCATCGGCAGCAGCCAGTCGGCGGCGACCCGCGCCTGCTGCGCCAGCCCGCCCCAATGATGCTCCCCGACGCCCCAGCCGGTCAGCAATACCTCTTGGCCGGGAGCGAAGCGCACATCGCTGCTCTGGTTTACGATCCCGGCAAAATCGATGCCCGGTACCATCGGAAACTGGCGCACGATCTTGCCTTTGCCGGTGATGGCCAATGCATCCTTATAGTTAAGATCGGACCAGTGGACGTCAACCAGAACCTCCCCGGCGGGCAGCTCGTCGCTGTTCAGCTGTTGAATATGGGCATGGGTCTGACCGTCACGGTTGTCGAGTAGCAGCGCTTTCATGATGGGATCCTGTTGATTGAGTGGCTGAATACCGACGCGTTTCTGCGGCGGCGATGCCTATTCTATAACAGGAATAGGGCGCCGCCTGCGACGGCGACCATTCCGCCGGTGAGCGGCGTCAGATAATGCACCCCGCGCCGCTCGATGTACCCGAACAGCAGCCCCAGCGTTAGCCCGGCCCCGTGCAGCAGGGCGGTCACCAGGGCGAACCCCAGGCCGTAGCTCAGACCGTCGGCGTCTGCCGGCATCTCCATGCCGTGGGCGTAGCCGTGAAACAGGGCGAACAGCCCGACCAGCAGGCAGCTTGGCAGCAGGGGAAGACGTACCCGGGCGGCGACCAGCAGTCCCAGCACCAGCACTGAGGCGGTGATGCCGAATTCAATTGCCTGTCCGGGCACCCTGTTGAATACCAGAGCCAGGGCACCGCCGACGATCATGGTGAGAACAAAAGCGGCGGGGATCCCCCACAGCGCCTTACCGCCGCGCTGGGCGGCCCACAGCCCCACCGTTAACATCGCCAGCAGGTGATCGAGGCCGGAAAGCGGGTGGTAGGCACCCGCCCAGAAGCCGTGGGTCGCCCCGACACCGGTGTGAGCCAGCGTCGGCGTCGCGGCGCACAGCAGCAGGAGTAGGAGCAGGCCGTGTAGGCTGCTCAGAAAAGATAATTTTTTCATAGGATAACCCTGTCTATTAATCATTGAGTTTATGTTTAATATATTGTATTGCAAGGGGATTTTTGGTGTGTCTCTACGGCGATGTAAAGTGCGGTGGCGATGTGCTCAGATGGTAAATGTCAGAACTGTGGTGTATCCGACATTTTGTACATTCCCAGAGGTTGTTTGCATTAAAAGGAAAAATCCGATCTACGAAAATAATTTATATAAATGATGATATGGTCAGCGTCGGAATTGTTTACTATTGAGGCAGACACTCTCCCCAGGCGGCGCACGCAGAGGGCGTCTTTTTTTCACGGCGATGACGCTTAACGGAATGGGTGGGGTCAGGGATGCGTATTACAACAAAATTCTTTGCCTTTACTACCTTACTGGTTGTGTTAGGGATGTTTCTGATGCTGCTGGGCAGCACCTATAGCTTTTACAGCCAGACCCATCAGCGTGCAGAGATCCAGCTTAATATCCTGACGGCGATGATCGACCAACAGCTGTTGACCGAGTCCCGCGACAGCGTAAAGCGTTGGCTTCCGGTGATGATGCGATCGGCCGGTGCCGTCGAGCTGTCGGTTTATCATGACGGTAGCCAGGTCTATTACCACCATCTGCCCGCGCTGTACAACCCGTGGCGCACCGACGATAACCTGCGTAGCTTTGAGTCGCCGCTGCTGCAGCATCCGGGCTATCGTCTGAAGCTGGTCTACATTGAACCAACGGACAGCTATAGCCACTCGCTGGAGCGCATGTTCCCGCTCTCGCTTTCCATTGGCGTTATGGTGATCATGCTGTTTATCGCCTATCGCTGGCTGCGTAGACAGACCCTGGGGATCGAGCGGCTGGATCGCCGGTCGCGCCGTATTCTGTCCGGCGATCGCGATCTGCGCGTGGGCGGCGTCGGCGAGTTTCCCGCCAGCGTCAGCAGCGCGCTCGACTGCCTGCTCTCCGAGCTGTCCGATGCGTGCGAAGAGCGCAGCCGTATCGACTCGCTGATCCGCGCTTTTGCTGCACAGGACTCGCGCACCGGGTTGAACAACCGCCTGTTTTTCGATAATCAACTGACCACCCTGCTAGAGGATGAGGGAGCCCACGGCGTGGTGATGATCCTGCGTCTGCCGGATCTGGAGACGCTGGTCAGCCAGCCTGGACGGCGCCAGCGCGAAGAGTTTCGCTATGCGCTGACCAATATGCTGTCGACCTATGTCATGCGCTACCCTTCAGGCCTGTTGGCCCACTATTTTCAGAATAACTTTGCCGTGCTGCTGCCGCATCGTTCGCTGAAAGAGGCGGAGGGCTTTGCCGCTCAGCTGCTGGCTTCGCTGGCGGCTATTCCCTCGGCACCGGGGGTGAGCACCGATGAGGTGTTGCATATCGGGATCACTCTGTACCGCGCTGGCGAGCAGGTGGAGTCGGTGATGGATCGTGCCGAGCAGGCGGCGCGCAGCGCGACCCTGCAGGGCGGCAACGGATGGTTTGTCGATAAGACGCCGCAGCCGGAGATGGTGCGCGGTAGCGTGCGCTGGCGTACCCTGCTGGAGCAGACCCTGGCGCGCGGCGGGGCGAGGTTGTTCCATAAGCCCGCGGTAACGGTGGATGGGCGGGTGCATCACCATTACATCCTGCCGTATATTTATGACGGTAATCAGCCAATCCTCAGCGCTGAATTTATGCCGCTGGTGCAACAGTTGGGGCTGGCGGAGCGCTTCGATCGCCAGATGGTCAGTCAGATTATTCCGTTGTTGCGCCGTCTGCCGGGACAAAGGCTGGCCTTTCCGCTGACGGTTGACTCATTATTACAGCGTAGCTTTCAGCGCTGGCTGCGCGACACCCTGCTGCAGAGTGAGCGCCTGCTGCGGCGGCGCATCCTGATCGAACTGAGCGAGGCGGATGTCTGCGCCCATCAGGCGCGTCTGGGTCCAATTCTGCGCCTGCTGCGTGGGCTGGAGTGCCAGATAGTGGTCTCTCAGGCCGGGCTGCGCATCGTCAGTACCACCTATATCAAGCAGCTGCAGGTGGCGCTGGTGAAACTGCATCCGGCGCTGGTGCGCAATATTGATCGGCGTATCGAAAACCAGCTGTTTGTTCAGAGTATCACTGGCGCTTGCGAGGGTACCGTCGCACAGGTCTTCGCCACTGGGGTGCGTAGCAAAGAGGAGTGGCGGGTTCTCAGGGAGAAAGGGATCGCCGGTGGTCAGGGGGATTTTTTTGCAAAATCACGACCGGTTCTCTAGTCGGAAAAAATATTGTGACGGATAATGAATTGCGCTTTTTGTCAGGGAGAATTCACGTAGAATAACGTGTAATCTGTGCTTCTACGGTTGGTGGGCGCTTACGCGCTGCCCGGTGCGTGTCGTCAATGTCCTCCCGACGTGCGGGAAAACGGTGCAGATTTCCCCATATCTGTGTCGTTGAAATATGAGTTATCTGAATTATTGATGCGCTGTGTTGCAGCCGGTAACGGATGCGTGGTGCGGTAACGTGGCGATGTAGGGCGTGCTGGTGTCATCGGGATAGCCTTTCCCCGTTTTCGTCGGCGTTCCAACGTGGTGTCATGATAAATACCACCCCCTAATCTGTTGAATGGTAAATGCGGTGTACTTTTTCACCGGAGCAGAATGTTTTTGCGCCTTGTCGCTGTTCCGCGTGGTTGGTAAAGTAAGCGGATTTTATTTTTCGCCTCCAGCTTTCAGGATTATCCTTCAGTTATGTTTAAAAAATTTCGTGGCATGTTTTCCAATGACTTGTCCATCGACCTGGGTACTGCCAATACCCTGATTTATGTAAAAGGACAAGGCATTGTTTTGAATGAGCCCTCCGTGGTCGCTATTCGCCAAGACCGCGCCGGTTCTCCGAAAAGTGTTGCCGCCGTGGGGCATGAAGCGAAGCAGATGCTCGGCCGTACGCCGGGCAATATTGCCGCTATCCGCCCGATGAAAGACGGCGTGATCGCCGACTTCTTTGTCACCGAGAAGATGCTGCAGCACTTTATCAAGCAGGTGCACAGCAATAGCTTCATGCGTCCGAGTCCGCGCGTGCTGGTGTGTGTGCCGGTAGGTGCCACGCAGGTTGAGCGCCGTGCTATCCGTGAATCTGCCCAGGGCGCCGGTGCCCGCGAGGTATTCCTGATCGAAGAGCCGATGGCGGCTGCGATCGGTGCCGGTCTGCCGGTTTCCGAGGCGACGGGCTCCATGGTGGTGGATATCGGCGGCGGTACCACGGAAGTGGCGGTGATCTCCCTCAACGGCGTGGTGTACTCCTCCTCCGTTCGCATCGGCGGTGACCGTTTTGACGAAGCGATCATTAATTATGTGCGCCGTAACTATGGTTCACTGATCGGTGAGGCGACCGCGGAACGTATCAAGCATGAGATCGGCTCCGCCTACCCGGGCGATGAGGTGTGTGAGATCGAAGTGCGCGGGCGTAACCTGGCTGAAGGGGTTCCGCGCGGCTTTACCCTCAATTCCAATGAAATCCTGGAGGCGCTGCAGGAGCCGCTGACCGGCATCGTTAGCGCGGTGATGGTGGCACTGGAGCAGTGCCCGCCGGAGCTGGCCTCCGATATCTCCGAGCGCGGCATGGTGCTGACCGGCGGTGGAGCGCTGCTGCGCAACCTGGACCGTCTGCTGATGGAAGAGACAGGGATCCCGGTCGTGGTGGCCGAAGACCCGCTGACCTGTGTGGCGCGCGGCGGCGGCAAGGCGTTGGAAATGATCGACATGCATGGCGGTGATCTGTTCAGCGAAGAGTAATCCCTCTGCGGCGGGCGCGGGCGTCCGCCGGGGATGATACGAATGCCTGACACCGGGTGGGGAGATCTCCCTGTCCGGTGTTCGTGTATCGCGCGATCGCTACATGCGCGGGTCTGCGTGCGGCGCAGGTTCGACGTCGAGGATAACGCAATTTTATGAAGCCGATATTCAGCAGGGGCCCCTCCCTGCAACTGCGACTTTTTTTGGCGGTGGTGGCGGCGGTAGGATTGGTGGTGGCTGACAGTCGTCTGGGTATGTTTCAGCAGCTCCGCACCTACCTCGATACCTCCGTGAGTCCGTTCTATTATCTGTCCAACGGTCCCCGTCAGTTCCTGGATACCCTTTCCAATACGTTCGCCACCCGTGATCGGCTGGAGCTGGAAAACCGGGCGCTTCGCCAAGAACTCTTATTAAAAAACAGCGATCTGCTGCTGCAGGGACAATTGAAGCAGGAAAACGCGCGCCTACGCGAACTGTTGGGTTCGCCGTTGCGTCAGGATGAACACAAGATGGTGACCCAGGTCATCTCTACGCTGCCCGATCCCTACAGCGATCAGGTGGTGATCGATAAGGGCAGCAACAGCGGCGTTTACTTCGGCCAGCCAGTGATCAGCGATAAAGGAGTGGTTGGCCAGGTGGTGGCGGTCGGTAAAGCGACCAGCCGGGTGCTGCTGATCTGCAACGCCTCCCACGCACTGCCGATTCAGGTGTTGCGTAACGATATCCGCGTGCTGGCCGCCGGTAATGGCTGCAGTGACGATCTGCAGCTGGAGCATCTGCCGGCAAACACCGATATTCGCGTCGGTGATGTACTGGTGACCTCCGGTCTGGGCGGTCGTTTCCCAGAGGGTTACCCGGTGGCGGTTGTCTCGTCGGTGAAGGTGGATAACCAGCGTGCCTATACGGTGATCAAGGCGCGACCGACCGCCGGTCTGCAGCGCCTGCGTTACCTGCTGCTGCTGTGGAGCGGCGATCGTGACGGCAGCCCGCCGTTGCCGCCGGATGCGGTACAGCGGGTGGCCAACGAGCGCCTGATGCAGATGATGCCGCAGGTGCTGCCGCCGCCGTCGGCGATGGGGCCGCCGGCGCCGCCTCCCGCATCGGATGCAGAGTCTGCATCGACGCCTCCCTCCGCCTCTGCGGTGGGAGGCGCGAAGCTGACCGCCGCGCCGGGTACGGTACCGCCGCAGGGCAATAAACAGGAGGTGCGCTGATGTCGGGATACCGTAGTCATGGAAGCTGGATTATCGTGCTGTTCTTCCTGTTGGCCTATGTCCTGCAGATTATGCCTTGGCCGGATGATATTGCCATGTTTCGCCCTAACTGGATGGCGCTGTTTCTGATTTACTGGACCATGGCGCTGCCGCACCGGGTTAACGTCGGCACCGGCTTTCTGCTGGGACTGGGATGGGATCTGATCCTGGGGTCAACCCTGGGGATCCGCGCGCTGGCCTTTAGCCTGCTGGCCTATCTGGTGGCCTTTAAGTTTCAGCTGCTGCGCAATATGGCGCTGTGGCAGCAGGCTCTGATGGTCATGGCGCTGACGGCGGCGATGGACATCGTGATTTTCTGGGGAGAGTTTGTGGTAACGAACGCCGCATTCCGCCCTGAAGTATTCTGGAGTAGTGTAGTGAACGGGTTGCTATGGCCGTGGCTGTTCCTGCTGATGCGTAAGGTCCGCCGCCAGTTTGCCGTGCAGTGACGGTGTGCGGCGGTGCTGAATACAGGGTTATCGAAAGCGTATGTGTGAAATCTATCTGGCCTCTGGCTCCCCGCGTCGGCGTGAACTGCTGACGCTGATGGCCATTCCCTTTGAGCGTTTAACGCTGAGTGTGGAGGAGCAGCGCCGTCCAAACGAGGCGCCGCTGGCGTATGTCTGTCGCCTGTCGCGCGACAAGGCGCAGGCCGGCGTGGTTGCCGCGGCGCAGGATCGTCCGGTGTTGGGGGCCGATACCATCGTGGTGCTCGACGGCGACGTGCTGGAAAAGCCGCAGGATCCGGCGCAGGCGGCATTGATGCTGCGGCGCCTGTCCGGGCGCAGCCATCAGGTGATCACGGCGCTGACTCTGGCCGATCGGCGGGACTGCCTCAGCTGCCATGTGGTGACCGACGTGACCTTCTGTACCCTGAGCGAGGCGCAGATCGCCGACTATGTGGCCAGCGGCGAGCCGCTGGATAAGGCCGGTGCCTACGGCATTCAGGGTCAGGGGGGCTGTTTCGTCCGCGCGATCAACGGCAGTTATCATGCGGTGATGGGACTGCCGCTGGCGGAGACCCGCGAGCTGCTGGCACGCTTTATGGCGTTAAGGGATGAGAGGAGAGATCATGACAACTGAACTGTTGGTTAACATTACCCCATCGGAAACGCGCGTAGCTTATATCGATGGTGGTATCCTGCAGGAGATCCATATTGAGCGGGAGTCCAAGCGGGGCATCGTTGGCAATATATACAAAGGGCGCGTGAGCCGGGTTCTGCCTGGAATGCAGGCGGCCTTTGTAGATATTGGTCTGGAGAAGGCGGCGTTTCTGCACGCCTCCGACATTATGCCGCACACTGAATGCGTTGCCGGTGATGAGCAGAAGAACTTTCACGTGCGTGATATCGCCGAGCTGGTGCGTCAGGGGCAGGATCTGATGGTGCAGGTGGTAAAGGATCCGCTGGGCACCAAGGGGGCGCGGCTGACCACCGATATTACCTTGCCGTCGCGCTATCTGGTATTCATGCCGGGTGCCAGCCATGTCGGGGTATCGCAGCGCATCGACAGCGAGGCAGAGCGTGAGCGCCTGAAGGCGATCGTCGCCCCGCACTGCGATGCGCTGGGCGGCTTTATTATCCGCACGGCGGCGGAGGGGATCGATGATGAGGAGCTGGCGCAGGATGCTGCCTTTCTCAAGCGTCTGTGGATCAAGGTGATGGAGCGTAAGCGTCGCAATAAGACCAAGTGTATGCTGTACGGTGAGCTGGCGCTGGCGCCGCGGGTGTTGCGCGACTTTGCCGGTGCCCCGCTGAATCGCATCCGGGTGGACTCGCGCCTGACCTACGATCTGCTGCAGGATTTCACCCGCGAATATATGCCGGAGATGACCCACTGCCTGGAGCTATACAGCGGTAAGCAGCCGATCTTTGACATGTACGATGTGGAGAATGAGATCCAGCGGGCGCTGGAGCGCCGGGTGGAGCTGAAGTCGGGCGGCTATCTGATCATCGATCAGACCGAGGCGATGACCACCATCGACATTAACACCGGCGCCTTCGTCGGCCATCGCAACCTGGATGAGACCATCTTCAATACCAACGTAGAGGCGACCCAGGCCATTGCCCGCCAGCTGCGTCTGCGCAACCTGGGCGGCATCATCATCATCGACTTTATCGACATGAGCTGCGAGGATCACCGGCGGCGGGTGCTGCACTCGCTGGATCAGGCTCTCGGCAAGGATCGGGCGAAAACCAGCATCAATGGCTTTTCGCAGCTAGGCTTGGTAGAGATGACCCGTAAGCGTACCCGTGAGAGCATCGAGCACGTACTGTGCGGTGAGTGTCCTACCTGCCACGGCCGCGGCACGGTAAAAACCGTGGAGACGGTCTGCTATGAGGTGCTGCGTGAGATCGTGCGGGTGCACCATGCCTATGACAGCGATCGCTTTCTGGTGTATGCCTCTCCGGCGGTGGGTGAGGCGCTGAAGAGCGAAGAGTCCCACGCACTGGCGGAGGTCGAGTTGTTTGTCGGCAAACAGGTTAAAGTACAGATTGAGCCGCTCTACAGTCAGGAGCAGTTCGACGTGGTGATGATGTAACGGCGTTGACGCCGGGGACGGGATCGATCCGCTGGGTTAGGTTTGAACGATAGGAGAACGGCGTGAGGCGACTGTCCGGTTACCTGCTGGCAACGCTGGCGACCCTGATCGTACTGGTCGCTTTGCTGGTGAGCGGGCTGCGTTTACTGCTGCCGCATATTGACAGCGTACGCCCGCAGATCGCCGCACGCCTCGGCCAGTTTATCGGTGCGCCGCTGACCATCGGCGAGCTGAGCGCCAGCTGGCACGCTTTTGGCCCCATGCTGGAGGCGCGCGACATCGCTCTGCGGGGAGAGCAGGGGCTGCTGCAGGTACGGCGTATGACGCTGGGACTGGACGTCTGGCAGTCACTGCTGCACGCGCGTCCGCAGTTTCGCGATCTGACGTTCTATCAGCTGCAGGCCAGCACCGATCGCCCACTGGCGCGCGAAGAGGGCCACGGCGGCCTGAAGCGCGACGAGCTGAGCAACATCTTCCTGCGCCAGTTTGACCACTTTACCCTGCGCGACAGCCGCCTGCGCTTTCCCTCTCCCTCCGGCGTTCCGCTGCAGCTGACCGTCTCCCAGCTGACCTGGGTCAACGGCCCAGAGCGTCACCGCGCAGAAGGGGAGGTCAGCTTCTCCACCCCGCAGGGGCAGCACGGAAATCTGCAGCTGCGCATGGATCTGCGCGATAAGAATGGCCTGCTCAGCGACGGCGAGATCTACCTGCAGGCGGACCAAATCGATCTGCGACCCTGGCTGAGCCGCTGGATCAACCGCAATACCGGACTGAACGCGGCCGATTTTAGCCTGGCCTCCTGGCTCAGCGTCCGTGACGGCGAGCTGGCGGGGGCGCTGATCCGCCTGCGTGATGGCCAGGCGGGATGGCGTGCAGACGATCGGCCGCACCGGCTGACGGTGAACGATCTGACGCTCCAGGCGACGCGTCGCGACGGCGGCTGGCAGCTGGATGTCCCCAGACTCAACCTGGCGACGGACGGGCAGCCGTGGCCCGCGGGGCATCTGAGCCTGCTCTATCTGCCTCAACAGGGAACGACGCAGGATGAGGAGCTGCGGCTGCGGGCCACCGATCTGCAGCTGGCGCGTATTACACCGCTGCTGCCGGCCTTCAGCTTTCTGTCACCGGCGCTGGTGGAGCCACTGCAGCGTCTGCAGCCGCAGGGATACATCAGCCGGGTGGGCATCGATATTCCGCTGCAGCAGCCCGGGCGCAGCCGGGTGCTGGCTGATTGGCACGGCGTCAGCTGGCAGCCCTGGAAGCGGCTGCCCGGCATCGATCGCTTCAGCGGCTCCCTGAGCGGCAGCGGGCAGGATGCCCGGCTGCGCTTTAAGCTGCAAGAGAGCACCCTGCCCTATGCCGCGATGTTCCGGGTACCGCTGTCGGTGCAGCGCGCCAGCGGCACGGTCAGCTTTACCCGTGATGGTCAGGGGTGGACGCTGAGCGGGCAAGATATGGATGTGCAGGCACGTGCCCTGTGGAGCCACGGGGGCTTCCGCTACCATCAGCCGACGACGGGGTCGGCGCTGCTCAGTATTCTGGCCGGTATTCGCCTGACGGACGCCCGCGAAGCCTGGCGCTACTTCCCCGAGCCGCTGATGGGAACGGCGCTGACGGACTACCTGAGCGGGGCGCTGGAGGGGGGGGCGGTGGAGAACGCCACGCTGCTGTATGACGGCGATCCGCAGCAGTTCCCCTATCTGCATCACGACGGTCAGTTCCAGGTCTATGTGCCGCTGCGCCAGGCCACCTTCCGCTTTCAGCCGGACTGGGCTCCCCTGACCGATCTGTCCATCGACCTCAATTTTCTTAACGACGGGCTGTGGATGTTTGCGCCGTCAGCCCATCTGGGGGCGGCGCGCGGAAGCAATATTTACGCCGACATACCGCGGTATGGTGCTGAGCGTCTGCTGATCCGCGCCGGGGTAGCTGGCAGCGGCAAGGCGGTGCGCGACTACTTCATGCGGTCGCCGTTGAAAAACTCGGTAGGTGCAACGCTGGATGAGCTGCAGGTGGGCGGTGACGTAACCGGCCGCCTGGATCTGGATATCCCGCTTGACGGCGGCGATACCCGCGCCCGCGGAGAGGTACGCCTGGACAATAACTCACTTTTTATCAAGCCCATAGACAGCCAGATGCAGGGGGTCAGCGGCGCGTTTCGCTTCGACGATGGCCGCCTGCAGAGCGATCGGCTGAGCGCCCACTGGCTGGGGCAGCCGCTGACGCTGCAGTTTGCCACTGCTCCCCAGACCGAACGGTATCAGGTTGCAGTCGATCTGAACGGCGACTGGCTGCCGTCCCGTCTGCCGTGGCTGCCGCCGGGAATGGATACGCGTCTGCAGGGGAACGCCCCCTGGCAGGGTAAGGTGACGATCGATCTGCCTGAGCGCGGCGCCAGCCGCTATCAGGTCAACGTCGAGGCCGACCTGCGCGCGGTGGCCAGCACGCTGCCCGCGCCGCTGACGAAAGCGGCCGGCGCGGCCCAGCGGCTGAAGGTTAACGCCGACGGCGATATGGCGGGCTTTACGCTCAGCGGCAGCCTGGGCCACGATAGCCATTTTGCCGCGAACGTGGCGCTCGCCCCACGCGGCGTGGTGCTGGACAGTCTGAGCTGGGACAGTCAGAGCAGCGCTGCGCCGCAGACACAGCCCGGCCAGGTCACGCTGCGCCTGCCGCCGCTGGACGGTGCCGGGTGGCTGGCCCTGCTGGCGGCGCCGCTGTCGCCGCAGCTGGACAGCCGCAGCGTGCTGCGCCTGCCGACGCAGATAGCCCTTTCTACGCCGCGTCTGCTGTTGGGTGGCCAGGCCTGGCACCAGCTGAGCCTGGCGCTGACGCGACAGGGGGAGACGACGCATCTGCGCGCCAATGGCCGAGAAATCCGCGGTACCGCGCGTCTGGGCGCCGGGACGCTGAGCGCCGCGCTGGACTTTCTCTACTACGCTCCCCAGCCGGTGACACAGGGGAGCGCGGCGGAGCCCATCGCCCGGCCGCTCACCGGTCAGCCGCCCCTGTTTCGTCGCTGGCCGACCATGCAGCTGCGCTGTAAGTCGTGCTGGTTTATGGGGCAAAATCTGGGGAAAGTGGCCGCCGATATGCGGGTGGAGGGGGATACCCTGCAGCTGACGGATGGCCTGCTGGACAGCGGTAACACCCGCCTGACGCTGAGTGGCCGCTGGCAGCAACAGGACGGCATTAGCCGGACGCAGATCAGCGGGGTACTGCAGGGCGCGAACCTGACGGACAGCGCGGACTTTTTTGGCCTGACCCTGCCGCTGAAGCAGTCCGCCTTTAAGGGCGACTACGATCTCCGCTGGCAGGGGGAACCCTGGCAGCCGCACATAGAGACGCTGGATGGCACGCTGCGGGTACGCCTGGGCAAGGGGGTGCTTGAGAGCATGGATACCGGCCGCGCTGGCCAGCTACTGCGGTTGGTAAGCTTTGATGCCCTGCTGCGCAAGCTGCGTCTGGACTTTAGAGACACCTTCGGCGAAGGTTTTTACTTCGATGGCATCAAGGGACATATCGCCCTGCATAACGGGGTGATGTCGACGGACAATCTGCTGATCGATGGCCTCTCTGCGGACGTGGCGATGGACGGCACGGTGAACCTGGTGACCCAGCGGATCGATATGCAGGCGGTGATCGCACCGGAGCTGTCGGCGACGGTCGGCGTGGCCACCGCCTTTGCCGTTAATCCGGTGGTGGGGGCCGCGGTCTTTGCCGCGTCAAAAGTGCTGGCGCCATTGTGGAATAAAATATCGCTGATACGCTACAACATAAGCGGTGGGCTCGACAGCCCGACGATCCATGAAGTGTTACGTCAGCCGAAGAAGGAGAAGGCACAATGAGGAATGCCAACGTCGCCTTACTGCAACTGTGCAGCGGCGAAAACAGCCGCGCCAACCTGGCACAGATTGAGCAGCAGTTGAAGCAACTCAACGGCAATATCAGGCTGGCGTTGACCCCGGAGAATGCGCTGCTGTTCAGCGACGCCGCGGGGTACCGCCAGCACGCTGAGCGGGAGGGTGACGGTCCGCTTCAGGCGGCGGTGTGCTCTCTGGCACGTCGCTACGGGGTGTGGCTGTTGGTCGGCTCAATGCCGCTGTACAGCCGCGAGGATGTCGGTGGCATTACCTCCAGCAGTCTGCTGTTTGACGACGGCGGCACGCTGCGCGCCCGCTACGATAAGCTGCACATGTTCGACGTCGAGGTGCGTGACGCGCACGGCCGTTACCGCGAGTCTGACGTTTACCGTCACGGTGAAATGGTGACGGTGGTGGATACGCCGGTTGGCCGCCTGGGGATGACCATTTGCTACGATCTGCGCTTTCCCGGCCTGTTCCAGGCGCTGCGCGCGCAGGGGGCGGAGATTATCTCGGTACCGGCTGCTTTTACCCGGGTGACGGGGGAGGCGCATTGGGAGGTGCTGCTGCGCGCCCGGGCGATAGAAAACCAGTGCTATATTCTGGCGTCGGCCCAGGTCGGCAGCCACGGAGATACCCGGCGCACCTGGGGCCACAGCATGGCAGTGGACGGCTGGGGCCGCGTGCTGCAGCAGAACACCGACGCTGTACGGCCGATAAAGATTAACGTGAATACCAACTCACTGAGCGTGCTGCGCGATCAGATGCCACTGGCACAGCACAACCGATTCCAGCCTGAGCTGATCCATCTTCACCAAGGGTAAATACACCATGAGTCTGACGTTTGTCAGTGAGCAGTTACTGGCTGCCAACAATCTGAATCATCAGGATTTATATAATGTCTTGGGGCAGTTGAATGCACGGCGCCTGGACTATGCCGATCTCTATTTCCAGTCCAGCGTACACGAATCCTGGGTATTGGAAGATCGCATCATTAAAGAGGGCTCTTACCATATCGATCAGGGGGTGGGGGTGCGGGCCATCCACGGTGAAAAGACCGGGTTCGCCTATGCCGATCAGATAACCCTGCAGGCGCTGACCCAGAGCGCCCACGCCGCGCGCAGCATCGTGCGCGAGCAGGGCGATGGGCGATCGCACACCCTGGGAGGGCTCAAGGCGGTCTCCCGCTACGGCACGCACTCCCCGCTCGATAGCCTGCCACGCGAGGAGAAGATCGCGTTGCTGGCGCAGGTCGATCGGGTGGCGCGGGCGGCCGATGCCCGGGTTCAGGAGGTGAATGCCAGCCTGACCGGGGTGTATGAGCTGGTGCTGGTGGCCGCCAGCGACGGTACGCTGGCGGCGGACGTACGGCCGTTGGTGCGCCTCTCCGTCAGCGTGCTGGTGGAGCAGGATGGCCGACGCGAGCGCGGCAGCTGCGGTGGCGGCGGCCGCTTTGGCTATGATTGCTTCCTGACCCCCCACGACGGCGAGGTGTGTGCCGATGCCTATGCGCGCGAGGCGGTACGCATGGCGCTGGTCAACCTGCACGCCAAGGCGGCACCGGCCGGTACCATGCCGGTGGTACTCGGCGCCGGCTGGCCGGGTGTGTTGCTGCACGAGGCGGTCGGCCACGGGCTGGAGGGGGACTTTAACCGGCGCGGCACCTCTGTGTTCAGCGGTCAGCTGGGCCAGCAGGTGGCCTCGCCGCTGTGTACCGTGGTGGACGATGGTACGCTGGAGGGGCGGCGCGGTTCGCTGGCGGTGGATGACGAAGGGGTACCCGGCCAGTACAACGTACTGATTGAGAACGGGGTGCTGCGTGGCTATATGCAGGATAAGCTCAACGCCCGCCTGATGGGGATGGCGCCGACCGGCAACGGCCGCCGCGAATCCTATGCCCACCTGCCGATGCCGCGGATGACCAACACCTATATGCTGGCCGGGGAGAGCACGCCGCAGGCGATTATCGAGAGCGTGGAGTATGGGTTGTATGCCCCTAACTTCGCCGGTGGTCAGGTCGATATCACCTCAGGTAAGTTTGTCTTCTCCACCTCTGAAGCCTATCTGATCGAGAAGGGACGGATCACCCATCCGGTGAAGGGGGCGACCCTGATCGGCTCCGGCATTGAGGCGATGCAGCAGATCTCGATGGTGGGCAACGATCTGGCGCTGGATAAGGGGGTCGGGGTCTGCGGCAAAGAGGGGCAGAGCGTGCCGGTCGGCGTCGGCCAGCCGACGCTGAGGCTGGATGCGATGACCGTCGGCGGCACCGCCTGAGTTCGGCGCGATTCGCCACGGTATCTCCCGCGGGCCGGCCTTTGCCGGCCCGCGCTATTTCTCCTGGCGGGTATCGCGGAAGGTATCCGCCATCTGGGCAAAGTAGTCGCTCAGGTACTCCAGGCAGAGACGCAGCTTGATGGGCAGGTGCGCTTTCTGGGCGTATAGCGCATATACCGGGCGCGGGGGGGACTGGTACTGGGGAAACAGGATCTCGACCTCTTTACGCCGCACCGCATCGATCACCCACATCAGTGGCAGATAGGTGATCCCGGCCCCGGCATTCAGCCAGCTCAGCAGGGTCTGGGCATCATTGGTATGGAAACGTCCGCTGGGCATCAGCCGTAGCGACTCCCCCTCCGGGGCGGTCAGCGTGAGTTCGGGGGCGGGCTGGCCGCTAAAGTTGAGCCAGCTATAGCTGCCCAGCTCGGCGGGGTTCTCCGGAGTTCCGTGCCGCTGCAGATAGCATTTGGCGGCGCAGATCACCATGGGCATGGCGCCCAGGGAGCGGCAGAACAGGCGTGAGTCCTGTAGATCGCCGGCGCGGACCACCAGATCCAGCCCGTCGGCGATCAGATCGGGCGCCGGGACGCCGGTGACCAGATTGACCGACAGTCCGGGGTATTCGGCCAGCATCCTGGCGCTGATCGGTGCCAGAACGTTTTGCGCCATGGTGGCCGAGCAACCGATGCGCAGGGTTCCGCTGGGAGTATTGTTGTAGGCATACAGCTGTTCGTGCACCTCCTGGGCCTCCTGCAGCATCTTACGGCAGCCCTGATAATAGATGCGTCCGGCCTCGGTCAGGCTGATGCGGCGGGTACTGCGGTTGAGCAGCCTGATCTGCAGAGATTGCTCCAGCTTGGTAATGGTCTGGCTGATGGATGATACGCTCATCGCCAGCTGCGCTGCGGCGCCGGTAAATGAGCCGCATTCGACCACCCGGGCGAAGATGGCCATACGCTTTAATCGCTCCATTTTTAATCCTGTCTTAATGGTGGTAGCCGCATTTAAAACCATTTGTATGTTTTATGTTCGTTTTTCTCTGTCAATAATAGATAATCACCGATGATTGTTTATTTATAGTAAAAAGTGATTTGCGTCACAGATTATATATCCCCACGGCGCATTAGGCTAACATGCTCCCGCGTCGCCGATGTCGGGACGCATCTGTTCCGCCCGGCGCCTGCGGCGTACATCGCGTAACCTCCACCCCTTTTTTCTCTGTCCGTCGCACTTCGTCATCAGCCGCGTGCGGGCATGCGTCGTTGAGTAAGGATTTTGCCATGGGAACGCTGCCCGTGATGGTGCTGTTTGGCCTCTCTTTCCCGCCGGCCTTTTTTGCGCTGCTGGCGGCTTTGCCCCTGTTCTGGCTGTTGCGGCGTCTGCTGCAGCCCAGCGGGCTGTACGACATGATTTGGCATCCCGCGCTGTTTAACTGCGCGCTGTACGGGTGTCTTTTTTATTTGGTGAGCTGGCTTTTTATCTGAAGGGGGTTCTGTGAAGCGTTGGATTGGACGCATGACGCGGGCGACCGTTACGCTGGCCTTACTGGCGCTGGCCGTACTGGCGGTCTCCAAGGCCTGGGTGTTCTATACCGCCTCTCCCTGGACGCGGGATGCGCGTTTCAGCGCCGACGTGGTGGCCATCGCCCCCGACGTCAGTGGGCTGGTGGAAAGCGTGCAGGTACAAGATAACCAGCGGGTGGCGCAGGGGGCGGTGCTGTTCCGCATCGATCCGCAGCGCTACCGCGCGGCGTTGGCGCAGGCCGAGGCGGACGAGCGCTACTATCAGGCGCTGGTGACGGAGAAACGGCGAGAGTCGCAGCGCCGGGCCGATCTGGGCGGACGTCTCGTCGCTCAGGAGAGCATCGATCTCGCCTACAGCGCGCTGGCGGCGGCCGAGCAACAGTTGGCCAGAGCCCAGGCGACCCTGACCCTGGCGCAGCTGGATCTGGAGCGCACGGTGGTGCGGGCACCGGCCAGCGGCTGGGTGACCAACCTGCAGGTTCACGGCGGCGAGTTTATCAACCGCGGGGTTAACGCCGTGGCGCTGATTAAGCAGAACAGCTTTTACGTGCAGGCCTATATGGAGGAGACCAAGCTGACGGGAGTCCGCCGCGGCTCACCGGTGCAGATCACGCCGCTGGGCAGCGATCGCATTCTGCACGGTACGGTGGACAGTATCTCCGCCGGGGTCAACGACGGCAGCGCGACGCCGGGGCGTAAAGGGTTGGCGACGGTGGACTCCAATCTGGAGTGGGTACGTCTGGCGCAGCGGGTGCCGGTGCGTATTCGCCTGGATGCGGCGACCCAGGCGCATCCCTATCCGGCGGGTACCACGGCGACGGTAGTGATCGGCACCGGCGGTGAGGCGCAGGCCGCGCGCCCGGCGCCGTACCGGCGTCTGCTGCAACGTCTGCGTGAGTTGGGCTGAGTCGGGGGCTAATATGCTGTATCCACGCGCGATCCGCCTGCGCTTTGCCTGCAAGCTGACGCTGGCAAGCGTTCTGTCGCTGCTGCTCGGGTTCTATTTCGGTCTGCCGATGCCGCGCTGGTCAGCGCTGACCGCTGCCCTGGTGGCCGCTGCCCCGGCCTTTGCCGCTGGCGGTGAGCCTTTTTCTGGCGCCATTCGCTACCGCGGCTGGCTGCGTATCATCGGCACGGTATTGGGTTCCCTGTGCGCCCTGCTGCTGATGATGCTATTGATTCGCGCACCGCTACTGATGATCCTGCTGTGCTGCCTGTGGGCGGGTGTCTGCACTTGGCTGTCGTCGCTGGTGCGTATGGAGAACTCCTATGCACTGGGGTTGTCCGGTTATACGGCGTTGATCATCGTCGTCTCCTGCCTCGGCGAGCCGCAGTTTATCCTGCAGCTGGCTCTGGAGCGCTGTGGGGAGATCGTGCTGGGGATCGTCTGCGCGGTGCTGGTAGATACGCTGCTGGCGCCGCGCTCGGTTAAGGGGGAGGTGGATCGCGTCGTCGGCGGCATGTTGCTCGGCCAGCTACGCCTGCTACAGTGCTGTGTCGACGGTCGCGACGGTGATGCCATCGACCGGAGCTGGCACAGGTTGATTAGGGAGAGTCATACGCTGGAAGAGATGCGCGCCAGCCTGGCGCTGGAGTCGTCTCGCTGGCCGCGTGCCTGTCGTCGGCTAACGGCGCTGCACACCCTATCGCTGACGCTGATCACCCGGGCATGTGAAATTTTTCTGACTCAGTGTCAGACCCCTATGGCGCTGCCTGCGCCGTTTTTGGCCCTGATAGCTGCTCCGGTAGACACGCCTGAGGAGGCCTATCAACGCTTAAAGCAGCTGCGTCGCCTGCTGGTGGCGCACGGGGAGCATCAGCTGCCGCCCGCGCTGATCGGCTGGATCGGTGGCGCCAGTCGGCTGCAACTGTTGGTCAAAGGTGTGGCGAGCAATGTCCGTATCGGGCGGTATGAGGCGGCGACCCTCGCTCACGACACCGCACCGCGCCCGCTCTACTCCGTCCAGGGGCACCATGCATTGATCAATGGCCTGCGCACCTGGCTGGCCACCTCGCTGGGCGCGCTGTTTTGGCTGTGGAGCGGCTGGAGCGCGGGCAGCGGCTGTATGATCATGATCGCGGTAGTGACCTCGCTGGCGGTACGCACCCCCAATCCGCGGATGGCGGCGATTGACTTTTTGATGGGCTCGCTGGTGGCGCTGCCGGTCGGCGCACTGTACTACACGCTGATCCTTCCCGCCACGCAACAAAGCCTGGTACTGTTGTGCCTGAGCCTGGGCGCGTTGACCTTTATCTGCGGGATGGCGGTACAAAAGCGCCGTCTGGGATCGATGGGAACGCTGGCCTCGACCCTGAATATTCTGGCGCTCAGCAATCCGATGGGGTTTCCGATAGAGCGCTTTGTCGACAGCGCTATCGGCCAGATGGTCGGTTGCCTGCTGGCGCTGGTGGTGCTGCTGGTGGTACACGATCGTTCGCGCGCCCGCACCGGGCGGGCGTTGATGCGGCATCTGGCGTTTGGCGCAGTGGCGGCCCTGCGGAGAGAGGGGACGCGTGGAAACCTGCTGCCGGCCCTCTACCGCCAGCTGCTTTTGCTGCTGACGCTGTTTCCCGATGACATTGGGCGTTATCGCCTGGCGCTGACGCTGATCGTCCTACAGCAGCGTTTGGCGCACTCGGCGCTGCCATGTGATGCCGGGCGGCTGCGTGCTATCGACGCAGCGGCAACCCGGCTCTTGAGCGGGGGCGGTTCGGCACGGTGCAGCGGTGCTCTTTTGCAGTTGACGACGGAGCTGGGTGACTATGCCGATTGTCTGGCGCGGCAGGGTATCGCCAGCGCCGTGCTGCAGCCGTTGCATCAGCTTGCCGATGTGCTGTATCGATACCGCAGCGTGCTGCTGGATTAGGTGCATCGCTAACCCGGTGGCGCTTGCATCGGTACGATGATTAACCAAACGGATGCTTTATTAATCAAGTAACCGTTTGCGCTAAATCAATCACTGGGGAAGATTGTGCTTGCGGCGAGGGGATCGATGAGTATAATGCCGGACAATTTGCCGGGAGACAGCATGAGAAACAGCGTAGGCT
Organism: Edwardsiella ictaluri ATCC 33202; assembly: GCF_000264785.1. GTDB lineage: Bacteria > Pseudomonadota > Gammaproteobacteria > Enterobacterales > Enterobacteriaceae > Edwardsiella > Edwardsiella ictaluri. The sequence continues at coordinate 23,857 of NZ_AFJI01000069.1, read as the reverse complement.
ATTGTGGTTTATCGGTCGTGATGCGACCGAAAAATCTGCCCCATCAGGGCAGCCACTGGCCGTTTTTCTCCCGTCGTATCCTCGATCGTAGAAAACCCCTCATTTGAGGGTTTTTTTTTGCCCATAATCCGGCAAGTTGAAAAATTAACCCGAGTGAACAGGATGCCCGCGTCGCTGGCGTCAGAATAGGAGAGCACCAATGGCTAATCCCTTGTATCTAAAAGATATTGTCTCCATCAACGATCTGAGTCGCCGCGAGCTTGAGCTGGTACTTGATACCGCCGCCCGCCTGAAGGCCACGCCGCAGCCGGAGCTGCTGCGCCACAAGGTGATCGCCAGCCTGTTCTTTGAGGCCTCCACCCGTACCCGCCTCTCTTTTGAAACCGCCATGCACCGCCTGGGCGCCTCGGTGGTCGGCTTTGCCGACAGCAGCAACACCTCGCTGGGCAAGAAGGGGGAGACGCTGGCGGATACCATCTCGGTGATCGGCACCTATGTCGACGCCATCGTGATGCGTCACCCGCAGGAGGGGGCCGCCCGTCTGGCCACGGAGTTCTGCGGCCGCATCCCGGTGGTCAACGCCGGTGACGGCGCCAACCAGCACCCGACCCAGACGCTGCTGGATCTATTTACTATTCAGGAGACCCAGGGGCGCCTGAATAACATCAATATCGCCATGGTTGGCGACCTGAAGTATGGGCGCACCGTGCACTCCCTGACTCAGGCGCTGGCCAAGTTTGAGGGTAACCGCTTCTTCTTCATCGCTCCGCAGGCCCTGGCGATGCCGGATTATATTCTGACCATGCTGGAGGAGAAGGGGATCGCCTACAGCCTGCATGAAACCATTGAAGAGGTGATTCCACAGCTGGATATTCTGTATATGACCCGGGTACAGAAAGAGCGTCTGGATCCCTCCGAATACGCCAACGTTAAGTCGCAGTTCATTCTGCGCGCCACGATGCTGGAGGGAGCGCGCGATAACCTGAAAGTGCTGCATCCGCTGCCGCGTATCGACGAGATCACCCCCGACGTCGATGTCACCCCCTATGCCTACTATTTCCAGCAGGCGGGCAACGGTATCTTCGCCCGTCAGGCGCTGCTGGCCCTGATCCTCAACGCTGAACTGAATTTCTAAGGGAGAAACGAAATGACTCACGACAACAAATTACAGGTTGAAGCGATTAAATGCGGCACCGTCATTGACCATATCCCGGCGCACGTTGGCTTTAAGCTGCTGACCCTGTTCAAGCTGACGGAGACCGATCGGCGGGTCACCATCGGCCTGAATCTGCCCTCTAACGCACAGGGCAGCAAGGATCTGATCAAGATTGAGGATGTCTTTCTCAGCGAGGAGCAGGTGAACCAGCTGGCGATTTACGCCCCGCGCGCTACGGTCAACTGCATTGAGAACTACAGCGTGGTGCGCAAGATGGTGCCGAGCCTGCCGGAGCGCATCGACAGCGTACTGACCTGTCCCAACAGTAACTGCATCAGCCGCAGCGAACCGGTTTGCTCCAGCTTCAGCGTGCGCGCCCGTGCCGGTGAGGTACTGCTTAAGTGCAAGTATTGTGAGAAAGAGTTTGCGCATCACGCCGTGATGGAACAGTGATCCGGCAGGGTGGGATTTGCCGTGCGGGCTCCTTATAATGGGGCCTGGTTACCGTAGTCCCGCGGTAACGTCACATCCTACCATCCTTAAGGAGCAGATATGTCTGGCACCATCAGCACTGAGCACGCACCGGCCGCCATTGGGCCTTATGTACAGGGCGTTGATCTGGGCAACATGATCATCACCTCCGGCCAGATCCCGGTTGACCCAAAAACCGGTCTGGTTGCGGACGATGTTGCCGCCCAGGCCCGTCAGTCGCTGGAAAATGTGAAAGCGATCGTTGAAGCCGCCGGCCTGAGTGTGGCCAGCATCGTGAAGACGACCGTATTCGTTAAAGATCTGAATGATTTTGCGACGGTGAACGCCACCTATGAAGCGTTCTTTAATGAGCACAGTGCGCCGTTCCCGGCCCGCTCCTGTGTGGAAGTGGCTCGCCTGCCGAAAGATGTGAAGATCGAAATCGAGGCTATCGCGCTACGTCGCTGATATCTATCGGTCAGCCCGAATGGGCTGACCGCTGCGTTACCCCCGCCGATGGGGGTAACGCAGCGGCCATGGGGGCGCGGACGGAGGTCAGTCCTGCTCCCCTGCTACCTCGGCATTGCCAAAGAACAGCTGCGTAACCAGCTTGTTGTCGATGGCTTCGCCGCTCAGGGTGCGCACCAGCAGTTCGCTGCCCAGCAGCTGCAGCGAGAACACCATATCTGGCTGTACCCGCTTGATCTTCTGCAGATGCTTACTGGCGTTGACCAGCGAAATGGTCTTGGTGGCGCCGCCTGCCACCTCTTTGGCTGCCAGGACGATAAAGGCGTTTTCCGCATCGTCCTCGCGCAGCGCCAGAATGTACAGCGCACGCGCGGCGCCGGCCTCCGTCAGCACCTGTGCGCTGGAGGGATCGCCGACCACCACATCAGCATCCTGCGGGTACTCGTGGGCGACGCTCATCGGGACGATGGCGGTGATCGCATCGCCGCGCTCCTTCAGCCCCTTGTAGATACTGAGCGCCAGCGGCGACGCGCCGGCGATGATAAAGTGGTTTTTGCGCATCACGTGAGAGATCCTGCCTTTAACCATGCGTTTAAGGTTGCCGCCGATCACCGGACCGATGATGGCGCTGATTGACGTGGCGAATACCGTAATTCCCATCACGATCACCGAGATGGTGAACAGCCGCGCGGTGGCGGTATAGGGAACGATATCGCCGAAGCCGACGGTGGACATGCTGACGACTGAAAAGTAGAACGCGGTGACCACGTCCAGGATCGGCGGCTTGAACTCGTTGCCCAGATACAGCGAGCCAAAGATGGCGTAGATGAGCAACGAGGCAAAGCTGACCAGGGCAAACAGGCTGCCGGCAGCCAGGCTGGCCCGGTCAAATCGCTCCCAGTAGCGTATCAGTAGGGCGATCAGAACCAGGGTATACAGCGTCAGGTTATGGCTGTAGCCCTCCAGATTGGTCAGCGAGATGTCCTGCCAGTTCCACACCCTGAGATCGTGCCACAGCAGGCGTACCAGATCCTGTGCCTGCCAGATGGGCAGACTGGGATCCTGGATCAGCGACAGCACGGCGATGGCGATCAGCAGCAGCAGGGTAAACGCCCAGGCGACGCGTGCGCGTAACAGCATACCGATGGACATCAGCATCAGTGCTACCCCCAGCATGACGCGGGGGATCTCCAGCAGATTAACCATGGAGAGTGCTTCTCTCCAGCTGCGGAATGACTGTATTGCGCCGGGAACATAGCGGAATGCCTGGATGACCACCGGTTCGGCAAACAGATAGCCCTCAAGGGCAACCAGCAGCGCCAGACACCATGAAGGCTTAAACAGGCTACATACGCGGTGGAACAGTTTTTTCATAGCGATGCGCGTTAAGGAAATAATAAAAAGTGTAACGCGTATGGGCGGTAATGGATAGGGAGACCCGCCTTAAGGGCGGGTCTGTGGGCGGATAAATCTCAGAATCAGAAAAACCCCAATGCGCGATCGCTGTAGCTGACCAGCAGGCATTTCGTCTGTTGATAATGATCCAGCATCATTTTGTGGGTTTCACGCCCGATTCCGGACTGTTTATAGCCACCGAATGCCGCGTGAGCCGGGTAGGCATGGTAGCAGTTGGTCCAGACCCGTCCGGCCTGAATGCCTCGCCCCATCTGGTAAGCCAGTGTGCCATTACGGGTCCATACGCCAGCGCCAAGGCCATAGTGGCTGTCGTTGGCCAGCGCCAGCGCCTCATCGCGATCGCGGAAGGTGGTTACGGCCAGCACCGGGCCAAAGATTTCCTCCTGGAAAATACGCATGCGGTTGTGGCCGCGCAGAATGGTGGGCTGCAGATAGTACCCTTGCGCCAGTGCGCCCGTCTGGTGGTGTATCCCACCGCCGGTCAACAGCTGCGCCCCCTCCTTTTGTCCCAGGGCGATGTAGTTGAGGATGGTCTCCACTTGACCTGCAGAGACCTGTGCGCCCATCTGGGTTTCGGTATCTAAGGGGTTCCCGCTGCGGATAGTCTCTACCCGCCGGATGGCGCGCTCCATAAAGCGTTCATAGATGGACTCCTGGATGAGCGCCCGGCTGGGACAGGTGCAGACCTCTCCCTGGTTAAAGGCGAACATGGCCAGGCCTTCCAGCGCCTTATCCAGAAAGGCGTCATCCTTATCCATGACGTCTTCAAAAAAGATGTTCGGTGATTTTCCCCCCAGCTCCAGCGTCACCGGGATAACGTTTTGGGCCGCATACCCCATGATGCGCTGGCCGACCTCTGTCGAACCGGTAAAAGCAACTTTGGCGATACGTGGCGAGGTTGCCAAATATTCGCCAATATCTCCCCCTGCACCGTTGACCACGTTGACGATGCCCGGTGGCAACAGATCGCCGATGAGCTCCATTAACGTCAGCACGGACAGCGGCGTCAGTTTGGCGGGTTTGAGTACCACACAGTTGCCTGCCGCCAGCGCCGGTGCCAGTTTCCAACAGGCCATCAGCAGCGGGAAGTTCCACGGAATTATCTGGCCGACCACGCCAAGCGGTTCATGGAAGTGGTAAGCGACAGTTTCATGGTCGATTTCGCTGATCCCCCCCTCCTGGGCGCGGATACAGGCGGCAAAATAGCGGAAATGGTCAATAGCCAGCGGCACATCGGCATTGAGGGTTTCCCGGATGGGTTTCCCATTATCCCAGGTTTCGGCATGGGCCAGCTCTACCAGATGTTGCTCCATACGATCGGCGATTTTGTTCAGCAGGGCCGCACGCTGCTGTACCGAGGTTTGTCCCCAGGCTGCACGGGCCGCATGGGCGGCATCCAGCGCCAAATCGATATCCTGCCGCCCGGAACTGGCGACTTCGCACAGCGGCTGCCCGGTGATGGGCGTTAAATTAATAAAGTAGTTGCCCTCGACGGGAGCCCGCCATTGGCCGTTGATAAAGTTGTCATAGCGGGCTTTTAGCTGCAATGGCGAGCCGGCGCTGGCCGGTGTGAAGGGCGCGTGATCGGTCATTACTGTCTCCTTGGCTGGTGGCGCCAACGGGTGCTGGCGGGTAACAGGCAATAATGCAGCCATCCTCCCAGCATAAGCGATATTGCACCGGCAGACAGCGAAATACGGTCAATATTTGCCCATGATCACACTTTTATTTACTTTTTTATAACTCATTGATTACATTTTGTCGTCGGCGCAAAATAGACCGGCATCGCGCAGCAGATGGTCGTTGGCGCGTCGCCGGGTAAAGCCACAGCGGTCGAAGAACTCCAGGATCTGTACTGCCAGCTTACGGCCTACGCCGAGCTGATCGCGGAAGTCAGCTGCATTGGTGCTGCCCTGGCTGTGATCCTGTTGGCGGATCAGCTCGGCAAACTGGTAGAGCCGTTCGTTGCGGTAGTAACGATCGCGCACCACGGCGGTGATATGCCCGAGCAGCGCCGCCTGGCGCAGCGTCTGGCGCATCTCATTCTCATCGGCGTTCAGGGTATTGGCCAGATCGCGCACCCACCATGGATCGTCGGCGAACAGCGGCTGCGCCCGCTGCCACAGCGCCTGCTGCGGCGGTGTCATGGCCAGGCGGTGCTGTGGCAGATGCAGCCAGCCGCGGCTGTTGCATAGCGCGCCTTCGGCCAGCAGCTCGCCTATCAGATGAAATACCAGCGTCTCTGGCCCGGTCGGCAGCGCCATGCGTCGCAGGCGGGCGCGCCCGACGCCCAGCTGATCGCCGTGCTGGGCATGATAGTACGCCAGGGTATCCAGCAGCCGCTGACGCAGCCGCGTCGCCGTCGTGCGGGAGAGCAGGTGATCGCCGACCACCAGCAGATCGTCCTGCGCCAGCAGCGTCCGGCAGGACTCCTCCGTCAGCTGGCGCGACCAGGCCAGGTTGGCGATGCTCAGGGTGCCCGAGGGCAGGCGCAGGCTGAGCGCCTCACGGTCGCCGCGGGCCTGAGCCAGGCGACGCAGGGTCTCCAAAAAGGCGGGCTGACGCTTGCCGCGGCGCGGTGCCTCCAGTTGTAGCACCCGTGCCGCGCCCAGGGTGTGGCGCGCGGCGATGTCGCGCAGGATCAGGGTGTCATCCTCGGCCAGCCAGAGGGGGGTGTCGAGCACCAGTTCGGCCAGGGTCGGCGCCTGCGGCGCAGCGGTGGTTTCCAGCAGCGAGAGGCGCCCGGTGATGTGGCGTGCGGCGTGGTGGAGATGCAGCGGCTGCCAGTGCTGCAGCGGTGCGACGCTGTCTACTGCGACCAGCACCCGCTGGGCTGCCGCTGCGGCGGGTCGCTGCGCCAGCAGCCAGTCGCCGCGCTGGATCTGGCTTTTTTCTACGTCACCGCTGAGGTTCAGGGCCACGCGCTGACCGGCCTGTGCCCGCTGCGCCTCCCGGTTTTGGGCGTGCAGGGTGCGTACCCGTACCGCCTTATCGCAGCCGGTCAGCCACAGCGTATCGCCGCAGCATACCGTTCCGGCCAGCGCTGTACCGGTGACAACCAGCCCGCTGCCCTTGACGCTGAAGGCGCGATCGATGGCCAGGCGGAAGCGCCGATCGGCCTGTGGTGGGACTGCGCTCAGGGTCAACAGATGGTGGCGCAGCGCCTCGATGCCCTGACCGCTCATGGCATCGGTTTCGAACAGCGCCGCGTCTGGCCAGCCCTGCTCCGCCAGCAGCGCCTGCACCTGGTCGCGCACCTGCGCCCGTCGCGGTGCATCGACCCGCCCGGATTTGGTCAGTGCCACGGTCAGGCCGGGTCGTCCGGCCAGGCGCAGCAGCAGCAGGTGCTCACGGGTCTGGGCCATCACGCCGTCGTCACAGGCGACCACCAGCAGCGCCTGTGGGATGCCGCCGATGCCGGCCAGCATATTGGCCAGAAATTTTTCATGTCCGGGGACGTCAATAAATCCCAGTACCCGCCCATCCGCCAGCGGCAGGTAGGCATAGCCGAGATCGATGGTCATGCCGCGGCGCTTCTCCTCCGGCAGGCGATCGGTATCGATGCCGGTCAGGGCGCGCAGCAGGGTGGTTTTGCCGTGATCAACGTGTCCTGCGGTGGCGATGATCATTGGCACAGCTCCTGGAGCAGCGCCTGCTCATCGTCCAGACAGCGCAGATCGAGCCACAGTTTGCCCTCTTGCAGTCGCCCGATGACCGGACAGGGCAGCGCGCGCCAGCGGTCGGCCAGCGCCGTCAGGGTGCCGCCGCGACCGTCACGCGGGGTCAGGGTGATCGCATGGCTCGGCAGGCGATCCACCGGCAGCGATCCGCTGCCGATCTGCGACAGGCAGGGCTCCAGCGTCAGGACGAACGCCTCCTCATAGTGGGGGCGCAGGCGGGCCAGCAACCGCTCGCCGCAGGCGGCGATCTCGCTCGCCTCCCGCGTCAGATGGCGCAGGGTGGGCAGCGCCTGCCGCAGCTTCTCCGGCTGCTGGTACAGCTGCAACGTGGCGTCCAGCGCCGCCAGCGTCATCTTGCCGCAGCGCAGGGCGCGCTTGAGCGGATGGCGCTGCAGACGGTGGATCAGCTCCCGGCGGCCAACAATGATCCCGGCCTGGGGACCGCCGAGCAGCTTGTCACCGGAGAAGCTGACCAGATCGACGCCATCGGCCAGCATACGCTGCGGCATTGGCTCGGCGGGCAGACCGTAGTGGGCCATGTCCAGCAGCGATCCGCTGCCGAGATCACTGATGACCGGCAGACCATACTCCTGGCCCAGGGCAGCCAGCTCGGCCTCGCTGACGGCGGCGGTGAACCCGGCGATAGCGTAGTTGCTGGTGTGCACCTTCATCAATAGCGCACTGTGCTCACCGATGGCCTGGCGGTAGTCGTGCAGGTGGGTGCGGTTGGTGGTGCCCACCTCGCGCAGACGGCAGCCGGCCTGGGTCATGACGTCGGGAATACGGAACGCACCGCCGATCTCCACCAGCTCACCGCGCGAGACGATCACGTCGCGCCCCGGCGCCAGGGTCGCCAGCATCAGCAGCACCGCTGCCGCGTTATTGTTAACGATACAGGCGTCTTCGGCACCGGTCAGGGCGCACAGCCGATCGGCGATAGCGCGATCGCGGTGGCCGCGCCCCGCGTCGTCCAGATCGTACTCCAGGGTGACCGGGGCACCCATCGCCCCGGCCGCTGCCGCGATCGCCGTATCGGGCAGCAGTGCCCGGCCAAGATTGGTGTGCAGGACGGTGCCGGTCAGGTTAAAGACCCGACGCATGGCCGGTTGCAGCGTCTCAGCGAGCCGCCGGGTGCAGGCCACACCCCAGTCGACGCACCAGTCAGGCAACGCCTGCTGCCGCTGGATGGCGTGACGGGCCTGCTGCTGCAGCGAACGCAGGGCCTGGGTAACCAGCTGACTGCCATACTGCGCCTGTAGGGCTGCGCACGCGGGCGTGCGCAGCAGGGTATCGATCGCGGGGATTTGGCTGTAAAGCACCTGACTATCTGAACTCATTGAACTGTTCCGTACCTTTAATCTGCGCGGGGCGAATGACCCCCATGATAAAGGCTGACGGGGCAGGAATACAGCCTAGTTGGCCGGTGGCGCGGTGCGCAGAAAACTGTCGCGCTGAAACAGGCGCTCCGCCAGGCGTACCAGCGCTGGGCGTCCAACGCACCAGTTGGGGCAGACGCGGCGGAAGTTGAGATAGCTCAGGCAGCAGCCGGCGGCGATATCGGCGAGGTTCAGCGTCTCGCCGCCGATCCAGCGGCCCTCGGCGACGCAGCGTTCCAGTGCATCCAGTCCGCGCAGGATCTTGTCGCGCTGGCGCTGCAGCTCATGCCCATCCCGACGTTCGGCGGGACGGCGCAGCTCTTTCACAATGGTGACTGCGGCATCGCAGATGCCGTCGGCCAGCGCCTCGGTCTGGCGCACCCGCAGCGCGTGTTCCCCGTCGAGAGGCAGAAAGCGGGGCGTTTCCGTGAGCCTGTCGATATAGTCGGCCACGATCGGTGAATCGAAGAAGACCTCGCCGTCGTCCGTCACCAGCGCGGGCACTTTGCCCAGCGGATTCACGTCGGGCACCCGGGAGCTGTCCAGATTGGGATTATCGTTGACGAACTCGAAGGTCAGCTGCTTTTCCAGCAGCAGAATAAAGATTTTGCGTACAAAGGGACTGGTATAACTGCCGATCAGTTTCATACGGGCCTCCTGTTGGCTGGCCATGACGCCCCATGGCCGGATTGGCGGGGAGAACCGCCGCGACACTCAAGTATGACAGAAATTAAGCATGCTACCGGGCACATCGCACAATCCTTGCACAGAAAAAGCTGTTTTCAGGGTATGGAGGCGTTATCCGAGCGAGTTGCAGGGATTGTGTCTGTTATCGCCGTGCGCACCACCGTATGCTGGAAAGATCGGCGCGTGGCCACCGTGGGTCAGCGCTACGACTCAAGGAGGAGATCATGGGATATCGGATATTGTGTTGTCTCTGTTTCTGTTGGTTGCTTTCCGGCTGCGCCCAAGCGGGCGATACCGATGCGCGGATGCTGACCGTGCGCGGCACCCTGAGTGCCGTTTCGCCCGATGCGCTGCAGCTGCGCGAGCGTCACGGTGGAGAGCTGATGCTGAGGATGACCCCCGCAACGCGCCTGTTCGGGGTGTTCAGCGCATCGCTGGACGATATCCGTCCCGGCGCATTTCTGGGGGCGGTGGCGCTGCCGCTGGCGGATGGTACGCTGGAGGCTCAGACACTTCACCTGTTCTCCGATCGTCTGCGTGGCGCGGGCGAGGGACATACCCCCTGGCGGCTGGTCAGCGGTGAACAGGGCAGTATGACCAACGGCACCGTCGATGTCGGGGGAACCTGGCGCGGAGACGGCGATGTGGCGGGACAGCCGTTGGTATTACGCTATGGTGGGGGGACGCAGCAGATTAGGGTCGGCCTGCAGACACCGGTGGTGTTTGTGGATTCACTCACGCGCGGCGCGCTGCGGCCGGGGCAGGCAGCGGTGCTGATCCTGACGGTACGCGAAGGGCGCGCTACGGCGGAGGTGCTGCGCGCCTTTGTCGGCATTAACGGGGTGATTCCGCCCTTTTAAACCCTACCCCGCCGCGGAGATCCGGGGGCATGTGCCCCGGTTGCTCCGGCTTACTGATGCTGTCCCTGCCTTTGCAGGAACTGTACGCCCTTGTCCGGGAAGTCGGTAAACACGCCGTCGACGCCGGCCTGGTTGTAGATCACGTCATACAGCTGATTGACGTCGGTGACGTAGTCCGGCAGCTGATCGGCGCGAATGGTGTAGGGATGGACGGCCATGTTGTTGGCGTGCGCCTCTTTCACCATATTGGTCAGCCTGATGCTGCCCTTACGGGAGTCTTCGCTGACCAGCATGTGGTAATCCGGGCCGATGCCGTCGGCATACCGGGCAATTTGCTTCATGGCGCCGGGCTTGAACATCCAGTCATAGCTGTAGTTGACCCAGGTGCCGTCCGGCTTCTTCTCCTGGGTTTCGTTCCAGTCGGTATAGGCGATCAGCTGTATCAGCTTGAGGTTTTGCCCCATCTTCGGCATCAGCTCGTTTTTAATCCGCTTGAGTTCGTTGGCGTCGAAGCACTGTAGATAGACGTTGGCATCTTTATCGGTATAGCCGTACTGCCTGAGCACCTGCAGTACCTTAGCGGAGATGTCCTTGCCCTCCTGCTGGTGGAACCAGGGCGCCTTGATCTCCGGGTAGATGCCGATGTTCTTGCCGGTGGAGTGGTTTAGCCCCTGAACGAACTCGATCTCCTCTGCAAAGGTGTGTACCCGGAAGTCAGATTTCCCCATCGGGAAGCGGCCCGGGTAGCTCTGTACCCTCTTGCCGTTTTCAATATCAAACCCTTCGGTGAACTTCAGGGATTTAATCTCATCCAGGGTAAAGTCGATGGCATAGTAGCGGCCATCCTTGCGTGCTCGGTCAGGGAAGCGGTCTGCGACGTCGGTTACCCGATCCAGATAGTGGTCATGCAGCACTACCAGCTGGTCGTCTTTGGTCATCACCAGATCCTGCTCCAGAAAATCGGCACCCTGGGCGTAGGCCATGGCTTTGGCGGGCAGGGTATGCTCCGGCAGGTAGCCGCTGGCGCCGCGGTGAGCAATCACCACTTTGTTGTCAGCCGCCTGGGCGCTCATTGCCAGCGTTCCGCCGAGAAGAAGCCCGGTGACAATCGAGTTAAGTTTGATTTTCATAGGGTTATCCTTATTTTTGGTGTTGTTTTACGAGGTGCAGGGGTAAACAAAAGGCCGCACCCCGGGTGAGCGGCACAGCCTTGTGCAATGGCGTCGGTGCGCGGGATGCCGCCGCCATTGCGTTCTATCACTCTTTCCTGGCTTCCAGCTCGCGGTGATGTTTGGTTTCGTTGATCATCACGACCAACAGCAGCACCACGGCGAGGATGCTGCCGCCGATCATCACCATAAAGCCGCCGTTCCAGCCAAAGTAATCGACGGTGTAGCCGACGATGGCGCTGGCTGCCACGGAGCCGCCCAGGTAACCGAACAGGCCGGTGAAGCCCGCCGCAGTACCGGCTGCTTTCTTCGGCGCCAGCTCCAGGGCGTGCAGGCCGATCAGCATTACCGGACCGTATATCAAAAAGCCGATGATGATCATGCAGGCCATATCGACGTTAGGGTTGCCCGCCGGGTTGAGCCAGTAAACGATGGTGGCAATGGTCACCAGGGTCATGAAGAACACGCCGGTAGCGCCGCGGTTGCCGCGGAAGACCCTGTCAGACATCCAACCGCAGATTAGGGTGCCGGGGATACCTGCGTACTCATACAGGAAGTAGGCCCAGGAGGACTTATCCAGCGCGAAGTGCTTCACCTCTTTCAGGTAGGTCGGTGACCAGTCCAGGATGCCGTAGCGCAGCAGATAGACGAACACGTTGGCGATGGCGATGTACCACAGCAGCCTGTTGGGGAAGACGTACTGCATGAAAATCTGCTTGGCGCTCAGCTCTTGCTCCGCCTTGGCGGAGTAGTCGTCCGGATAGTCGTTCTTATACTCCTCGATGGGCGGCAGTCCACAAGACTGGGGGGTATCGCGCATCATGGCAAAGGCGAACAGGGCGACCAGAATGGCGGCGAAGGCCGGCATGTACAGCGCGGCATGCCAGTCGTTGAACCAGGCCATCCCCAGCAGGAACAGCAGTGGCGGCAGCCCCCCGCCCACGTTGTGGGCGCAGTTCCATACCGACACGATACTGCCGCGCTCCTTCTGCGACCACCAGTGCACCATGGTACGGCCACACGGCGGCCATCCCATACCCTGGAACCAGCCGCACAGGAACAGCAGCACGAACATGGTCATGATGCTGGAGGTTGCCCACGGAACGAAGCCCATCACCAGCATCACCACGGCGGCCAGGATCAGACCGGCCGGCAGGAAGACGCGCGGGTTGGAGCGGTCAGAGACGGAGCCCATGATGAACTTGGAGAAGCCGTAGGCGATGGAGATGCCGGAGAGGGCAAAGCCGAGATCGCCGCGCGAGAACCCCTGTTCTACCAGGTAAGGCATCGCCAGGGTGAAGTTTTTACGCACCAGGTAGTAAGCGGCATAGCCAAAGAAAATCCCCATAAAAATCTGCCAGCGCAGGCGGCGGTAGGTCGGGTCTACCTGCGTATCCGGCAGCCGCGTTTTATGTGCCGCGGGCTTAAACATGCTTAACATAAATGTCTCCGATGACTGTTATTGTTTGTACTGTCTCAATCCGTTTTCCCAATGAATGCGGTTAAGGCACACCCTATGCTTATTAAGAGAGAGGGATGCATCCACCGGCGTAGGAGGCGAGTAGACATACCATTTGTTTTCATTTTCGAGCGCAGGATAGGCAATTGCGAAAGCTGATACTGTGAGAGATCGCTCATATTGTTACAGTTTTATGATATTGATATACAAATTAATCCATGGAGTAAAAAAATAACATCTATTCGCGTGATTGAAATGTATTAAAAATGTGGATGAGATCACGCCAATGATCTTTTGTCGTCATTTTGGTTTCGTTTTGTGCGCGTATTTGCTCCTTATCAAACATTTTATCGCCGTAATATGGCTTACTAGGTTCATTACTACTCATTTGGCTTGGGAGCCACTCATGTTACAGAGCCCCGCATCACAGGAAACTGATGTCGTCATTATCGGCGGCGGCGCCACCGGCGCCGGTATCGCCCGTGACTGCGCGCGCCGTGGCCTGCGTTGCATTCTGCTGGAGCGCCACGACATCGCCACCGGCGCGACCGGCCGTAATCATGGTTTGCTGCACAGCGGTGCCCGTTACGCGGTGACCGACGACGAGTCTGCGCGCGAATGTATTGAAGAAAACCGTATTCTGAAGCGCATCGCCCGCCACTGCGTCGAGCGTACCGACGGGCTGTTCATTACGCTGCCGGAAGATGATCTGGCCTATCAGCCGCGTTTTATTGCGTCCTGCCGCGCCGCGGGTATCGATGCCGAAGCCATCGATCCGGCCGAGGCGCTGCGCCTGGAGCCTGCCGCCAACCCGAATCTGCTGGGCGCGGTGCGCGTGCCGGATGGTACTGTCGATCCTTTCCGCCTGACGGCGGCCAACATGCTGGATGCGCGTGAGCACGGCGCCCAGGCGCTGACCTATCATGAGGTGTGCGGGCTGCTGCGCCAGGGCGATCGGGTGAACGGTGTGCGCGTTATCGACCATAAATCGCGCCAGCGCTATGACATTCACGCACAGATTGTGGTCAACGCTGCCGGGATCTGGGGGCAGCACATCGCCGAGTATGCCGATCTGCGTATCAAGATGTTCCCAGCCAAGGGGGCGCTGCTGATCCTGGGGCACCGTATCAACAACATGGTGATCAACCGCTGCCGCAAGCCGGCGGATGCCGATATTCTGGTGCCGGGCGATACCATTTCACTGATCGGTACCACCTCGACCCACGTCGATTACGATCAGATAGACAACATGATGGTCACGCCGCAGGAGGTGGATACCCTGATCCGCGAAGGGGAGAAGCTGGCACCCAAGCTGGCGGCGACCCGCATTCTGCGGGCCTACGCCGGAGTGCGTCCGCTGGTGGCCAGCGATGACGATCCGAGCGGGCGTAACGTCAGCCGCGGTATCGTGCTGCTGGATCACGCGGTGCGCGATGGGCTGGAGGGCTTTATCACCATTACCGGCGGTAAGCTGATGACCTATCGCCTGATGGCCGAATGGGCCACTGATAAAGTCTGTGAAAAGCTGGGCGTCACCACCCTCTGCACCACCGCCAGCGAGCCGCTGCCCGGCTCCGGTCAGTCGGCCGAAGAGACGCTGCGCAAGGTGGTTTCGCTGCCGGCGCCGATCCGTGGCTCGGCGGTTTACCGCCATGGCGATCGCGCCGATCGCCTGCTGAACGGCGATCGCCTGAACAGCAGCCTGGTGTGTGAATGTGAAGCGGTGACTGCCGGGGAAGTCCGCTACGCCGTGGACTCCCTGACGGTGAATAACCTGGTGGATCTGCGCCGTCGCACCCGCGTGGGGATGGGCACCTGTCAGGGCGAGCTGTGCGCCTGCCGTGCGGCCGGATTGCTGAACCGATTTAAGGTCACCACGCCGCAGCAGTCTATCGATCAGCTGTCCCACTTCCTGAACGAACGCTGGAAGGGGATCCGTCCGATCGCCTGGGGTAATGCACTGCGCGAAAGCGAATTTACCAGTTGGGTTTACCAGGGGCTGTGCGGGATGGATACCGCGCTGCCGCAGCGCGGGGAGAGCGACGATGAAATTTGATACCCTGATGATCGGCGGAGGGCTGGCCGGACTGGCCTGTGGCATTCGTCTGGCGGAGGCCGGGCAGCGCTGTGCTATCGTCAGCGCCGGGCAGAGTGCGCTGCACTTCTCCTCCGGCTCCTTCGACCTGTTGTCGCGCCTGCCGGACGGCACAGCGGTTACCGATCCGCGCGCGGCGATCGACGAGCTGCAGCGCCAGGCGCCGCAGCACCCCTATAGCCTGATGGGCGCCGGGCAGTTTTCCCGCTACGCCGTTGAGGCCGAGCGTCTGCTGGAGCGCAGCGGGCTGGCACTGGTGGGCGACCATCGGCGTAACCATCTGCGGGTCACCCCCCTGGGCACCCGCCGTCTGACCTGGCTGAGCCCGAATGAGGTGCCGGTAAGCGACGTGGATGCCGCGCTGCCGTGGCAGCGTATCCTGGTGGCCGGTATCGAAGGGTTTCTCGATTTTCAGCCGCAGCTGGTGGCCAGCTCCCTGCAGGAGCAGGGGGGCGAGTGCGAGGTGGTCGAGCTGACGCTGCCGGCGCTGGATCGCCTGCGCGGTAACCCCAGCGAGTTCCGCGCGGTCAACATTGCACGGGTGCTCGACGTGGCAGAGAACCGCCGCCTGCTGGCCGAGGAGCTGAACCGTCATGGGGCGCAGGCGGATGCCATCCTGATGCCCGCCTGCGTCGGCGTGGACTGCGACGATGCGCTGGCGCAGCTGCGCGCGGCGGTCGCCCGTCCGCTGCTGCTGCTGCCGACCCTGCCGCCGTCGGTGCTGGGGATCCATATTCACCAGCAGCTGCGTCGCCGCTTTCAGGCGCTGGGTGGCCTGATCATGCCGGGGGATACGGTGCTGCGCGCGGAGTATGAGAATAACCGGGTGGCCCGGGTATACACCCGCAATCACGGCGATATTCCGCTGCGTCCGCGTCATGTGGTGTTGGCCAGCGGCAGCTTCTTCAGCAACGGGCTGCGCGCTGACTTCGGCGGCGTGCGTGAGCCGGTGTTCGGTCTGGACGTCATCTCGGCCGCCGATCGCAGCGACTGGTGCAGCGAGTCGATGTTCGCGCCGCAGCCGTATCTGCAGTTCGGGGTACGCGGCGACGCCGGGCAGCGTGCCGCCGTCAACGGCACCGTTGTCAATAATCTGTATGCCGCCGGCGCCGTGCTGGGCGGCTATGATCCGATCCATCAGGGCTGCGGCGCCGGGGTTTCCCTGCTCACCGCCCTGCACGCCGCGCAACAGATCCTGGCGGAGGACGCGTAATGAGCCTGCCTGCTGATAACAGCTTTGAACAATGTATCAAGTGCACCGTGTGCACCACCTATTGTCCGGTCGCCAAGGTGAATCCGGCCTATCCCGGTCCGAAACAGGCGGGCCCGGACGGGGAGCGTCTGCGCCTGAAGGATCCGCAGCTGTACGATGAGGCGCTGAAGTACTGCACCAACTGCAAGCGCTGTGAGGTGGCCTGCCCGTCCGATGTGAAGATCGGCGACATCATTCTGCGTGCCAAGAATCAGTACGGTAACCATAAGCCCAGGCTGCGCGACGCCATCCTCAGCCATAC
Organism: Edwardsiella ictaluri ATCC 33202; assembly: GCF_000264785.1. Classification (GTDB taxonomy): domain Bacteria; phylum Pseudomonadota; class Gammaproteobacteria; order Enterobacterales; family Enterobacteriaceae; genus Edwardsiella; species Edwardsiella ictaluri. Next base: position 7,506 of record NZ_AFJI01000069.1, on the reverse strand, counting down.
CGATCTGATGGGCACCCTCTCTACGCCGTTTGCGCCGTTGATCAACGCCACCACCGGCCTGAAGCCGGTGCGTCAGCTGCTGGATAAGGCGCTGAAGATCGACCACCGCCGCGAGCTGCCCAAGTACTCCCATGGCACCTTCCGCAGCTGGATGCGCAAGCAGAGCGCGGAGCAGGCGCGCTTTAGCGAGCAGGTGGCGTTCTTTCACGGCTGCTACGTGAACTACAACCATCCGCAGCTGGGCAAGGATCTGGTGCGGGTGTTTAACGCCATGGATATCGGGGTACAGCTGCTGTCGCGCGAGAAGTGCTGCGGCGTGCCGCTGGTGGCCAACGGCTTTATCGATCAGGCCAGGAAACAGGCGCGGGTGAACGCCGACTCCCTGAGCGAGGCGGTGCTGGAGAAGGGGCTGCCGGTGGTGGCGACCTCTTCAAGTTGCACCTTCATGCTGCGCGATGAATACCCGCACGTACTGGATATCGATACCACGCCGGTGCGCGACCGGGTCGAGTTGGCGACCCGCCATCTTTACCGTCTGCTCGACGGCGGACGCACGCTGCCCCTAAAGCCGCTGAACCTGAAGATCGCCTACCATACGCCGTGCCATATGGAGAGAATGGGCTGGGCGCCCTATACCCTGGCGCTGCTGCAGATGATCCCGGGTGTAGAGCTTATCATTCTGGACTCCCAGTGCTGCGGCATCGCCGGTACCTACGGTTTCAAGAAAGAGAACTACGAGACCGCACAGGGCATCGGCGCCGGATTGTTCCGTCAGATCGAAGCCAGTGGGGTGGATCTGGTGGTGACCGACTGTGAAACCTGTAAATGGCAGATCGAAATGTCCACCAGCAAGCGCTGCGAGCATCCGATCACCCTGCTGGCGCAGGCCTTGGCGTAGTCTGTCGGTGGCGCTGCAGGCTGAGAAGGGTAACGCTGTATTATACTGTTTTCTATTGTTATTAATTCCTGTTTGAGTGAGTGTCCCTGTTTGGTCCCGGCCTGCGCCGGGACTTTTTTTCTTTCTGACACCCCTGCCATAAATGTGGCGAACGGCGCAGTTACGTCCGTCCAGTCCGGTTAAAATAAAACACAGTTTTATAAATAAGGGAATGATGAGTCATGTTAACGGGTAACGTTCACTATCTGGATCAGATGCCGTATCTGCCGGTCGCGCTGCGCCAGGCGATTGAATATGTGATGGCCAACTTCAGCGCCGAGACCCCGGCGGGCTGCTATGAAATTGATGCGCAGCGCCAGTTCGTACTGATCGCCCACGATGATACGGCACCGGCCGAAACGCGCCGCGCCGAATACCATGCCCGCTATCTGGATATCCAGATCGTGCTGGAGGGGCAGGAGGGCATGGGCTTCAGCAATCTGGCGCCGGGCGTAGCCGGAGAGGATCTGCTGGCGGAGAAGGATATCGCTTTCCTGCCGGTGGGGGCGGGCGGTCTGCAGGAGAAACTGCTGACGCTGTGCGCGGGTGATTTTGTGGTGTTCTATCCCGGCGAGGTGCATAAACCACTGTGTGCGCTGGATGGGCCGGCACGGGTGCGCAAGGCGGTGATCAAGCTGGATGCCCAGGCGCTCGGCCTGCTGTAGCGGTTACGGCGGCCAGCGGCAGTGACCGCTGGCCGCGTGGTGCGCTGCCTCAGAGGCTGCGCGCGCCATTATTCTCCCAGGGTCGCCACCATCACCGCCTTGATGGTATGCAGGCGGTTCTCCGCCTGATCGAAGACGATGCTGTGGGGTGATTCAAACACCTCATCGGTCACCTCAATACCATCGTGCAGCCCATACTGCGCGGCCATCTGCTGCCCTACGCCGGTCATCTCGTCGTGGAAGGCGGGTAGGCAGTGCAGGAACTTCACCTGCGGGTTGCCGCTCAGCTGTAGCGTTTGCATGTTGATCTGATATGGCAGCAGCTGGGTAATGCGCTCCTGCCAGACCGATTTGGGTTCGCCCATGGAGACCCACACATCGGTATACAGGAAGTCGGCGTCCAGTACCCCTTCGGCGACGTCCTCCGTCAGCACCAGCTTGGCGCCGGTTTGCTGCGCCACGGTCTGGCATTGGGCGATCAGTCCGGCTTCCGGCCAGTAGGCCCTGGGCGCGACCAGCCGCAGCTCCATCCCCATCAGTGCCGCGCCTTCCAGCAGTGAGTTGCCCATGTTATTGCGCGCGTCGCCCAGATAGGCCAGCTTCATGGCGGAAAGAGGCTTGGCGCAGTGTTCGCTCATGGTGAGCAGATCCGCCAAAATCTGCGTGGGGTGGAACTCATCGGTCAGGCCATTCCATACCGGTACGCCGGCGTAGTGCGCCAGGGTTTCCACCACCTGCTGGCCAAAGCCGCGGTATTGAATGGCGTCATACAGCCTGCCGAGCACCCGCGCGCTATCCTTGATCGACTCTTTATGGCCTATCTGGCTGCCGCTGGGGCCGAGGTAGGTGACGTGGGCGCCCTGATCGTAGGCGGCCACCTCAAAGGAGCAGCGGGTACGGGTGGAGTCCTTTTCAAAGATCAACGCGATGTTTTTCCCATGCAGACGGGGGCGTTCGCACCCCTGTTTTTTGGCTTGTTTCAGCTCGGCGGCCAGATTGATTAGATATGCAATTTGCTGCGGGGTGAAATCCAGTAACCTCAGAAAGTGCTGCTGATTAAGCTGATCCATATGGAACATCTCCGTCTGTGGGGGTGTGTTGTGATGAATTTATATTCACATTATGTGTATTAAAATTCATTTTCAACCCCCGAGCGTGAAATATTGTCTTTTCTTGAGTGGTGAGGCGCCGTCGCCTGTGGGAGAATGCGTCAAAGGCTTAGCGATTGAGGATCAGTGAAATGGCAAACCGAGAGCTGCTGGAAGAACAGCGTGAAGAGACCCGCATGATTATCGAGGAGCTGCTGGACGATGGCAGCGATCCGGATGCGCTGTACACCATTGAGCACCATCTGTCGGCGGAGAGCTTTGAGGCGCTGGAGCAGGCCGCCGTGGAGGCGTTCAAGCTGGGTTACGAAGTGACCGATGCTGAGGAGCTGGAGGTTGAAGAGGGCATCCTGCTGATGTGCTGTGATGTGATAAGCGAAGTGGGTCTGAACGCCGAGATCATCGACGCCCAGGTCGAGCAGCTGATCGCCCTGGCGGAAAAACACGACGTCAGCTACGACGGCTGGGGAACCTATTTTGAGGATCCGGACGGCGAAGAGGGTGACGACGGCGAGGAGTACGACAACGAGGCGATCGACGAGGACGACGACGGTCGTCGCCACTGAGATCGACACCGATCGTGATCGTGCTGACGGGAGCCTGTGGGCTCCTGTTTTTTTGCCCCACGTAAGCGCCCCTGCCAGACAGGGTGCATCCAGCATTGCGTCAGCGATGACGCCCCTGAGTTAGCCATACCCCCAGAGGGATCGCGTATTTGTGCATCCTGCACTGCCGGGGGATACGAGAGTCCCAGGCGGCGCCTCTCCCGGACGATACAGCCATTGCGGTGGTTGAGACCTGGCCTGCCTGGCCGCACTCCGAGGGTGCGTCGATTGGGCCAGATTGTCCTCTTCCTGGGCGGCGGGTGTTCCGCAGGCCGATCGCCTATAGCGTACGCAGCATGCGAACTTCACAGTCCACGTGGCGGGTGGCACCCAGCGCGGCGTCGATAGGCTCAAAGCCGAGATGACGGTACAGGGTGATGGCGTCGTGCAGGGTGGCGGTGGTCTCCAGATAGCAGTGGGTGAACCCCTGCGCACGGGCGAAGTCCAGCGCCTGCAGGGCCAGGCGCTTGGCCAGACCGCGTCCGCGCAGCGCGGGCAGAAAGTACATTTTTTGCAGCTCACACAGGTGTGGTGCCGCCCCCTCCAGCGGCGCGACGCCCCCGCCCCCTGCCACCAGCCCCTCCAGTTCGACGACCCAGTAGGCGCTGCGCGGTGTCGCATAGGTCTGTGCCAGACGATCCAGATTGGGATCGGAGACGGTGAACCCCTTGTCGGCGCTCAGGCCGCATTCGGCAGAGACGCGGCGGATCACGTCGGCAATCGCCCCATTGTCGGCGGCGGTCAGTGGGCGAATGCGGATGTCGGGGGCGGGTTGGTCGGTCATCTGGGGATCCCTGTTCAGTGAGCGGGTAAGAGGCCTCTTAAATAGCACCGTCGCCCTCCATTATGCAAGCTGCCGCCGGGGAAAGCGGCGCGATGCGGATTAAAATTCGACGTCCTCCAGGCTAAAAGAGCCGCTCTGATCGTTATAGGAGAAGATCTCGGCATAGCGTCCCCAGTTGATCACGGTGTCCAGGGTTTCGCGCGCCGCGTCATCGGAGAGCACATCCTCCAGCTCCTGCTCAAAGCGTACCCGCGGTGCCCGGTGGCCGGGGCGCTCGTCGAGCACGTTTTTAATCAGCGTGGCCAGCGGGACATGGCGCAGCAGGTGGGTGGCGAACAGCGCCTTGCGCGGCTGGGTGTCCATGACGGCGAACTGCTCGCCAGCCGGGGTGAGGATGATGTCGCCCTGCTGCACGCTGGCGAAGTCCAGGTGTTGCAGCACCTCGGCGACGGGAAACAGCCGGTCGACCTCCATGTGTAGTGCCAGCGCCAGATCGGGCATGTCGGCGCGGCCGTGGTAGGGGGCGGCTGCCAGGGTTTCCAGCAGCCCGGCGATCAGGTTGGTGGAGACATGGGGCAGCCAGGAGCCCAGCTTCAGCTCGTGACGCAGCGTATTGTCGCCGCTGCGCGCGGTCATTTGGGCGTAAATCTCATCGACCAGGTGGCGAAACGGCGGATCGAGGCGGCTGCGTGGATGGTGGAAGGGGACGGCTATCTCGGCGACGATCTTGCCGGGGTGTGAGGAGAGCAGCAGGATGCGATCGCACATGAACACCGCCTCTTCGATGTTGTGAGTGACGATCAGCATCGACTTAATCGGCAGCCTGCCCGTGCCCCACAGGTCGAGCAGGTCGGTGCGCAGGGTTTCGGCGGTCAGGACATCGAGGGCCGAAAACGGCTCGTCCATCAGCAGCAGCGTGGGGTCAACCACCAGGGCGCGGGCAAAGCCGACGCGCTGGCGCATTCCGCCGGAGAGTTCGCGCGGGTAGGCGTTTTCAAAACCGTCCAGGCCGATAAGGTCGATGGCCGCCAGCGCCCGGGTACGCCGAACGGCTGCCGCCATGCCCTGCGCCTCCAGACCGGCCTCCACGTTTTGCAGCACCGTCAGCCACGGAAACAGGGCGAAGGTCTGGAACACCATCGCCACCCCCCTGGCCGGGCCATGCACCGGCGCGCCAAGGTAGTCCACCTGGCCTGCGCTGGGGGTGATCAGGCCCGATATGATGCGCAGCAGCGTGGATTTTCCCGACCCGGAACGGCCGAGCAGGGCCACTATCTCGCCCTCGCGCAGCGTCAGGTTAACCCCCTGCAGGATGGTCTGGACGCCGTGTGCCTGCTCATAGCCGTGATCAACGTTCTGTACGCTCAGGATAGACGCTGACGTGACGTTGTGCGGCGTTGGGAAAAGGGGATCGGTCATGGCGCGGCTCCTCGGTTAGTGTTCAGGTGTTCAGGATCAGTTAGCGCGAAAGCGGGATTCTGCATAGGCGTACAGTGGGCGCCACAGCAGGCGGTTAAACAGGGTGACAAACAGCGACATGATGGCGATGCCCAGGATGATGTTGGGGAAGTTGCCGCTGGCGGTGTTTTCGGCGATATAGGCCCCCAGACCGTGCGCCACCACCCGGGTATCACCCCACTGGACATATTCGGCCACGATACTGGCGTTCCAGGCCCCGCCGGCGGCGGTGACGGCGCCGGTGACATAGTAGGGAAAGATGGCCGGCAGCATGATCTGGCGCCACCACTGCCAGCCGCGGATATGCAGATTGGCCGTGACCTCGCGATAGTCATTGGGGAAATTCATGGTACCGGCCACCACGTTGAACAGGATATACCACTGGGTGCCCAGCACGATCAGAGGCGACAGCCAGATATCGGGGTTGAGCTGAAAGTGCATGATGGCGATGACGAAGGCAGGAAACAGCAGGTTGGCCGGGAAGGCGGCCAAAAACTGGGCCAGCGGCTGGATCTTACCGGCCAGTGCCGGGCGTAGGCCGATCAGCACCCCCAGTGGCACCCAGATCAACGAGGAGATCAGGATCAGCAGGCTGACGCGCAGCAGGGTTACCAGCCCCATCAGCAGGACATAGCCGACCTCATGCAGTGAAACGCCGCTGTGGACATACAGGATGACCCGGGTACACAGATACAGAGTCAGCAAGAGGATAGCGGCACTCCAGAGCAGATCGAGATAGCGCTGTGAGCGCCCCGGTGCCGGAGCGGGGCGGTAGCGCGGCTGTCCGGGCCAGCGCAGCGGCAGGCGTGCCAGCCAGCCCAGCAGCTGTCCCAGCGGCGTGAATAGCCGGTGGAACAGGCGGGTGCGCCGCAGCAGGTTGAGCAGCCAGGAGGTGGGGGGATTGGCGGTGCGGGTATTCTCCATACGGAACCTGTCGGCCCAGGCGACCAGCGGGCGGAACAGCAGCTGATCGTAGATGAGGATCACCGCCACCATGGTCAGCAGCACCCAGCCGATGGCGTGGAGATCGCGCTGCAGGATCGCCTCGGCCAGATAGGCGCCGATGCCCGGCAGGGTAAAATGGGTATTGCCGACCGTAATCGCCTCTGAGGCCACAATAAAGAACCAGCCGCCGGACATCGACATCATCATGTTCCAGATAAGCCCCGGCATGGCGAAGGGGACATCCAGCTTCCAGAAACGCTGCCAGCCGGTGAAGTGCAGGCCGCGGGCGACCTCATCCAGATCGCCGGGGACGGTGCGCAGGGACTGGTAAAAACTGAAGGTCATATTCCAGGCCTGGCTGGTGAAGATGGCGAAGATGGCCGCCAGTTCGACCCCCAGTACCCGTCCGGGGAACAGGGCGATAAAGAAGGTGACGGTAAACGAGATATAGCCGAGCACCGGCACCGACTGCAGGATATCCAGCATCGGCACCAATACCTTGGCCGCCCGTCGGCTTTTGGCCGCCAGCGTGCCGTAGATCAGGGTGAACAGCAGCGAGGCCAGCATGGCCAGCAGCATGCGCAGGGTGGTGCGCAGGGCATAGTCCGGCAGGGCATCCGGCGCCAGGGAGATGCTCTGCTTTCCCAGGCTGGCGAGGGGCTGCAGCGCCTGATGAAAACCGATGGCCATCATGGCGATAAGGCTGATGATCAGCGGAAAGGCGACGATATCCCAGCGATTGGGGTTCAGGCTAAGCGGCCCGTGGCTGCCGGGGTGTCGAATATCCATCGGGCTCCTCGCATCAGGGGGCGGCGCGATCCGGCATGATGATAGCGGAGTGCGTGCGCGGATGGCCCCCAATATCGGTAGGTGGTTGATTACGCTGTCTGTGATTATAACCGTTGCGGCAGGCTTGGCACCGGTATCGCGCATTTACGGGCCGACGCGGGCGTACACTAAAAANANANNGAGNGCGCGTCGTCGTCGTCGTCGTCGTCGTCGTCGT
>NZ_AFJI01000068.1 GCF_000264785.1 Edwardsiella ictaluri ATCC 33202 | reverse complement strand
TTAATATCCACCGGTTGATGTATTTCTCATTTCTATATTGACCTTGTCTGCCATTTGTCTGCCTTTTGTCTGCCTTTTGTCTGCCTTTTTATATTTTATTGCTCTATTTGTTATTAAATAATAAAAATAGCCACTCCCCGTTCTTTTTTCACCCGCGATCAGCTCAATAATTAGCCAGTTATTTTACCCTTAATCCTTTCTAATACGCATACACAATACGCACCTTGGTAGGTGCTGTAAGTAATTGATTTTACATTTCATATCATCTGTTTTTTTGTTATGAGTATTACTCACCGTATTATTTTTGTGGCTGATTTGGTAGTAATACATTGAATTAAAATGTATTTCTTGTATTACTCTGCGTATTACCATCGTGTATTTCTCGGCTTTTTGTTTTTCTCATCTCGGTGTGGGCTGATTGCGGTATCTATGAGGGGGGGGACTAACGCGCTGACGCTTGTCGAACGCTGTCCGGCGCCCGAAAAAATTTCGGCCACCTATTAGCGTTCCCGTCAGCTCATGCCAAGGAGTGATATACAGGGGGCGTATCTAGCACCCATCGGGCTTCCAGATGCCTGCCAAGTAACTGCTCTGCTAGCGGGTGTAGGCCTTGCTGAAATGCCTTCTCTGCGCTCGCCATAGCTCTTGCGCCGATAGTTCGCTCAGCCTCTATGTCACCGAGCAGACCTGCCGGTTTTAGCTCTGTGTCAGATAACTGCTGGTATTCACGCTCATAATCCTCCATTTTCTTGTCAATGAGCGTTTGCCACTGTTTCGACTCTCTACGTTTCAGTACGCCGTGCAATGGCTCCCACTGCAGTATCCACTCCCTGAATTGGCTGTTCTCGGCACTCTTCACCTGAATTTCAGCAGCTTTAAGGTCTAACTCTGTAATTCTGGATGCGCCAAAAAATTGCATTCCTTCGGTAGTACCGGTTAGTTCAAGTGATTCTTTCAGTTTGTTCTGATAGCCAAGAAAGACCTCAATTTCATCGAAAAAGCGTAGCTTTTTTACCTTCTCACGGGCAATTAGATCTAGTTGTTCTAGGCGGAACATTTCACGCCCCGCTGACACGAGCCCCGGGATATCGTGGTCGAATTTCCCTTTTTCAGCATTATGGACCAGTTGCACACTCTTCATATTGTTCATTGCCAGCGTGACCCTGTCCTCACAGCTTGAGGTTGACTCTGTCGCCATGTCAAAGGTTTTGGCTCTTAGCTCATCATCCTGCGCCAGCTGGCTAATCCAGCTGGCTATCTGCACGTGAAAATCGGTTGCCTGATTATTTTTCGTCTTTTTCAGCCGGTCGAGGAAAGTGCTGAAGGCGGCGGCATCGTCTTCCTTCCCGATAGCCCACCATCTTTTAGCGGAAGCCTCCTCGTCCGCTTCCGCCGGCGTCAGCCAGTCCGCCACCGCCAAGTGCAGGGCTCTGGTTTCCTGATGATTAGAAGATGTTGCCATATCAACTATCCTGGGTCCCTGATAGCCGGGTTTATTGATCATCTGAAGTGTACGTTCTGACAGGGAGTTACTCTGCAGTCTTACCGTTGTCCTCTGCGATAAATTGGCGATGATTTCCGGAAGGTTGGCCAGGTGGGTGTTAGAGACATCCAGTCTCTGCAGTCTGGAGGGCAGTGACGGTAGCCTTGGCATAGGAGTGTTAGAGATATCCAGCCTCTGCAGTTTGGATGGCAGTGGCGGCAGGCTGGTCAGTCCAGTACCAGAGACATCCAGCCTCTTCAGTCCGGTCGGCAGAGGCGGCAAACTGGTTAGTTTGGTGTTAGAGACATCCAGCCGGGTGTTATATCGCAGGCAGTGACGCAGCTCCCGTACTGTCTTGGCTCGGTCTTCTGCCTCTTCTGGTGGCGCAGCCCTTTCCCACGCTGACCAGGCAGCTTTATACTCTCCCTCTGTTTGTGGTCCCACGGTGTCGGAAGCACCTAATATCAGGAGACCCTCATCTCCTTGTGGTGCGGAAAGGCTGAGGTCATGTGTCATCTCGCCACCCGGATAGATAACGGTATACGTATCGGCATCACCAAGGATTACAGATAACATTTCCTGTCCGTCTTCATCCAAAATACAGAAGCTGTTATCTCCATTTCGGCCAGACTGGATATTATTCTCGTATCCCGGATAGGCGAGTCTCTTGAGCTGCTCAAATCTACCCGCTACAGCGTCCCGTGTAGTTCCGACTGGAGGATGACAAATTTCCCAAAGGCAGTTAAGGGCCTCTGACTTATGTGTTGAGCAGAAAAACTCCTGAATATTCTCCCGCACGCTCATCTCCGGTGGGGTATTAGCGCTGGCGATGCGATGAATGCGGTTATTACTGATGGTGGCGGGGATATGCCCGGTGCCGACATGCAATGGCATTGTGAAATTTTCCCATTAATTCAGTGGATAAATACCGCCTGTTCTGATGGTTTGATGTCCTTCACAGGGGCGTTTAAAAAAAAGGGGGGGGACATCGGAATTCATTGTACGAGAAGGATCTTTTTTGGTCTTTCGACTCTACGCTGACATCTTCCGGCGTAATCGACCTGTATCCGGTTGTTTTTTCTTAGATGTAATCGTTAGATAGTGCGCTGGATGGTTTGGATTTATCAGGGGCGTATTTTGGTTGTGGATGTCTGCTCCTAGGTTGGCGTGATGACTGACGCGCTGGTGCTTGTCCAACGGCGACCGGCGCCCGAAAAATTTCGGCCACCGATCACCGTTACCGGGTAACGCTGAGGGGTAAAAATCGGGGGTTAGTGGCCGATTGGCGCTGAATCTGACCGTCATGCAGTGTCGTGAATGGCTATGCAACGCCGCCAGAATCATCCTGCGCGATTTTGGCCGTCTTGGGGGTATGAAGCTGCGTCTTTTGCCGATAACGCCTCAGAATCGCGCTCAGCGCGTCTGAGGTGGTGCGCCAAGCGGATGTTATGTTCAATGCGTGGGCGTTGACGCTGGCGGCTTGGACGCGTAATCTTTGTCAGGAAACGAAAAAACCACCCTGGCAGGTGGTTTTTCGAAGGTTAATAAATCCTGGCAGATTCATTAACCGTGGTAACTGGCTTAATCTCACGGAGCGCAGTCACCAAATCTGTCCTTTCAGTGTAGCCGCAGTCTGGCATCCACTTCAAGAACTCCTTTGATAGCTCCGTGAATCCACTTACCAATGGCTGCCGCCAGTGGCGATGTTTTGTGCGTATCGGGGTTGGAATCATGCGACGAGTTACCCAACAACGCGCGGCGGTCGGACTGAACGGGGGGGTCGTGCATACAGTCCAGCTTGGAGCGAACTGCCTAAACGGAATCGAGTGTCAGGCGTGGTATGAGAATACGCGGCCATAACAGCGGATAGACACCGATAAACCGCAAGGCAGGAACAGGAGAGCGCACGAGGGAGCCATCGGGGAGAAATCCCCGGTATCTTTAAGTCCTGTCGGGTTTCGCCACCTCTGACTTGAGCACCGGAAATCACCGAATTTCTGTGAAGCTCGTCAGGGGGGCGGAGCCTATGGAAAAACGGGGTTTCGTCGTCTTCGGTTGGCGCTCGTTGCACAGCTTGCGCGCCTGCTTTCCCACAGAATCTGTGTCTAACCCTTCCCTGTTAATTCCCACCGCTCGCCGCAAGATCGGATTAGGGAGCCATTGCGTAGCTTTGGCGAGTCTGTCCGATCTTGGAAGCGGAATAGCTCCGATGGTGGGGCTTTAGCGTGTTCGCGCGGTGGTTAGCTCTCCGGTTCTAACTGTTCCCTTAGGTGGCGATGTAGTTGTTCTGCTAAATCGTGTAGTTGTTCGCACTCATTCGCCCTCTCATCTAGGTCTAGTTCGTTGAGCTTTTCGAGGAGAATTAGTAATTGCGCTTTAATGAACTTGGCCATATTGATGGCTGTTGCTTCTTGCTTTTTCATCTTAAATGGCGACGCCTATGCTATAGTGTTCTGCTT
>NZ_AFJI01000067.1 GCF_000264785.1 Edwardsiella ictaluri ATCC 33202 | reverse complement strand
TGGTCAAGGTTCGGGTCGTAGACCTGGCGGCGCGTCTCGCGCTGGACGATGGGCGGCCGAGGGCCGGTGTAGCGGCCTGGCTTGAGGGCGTAATGGCGGCCGTTGCGGGTCAGGTATCCGGCGTTTTGGAGGTCGATGAAGTAGCGCTGAACGGTGCTGGGCGAGACGGTCGTGCCCGAGGCCGCCACCGATGCGGCGATCTGCTCCGGGGTCGCTGGACCGAGGATTCGCAACGTCCGCCAGACCGCCTCGGTGGTGTATCCCTGCTGGGATGGCTTGCCATCGGCGTTCAGGTTCGGTGCCTCGACGCCGTTGTCGCGGACCAGCTGGAAAACGACCTCTTCGCCGCGCTTGAATCCCCGGATCGCCTCGACGTAGCCGCCCAGGCGCAGGCAGGCGACATACTTCTCGACAGTCTTGTCGTGCTGGTTGGAGCGGCGCGCCACGCGGTAGACGGTGAACTCTTCGCGGTTGGCCCGGATGACTTCCCACATCTGCTGGCGGGGGCTCTT
>NZ_AFJI01000066.1 GCF_000264785.1 Edwardsiella ictaluri ATCC 33202 | reverse complement strand
GGGTAAAAAAAGACAGGCATAGAGTTTTGTGATCTACTGATTTGTGCAACCAATTCAAGGAGATCACCTCTATGCCTGCTCGTCAGGTATGTCAGAATTTTTTCCGTGATGTGTTAGCACCTTTTCATAAATACCGACAAAATGCCTTGCTGGATGCTACCGTTGCACTCATTAGCGGTGCGTCACTGACGTTGACCAGCATCGGGCGCCATTTACCCGGATCGGCTCAGGTCAAAAATAAAATCAAACGTGTTGATCGCCTGCTGGGTAATGAGTCACTGCATCTGGATATTCCTCTGATTTTTAAAAGTATTATCTCGATGCTGACGGGGCAGTTGTCTCTTTGCGTTATTGCTGTTGACTGGAGTGGCTACCCGTCTCAGGAGCATCATGTTCTTCGCGCCTGTCTCCTGTGCGACGGGCGTTCACTCCCCTTGTTAAGCTGGATAGTTCCGTCAGAAAAACAGCAGAACTCACAGAGACAAAAAGCCTTCCTTGATGCTCTTGCAGAGGCAGTAAACTCGCAGGCCAGAGTCATCATTGTTACCGACGCAGGCTTCCAGAATGCCTGGTTCAGGCATATCAAGTCACTCGGTTGGGACTTTATTGGGCGAATAAGAGGAACGGTAAAGTTCAGGCTGCTAAAAACAGGTGAATACTGGTATCACGTGAGTGATATCAAGGCGGAAAGGCATCCACCCATCAAAGCCAGTTCGCGCCCGGTATATCTTGGGGTCGGAACTCTGGGATGCACTGAATACGCTCGTTGCGATGGTCATTTTTATCTTCACAAGAAGCCATCCTGCGGACGTAAAAATAAGCATTCCCGATGCCGCATCTATCGTAAGTCACAGGTGCGGGATGCCCGCAGGGCCGCAAAAGAACCCTGGCTTATCTTCAGCAGTACAGATGATTTTAAGCCAAGAGAAATCATGAAGTTATACAGTCGCAGAATGCAAATTGAGCAGAACTTCAGGGATGAAAAAAGTGAGCACTTCGGGTGCGGACTTCGTGCCAGCTACAGCCGTTCAATCGGGCGTATGCTGGTTCTGAGTTTACTGGCAACGTTGAGTACCATCGTAATGTGGTTGCTCGGCTATCACGCTGAAAACAAAGGATTACATTTGAGGTATCAGGCCAACAGCATTAAATCACGGCGTGTTATCTCATATCTTACTTTAGCGGAGAATGTCTTACGACACTCCCCCGCTAATCTTAAAAAGAACGGTACTCAGCACCGTTCTTAATCACCTCGTCAGAACCTACCAAAATATGGTGCTGGTTTATTAGCACTGATTTATGGGGATCCCTCAGCCGCTATGCGGGGTTT
>NZ_AFJI01000065.1 GCF_000264785.1 Edwardsiella ictaluri ATCC 33202 | reverse complement strand
TTTTTTGCTTTCTCCGACTGGCTGGGCGACGTATCGGTCGTTGTTCCCGGTCAGTGGAGGCGCATTATAGGGACTTCTCGCTACGTGACAAGTCTTAATTTCATTTTTTTGGCCACTTGCACTATTTTCACCCAACGCGGGGGAAATAGACGCTTAGCAGCGGACTTTTATCGCCTGCGGTAGCTGCGCCAGGCTATCCAACACAATGTCCGCCAACGCCTCGCCCTCCGCACTCAGGGGTTTACCGCTGCGTACCAGAACCTTGGTTCCCACGCCGGCCGTCTGCGCCGCCTGTAAATCTTCCAGCTTATCGCCGACCATATAAGAGGCCGCCATATCGATATGCAGGAAACGCTGCGCCTCCAGCAGCATACCTGGCTGGGGCTTACGGCAGTCGCACGCCTGTGTGTATTCGGGCACCGTACCCTGCGGGTGATGCGGACAATAGTAGATACCGTCCAGATCCACGCCGCGATCGGCCAGCGACCAGTCCATCCACTCAGTCAGGTGCATAAACTGATCCTCCGTAAACATCCCGCGGGCGATGCCGGACTGGTTGGTCACCATCACCAGAGCAAACCCCATCGCCTTCAGCTCGCGCATAGCGTCAATTACGCCATCAATAAACTGAAAGTCATCGCTGTCGTGTACATAGCCGTGATCGACATTCATCGTGCCGTCACGATCGAGAAAAATGGCAGGAATCTGCTGCGCCATTTACTGTTACTCCTTAAAACGAAAAATCAGCGCACAGTATCGCACGTTTCCACGGGAAAAAGAGCGTGTCATGCTGACTGCCCATCGGTTGACTTAGACGTCTAGACGCCTTAACATCCACTTCAACGTATAGCGTGACTCAAATCACTGATAATGACGGCCTAGGCCACGGCGAAAAAAATATAAAAATGATCAGACTAACTCATATCACCAAAGTTTTTCAGCAAGGGCAGCGCCGTATCAGCGCGCTGGACGACGTGTCGCTGCACGTACCCGCCGGACAGATTTACGGCGTCATCGGTTCATCCGGCGCGGGTAAAAGCACCCTGATCCGCTGCGTCAATTTACTTGAACGCCCAACGCAGGGACAGGTATTCGTCGACGGCCAGGATCTGACGGCGATGAGCGCCGGGCAGCTAACGCGCACGCGCCGCCAAATCGGCATGATTTTCCAGCACTTCAATTTGCTCTCCTCGCGGACGGTCTATGGCAACATCGCCCTGCCGCTGGAGCTGGATCGCGTGCCGCGCGACGAGATCACGCGCCGGGTTACCGAATTATTGGCATTGGTCGGTCTAGCAGACAAGCGCGATGCTTACCCCGCCAACCTCTCCGGTGGACAGAAACAGCGCGTAGCTATCGCCCGCGCGTTGGCCAGTAACCCCAAAGTGCTGCTGTGCGACGAAGCCACCAGTGCGCTGGATCCGGCCACCACCCGCGCGATTCTGGAGCTGTTGAAAGATATCAACCGCCGTCTGGGACTGACCATTCTGCTGATCACTCATGAGATGGACGTAGTCAAGCGTATCTGCGATCAGGTTGCCGTCATCAGTCAGGGAAAGCTGATCGAACAGGGCAGTGTCGGCGAGGTGTTTTCTCATCCCAAGACACCGCTGGCCCAACAGTTTATCCACGCCACGCTACATCTGGATATCCCGGATGACTTCGCTGCACGTATGACACCCACCCGCGGTGCCGATAGCCAGCCGCTGTTACGCCTGGAGTTTACCGGCCAGTCGGTCGATGCACCGCTGATTTCTCAGGCGGTGCGACGTTTCAATGTCGACATCAACATTCTCAGCTCCCAAATGGATTATGCCGGCGGAGTGAAGTTTGGCGTTATGTTGGCCGAAGTCCACGGCGACGATACCGATGCCCAGGCCGCCATCGCCTTTTTTGAACAGCATCACGTGAAAGTTGAGGTACTGGGTTATGTCTGAGGCAATGATGTGGTTAATGGTCCGCGGCATCTGGGAAACTGTCGTTATGACCCTGGTCTCCGGTTTCTTTGGCTTTGTCATCGGACTACCGATCGGCGTACTGCTGTACACCTCGCGTCCGGGACAAATTCTGGAAAATGCGCAGCTGTATAAGCTGCTGTCCGCGCTGGTGAATATCTTTCGCTCCATCCCGTTTATCATCCTGCTGGTCTGGATGATCCCGTTTACCCGCCTAATCGTTGGCACCTCTATCGGTCTGCAGGCGGCGCTGGTTCCCCTGACCATCGGCGCGGCGCCCTTCATCGCTCGGATGGTGGAAAACAGCCTGCTGGAGATCCCAAGCGGCCTGATTGAAGCGGCGCGGGCAATGGGTGCGACCCCGATGCAGATCATCAATAAGATCCTGCTGCCGGAGGCGTTGCCGGGGCTGATTAACGCGGCGACCATTACGCTGATCACCCTGGTAGGCTACTCGGCGATGGGTGGGGCGGTTGGTGCCGGTGGACTCGGACAAATCGGCTATCAATACGGTTATATCGGTTACAACGCAACGGTAATGAATACGGTATTAGTATTGCTGGTCGTTTTAGTGTATTTGATCCAGTTCAGCGGTGACCGCATCGTCAAGGCGATCAGCCGTAAATAAGCAACGGAAACAATAAAGAATCAAGCGTGCAGAGCACAACATCACATACAGAAGGATAGGCTATGTCAACGAAATTCAAGTCCTTGGCACTGGTCGGTACATTACTCGGCACGCTGGCGCTGGCTGGCTGTGGACAGGAAGAGAAAGATCCCAATCATATCAAGATCGGCGTTATCGTCGGCGCGGAGCAACAGGTTGCCGAAGTCGCCCAGAAGGTGGCCAAAGATAAATATGGTCTGAACGTCGAACTGGTGACCTTCAACGACTATGTCCTGCCCAACGAAGCGCTGAACAAAGGTGACATTGATGCCAACGCCTTCCAACATAAACCCTACCTCGATCAGCAGATTAAAGATCGAGGCTATAAACTGGTAGCGGTCGGAAATACCTTCGTTTATCCAATAGCCGGCTATTCTAAAAAGATTAAGTCACTGAATGAGCTGCAGGACGGTGCTCAAATCGCCATTCCGAACGATCCGACCAACCTGGGTCGCTCCCTGCTGCTGCTGCAAAGCGTAGGATTGATTAAACTGAAGGATGGTATCGGCCTGCTGCCGACGGTGCTGGATATCACTGAAAATCCGAAGCATCTGAAGCTGGTTGAGCTGGAAGCGCCCCAGCTGCCGCGCTCCCTGGACGATAATCAGATCGCGCTGGCCGTCATTAACACCACCTATGCCAGCCAGATTGGCCTGACGCCGGCGAAGGACGGGATCTTCGTCGAAGGGAAAGACTCCCCTTATGTTAACCTGATCGTCGCGCGTGAAGACAATAAAGACGCTGAGAACGTGAAAAAATTCGTTCAGGCCTATCAGTCTGATGAAGTGTATAATGCAGCAAACAAAATCTTTAACGGTGGGGCAGTAAAAGGCTGGTAATTTCTAGCAGTTTCCCTCTGCTTGACAAGATGGGCATTCTGCCCATCTTGTCATTTGCGCTATAGATTGTTTCAATACTCCTCAACTCCATTAATCCCAGGACATTTTCCATGCGTGCATTACCGTTATGCCTGCTTACGGCCAGTCTTGCGCTGAGCGGCTGCTCTCTGCTGTCACGCCAGGCTACCCTGATCAAGCCACTGGCTGCAGACAAAACGCCGGAAACCGTCGCCAAGCCACGCGCCGTTACGCCGCGTCAGACGCCGATTACGCTATATGAGAGCGCTGAGGATCTGATTGGCAAACCCTTTCGCGATCTCGGCGAAGTCAGCGGCAGCGTTTGTCAGACCCGCACTCACCATCGCGCTCCCAGCCTGACTACCGCGCGTAAGCGTATGCTATATAAGGCCGCTCAGCTAAAGGCAAACGCTGTGCTGCTGCACAGCTGCCAGATCCTTAGCCAGAGCAATGGCTGCTATCGCCAAGCCATCTGTACCGGCTCCGCCCTTAGCATCGCAATGTCAGCCCAATGACCCAACTCCAATTTGAACCGATAGGCGTCATTCGCTCGCCCTATAAAGAAAAATTCGCCATTCCGCGCCAGCCGGGGCTGATCTGCGACGGCGGCGGAACGCTGGACTTATTACCCCCCTATAACCAGCCGGAGGCCGTACGTGGACTAGAGGGGTTTAGCCATCTGTGGGTCATTTTTGTCTTCCACCAAACCATGGACGGTGGCTGGAGACCCACGGTGCGTCCGCCGCGCCTCGGCGGTAACGCGCGCGTGGGCGTTTTCGCCACCCGTTCCACCTTCCGCCCCAACCCGATCGGAATGTCTCTGGTTGAACTGCACGGCATTGAGACACGCAACGGTGTGCGGCTCCAGCTCGGCAGCCTGGATCTGGTAGACGGGACTCCGGTGCTGGACATTAAGCCCTACCTGCCCTTTGCCGAGAGCCAACCGCAGGCGCGCGCAGGGTTTGCACAGCAGGCGCCGCCGGCTGATATGCCCGTTCTCTTCAGCCCCGGAGCACAGGCGCAAATCGCCCAGCGGCAGCAGGACTATCCGCACCTGACGCGCTTTATCCGCCAGATTCTGGCGCAGGATCCCCGTCCAGCCTACCGCCGCGTAGAAGAGGAAAATCGGGTTTACGCGGTACACCTGCTGGATTTCAACCTACGCTGGCAGGTAAAAAACGACGTCTGCGAAGTGCTGGGACTCGATCCGCGCTAGGCGGCACCTGTGGCTGCAACGGCATCGCACCTAAAAAATCATGCGGCTCTCTTTTGACGTCCCGCAGGCACTGGTAGACTAGACTACTTTTTTTGCTCGTTCGAACGGAACCATACTCATGCGTACTAGCCAATATCTGCTCTCCACCCTCAAGGAGACACCCGCCGACGCGGAAGTCATCAGCCATCAGCTGATGCTGCGCGCCGGGATGATCCGCAAGCTGGCGTCCGGCCTGTATACCTGGCTGCCGACCGGCCTGCGGGTTCTGAACAAAGTCGAAAACATCGTGCGGGAGGAGATGAACTACGCCGGTGCGATCGAGGTATCCATGCCCGTGGTACAGCCAGCCGATCTGTGGCAGGAGAGCGGGCGCTGGGAGCAGTACGGTCCCGAGCTGCTGCGCTTTGTCGACCGCGGCGATCGCCCCTTTGTTCTCGGCCCGACCCATGAAGAGGTCATTACCGATCTGGTACGCAATGAGATCAGCTCTTATAAACAGCTGCCGCTGAACTTCTACCAGATCCAGACTAAATTCCGCGATGAGGTACGTCCGCGCTTCGGCGTAATGCGTTCCCGTGAATTCCTGATGAAGGACGCCTACTCCTTCCACACCACTCAGGAGTCCCTGCAGGAGACCTATGAGGCCATGTATGCCGCCTACAGCCGCATCTTTAGCCGCATGGGTCTGGACTTCCGCGCCGTACAGGCCGACACCGGCTCCATCGGCGGTAACGCCTCCCATGAGTTCCAGGTGCTGGCCCAGAGCGGGGAGGATGACATCGTCTTCTCTACCGCCTCTGACTATGCCGCCAATATCGAGCTGGCCGAGGCCCTGGCACCAGCCACCGGGCGTGCAGCAGCAAACCAGCCGATGCAGCTGGTGAATACCCCGGATGCCAGGACCATCGCGGAGCTGGTTGAACAGCATGGCCTGCCAATCGAAAAAACCGTGAAGACTCTGCTGGTTCACGCCAGCGAGGAGAGCGGCCATGCGCTGGTTGCCCTGCTGGTGCGCGGTGATCATGAGCTGAACGAAGTGAAGGCCGAGAAGCTGGCGCTGGTTGCCAGCCCGCTGACCTTCGCCAACGAAGCGGAAATCCGTGCACTGGTTAACGCTGGGCCGGGCTCCCTGGGACCGGTCAATCTGCCGCTGCCGATCGTGGCCGACCGCGCCGTTGCGGCGATGAGCGATTTTGGCGCCGGCGCCAATATCGATGGCAAACACTACTTTGGCATCAACTGGGAGCGTGACGCCGCGCTGCCGCAGATTGCTGATATCCGTAACGTGATCGAAGGCGATCCCAGCCCGGATGGTAAGGGTACGCTGCTTATCAAACGCGGCATCGAAGTGGGGCATATCTTCCAGCTGGGCACCAAGTACACCGAGGCGCTCAATGCGACCGTACAGGGTGAGGATGGCCGCAATCAGCTGATGACCATGGGCTGCTACGGTATCGGGGTCACCCGCGTCGTTGCCGCGGCGATCGAGCAGAACCACGATGAGCGTGGGATCATCTGGCCGGACGCCATCGCACCGTTCCAGGTCGCAATCCTGCCGATGAATATGCACAAGTCGTTCCGGGTAAAAGAGGTGGCCGAGCGTCTGTATGACGGGCTGCGTGCCAAGGGCATTGAGGTCCTGCTGGACGATCGTAAAGAGCGCCCTGGCGTGATGTTTGCCGATATGGAGCTGATCGGGATTCCGCATACCATCGTCATCGGCGATCGTAACCTCGATAACAACGAGATCGAGTACAAGTATCGCCGTAGCGGTGATAAGCTGATGATCAGCGTCGATGAGATCGAAGCCTTCCTGCAGGCGCAGATCGCTCGCTGATCGCACCGCGCTTTATCGTTAACAAACAGGCCGACGCTGTCGGCCTGTTTTTTTGCTTGAATGCAATGTTACCCCTGCGGTGCTGCGCTCCACGGCATCACTGGCACCGCACTGATTGCGTTCTTCGGCGATCCTTCCACGACCCGATCAGAATAGGAGAGATAGATCAGCACATTGCGCTTGCTGTCATAAAAGCGCACGACCTGTAGCTTCTTAAATATCAGCGATGTGCGTTTACGAAATACCACCTCGCCATCCGCTTTTTTGTTACGAATTTTTTCACTCAGCGCGATCGGCCCCACCTGCTGACATGAGATCGCCGCATCAGAAGTATCCTCAGCCAATCCCAAACCACCTTTAATCCCTCCGGTTTTCGCCCGGCTGACGTAACAGGTCACATTTTCCACGTCAGGATCGTCAAAGGCCTCAACCACAATCTTATGATCTGGTCCAAGCAGCTTAAATACCGTGTCGACAGAGCCGATCTCCTCGGCGTGGACCGAGGATCCCAACAGGGTCGTCAACGCGACACATAAACCAACAAAATATTTATTCACTACATTACCTCTAGATTTTATAATAACGGCAGTTATTACTTTACCGACGTTGAATAAAAAAGATAACAAGCTATTTTTTTATTATACTGCTTGCCCTTAAGTTCGTATTGCAATCAGCACGTTTCGTCGGATCATGGTTGCTTCCCTGCACATTATATGCAGCCTATGTATACCACCGCATTAAGGACGCTTTATGGATCAGGCCGATATTATTCATGACCTGCTAAATTGGTTAGAAGGACACCTCGATCACCCTCTTACCCTCGACAACGTCGCGGCCAAGGCAGGCTACTCCAAATGGCATTTACAGCGCATGTTCAAAGATGTCACCGGACAGGCTATCGGCGCCTATATTCGCGCCCGTCGTCTCTCCAACGCGGCGGCGGCGCTGCGCCTGACCAGCCGACCTATTCTGGATATCGCGCTGCAGTACCGCTTTGACTCTCAGCAGACATTCACCCGCGCCTTCAAAAAACAGTTTAACAAAACACCTGCGCTCTATCGCAGGGCAGAAGAGTGGCATGCCTACGGTATACGCCCGCCGATCCGTCTGGGGGATTACACTATCCCAACGCCAGAATTCATCACGCTGCCCAGCCTATCGTTGGTCGGTGTTACCCAGAGCTATACCTGTACCTTAGAGCAGATCTGCCGCGTACGTACCGAGCTGCGAACTCAGTTCTGGCGCGATTTTTTGCACACAGTGCAGGATATCCGCGATATTCCGCCGGTGCTGTATGGACTGCACCATTCTCATCCGAACCCCGATAAGGATGATGAGCAATCGATCATGTATACCACGGCTCTGGAGCCGCACCTGCTTCCCAGACAGCTCACCCGCGAAGTGCAGTCTATCGAGCTGGCCGGCGGTGAATATGCCAAATTCAGCTATCAGGGACCGACCGGGCACTTCCAGGAATTCATTATGAGCCTGTATAACAGCGCCCTGCCTGCCCTGAATCTGACCCGCCGCCGCGGCCATGATGTGGAGCGATTCTATCCCCTTGAGGACTCAACCCAGCGTCCGCCCAAGAATCTGAGCTGTGAGTATCTGATCCCTATCCGACACATGCCGTCGCCCTAACGTAAGACTTCATCCATCGACGGCTGGGCCAGATGCTGTACATCGCCCGCCGTTTCAACCACCCAGCCGCTCGCCAGCCATGCGCTCTGCTGGTAATCCACCCGCGACAGCGAGCAGTTGCGCAGACGCAGGCGGCGCTCAGCGTACGGCGGCAGCCCCAAAATCGTGGAGAGCAGGCAGCCCAGGGCAATGCCATGGCTCACCAGCACCGGACGACTCCCCTGCGGTAGCGTCAGACAATCGTTCAGTGCCTGCTGCATACGCTCAGCCAGCTGCGTCATAGTCTCCCCCTGTGGGATACAGCCCTGCGGCGAACCATCCAGCATGCTCAGACGCCACTGCTCCTCCTGCAGCGTCAGCGAGGCCAACAGACGCGATTCCAACACCCCCATACTCAGCTCACGCAAGCGGACATCCAGCGTCAGCGGACAGCGACAGGACGCGGCGATGACCTCCCCCGTCTGCTGAGCACGCCCCAAATCGCTGGCGATCACGTGAGTAATCCCCATCTGGCCTAAGCGTGTGCCGACCTGCCGCGCCTGCCGTTCGCCCATCACGGTCAGCGGGCTGTTCGACTGCCCCTGAATACGCCGCTGTACATTCCACTCCGTTTCACCGTGACGAATAAGATATACCTGTCTCATCTCTTTTTTACCTATACTGTGCTGTCTCCAGCCACTGCTACGCTTACTGACCGGATTTTCCCGGCCGAATCGCTACACGGAGTCCCGCTGCCGCTACCACGCACGCACAGTCTCGGCTGCGCCCCGGACAGTAACGGCGTCCACGCATTTAAAGGAAACTGGAACCGTATGTACCATGTTGTCGCCGCGACCACCAATCCGGCTAAAATTCAAGCCATTACACTGGCATTTGACGCTACCTTTGGCGCCGGACAATACCGCATTGAAGGGATAGACGTCGACAGCGGCGTGCCAGAGCAGCCCCTGGGCAGCATCCAGACGCGCAGCGGGGCGCGTCACCGCGTTATCTGCGCCCGTCAACTGCGGCCAGAAGCAGACTTTTGGGTCGGCATTGAGGCGGGAATTGAAGATAATATGACCTTTGCCTGGATGTCGGTAGAAAACCGCTGCCACCGCGGCGAATCCCGCTCCGCCAGCCTGACGCTGCCGGACCGCGTCATGGACGGTATCCGACAGGGGCAGACGCTGGGGTATGAAATGCGCCGCCTGAGCGGCATTGATGATATTAACCGTCGGGAGGGCGCCATCGGCATCTTTACCCAGGGACGGCTCAGCCGCACCAGCGTGTATTACCAGGCGCTGCTGTTAGCCCTGGCGGCGCTGGAGCCAGGCTATCACCACAAGCCGCCACCCCACTACGCCTGAGGCGTCGCGGGCAACAGCTGACGCACCAGCCACTGCTTAAAGTCAGGCGATGCCATCTTTAGGCTGTTTGAGCCCCGGGTAATCGTAGCGATACCTGCGCCCAGCTGACTCTTTAGCTCACGCTGACTCATCTCCCCCTTCAACAGCTCTTCAATGATGCGCACGCGGGTTGCCAGCGCATCGCGCTCATCCGGCGTCAGAAACAACTGCAGCATCGGCTCCTGGCGCCCCTCTTGGTAGGCCTGCTGTAAAAGCTGAATGAAGCGTTGCCAATCATCAGGCTCTGCGGAAACCTGATCCGGCGTGGGCGTTGTCTTTTGCATCGTCTGATCTACCTTACCTACGGCTGAACTATTCAACGAGTACAAGCATACCATAGACACCATGCAGGATGTAGGCCATCGAGCCAGGCTAGTAGCGGCGCGCCCATTCAGCATCCGTCAGTATCTGCTCCGGTCGATGCATGAAATAGCGATAGTAGGCATCATAGGCTAAGACGTTCTTCACATAGCCACGCGTCTCCGAGAACGGAATGCTCTCGATAAACGCCACCGCATCTATCTGCCCAGCGCTGTTGCCGAGCCAGGAATTCACCCGTGACGGCCCTGCGTTGTACGCTGCGCTCGCCAGAATACGGTTACGTCCCAGACTCTGGTAGACGTACTCCAGATAACGGGTACCAATATCGATATTGGTTTTGGGATCGAACAGCTGACTGCTGTTCTGATAGTGACTCAGGCTGAACATCTTGGCCGTGTGCTCAGCCGTCTTTGGCATCAGCTGCATCAGGCCGCTGGCGCCGACCGATGAGCGGGCCCCCGGGTTCCAGGCACTCTCCTGGCGGGCAATCGCCATGGCATAGCTTTGGGTGATCCCTTTATCTTCCGTTGCACTGCGGAACTCCTGCGGCCAGGCCAGCGGGAATCGTTCCTGCAGATGATCCCATAGCTTAGCCACAATCGTCGCCTGCACGCTCAAATCGGCCCACCCCTGCTCCAGGGCATAGCGTGCCAACGCCTCCTGTTGAGGGCGGGGCTTGCTGGCGACCAGCGCGCGCCACTCACTGCGCGCGGTATTATCCATATTCCAGTACATCAACTCGCGCACCCGGGCGATCGCAGGCTCCTGCGTCAGGGCGGCATCCGGGCGTGCCGCCCGCATCACCTGCAGCGGATAGGGAATACCCAGCCGCTGGGCGGCCACCATAGGATAAAAGCCGCGCTGCTTGATCAGCGCCCGCAGAATCGCCTGCCCCTCGCTGCGTTTACCCTCATCTATCAATGCCACTGCATGCCAATAGCGCCACTCATCCTTATCATGCACTGACTTCGGTAAACGCCCCAACCATTCGCGCACCTGTACCTGATTGCCCTCCCCCAGCGCCATACGCAGACGTCGCTCCAGCAACGCCGCATTATGGCTGCGACGGATCACGCCATCGCGCCAGCGGCGATCGTCGGCGCTGGCATCGCTGCCCATCAGGCGCCAGGCAATGATCTCTTCCATCTCCTGCCGTTTGTCCGGCGGAATGTGCTGTAAACGCACCAGCGTAGGCAGCATTGCCCGCGCGGCATCCGCATCCTGACGCGCCAGCGAGGCAAAGGCACCCCCCACGATATCACGGGTAAAATCGCTCGGTGCGACGCTGCGGGCAAATGCCTCTACGCTGCGCGGATTGGCCTGCAGCGCCGTCAGCGCGGTATTCAGAGTCCGGTAGTTCTCCGGTAGCTGCTGCTGCAGGTATTTCACCAGCCCTGCGTTGCCCTTCTCCAGCGCCAGACGCAGGCGGGCCAGAACCGCCTGATCCCGTAGCCCACCAGCCCCCCTCCAGGCATCGAACAATTTGTCACAGCTGGAGGGCAGTGACTGACCGCTCATCCAGACCGTCTGCGCGCCACGCCACGCCACCTCCGCATGCCCCGTGGCATACTGAGCGTAATAATAGTTACAACGCGCCGCCACTGGCTGCGGCAGCTGGGGACTGAAGACGAGCAGGCCTATCCAGTCCTCGCGCCGCGCCAGCTCATTGACATAGCGCGACGTCAGGCTGCGCGCCGGCGGCAGCGTCGGATACTGCTGCAAAAAGGCCTTAATCTGCTGCGCGTTAACCTGGGACATATCCTGCGTCAGCGCCCGATAGGCCAGATAGGGGTACAGCGGATAGTCACGCAGCGTCGGCATCAGCTGATTGACGCTGTCCATCCGGTTGGCGTCCCACGCCTGCTTAATCTGTTGATAGCGCGCGCGCTGCGCATCGAGCGAATCTGCCGAGGCCGCCGCCGCGCTCAGCGCCAGGCACAGCCCGACGCTCCAATAGCGCCATTTGCCCACCATGACCATGTTTCTCTTTCCTTTGCTGACTCTCGCGCCCTGCGCGTCCACCGAATGATCGCCATCGCTCCGCGTGGAGCGTTGGCTAACCGTCTGAAATGCTATGACAGTGATTTTAGCAAAGCATTCCCCGTGTCCTGCTTTTCTTGCTCGCATTTACACGTTGCCCACAGCCTCTCGCCATCCCGTTTACCCTTTACGCGCTCAATCGGAGAGAATTCACCCGGCACCGACAGAGATCGCAAGGAAAAAACGCGATGGCACGCTATACTCGCGCTTTGTCCACCCCCTGCCCGCGGGTCGTTGTTATCCGTGGATGAACGGGCTACACTCCGCATCCACTATCGATCCGCAGCATATTCATCCGATAACAAGAGGCTCAGAGCAACGTGGCTCAATACGTCTATACCATGAACCGCGTCGGCAAAATCGTCCCGCCGAAGCGTCACATCCTGAAAGATATTTCCCTCAGTTTCTTCCCGGGTGCCAAAATCGGCGTGCTGGGTTTAAACGGCGCGGGGAAATCCACCCTGCTGCGCATTATGGCCGGCGTTGATACCGATATCGAAGGCGAGGCACGTCCGCAGCCAGGGATTAAGATCGGCTACCTGCCGCAGGAGCCGAAGCTCAATCTGGAGCAGACTGTCCGCGAGGCGGTGGAAGAGGCCGTGGGCGAGGTTAAGCAGGCGCTGACCCGTCTGGATGAGGTGTACGCCCTGTACGCCGATCCGGACGCCGACTTTGACAAGCTGGCCAAAGAGCAGGGAGAACTGGAGGCGATCATCCAGTCCCACGATGGCCACAATCTGGATAACCAGCTGGAGCGCGCCGCCGATGCGCTGCGCCTGCCAGCCTGGGATGCCAAGATCGCCAATCTCTCCGGCGGTGAGCGTCGCCGTGTGGCTATCTGTCGTCTGCTGCTGGAAAAACCGGATATGCTGCTGCTCGACGAGCCAACCAACCACCTGGACGCCGAATCCGTCGCCTGGCTGGAGCGCTTCCTCCACGACTATGAGGGCACCGTCGTCGCCATCACCCACGACCGCTACTTCCTGGACAACGTCGCCGGCTGGATCCTCGAGCTGGACCGCGGCGAGGGGATCCCGTGGGAGGGTAACTACTCCTCCTGGCTTGAGCAAAAGGATCAGCGCCTGGCGCAGGAGGCCTCTGCTGAAGCCGCCCGCCGTAAATCCATTGAGAAAGAGCTGGAGTGGGTGCGTCAGGGCGCCAAGGGGCGTCAGTCGAAGGGCAAGGCCCGCCTGGCCCGCTTTGAAGAGCTCAATAATACCGATTACCAAAAGCGTAACGAGACCAGCGAGCTGTTCATTCCGCCGGGACCGCGCCTGGGCGACAAAGTGCTGGAGGTCAGCAACCTATCCAAATCCTACGGCGATCGCCTGCTGATCGATGCGCTCTCATTCAGCATCCCGAAAGGGGCTATCGTCGGCATCATCGGCCCGAACGGCGCCGGTAAGTCCACCCTGTTCCGCATGATCTCCGGCCAGGAGCAGCCGGACAGCGGTAGCATCACGCTGGGCGACACCGTGACCCTGGCCTCCGTCGACCAGTTCCGCGATGCCATGGACGATAAGAAAAGCGTCTGGGAAGAGGTCTCCGGCGGGCAGGACATCATGCGTATCGGTAACTTTGAGATCGCCAGCCGCGCCTATGTCGGCCGCTTCAACTTTAAAGGCACCGATCAGGGCAAACGCGTCGGCGAGCTCTCCGGCGGGGAGCGTGGCCGTCTGCATCTGGCCAAGCTGCTGCAGGTCGGTGGCAATATGCTACTGCTCGACGAACCGACCAACGATCTGGACGTTGAAACCCTGCGCGCACTGGAGAACGCCCTGCTGGAGTTCCCGGGCTGCGCCATGGTCATCTCCCATGACCGCTGGTTCCTCGACCGTATCGCGACCCATATACTCGACTATCAGGATGAGGGACGCGTCGAATTCTTCGAGGGGAACTTCAGCGAGTACGAAGAGTACAAGAAGCGCACCCAGGGCGCCGAAGCCCTGCAGCCGCACCGTATCAAATACAAGAAGATCGCCAAATAAGCGCGTCATGCTACGAAAAAGGCTCCCTCGGGAGCCTTTTTAACGTCAGGTTGGCATCCGCATCATGCCAGATCCTGCAGAATATCCAGTGCGTCAGACAGCTTCTTCACGCCGTAAACCGTCATATTTGGGATCGCCTTCTTCGGCACATTGGCATAGGGGACTATCGCCCGCCGGAAGCCGTGCTTGGCCGCCTCAATAATGCGCTCCTGACCGCTGGCAACCGGACGCACCTCGCCCGCCAGTCCCACCTCGCCAAAGATCACCAGATCCTGCGGTAGCGGCCGGTCGCGTAGACTGGACACCAGCGACATCAGCAGCGCCAGATCCGCGCTGGTCTCGCTTACCTTTACCCCGCCGACCACGTTGACAAAGACATCCTGATCGGCCATCTGCAGCCCACCGTGGCGATGCAGCACCGCCAGCAGAATCGCCAGACGGTTTTGCTCCAGCCCCACGGCAACCCGCCGCGGATTGGACATCATGGAGGTATCCACCAGCGCCTGGATCTCCACCAGCAGCGGGCGGGTCCCCTCCCACACCACCATCACCGAACTGCCGGCAGTGATCTCCTCACCGCGGCTGAGGAAGATGGCCGACGGGTTGCTGACCTCGCGCAGTCCCTGCTCGGTCATGGCGAAGACCCCCAGCTCATTGACCGCACCGAAGCGGTTTTTATGGCTGCGCAGGGTACGAAAACGCGAGTCGGCGTCGCCGTCGAGCAGCACAGAGCAGTCGATGCAGTGCTCCAGCACCTTGGGACCGGCCAGAGAGCCATCCTTGGTGACGTGGCCGACCATAACGATCGCTACGCCGCGCGTCTTGGCAAAGCGCGTCAGATAGGCCGCCGTTTCACGCACCTGCGCCACGCTGCCGGGCGAAGACTGAATATCGGCCATATGCATCACCTGGATAGAATCGATCACCATCAGCTTCGGCTGTTCCTGCTCGGCGATCAGGCAAATCTGCTCGATGCTGGTCTCCGACAGCATATTCAGGCCCTCCGTCGGCAGGCCGAGGCGATGGGCGCGCATCGCCACCTGCTGCAGCGACTCCTCACCGGTCACATACAGGGTCTTCATCTGCTGTGACAGTCGGCACAGGGTCTGCAGCAGCAGGGTACTCTTGCCTGCGCCGGGATTTCCGCCGATCAAAATGGCGCTGCCGGGCACCACGCCGCCGCCCAGCACCCGGTCAAACTCGGTAAAACCGGTCGAAAAACGCGGTAGCGCCTCCAGGCTTATCTCCGACAGCTTCTGTACCTTGCTCAGGCTTCCGGCATCCCCGGCATAGCCAGACAGACGCGCGCTTCGCCCCGCCGCCGGCGCCGCCGCCAGGCGTACCTCGCTGATGCTATTCCAGGCCTGACAGGCCGAGCACTGCCCCTGCCAGCGAGGATAGTCCGCCCCGCACTCATTACAGACAAACGCCCGTTTTACCGCCTTTGCCACTGCCGACCTCCTTTCTGATAACTGCCCAGCGCCGCCGCTCTGCGCAGATGCGCCTTAACGCTCTTCATGCTTTAACGTCGCGCTCAGCACGCACAGGACACCGATAAGATCCGCATGACGAATCGCCAACGGCGCCCGATCGTAGACGCAGGGCTTGGCATGGAATGCGATCCCCAGCCCGGCACGCTGGATCATCTTCAGATCGTTCGCGCCATCGCCGATGGCGACGGTCTGGGCCAACGGGATATTCAGCCGCTGCGCCAGCTCGCACAGGGTATCCTCTTTGCACTGCGCATCCACGATCCGCCCCGTAACCCGGCCGGTCAGGCGTCCATTGTGCACTTCCAGCGCGTTGGCCACCGCAGCGCTCAAATTCAGACGCGCACGCAGGTGATCGGCAAAATAGGTAAAGCCACCGGAGGCAATCGCCACATGCCAGTCAAATGCCTGCAGCTTGCGCACCAGACTGGTCAAACCCGGCATCAGCGGCAGAGAGTCCCTGACCTGCTGCAGGAGGGCGGCGTCGGTCCCTTCCAGCGCTGCCACGCGCTGGCGCAGACTGGCGGCAAAGTCCAGTTCGCCGCGCATGGCGCGCTCAGTCACAGCAGCGACCTCTCCGCCAACCCCGGCCAGACGCGCGATCTCGTCAATGCACTCAATGGTAATGGCCGTCGAGTCCATATCCATCACCAGCAGCCCCGGCGAACGCAGATGCGGCAGATGCCCCAAAACCGCGGTATCGATACCCTGCTCATTGGCAAACCTGGCAGCCCTGGCGGGCATGCCGCCGGCCAGGCGCACCACCTGGTAATCTTCAATACACCACGCAGCCACCACCACCAGCGGCGCAGCCAAACGGCGCTGGAAAGCCTGCAGCGCCGACTTATCCAGATGGCGTCCATACAACAGCCAACCGGTATGACCGGCGCGATAGTCCAAAGGCATTACCTCATCACCGCTCAGCGACAGCGGCAGGCCGGGCCAGCGATAAATCTCTGCGGGCAGATCGCAAAAGGTAAGACTGTTGGGCATAACCACTCCTTAAAAAACACCATCCCGGCGTCAAAACTGTGCCCCAAGCTATCCTATCGCCAAGGCTTCTGGCAACATAAAGTCATTACCGGCGCAAAGGATCTCCCATGGTTAAGGCAACGCTTCGCTTCCGCCTGCATAGAACAGCCATCGTGCTGATATGCTTGGCATTATTAGTTACCCTGATGCAAGGAGCGTCCTATTTTAGCCTCAGTCACCAGCGCGCGCGGCTCGATCAGGTCGGCGAGCTGGCGCAAACCCTGGCTCAGCAGGTCGCCGCCCGCCTCTCCCCACTCATCAATGACGATACCCCGGACACCAAAAAAATTGCCCCCATTCTGGACGCGCTGACCCGCCACAGCCGTATCCTGGATGTCAGCGTCTATGCTCTGGATGGGGCGCTGATTGCCCAGGCTGGCGAACGGGTGGAAGTGCGCGATCGGCTGGCGCTGGACGGACAGCGCGCCGGTAGCTACTTTAACCACCAGATAGTCCAGCCGATCGAGGGCCGCGATGGCCCCCTCGGCTTTTTACGTCTGACGCTGGACACCCACGTTTTGGCGACCGAATCACAGCAGGTTGACAACACCACTAACCTGCTGCGCCTGATGATGCTGCTGGCGCTGGCTATTGGCATCATTTTAGCACGCACGCTGCTGCAGACACGGCGCAGCCGCTGGCAACAATCCTCCTATCTGCTGACTGCCAATGTTCCGTTGGAGGAGGAGAATGAACGCGATGCGTCGGTGCAGGAGAATACCGCACCGACCACGCCGCCAAAGTCCTAAAAAGCAAAACCCCGCCGAAGCGGGGTTTTTAGATGAAGGGAGTTGACCGGTAAGCCGGGTTCTGTCGTGGACAGTCATTCGTCTAGGCCAGCAATCGCTCACTGGCTCAAGCAGCCTACCCGGGTTCAGTACGGGCCGTACCTTGTGAACCCCTATTTGGCCTTGCTCCGGGTGGAGTTTACCGTGCCACGGTCTGTTGCCAGCCGCGCGGTGCGCTCTTACCGCACCCTTTCACCCTTACCTGATCCCGCTTTGCAGCGGGCCATCGGCGGTTTGCTCTCTGTTGCACTTGTCGTGGGCTTACGCCCCCCAGGCGTTACCTGGCACCCTGCCCTATGGAGCCCGGACTTTCCTCCCCTGCGCCCGTCTCCCCGAAAGGACGACGACACAGCGGCGACTGTCTGGTCAACTCCGGCGCGGATAATAGGCTATTCCGCCTCACTTGTCACCTGATTGCTGCGCGAGTGCGTATTTATACAGCGCATTCTTCTTCACGCCATGGATTTCTGCCGCCAGCGCTGCCGCCTTTTTCAGCGGTAGCTCTGCCTGTAGCAGCGCCAGCGTACGCAGCGCCTCGGGCGACAGCACCTCTTCATCCGCCTGGTATCCCTCGACGATCAGCACCATCTCGCCCTTACGCCGATTCTCATCCTGCTGCACCCAGGCCAGCAGCTCAGCCACCGGCGCGCCATGAATACTCTCCCAGGTTTTGGTCAATTCGCGTGCCAACACCACATAGCGATCGGTACCCAGTTCACTGACCATATCCGCCAAACTCTCCAGCAGGCGATGGGTCGACTCGTAGAAGATCAGCGTACGGGCCTCCTGCTGCAGGCCACGCAGCCGATCGCGCCGCGCTTTTCCCTTGGCGGGTAAAAAACCCTCGTAGCAGAAGCGATCTGACGCCACACCCGCCGCACTCAGTGCGGTGATCGCCGCACAGGCGCCCGGCAGCGGCACCACCCGGATACCGGCCTCGCGACAGCGGCGCACCAAGTGATAGCCGGGATCGTTAATCAGCGGCGTACCGGCATCAGAGACCAGCGCAATACTCTGCCCCTCGCGCAGTTTAGCCAGTAGCTGATCCGCTTTTTGTTGCTCGTTATGGTCATGCAATGCAAAGAAGCGCGCATTTATGGCAAAATGTTGTAGCAGCATTCCCGTATGACGGGTATCTTCCGCCGCTATCAAATCGACCGCTTTCAGCGTCTCCAACGCCCGCTGGGTAATGTCTCCGAGGTTACCAATCGGCGTCGGCACCACGTACAGCGTCGCCGCAGAAATGGCAGCATGATCGTTTTGATTCATTGTTTCATCCGGTTTGTCGATTTAATATTGAGCATTCTGAAAAAATTTACTGGGTACAGTATGCTTTCCTCAATCACTGTCCGCACCAAGTCCGGACGACTCATCCCGTTGGTTTTGGCCGCCACTCTGCTGGCCGCCTGTTCCGGGCGCATATCTACCACGCCACCGGCCCCCGTTCAGAGCGAAGCAACCGCCTCTGCCGACTACTATTTGCAGCAGATGCAGCAAAGCAGCGATGATAGCAAGGCTGACTGGCAATTACTTGCCATTCGTGCACTGCTGCGGGAGGGCAAGCTACCTCAGGCGGACGACCTGCTCGGCCAGCTACCGTCCCAGTTAACCGAGGCTCAGCAGCTGGAACAACGCCTGGTCAGCGCCGAACTGGAGATTGCACGGCATGCTCCCCAGCAGGCACAGGCTATCCTGAGCAAGCTGGATATCTCCCTGCTCAGCCAGGCACAACAGCTGCGCTACTATCAGGCAGTTATCGCCGCTGTGCAGGGGAAGACCACTCTGGCACAAATCCGCGCCTATATCGCGCTACAACCGCTGCTGACGCAGGAGAATCAGCGCAAGTCCAATATTGATGCCACCTGGACCGCGCTGAACACCCTGACCCCGGCCGACCTCAACAGTATGGTGATCAACGCCAACGAAGATATTCTGCGCGGCTGGCTGGATCTGCTGCGGTTATATCAGGATAACCGCCAGGATCCGGCGCTGCTCAAAGCCGCGATCAAAGAGTGGCAGACCCGCTATCCCAATAACCCGGCGGCAACAATGCTGCCCTCCGCGCTGGACAATATCCTGCACCTGCAGTCGGACTCTACCGCCAGCATTGCACTGCTGCTGCCCCTGAACGGTCAGGCCAAAGTCTTCTCTGACGCCATTGAGGCTGGCTTCAACGCTGCGAAAAACGGCGCATTTAACCAGAATAGCGCCGCCGTGACGACCGACGGTACGCCGACAGCACAGGTAGACGCCCCGGCACAACCTGACGTTAACGCCGCCGGTGCCGTCAGCACCAGCACCCAGAGCGCAGACGCCACGGCGTCCGTGCTCCCTGCCGACAGCGCCGCGCTGCCGCCACTCGATGCCGCTGGCGATCCGATCGCGCCCAGCGTCAGCCCGGGAAATCCCGACGCGCATATTCAGGTTTATGATACCAGCAGCCAGCCGCTGCCCGAGCTGCTGAGCCAGGCACAGCAGGCCGGTGTCAGCCTGGTCATCGGGCCGCTGCTGAAAAACAACGTGGATCAACTCAATACCATTTCTACTCCGCTGAATATTCTGGCGCTCAACCAGCCCGAGCAGGTACAGAACCATCCCAACATCTGCTATTTCGCGCTGTCACCGGAGGATGAGGCGCGCGATGCCGCGCGGCATATCTGGGCTCAGGGTAAGCGCACTCCGCTGCTGCTGATCCCGCGCAACCCGCTGGGCGATCGCGTCGCGAAGGCCTTTGCCACCGAATGGCAGTCGTTGGGCGGCGGCAGCGTACTGCGGCAAACCTTCGGATCCAGCGCCGAGCTACGCAGCACCATCAATAGCGGTACAGGGATCCGTCTGACCGGCCAGCCGGTCAGCATCACACCTGCCCAGCCGACCTCGGTGACGATTGCCGGCCTGACCATCCCTGCGCCGGTGCAGCCTCCGGTAGCCAGCGGCGGCGGCGTGGACGCCGTCTATATCATTGCGACGCCGGCCGAGATCACCCTGATCAAACCGATGATCGATCTGGCCAACGGTACCCATAACGGCATCAGTCTGTATGCCAGTTCACGCAGCTATCAAGCGGGCGCCGGTCCCGATTTCCGCTTGGAAATGGAGGGTGTTCAATTCAGCGATATTCCGCTGCTGGCCGGCAGCGATCCAGCCATTCTGCAGCAGGCGCCGGCCCAGTACCGCAACGACTATTCGCTGATGCGGCTGTATGCCATGGGAGCTGACGCCTGGACGTTGGCCAACCACTTCGCCCAGCTGCGTCAGATCCCCGGCTTCCAGGTTCAGGGAGCAACAGGTACGCTGAGCGCCAGCGACAACTGCGTCATCCAGCGGAAACTGCCGTGGCTGCAGTACCAGAAAGGCAGCATCGTTCCGGTTCTGTAACCGCTCACCAGATCGGCGCGTACCATGAACAACGGGCGCGCCGCTATCTGGAGCGGGCCGGGCTGCGTTTTTACGCCGCCAACGTACGTCTACGCGGCGGTGAGATCGATCTGATTATGCGCGATGGTGCCACCTGGGTCTTTGTCGAGGTGCGCTACCGGAAAACAGCCTGCTACGGCGACGCAGCCGCCAGCATTGATAGCCGTAAGCGTCAGCGTCTACAGCGCTGCGCGGCACACTGGTTGGCGGTGCGAAATCAGAGCATAGAAACGGCCGATTGTCGTTTTGACGTTTTGGCAATCACCGGCAGCCAGTTACAATGGCTGCCCAATGCATTTGTCTGAAGCACATCACGCTTTTCAGGCTTTTCCAAATAAATGGACACTTACTGTGCTGGAAAGAATTAAAGGCTGTTTTACTGAAAGCATACAAACGCAAATTGCCGCAGCGGAAGCCCTGCCCGATGCCATTTCCCGCGCGGCGCTGACG
This sequence comes from Edwardsiella ictaluri ATCC 33202, assembly GCF_000264785.1. Lineage (GTDB taxonomy): Bacteria > Pseudomonadota > Gammaproteobacteria > Enterobacterales > Enterobacteriaceae > Edwardsiella > Edwardsiella ictaluri. The sequence continues at coordinate 56,447 of NZ_AFJI01000065.1, read as the reverse complement.
CTGGTGCAATCACTGCTGAACGGCAATAAAATTCTGTGCTGCGGCAACGGCGCCTCCGGTGCCAACGCCCAGCATTTCGCCGCGACGCTGATAAATCGCTTTGAAACCGAGCGTCCAAGCCTGCCGGCCATCGCACTAAATGCCGATAGTGTGGTCTTAACCGCCATAGGCAACGATCGCCTGCACGATGAGATCTATGCCAAACAGGTACGTGCCCTGGGCCATGCAGGAGACGTGCTGCTGGCTATCTCAACCCGGGGCAATAGCCGTGATATCGTCAAGGCGGTCGAAGCGGCGGTAACCCGTGATATGACGATCGTGGCGCTGACCGGCTATGACGGCGGCGAGTTGGCTGGTCTGCTGGGGCAGCAGGATGTGGAGATCCGTATCCCGTCGCACCACAGTACCCGAATCCAGGAGATGCATATGCTGACCGTCAACTGCCTGTGCGATTTAATTGATAATACCCTGTTTCCTCATCAGGCTGACTGAAGGAGTCGTCATGACGATGCGTTTTTCCTTAACCCGATGTTTTCCCGCGCTGGTCGTCCTCAGCGCCCTGCTACTGCAAGGCTGTGTCGCCGCCGTGATCGGCAGTGCGACCGTAGCAACCCAGGCGGCCAGCGATCCCCGCAGCGTGGGTACCCAGGTCGACGATGGCACGCTGGAGGCCCGTATCTCCAACGCACTGAGCAAAGATGCCCAGCTGAAGAAAGAAGCGCGAGTTGTGGTAACTGCCTATCAGGGGCAGGTTCTGCTGACCGGTCAGGCGCCAAGCCAAGCGCTGATTAGCCGCGCCAAGCAGATCGCAATGGGCGTTGAAGGCACCAAGGCCGTCTATAATGAGGTCCGCTTAGGTCAACCTGTCAGCCTGGGTACAGCCTCAGCTGATGCCTGGATCACCACCAAAGTACGCTCCCAGCTGCTGGCCAGCGATCAGGTGAAATCTACCAATGTGAAAGTAACCACCGAAAATAGCGAGGTCTTCCTGCTGGGGCTGGTGACCCCCAAAGAGGGCCAGGCTGCCGCGCAAACGGCCAGTAAAGTCAGCGGGGTGAAACATGTCACTACCGCTTTCACACTGTTGAAATAACAACGAGATAGCCTAAAATCCCCGCTGCAGCGGGGATTTTTATCGGCGGCTAATGCAGATCGTAGCGCTGTAAAAAGGCCTCGCCGCCCAGCTGGTGCATCTGGCGCAGGATCCAGCGCTGACGTTGCAAAACATAGCGCGACGGCGCGCGCACGCTGAAGCGATGCGGGTTAGGCAACACTGCTGCCAGCAGCGCCGCTTCTCCCGCCGTCAGCCGACGGGCCGACTTATGGAAATAGCGCTGGGCTGCCTCCTCCACCCCGAATACGCCGGGGCCAAACTCCGCAATATTCAGGTAAACCGTTAAAATACGCCGCTTGCTCCATACCAGCTCTTCCGCCAGTGTCAATGGCGCCTCAAGCCCTTTACGCAGCCAGCTGCGGCCGTCCCACAGCAGCAGGTTTTTCATGGTTTGTTGCGACAGCGTCGAGGCGCCACGCAGCGGGCTTCCCTCTTCATCCGCGCTGTCCAGCGCCTGTCCGATCGCAGTGAGATCAAATCCCCAGTGCTGGGGAAACGACTGATCCTCCGCAGCGATCGCAGCCAGCGCCATCTGTGGCGCTATCTGCGACATTGGCCGCCAGGTCTGGTAGGCAATATAGCTAAAGTCACCGTGCAACCAAGCTCCGATCTGCCGCTGTACCATCACCGAGGAATAGGGCACCGGCAGCACGGCAAAAATCAACAGCGCGGCAATCCATGCTCCCAGCAACGCGAACACCAGGCGGCGACCCCAACACCAGAGGTGCTGAAACACCCGGCGCGACGCTGCCGTTTGGCTCATCGGGTCATATCCAGAACCTGTGTGACCAGCTTATCGATCCCCTCCGCTGCCTCGGCGATCGTATTGGCCAGCATATAGGCCGGCGTCGTCACGACCCGCTGCACCTCGTCTACCACAATATCATTCACTACACAGGCCACGTGCTCCCCGCCCATTGCCTCAATCGCGGCGGCAGTGGCAGCATCATTACCGATGGTTACCCGCACCGGAACGCCCAGCAGCCTGGGCAGCAGCGCCGGCGCAATGCACATGAACCCCAACGGCTTTCCGTCGCGATGCAAACTCGTGACCAGGCGCTGCAGCGCCGGATCGATGCTGCACTCCGCGCCATCCGTCGCAAAGCTACTGAGATTTTTAGCCGCGCCGAATCCACCGGGTACGATCAGCGCATCCAGCTGGCTGGCATCCGCCTGCGCCAGCGATGTCACATCGCCACGGGCAATACGCGCCGCCTCCACCAAAACGTTACGCCGCTCCGCAACCGGCTCTCTGTGTAGATGATCGATCACCTGCATCTGCTCCCGATCCGGCGCCAAGCACACCGCTTGGGCCCCGATTCGAGACAGTGCCAGCAGCGTTAATACCGCCTCGTGGATCTCACTCCCATCGAATACCCCGCAGCCACTGAGTACTACGCCGACTCGTTTCATCGCTTCTCCTTATTATCGGTGAATGGGCTCCCTGGCCCCTCGTGTGGCAAGGGAAAATACCAAATGATTAAATATAATTAACTATTCGAATTTTACGCTGCATCCATGCAATTTCTGCGCCCTGTGCACTAGTAACTACTTTAGGGGAAGTCAATACTCCACGGCTTTGTATTGGCAAAAAAACGAACACATCACACATTCAAATGAATGAACTAACATTCATAAGCCACTTATTGGTATGTTGGTGACGCAGTGCGTCGAACCGATTAGCTCTATTTACGCAACTTTTTCTTGATAATTTCTTTCATCAACTATGCGTAAATATCCGATTTCCCTGGTGTTGGCGCAGTCGTTGCGCACCCCGACTCCGTCGGGGTCATTTTTTATTAGTCTGCACTACCCAGTCGCGTAAAATCTGCACGTCGTGGCGCCACTCCTGTTTCAGTTCGTCAATCCACTCCTGCACATTGTCCCACCAGGCTGGCAGTGTCGGCGTCTGGATCTGCTGAGCCAGCTGCTGTAAATGGCGCAATCCTACAGAGCCTGCGGCACCTTTAATCTTGTGCCCCTCTTCGGTGATCCCCTTCTGATCGCGGGCGGTCATATTGGATTCCAGCACCGATAGATAGCCTGGCATCATCCTCTCAAATACCGCCAAGCTCTGCTCGATCAGCTGTGGACCGACCAGATCCAGATATTGCTGCAGCATCTCGGTATCCAGCAGCTCACAGAGATCGTGCGCATGAGGCTCTCCATCCTCTAGCACCGTCAACGGGGTACTGTCCCAAAAGCGGTGGATCACCGCCGTCAACGCCGGTACGGCCAGCGGCTTGCTCAGCACATCATCCATCCCTGCATCCAGATACTCTTTCTTATCCTTCAATACATTAGCAGTCAATGCCACCAGCGGCGGCAGCGCCGTTTTTCCATAACGTCGGCACAGCGTGCGGGCGATATCCAGGCCGGTCATATCCGGCAACTGGATATCCAGCAGCACCAGGTCATACTCCTGTGGCGCAAACATGGCCAGCGCCTCAGTGCCGCTCATTGCCACATCAACGCTGTTACCCATCTTCTCCAGCACCGAGCGCGCGACGATCACATTCAGCTCAATATCTTCAACCAGCAGGACGTGCAGCGCTGGCAGCGGCATCTCCTCTTCAGCGAGAGGCTCGCTTAACGTCTCTTCGACAACCGGTGCACAGATGCTAAGGGTAAAGCAGGCCCCCTCTCCTGCTACGCTGCTCACCACAATATCGCCGCCCATGGTCTGAGCCAGACGCTTGGAGACGGCCAGCCCAATACCGGTGCCGGTGGCCGGTTTACCGCCGTGCATATCTTTCACCTGATAGTACATGGCAAAGATCTTATCCTGCTCCTCTGGAGGAATACCAATGCCGGTATCGCGCACCTCAAACAGCAGTTTATCCTGCTGCTCACGCCAGACACGAACGCTGACGCCGCCGCGTTGAGTGAACTTGACGGCATTACCGATCAGGTTCCACAGGATCTGGCGCAGGCGCGTCCCATCCACCATCACCTTGTGCGGCAGCGCGGGATCCGGCGCCAACGTAAAGCTCAACCCCTTCGGCTGTACCAATAGCCCGGACAAATTCTCCAGATCTGTCAGAAAGCCAGTAAAATCGATAGTCTGGTTATCCAGCTGCACCTTGCGCCGCTCAAGTTTATCCATCTCAATAATGTCATTGAAAATATTCCCCAGCGCTATCGCGCTGACGTGAATGGTCTTCAGGTATTTCAGCTGCTCCTCATTCAGCTCGGTATCCAGCAGGATACGGCTGAGGCCGACGATCCCGTTCAGCGGGGTACGCAGCTCATGGCTTATGGTCGAGATAAAGGTGGTTTTGTCACGACTTGCGTTCTCCAGGGCATCCTGATAACGCTTGCGCTCCGTGATATCACGGCCAAAACCCATCAGGCCATGACGCTTACCCACCCGATCATAGAAGGGTACCTTACGCAGCTCAAAGCAGGCCTTACGCCCGTCGGGATAGACCAACCACTGCTCGTAGGTGAGGGAAACATTATGGCGGAAGACCTTCTCATCGGTCTCGATGACCTTCTGGGCAATATCCTGATCGTACACATCGCGTGGCGTCAGTCCAATCAGCTGCTTTTCACTCTTACCGGTCAGCAGCTCCATCGCCCGATTACAGCCGGAAAACTCACCATTCTCATTACGGTAGTAGACCAGATCCGGAGAGGAGTCGAGGAATGAACGCAGCAGCGCCGACTGCTGCTCCAACTCAACCTGCGCCAGTTCGCGCTGATCGATCTCATGCTGCAGGGTATCCAGCACTTGCAGGCGGGCCTCTTCGGCCTTGACGCGATCGGCAATCTCTTGGTTAAGCTGTCTGATATTATCCTTGAGCTGCTGATTTAGCTTCAGATCGCGATGGCGCATCTCCTCCAGCTTATTCACCAGCTTACTCAGGCGCTGGCGCGACTCCTCCAGCTGCTCCACCACCACCGACAGAAAATAGACGGCCCAGGGCGTGATCAGCAGGCCAAAGAAGACCGAGCGCACCACGTCAATGCTGTCCACCTGACCACGCAGTAGCATGGTCACCGCCATCTGCACCACCATAGCCAGCAGCACCAACGCCGATGCCAATAGGATGGAGAAGCGCACCAGCCCAAGTTTTACCATTAAATCAACGTAATACTGGGCCAATACCCGAATTTGTTTCATCTTGCACTCCCCCGGCAATTGTCTCGGTGTAAACCTATCCAGACAGACGCTCTAACGTGAGCCGACGCGGCACGCCCCTTACGACGTCACCGAAGCCGATACGCTCATATTGGCCCCGCATGGCAACGCCGGTCGCCTAATAGGATAAGTCATTAATCATACCGTAAAATCTACGCAGGAGGGCAAGGCTAGGACAGCGCGGAAGCCTGGCCGCCGTACTCCAGCAGATAGTTATTAATAGCGACCATCCCGGTCCAACGGTTCTCGCACCACTGGGGTGCCAGCAGCGTGGGGCGGCGGGCGCTGGCAGAAATTCGGTGATAGATGACCTCTGGCGGCGTGTGGCGGATCATCTCTCCGGCGGTGTGGACATAGCGATCTAATGTCAGCCCCTGCAGGCGTCCGGCCTGCCAGGCCTTGGCCAGTACGCTGCCGGTCACAATATGCAACGGATGTAGCTTGATCCCCTCGACGCCGGTCTCCACCACCCGCTGCAGCGTACTGAGACAGTCCGCCTGCGTCTCACCGGGCAACCCAACGATCAGGTGACTGCATACCTTCAGCCCACGCGCCCGGGCGGCGCGGGTCGTGCGCTGATAGCAGGCGAAATCATGTCCGCGGTTAATCCGGCGCAACGTCTTCTCACTGGCGCTCTGCAGCCCGAGCTCCAGCCACACCTCATAACCCTGCTCACGGTATTCTGCCAGCAAATCCAGCACGCTCTCCGGTACGCAGTCAGGACGCGTACCGACGCACAGACCGACCATATCGGCCTGCTGAAGAGCCTCCCGATACATATCACGTAAGATGCAGACCTCGGCATAGGTGCTGGTATAGGCCTGGAAATAGGCCAGATAGCGCCGCGCCCGGTTGACCTTGCGCGCCTGCGCCTCCAGCTGTTCGGCGATGCTACGCCGTTGCATCTGTTCATCGGCAAAGGAGGCCACGTTGCAAAACGTACAGCCGCCGCGGCCCAGCGTTCCATCGCGGTTAGGGCAGCTAAATCCACCGTGCAGCGTGAGCTTATGAATTTTTTCCCCATAGCGGCGCTGTAGGTCGGCGCCGAACATATTGACCAATTGCTGCAACTGCATAATAGTAAAAAAGCCTTATATAACCCGCTGGCAAGTTCTGCCATTATACTCTAGGCCACTTTTTTACGCGTCAACGGAGATCCTTTCGCACCAAAATCGCATAAAATTGTAATTTAAATGACTTTAAATTCACCCGTGTTCGAGGAAAAACGCGGCTCTCTGTAGCGATCCGCGCCAAAATAATCTCATGAGAGAAAAACAAAATTAATCATCAAAATATTCTTTTTTTACGACATATCAATCTATATTAAACTATTTAAATAGCATATTGAATAACAATTAAGCTAATTTAACAGTATTACCAAGTATACACCCTCAGCTCTCCCCCAGCGTCACGCCAGGTCTCTTTTTTGCATGTTTCCGTTAAAAATCAATCAAATATCACATTTGACGCCCCCGTGAACTGTGATGCAGGCCACATTTGACCTACGAAATCTTTCCCGATAAGTTGAAATGCCGCCGGAAATAAAAACAACACCCTTCCGGATGGACACAACATCACATCATAGTTATCCAGTTAGTTACGATCCTCTCGCAACGTGTGACAGTGTGCTTGTGAATACTGATGCAGGCGGTTTCCCGATGGGCGCCCCCGGTCAAACGACCGAAAACCTGCCAGCCACAGGCCACTGTGCCCGGCGGTGGGGGCCGCGCAGAGCTTGGGGAGGTTCACTGAATATGTTGTACGATGCATCCCATGAACGGGACAACTGCGGCTTCGGGCTGATTGCCCATATAGAAGGCGAACCGAGTCACAAGGTCGTGCGTACCGCAATTCATGCGCTGGCACGCATGCAGCACCGCGGCGCAATCCTCGCCGACGGCAAAACCGGTGACGGCTGCGGCCTGCTGTTACAAAAGCCCGATCGCTTCCTGCGCATGGTGGCGGAAGAGCGCGGCTGGCGGCTGGCCAAGAACTATGCCGTCGGCATGCTGTTCCTCAGCCGCGACGAAGAGCGGGCAAGCACCGCCCGACGCATCGTTGAGGAGGAGCTACAGAACGAGACCCTCTCCATCGTGGGGTGGCGCGACGTCCCCGTCAATCAAGAGGTGCTGGGTGACATCGCGCGTTCCTCCATGCCACACATTGCGCAAATCTTCATCAACGCCCCGGCCGGATGGCGCCCGCGGGATCTGGAGCGCCGTCTGTTTATCGCCCGTCGACGCATAGAAAAACGCATCGAGGATCCCGATTTCTATGTCTGCAGCCTCTCGAATCTGGTCACCATCTACAAAGGGCTGTGCATGCCAGCCGATCTGCCGCGCTTTTACCACGATTTGGCCGACCTGCGTATGGAGTCGGCCATCTGCCTGTTCCACCAGCGCTTCTCGACCAACACCGTGCCGCGCTGGCCGCTGGCACAGCCGTTTCGTTATCTGGCACACAACGGCGAAATCAACACCATTACCGGTAATCGTCAGTGGGCACGGGCGCGTACCTACAAATTTAAGACGCCGCTGATCCCCGATCTGCATGACGCCGCCCCTTTTGTCAACGAAACTGGCTCTGACTCCAGCTCCCTCGACAATATGCTGGAGCTGCTGTTAAGCGGGGGAATGGACATTGTGCGCGCTATGCGTCTGCTGGTGCCGCCGGCCTGGCAGAACAACCCGGACATGGATCCCGACCTACGCGCCTTTTTCGACTTTAACTCGATGCATATGGAGCCATGGGATGGCCCGGCCGGCATCGTGATGTCAGACGGACGCTTCGCCGCCTGTAACCTGGATCGTAACGGCCTGCGTCCGGCGCGCTATGTGATAACCAAAGACAGGCTGATCACCTGCGCCTCGGAGGTGGGAATCTGGGATTATCAGCCGGATGAAGTGGTGGAGAAAGGGCGCGTCGGTCCCGGCGAACTGATGGTAATCGATACCCGCGCCGGGCAGATCCTGCACTCGCGGGAAACCGACGACGACCTGAAAAGCCGCCATCCCTATCGCGAATGGATGGAGAAAAACGTCCGGCGCCTGATCCCCTTTGAGGATCTGCCCGATGAGCAGGTCGGCAGCCGCACGCTGGACGATGCGGCGCTGCTCACCTACCAAAAACAGTTTGCCTACAGTCAGGAAGAGATCGACCAGATCCTACGGGTGCTGGGGGAGAATGGCCAGGAAGCAACCGGCTCAATGGGCGACGATACGCCCTTTGCCGTCCTCTCCAGCCGCCCGCGTCTAATCTATGATTACTTCCGCCAACAGTTCGCCCAGGTCACCAATCCGCCCATCGATCCGCTGCGCGAAGCCCACGTCATGTCGCTCTCCACCAGCATCGGGCGAGAAATGAACGTCTTCTGCGAAGCCGAGGGACAGGCGCACCGCCTTAATTTTAAGTCGCCGGTGCTGCTCTACTCTGACTTCGCCCAGCTGACCGGACAGGAGAAAGAGCACTATCGCGCCGAAACCCTGGATATCACCTTCGATCCCGAGCAGAGGGATCTGCAGCAGGCACTCGCCGCCCTGTGCGACGAGGCCGAAGCGCAGGTACGCCATGGCGCGGTGCTGCTGGTTCTATCCGATCGCGCCATCAGCGCCCGGCGTTTGCCGATCCCGGCGCCGATGGCCGTCGGGGCGGTACAGCAGCGATTGGTCGAACATAGCCTGCGCTGCGACGCCAACATCATCGTCGAAACCGCCGGCGCCCGCGATCCGCATCACTTTGCCGTACTGCTTGGCTTTGGCGCCACCGCAATCTACCCCTATCTGGCCTATGAAACCTTAGCCAAGCTGGTGGACTGCGGAGCCATCACACGCAGCTACCGTCAGGTCATGCTGAACTACCGCAACGGGATCAATAAAGGGCTGTACAAGATCATGTCCAAAATGGGTATCTCAACGGTGGCCTCTTACCGCTGCTCCAAGCTGTTTGAGGCCGTCGGCCTTCATCCCGATATCTGCGATCTGTGCTTCCCCGGTGTCGTCAGCCGCATCGGTGGAGCCGCTTTCAGCGACTTCCAGCAAGATCTACACAATCTGTCCCGCCGCGCCTGGCTGGCACGCCAGCCCTTGGAGCAGGGTGGGCTGCTGAAATATGTCCACGACGGTGAGTATCACGCTTACAACCCTGACGTAGTACGGGCCCTACAGCAGGCGGTCCAGAGCGGCGACTATCGCGACTACCAGCGTTACGCCAGCCTGGTCAACCAGCGTCCAATCACTACCCTGCGCGATCTGCTGGCGCTGCGTCCCGTTGCGCAGCCCCTTGCACTGGAGCAGGTTGAGGAGGAAAGCACCCTGTTCCAACGCTTCGATACGGCGGCCATGTCCATCGGCGCGCTGAGCCCCGAGGCCCATGAGGCGCTGGCCCAGGCGATGAACGGCCTGGGCGGCTTCTCCAACTCCGGTGAGGGCGGCGAGGATCCGGCGCGCTACAACACCGATAAAGCCTCGCGTATCAAACAGGTCGCCTCCGGGCGCTTCGGCGTCACGCCCGCCTATCTGGTCAACGCCGATGTGATCCAGATTAAAGTGGCGCAGGGCGCCAAGCCGGGCGAAGGGGGTCAACTGCCCGGCGATAAGGTGACCCCGTACATTGCCCGACTGCGCTATTCGGTGCCCGGCGTCACGCTGATCTCTCCCCCGCCGCACCACGATATCTACTCTATCGAAGATCTGGCGCAGCTGATCTTCGATCTCAAACAGGTCAATCCGCGGGCGCTGATCTCTGTCAAGCTGGTCTCTGAACCAGGCGTGGGCACCATCGCGACCGGGGTCGCCAAGGCCTATGCCGACCTGATCACCATCGCGGGCTATGACGGCGGCACCGGCGCCAGCCCGCTCTCCTCCGTGAAACATGCGGGGTGTCCCTGGGAGCTCGGCCTGGTGGAGACCCAGCAGGCGCTGGTGGCCAACGGGCTACGCCATAAAATCCGCCTGCAGGTGGACGGCGGTCTGAAGAGCGGCGCCGATATCATCAAAGCCGCGATCCTCGGCGCGGAAAGCTTCGGCTTCGGCACCGGCCCTATGGTGGCGCTGGGCTGCAAATATCTGCGGATCTGCCACCTCAATAACTGCGCTACCGGCGTCGCCACCCAGGATGAAAAGCTACGCCGCGACCACTTCCACGGCCTGCCGCTGCGCGTGACCCACTACTTCCACTTTATTGCGCGGGAAACCCGCGAGCTGATGGCGCAGCTGGGCGTCAGCCGTCTGGTGGATCTGATCGGCCGTACCGACTTGCTGACGGTGTTGGAGGGGGAGACCGCCAAGCAGAGCCGCCTGGATCTGGCGCCTCTGCTGCATACGGCCACGCCGCATCCAGGCAAGGGGCTGCACTGCAGCGAAGGCAATCCCCCCTTCGATCCGGGGCAGCTCAACCAAAGCCTGCTCTCTCAGCTACAGGACAATATCGTAACTCGTCAGGGACGTGCGCTATTTTGTGATATCCATAACACGGATCGCTCGGTGGGCGCCTCGCTTTCCGGCGCCATCGCCGAACGCTACGGTGAGCAGGGCATGGCCACCTCGCCGCTGAAAATCCAGTTTAGCGGTACCGCAGGTCAGAGCTTTGGCGTATGGAATGCCGCGGGACTCGAGCTGACCCTGACCGGCGATGCCAACGACTATGTCGGAAAGGGAATGGCAGGCGGCCGCATCGTCATCCGCCCGCCGGTCGGCTCCGCTTTCCGCAGCCATGAGGCCAGCATCATCGGCAACACCTGCCTGTACGGCGCCACCGGAGGCAGGCTATTCGCCGCCGGGCGCGCCGGCGAGCGCTTTGCCGTGCGTAACTCCGGCGCCCTCACCGTAGTGGAGGGGATCGGAGATAACGGCTGTGAATACATGACCGGCGGTATCGTCTGCGTGTTAGGCCGCACCGGTATCAACTTTGGCGCAGGCATGACCGGTGGATTTGCCTATGTGCTTGATGAAGACGGCGAGTTCCGCCAGCGCGTCAACGCAGAGCTGGTTGAGGTGCTGGAAATGGCAGAGCTGCCCATCCACGAGGAGCACCTGCGCGGCCTGATCACCGAGCACGTTCGGCTGACAGGCTCCGGACGTGCAGAAGCCATTCTGGCCGACTGGTCGCAGTGGGCTGCGCGCTTTATCTTAGTCAAGCCAAAATCCAGCGACGTGAAAGCACTGCTGGGGCACCGTAGCCGCTCCGCAGCCGAGCTGCGCGTACAGGCACAATAAGGGGGCGGAGAAATCATGAGTCAGAATGTCTATCAGTTTATCGACCTACAGCGTATCGATCCGCCAAAAAAGCCGCTAAAGCAGCGTCAGGGCGAATTTATCGAGATCTATGAACCCTTCTCCGACGGCCAGGCGCAAGCGCAGGCCGATCGCTGCCTCTCCTGCGGTAACCCTTACTGCGAATGGCGCTGTCCGCTGCACAATTATATTCCCAACTGGCTGAAGCTGGTCAACGAAGGACGGATTTGGGATGCGGCGACGCTCAGCCACCAAACCAACAGTCTGCCGGAGGTGTGCGGCCGGGTCTGCCCGCAGGATCGCCTGTGCGAAGGCGCCTGCACGCTGCATGATGAGTTCGGCGCCGTCACTATCGGCAATGTGGAGCGCTACATTACCGACAAAGCACTGACCGAAGGGTGGATGCCTGATCTCAGCGGTGTACAACCCACCGGTAAACGGGTCGCCATCGTCGGTGCCGGCCCGGCAGGCCTTGCCTGTGCCGACGTGCTGGCCCGCAGTGGCGTACAGGCCGAGATCTTCGATCGTCACCCTGAGATTGGCGGGCTGCTCACCTTTGGCATTCCCGCGTTTAAATTGGAAAAACAGGTTATGGTTCGTCGGCGCGAAATTTTCAGCGCCATGGGGATCCGTTTCCATATGAACACCGAGATCGGGCGCGATATCACGCTGGAGAGCCTGCTGAGCCAGTTTGACGCAGTCTTTCTCGGTGTCGGCACCTATCAGGCTCTTCCCGGCGGGCTGGAGCAGGAGGAGGCCAGCGGCGTACACTCCGCCCTGCCTTATCTTATCGCCACAGCCCGCCATTTGATGGGCTATCCCGAGGATCCTCAGACCCCTTACGTCTCTATGCATGGCAAACGGGTAGTGGTGCTCGGTGGGGGGGACACCGCGATGGACTGCGTACGCAGCGCCCTACGCCAGGGGGCTACCCAGGTCACCTGTGCCTATCGCCGCGATGAGGAGAATATGCCCGGGTCCCGGCGCGAAGTGAAAAATGCCCGCGAGGAGGGGGCGGCGTTCCGCTTCAACCTGCAACCACTGGCCATCGAAACCAACGCCGCCGGTCGGGTGTGCGGCGTTCGCATGGCACAAACAGCGCTGGCGGATCCCGACGCTGCCGGCCGACATGCCGTGCGCCTCATTCCCGACACCGAGGTCACGCTGGCAGCCGATGCGGTGCTACTGGCGTTCGGTTTCCGCCCACACGCCATGGCATGGCTGGCAGAGCACGACGTGGATCTTGATGCCCAAGGACGCATCGTCGCCACAGATCACGGCGACTATCCCCACCAGACCAGTAACCCGCAGATTTTCGCCGGCGGCGACGCGGTACGCGGCTCCGATCTGGTGGTGACCGCCATCGCAGAAGGACGCCGGGCGGCGCAGGGTATCCTGAGCTATCTCTGCGTGTAGCGCTCGGCACCGACGTGGCATCCCGCTGCGTCGGCGTTATCCTGCACATTCTCCAGCGCCGCCTCCTCCGAGGCAAAACGCAAAAACAGTGCCCGCAGCCACTGGATCACCGGATCATGATGAACCCGATGATGCCAGATCAACCGTGTATAGAAGGTGGTCTCGCCATCTGGGTAAGGCAGGATCGCCAGATTGGCCATCTGGGAAAAATGGCGGGCGGTCTGAATAGGCAAGGTCAGAACAAAGTCAGTCTGCGCCAGGATCATCGGCGCGGCCAAAAAATAGGGCACTGACATGGCGATATCATAGTCTTTTCCCTGACGATGGACAGCGTTACCCACCACGGCACCAGGCTGTCCGTCGTGCAGACTCACCTGCAGCCGACGATAGGCATTGATCTGCGCTAAGGTCGGCGCCTCACCGCACTGCATCTGGCGCGCCAGCGGATGTCCCTGGCGAACCAGGCAAGAAAAGGTGGTCTTAAACAGGTTGGCTTCATGAAAATCAGCCGGAATATCGATCAGCGGGTAGATAGCCAGATCCATACGACCGAACTTCAGGCTGGAAAACAGATCGTCACCGATGGGCAAGATCTCAATTCGCGCGTTTGGAGCCTGCTGAAACAATGATTTAACGACCCGAGAAAAGATCATCCAGACACCGTTGTCCACCGCCCCCAAGTACAGGGTACGCCGTAGCGTCTGCGGATCGAACTCATAGGGCATCGTTAAATGATCCAGAGCCTGCAGCGCAGCGGTGACCCGTGGCATCAGCTCTCGGGCGCGCGGCGTTGCCTGCATGCCATAACCGCCCTTCACAAACAGCAGATCCTGAAAGACGGTGCGCAGCTTACTTAACGCCCGGCTAGCCGCCGCCTGACTCAGCCCAACCCGGCCTGCGGCCTGCGTCAAAGACCCCGTCTCCGCCAGCGCGCGGAACAGGGCCAATAGCTCACTGTCTACGGCAACATTATCCACTTTACGCATGATCGTTATCCAAAAATAAGCATTTAACTCCGAATAGAGATAACCTAATATCGGTATGGAAGAAACAAAGCCTGCAGTTAATTACGTGACATACATCAAATTATAATAACATTACATCGCCAGCCATATATGCATCACAAAGTATATTAAGAAAAATAATTTATATAGAATTGAATTTAATAAAATACATTCACCTGCGTAATAACCTTATTTATCACGACAATGATAACCGCCTATCATTGCTCATCATCGCCCTATTTATACTGCATCTCCGTGGCGTAGATGATATCGAATTCCCCTTTTGGGATAGCGCGGACGGCATGCAATCCAATGCGGGCTGTCCACTGATGATAAAAATGGATTTATTGCAAAGTCAGGAGAATACCATGCTCAGCACAACCAGAAAAACGCTGGTCGCCGGTGCCATTGCATTCGCCATCGGCGCCATCTCTCCCGCCCTTCAGGCTGCAGGTATGCCGGCAGCGCCCGCCGTGGGAAACTTCGGTTCCGTCGTCGTTGACCCCTATGGAAACTCACCGCTCACGGCATTAATCAATCTGAATGGACACGCCATCTCCGATGTCAAAGTTACCGTGCTAGGGAAAGGGGAAAATGGTGTTGCCGTCAGCTATCCCGTCGGTAAACAGTCCCTGTTAACCTATGATGGCATTCCTATCTTTGGCCTGTATCAAAAACATGATAACCAAGTCACAATTGAATATATAGAAGCCGGAAAACGCAAAAAAGATAGCTATACCATTCGAACATCTGCCATCGTCAATAAATATATGGATAACCGATCACTCACCGATTTACAGCAGGTGAAACCGGTTAAAGTCGCCAAAGGGTTTGAGGACCGCCTCTATTTAGTCAATACCCATACCTTTACCCCTCAGGGATCTGATCTGCACTGGAGCGGTGAAAAAGATAAAAATGCCGGGCTGCTGGATGCCAACCCGGCGACCGGCTCTATGCCATTTGATATTGCGCCCTTTACCTTTATTGTCGACACCCAAGGCGAATATCGCTGGTGGCTGAATCAGGATGCGCTATATAACGCCCATGATGTGGACGTGAACAAACGTGGCTATCTGATGGGGATCAGGGAAACCCCACGCGGTACCTTTACCGCGGTACAGGGACAGCGCTGGTATGAGTTCGACATGATGGGTCAGGTACTTAACAACCACCGTCTGCCGCGTGGCTACCTTGATGCCACCCACGAATCAGTGGAGACGCCCAATGACACCGTGTTATTACGCGTCGGCAAACGCAACTATGTCCGTGAAGACGGCCAGCGCGTACATACGATCCGTGACCATATTCTGGAAGTAGATAAATCTGGGAGGGTGGTCGATGTCTGGGATCTTAACCTGATCCTCGATCCGCTGCGTGACAGCCTGCTCGGTGCGCTCGATGCCGGTGCCGTCTGCGTTAACGTCGATTTGGATCAGGCCGGTAAGCAGGCCAAGCTGGAACCGGATACACCGTTTGGCGATGCGCTGGGCGTAGGCCCTGGCCGTAACTGGGCCCACGTTAACTCCATCGCCTACGATCCCAAGGACGACAGCATTATTCTCTCCTCACGCCATCAGGGTGTCGTCAAGATCGGCCGCGACAAGCAGGTGAAGTGGATCCTGGCGCCGTCCGAAGGCTGGAACGAAAAACTGTCCGCCAAGTTGCTCAAGCCGGTTGATGCACAAAATAAACCGCTGAACTGCAGTGCCAAGGGCGTCTGCGAAAACAGCGATTTCGATTTCGCCTATACCCAGCACACTGCCTGGTTGTCACCCAAGGGTACCCTGACGGTCTTCGACAACGGCGATGGCCGCCACCTGGAGCAGCCGGCGCTGCCCACCATGAAATATTCGCGCATCGTGGAGTACAAGATCGATGAAAAGAATATGACCGTGCAACAAGTCTGGGAGTATGGCAAGGATCGTGGCTATGAGTGGTACAACCCAATCACCTCGATCGTCGAATACCAGCCGGATCGCGACACCATGTTCAGCTTTGGCGGATCCACCAATCTGTTTGAGCCGGGCCAGCCGACCACCGGTCGCCTAAATGAGATCGACTACAAGACCAAAGACGTCAAGGTCGAGCTGGACGTGCTGTCCGATAAGGCTAACCAAACCCATTACCGTGCGGCGCTGATCCGGCCGCAGGGGCTGTTCCTGTAACGTCCATGGGCGTACCCCAGGGTACGCCCATTCCGTATCGCTTTAGGAAAGGAGTCTCCACTATGCATTTAACGCTGGGTAAAACACACCTTAAAGCCCTGCTGAGCGCCACGCTGCTGACCTGCGCCTTCGGCGCCGCCGCCTTTAGCGAAGGCACAGACTACGTGGTGCTGGAAAAACCGATCCCCAACGCCCAGAAGACCCTAATCAAAGTCTTCAGCTATGACTGTCCCTTCTGCTACAAGTATGACAAGGCAGTCACCGGCCCCGTCAGCGAAAAGGTTAAGGATGTCGTACGCTTCGAGCCGTACCACCTGGATACCAAAGGTGTCTATGGACCACAGGGCAGCGAAATTCTCGCCGTGCTGCTCAATAAGGATCGCACCGCCGGCGTCTCCATCTTCGACGATGCCTCTCAGTTCAAAAAGGCCAAGTTTGCCTACTACGCGGCCTACCACGATAAAAAAGAGCGCTGGAAGGATGGCAAGGATCCGGCCGCCTTTACCCAAACCGGGCTGGACGCCGCCGGCCTGAGCCATGCCGATCTGGAGGAGGGGCTGAAGGATCCCGCGGTGCAAAATACCCTGGGTGAATGGAAGGCCTCCGCCTACGACGTAGCCAAGATCCAGGGCGTACCGGCCTATGTGGTCAACGGTAAATATCTGCTCATGACCAAGAGTATCAAATCCGTCGACTCCATGGCCGATTTAGTCAAAGAACTGGCTGCCAAGTAGCCTAAGGATGATCGCTATGTCTGCAAAGATGTGGAGTGACCTGCGCCAAAATCCGGTCGAAACGCTGGTTCGCTGGCAGGAGCGGCGCTTTCTCTGGCTGCTGATGGCCCTGGCCATGGGTGGGCTGATCGTCCTGGCGCATGCCTTTTTTCAGATCTACCTGTACATGGCCCCCTGCGAACAGTGCGTCTATATCCGCTTTGCTATGTTTGTCATGGTTATCGGCGGACTGGTCGCGGCGATCAACCCCCGCAATCTGGCGCTGAAGCTGTTCGGCTGTATCGCCGCCTTCTATGGCGCCATCATCGGCATGGGGTACTCCATCAAATTGAACGGGATCCATCATGCGGTGCACAGCCCGGACGCGCTGTTTGGCGTACAGGGATGCTCCACCGATCCCCACTTTCCCTTTGGGCTGCCCCTGGCCGAGTGGTCACCCTCTTGGTTTAAGCCGACCGGCGACTGCGGTTATGATGCGCCGATGGTGCCACAGGGGGTGGCGCTGGACAGCGTACAGCAGTGGTTTATCGACATGTACGTGCAGGCGGAGGGCTGGTATCTGATCCCCTCCATGCAGTTTATGAATATGGCGCAGGCCTGTTTCCTGGCCTTTGCGCTGTGCTTTGCGATCCTGGTGATCATGAGCGTCGCCTGGGCTATCCATCTGCTGCGCCGCCGCGCGGTGCCCGCAGACCATACCGCCTCTACTCCCCGCTGAACCACTGGCGGAGTTTAACTCCGCCACCGCTTTCCCCCGAGGTACACTCACCAACGATAGTTTGACCCTACTCACGCTTTACTGCATTTTACCTTGATGGAGTATTGCTCCATAATATAAATTCATATGGAGTTCAATTTTAAAGCGTAATCAAGGTGAGGTGCCATGTCTGTATTCACCACTCTGCAACAGCATATTCAACGCAACGGTGCCCTGATTGTCTCCTGTCAACCGGTGCCGGGGAGTCCGATGGATAGCCCGGAGATCGTCGCGGCCATGGCCACGGCCGCGGCCCAGGCGGGAGCCGCCGCGCTGCGTATCGAGGGCGTGGCCAACCTGCAGGCGGTGCGCCCGCATGTCAGCCTGCCGATTATCGGGATCATCAAACGCGATCTGGATGAGTCGCCGGTACGCATTACTCCCTTCCTGCGCGATATTGACGATCTGGTTCAGGCCGGCGCCGATATCATCGCCTTTGACGGCACCCAGCGTCCCCGCCCGGAGCGGCGGGAGGCCTTGCTGGCACGAATACAGCACCATGGGCGTCTGGCGATGGCCGACTGCTCCTCGCTGGAGGATGGGCTGTACTGTCAGCGCCTCGGCTGCGATTTTATCGGTACCACGCTCTCCGGCTATACCCACGGAGAAACGCCCTGCGAGCCCGATTTTGCGCTGGTGCACGCGCTGAGCAACGCCGGGTGCCGGGTGATCGCCGAAGGGCGCTACAACACGCCGGCACAGGCGGCGCAGGCGTTGTCCCAAGGGGCCTGGGCTGTCACCGTCGGCTCGGCCATCACCCGTATTGAGCACATCTGTCAGTGGTATTGCCAGGCTCTCCAGGCGGAGGCGCATCATGAATACGCTGGCCATTGATCTGGGCGGAACCAAGCTGGCGGCAGCGTTGGTCGATGCCAACGGCCAGCTGAGCCAACGCAGCGAGGTCGCCACGCCGGTCAGCGGTGACCCGGAGGCCCTAACGAAGGCGCTCTCCCAGCTAGTCACCCGCTATCGAGGAATGGCAGGCAGGGTTGCCGTCGCCTCTACCGGCATTATTCACCAGGGGATCCTCAGCGCCCTGAATCCCGATAACCTGGGCGGGCTGGACCGTTTTCCTCTGCAGGAGTGCATTGAGAGGCTCAGCGCGCTGCCCTGCTATCTTCTCAACGATGCCCAGGCCGCGGCCTGGTCAGAGTACCTTACCCTGACCCCCAGCGGTCAGGATATGGCGTTCATTACGGTATCGACCGGCGTCGGCGGCGGACTGGTGCTCAACGGTCGCCTTCAGATCGGACGCGGTGCCTTCGCTGGCCACATTGGCCATACCCTGGCCGATCCGGCGGGGCCACGCTGCGGCTGCGGGCGCAGCGGCTGCGTAGAGTCCATCGCCTCAGGGCGGGCTATCGCCGCGGCGGCTCAGGGCGATCTGACCGGCCTCGATGCCCGCGCTATTTTTCAGCGGGCCGCCGCTGACGATGCCCAGGCACAGCGACTCATCGCCCGCTCTGCGCAGGCGATCGCCCAGCTGATCGCCGATCTGCGGGCCACGCTGGATATCCAGTGCGCGGTGATCGGTGGCAGCGTCGGCCTGGCGCCAGACTATCTGGCTCAGGTTCAGTATTTTCTGCGGCAGCTGCCGCACGCTTACCACACCACGCTGTATCCAGCCCGCCATCAACGCGATGCCGGCCTGATCGGTGCGGCGCTCTGGAGTCGGAGAGAAACGATATGATACTTGGACATCTTGATGATTTAACCCAGCGCGGCGACCTACCGAATCCCATTCGCCGGGCGCTGCAGCGCGCGCTGGAGGCCGGAGCAGCACATCTGGAAAACGGCACCCACCCCATCGATGGAGAGCAGCTGTACATGAATGTCATGACGCTGACGCCACTGGGGGCGGAGGAGAAACTGGGCGAGATACACCGCGACTATCTGGATATTCAGCTGGTGCTGCAGGGCGAAGAGCGCATCGACTTTGCCATGGCGGGCCAGGCGCGCGAATGCCAACCGTACCAGCAGGAAGGAGACTATCAGCTGTGTGCCGCCATGATGCAGCCGCAGCGCCTGATCATGACGCCGGGGATGTTTGCGGTCTTTCTCCCCGGAGAGCCCCATAAGCCCGGCTGTATCAGCCGGACGTCAGACCCCATTAGGAAAGTCGTCGTCAAGCTGCACCGCGACTGTCTTAAGGAAGAGAAATAACAGCGGTTCTGGCCATGGCTCCCGGCATACCCCTGCTGGCGATGTCCGCCATCCTCTTTGACGTGTGATCGTCCTGCCCCCTATGCAGGGCATCACACTTTTTTCTTTTTTCCCACGGGCTACACGAGAACAAAACAAAACCCCCTGCTTAGCAGGGGGTTTTCAACAAAAAAACCGGGATCGAATCCCGGTTTTTATTGACGTCCGCGTTATTTAACCACGCGTAGGGCCGGACGGCCACGCGGCGGAGGCTCATCGCCGCCGTCATCGTCAGCGGGCGCCTTGTTATCCGGCGAGCGATCGCCATCGATCAACATCATTGGCGGCTCATCGTTCTCCGCCTCGATGCGGGTCTCATCGGTATCCTGTTCATAGGCAGCTTCAGGCTCAAACATCGTACCGGCACCGTTTTCACGCGCATAGATAGCCATCACCGCTGCCATGGGCACATATACCTGACGCGGCACGCCGCCGAAGCGGGCGTTAAAGCGCACCGCATCATCGGCCAGCTCCAGCGCACCGACGGCGCGTGGAGCGATATTCAGGACAATCTGCCCATCGCGCGCGTATTCCATCGGCACCATCACACCGGCACAGTGCACATCCACCACCAAGTGCGGCGTCAGCTGATTATCCAACAGCCAGTCATAAAAAGCGCGCAGCAGGAAGGGACGGCGCGGTGACATTTGCGACAGTTCCATCATCAGCCCCGGGTATGCAGACGCATTTCACGCTCAACCTCGGTTAGCGAGGCCAAGAAAGCATCGCGCTCAAAGACGCGTGTCATATAGCCTTTCAGCTCTTTGGCACCGGCGCCACTCAGCTCGATGCCCAGCACCGGCAGACGCCACAGCAGCGGTGCCAGATAGCAGTCCACCAGACTGAACTCATCGCTCATAAAAAACGGTTTCTGGGAGAAGACCGGAGCGATAGCCAGCAGCTCTTCACGCAGCTGTTTACGGGCGGCGTCCGCCTCCTGAGCGCTGCCTTTCTCGATCTTATACAACAGGGAGTACCAGTCACGCTCGATCTGGTGCATAAACAGGCGGCTCTCACCACGGGCAACCGGGTAGACCGGCATCAGCGGCGGATGTGGGAAGCGCTCATCAAGGTACTCCATGATGATGCGAGATTCATACAGCGTCAGCTCGCGGTCAACCAGCGTCGGCACCGTGCGATAGGGGTTGAGGTCGATCAGATCCTGTGGCAGATTGCCCATATCCACCTGCTCGATCTCGACGCTGACACCCTTCTCAGCCAGGACAATACGTACTTGATGGCTAAAGATGTCGGTCGGCCCGGAAAACAGCGTCATTACCGAACGTTTGTTGGCAGCGACAGCCATGAAAACCTCCAAGTTTATCTAGAAAACGGTATGAACAGGTGCCCGTCAGGCTCTACATAGAGAGACGCGCAGCGCCTGTTGCACAGTTACGGGCGCAAGAAGATAAGACAACGAAAACATTGAATTATCCCGACCTGTGGCGCTCAAATTTTATACGTTGCAACAGGAGAAAAAAGTGGATGTCAGTCTACCAGAAATTGGCGTGCTTGTGGGTGGCAGATAATGATTTTATGGATAAAATCCTTTACAGCGAATAAGCCAATGCCATATGGGAATAAAAAAACCCGGCTTAGCCGGGTTTTTAGCATTAAGGATCTGCCGAAGCAGAAACCCATTAACGCTTGGAGAACTGCGGACGACGACGTGCTTTGCGCAGACCAACTTTCTTACGTTCAACCTGACGAGCGTCACGAGTGACGAAGCCAGCTTTACGCAGTTCGGAGCGCAGAGTCTCATCGTACTCCATCAGAGCGCGGGTGATACCGTGACGGATCGCACCTGCCTGACCAGAGATACCACCACCTTTAACAGTGATGTACAGATCCAGTTTTTCAACCATGTCGACCAGTTCCAGCGGCTGACGAACTACCATGCGGGCAGTTTCGCGACCGAAGTACTGTTCCAGAGAACGCTGGTTGATAACGATTTTACCGCTACCCGGTTTGATAAATACGCGAGCGGCGGAGCTTTTGCGGCGACCAGTGCCGTAGTATTGATTTTCAGCCATTGCCTATATCCCGATTAAATGTCCAGAACCTGCGGTTGCTGCGCCGCGTGATTGTGCTCGTTGCCCGCGTAAACTTTCAGTTTACGGAACATTGCACGACCCAGCGGGCCTTTCGGCAGCATGCCTTTAACCGCGATTTCAATTACACGCTCAGGATGGCGAGCAATCATCTCTTCAAAGGTCGCTTCTTTGATACCGCCGATGTGGCCAGTATGGTGGAAATACTTCTTGTCCAGACGCTTGTTACCGGTTACGGCAACTTTTTCTGCGTTCAGAACGATGATGTAATCACCGGTATCCACATGCGGGGTATACTCCGCCTTGTGCTTGCCGCGCAGGCGACGAGCCAGTTCAGTTGCCAAACGGCCTAAAGTTTTGCCGCTAGCATCAACAACATACCAGTCGCGTTTTACGGTTTCTGGTTTAGCTGTAAAAGTTTTCATTAAAAGCTTACCCAATTTTTAGTTACACGTTGGTGAACACAACGCTTCGATTTTCAGTGTTGAGGTTCACACGACCATCGTCCAGCAAACCTACCCCTTCGAATAGAGCCATGCCGGCACATAAAGTTTTTGGGAAAAAAACTTTGTTGTAACGTGGGGTCGCGAGATTATAGAGAAGTCAGCTTCAAAGATCGATCGCTTTTTCGCGCGGCAGCGGAATTTATTACCCGCGCGCAGCGATGTCCCGGCGCGCTCATGGCCGATGCGGCAGGCTCAGGTAGGCTTCGCTCTGCATCTCCTGCAGGCGGGACAGGCAGCGCTGATATTCAAACGTCAAGCGCTCGCCGCAATAAAGCCCAAACATATCGCAGCTCGCGCTGATAATCAGCGTCACCCGACGCTCATAGAACTCATCCACCAGCGCCAGAAAGCGCCGGGCGCACTCTTCACGGTCGGAGTTCATCGCACTGACCCCGTGCAGCAGCACCGTATGATAGCGCTGAGCCAGCGCAATGTAATCCCTGGAGCTGCAGGGCGCCTCACACAGCGCAGAGAAATGCAGCGCAACCACCGCCTCTGCACGCCGCAGCACCGGCAGCTGACGGTGGTTAATCTCCAGCGTACCACCGGCCTGCCCCGCCTGACCGGCCAAGCGCAGGAACAGCGCGTCCATGGCCTGCTCAGTGCGCGCCCCCAGCGGCGTCAGGTACAGGTGTGCCCGGGTCAGGGTTCGCAGGCGGTAATCGATGCCCCCATCGACGTTCAGCACCTGGCAATATGTCTGGATGTTGGCGATAGCGGGCAGAAAGCGGCCGCGCTGCAGGCCGTTGGGGTACAGCTGCGCCGGTGGAATATTGGACGTGGTGACCAGCGTCACCCCACGTGCAAGCAGCACCGGCAGCAGAGTACCCAGCAGCATGGCGTCACCGATATCTGTCACAAAAAACTCGTCGAAGCACAGCACATCTGCCTGCGCCTTCAGCGTATCTGCCAACAATGCCAGCGGATCGGCCAGCCCCTGCTTAGCTGCCAGCGACTCATGGACCCACAGCATGAACCGGTGAAAGTGCAGGCGCTGCTTACGCTGCCCAGGCAGGGTGTCAAAAAACAGATCCATCAGCCAGGTTTTCCCCCGGCCAACGCCTCCCCACAGATATAGTCCGGTGATAGGCTCAGCAATACGCCTCCCGCCGAGCCAGTGAGGCAACCGCGTCCGCCACCCGGCCGGTGCAGCGGCCTGCCAGCGCATCGTCCACTGACGATGGATTTCATCCAGTGCCTCCACCGCCCTCTGCTGAGCGGCGTCCGGCTGATAGTCGCCAACGGCCAGAGCCGCGCGGTAACGGGCCAGCGGCGTATCGTGCGTCAGGGCATATGGCGAGAACATCGGCACGGGTATCCTTCTTCTGCATTACGGGCGACGGTACAAGTGCCAACGTCATCCCCTTCAGTAAGTCATAACCATATGCAAAATAGCGACAGGATTCCACTCTGACTAGGTTAGCGGTTATAGTGTGGGTATTAGGGAATGTCCCGTAACTGCGTAATCACACGAGCAGGATTGTTCAGATAATAGGAGTCACCATGACTTGGGAGTATGCGCTTATTGGTTTGGTTGTCGGTATCATCATCGGGGCGCTGGCGATGCGCTTTGGTAACCGGAAACTGCGCCAGCAGAAAACGCTGCAGGATGAGCTGGAGAAAAGCAAAACCGATCTGGATCAGTACCGCCAGGAGCTGGTCAACCATTTTGCCCGCAGTGCAGAGTTGCTCGACAACATGGCGAAAGATTACCGCCAGCTGTATCAGCACATGGCTACCAGCTCGAATAATCTGCTGCCTGATATGCCTGCACATGATAATCCGTTCCGCTACCGTCTGACGGAAGCGGATAACGATCAGGCGCCGGTCGAGATCCCACCGCGCGACTATTCAGAGGGCGCCTCCGGCCTGCTGCGCGCCGATCGCCACGATTAACCTATTACGCGCCGCCCGACGGCGCTGATACACCCTGCGCGTACCCTGGATAGCTTTTCGTCTGGCGGTGCGCGTCATCGGGCACTGTGTCTCCGTTTCATCTTTCCCTACTCCGTCGCAGCCCTTACGCCACAGATTGCAAGATGGTGCCATGATCCGCAGATCGCTTCCCCTTCTCCTTGCGCTGAGCCTGACGCTCGCCGCACTGCCCGCGTGCCGAGTGCCCTGAACGATCAGGCCCAGCCCAGCCTGGCACCCATGCTGGCCATGGGTGCTGTCGGCAGTGGTCAGGACCTATGCCGAGGGCGGACAGACACCGTGCCACCACTGCTGACATCGCGCTGCTCCAGTTGTTCGATGCCCACCGCATCTGACGACCATTCCCCCTGGCCAACTCCGATCGGCTGTGAGCCGGCGACTTTGCCGTAGCTGTCTACACCCTTTAGACTGGTGCAGACGGCTACCGCCGGTATCATCTCTGCGCTGGGGCGCAGCGAGCTCAATCAGGAGAGCTGGAAAACTTTATTCAGACCGACGCCGCCATCAACAGCGGTAACTCCGGCAGGGCGCTGGTCAACCTCAAGGTCGAACAAATCAGGATCAATACCGCGATCCTGGCCCCTGTCGGCGGCAGCATCGGTATCGTCTTTGCGATCCCCAGCAATATGGCGCACAGCCGGAACACTCAGCTGATCAAATACGGTAAGGCCAAGCGCAGCATGCTGGGTATCCGGGCCGTGTATGACCGCTGACTTGGCCAACGCCTTCAAGCTGGACAGTCCAAGCGGTACCTTCGTCAATGAGATCTTGCCCAAGTCCGTTGCGGCGCGTGCCGGGATCCGGGCCGGAAATGAGCTGATCCCCCTCAATGACACCCCAATCGGCAGCTTCGCTGAGTTGCGGGCCAAGGAGGGATCCGTCGCGCCCGACACGGCGCTGCAGATTGGGCTACTGCGCAACGGCAAGCCGATGAACGTTACCGTCATATTGGAAAACCATGCGCTGGCCAGCGTGCAGGGAAAGACTCTGACGCCTACGCTTGCAAGGACAAGTCTCAGCCCCGGAGCGATTCAGAAAACGTCGGGGATCTGCAGCGATACGCTAGAGAATCGGTCTCCGGCGGCGCAGATCGGTCTGCATAAGGCGGATCTGGTCATCGGCGTCAACCATCTGCACACCCGCAATATCGCCGCCCTGCGCAGCGCGCTGGTCGGCGATCCGCCGGTTATCGCACTGCATCTGATCCGCGGTGGCGAAGGCATGTACCTCCTGCGGCGTTGATTGTCCGCACAAAATCGGGGGGAGAGCGCTGCCGCACCCCGTGTTTCTCTGTTATTCTTGCGATTACCCTTTCCGCTCTACGTTGATAATCATGCTGGTAAAACTGCTGCGCTCCACCCTGCTCGGTCTGGCCGTGGCAATCGTATTGATGATTGCTCTGCCCTCTCTGCGTCCCCAAGGTCTGATGCCGCTGTTCAGCGAAGCGACCTTCGAGGAGCAGCCGGTGAGCTATAATGCGGCGGTCAGACGCGCCGCGCCGACAGTGGTCAATGTGTATAATGGCAGTATGAGCGGCAGCAGCAGCGGACTGGCGATCAAAACCCTGGGATCCGGGGTGATCATGGATGAAAAAGGCTATATCCTGACCAACAAGCATGTGGTCAGCGCCGCCGATCAGATCGTGGTCGCTCTGCAAGATGGCCGCTGGTTCGAGGCGATGCTGGTCGGCTCCGATACCCTGACGGATCTGGCGGTGCTCAAGATCCAGGCCAGTAACCTGCCAGTGATCACCATTAATCCCAAGCGGGTACCGCATATCGGTGACGTGGTTCTGGCCATCGGCAACCCCTATAACATTGGGCAAACCACGACCCAGGGGATCATCAGCGCCACCGGACGGGTCGGCCTGAGCACCTACGGTCACCAGAACTTCCTACAAACCGATGCCTCCATTAATCACGGTAACTCCGGAGGGGCGCTGGTCAACTCTCTCGGCGAACTGGTCGGCATCAATACCCTCTCTCTGGATAAAAGCAACGATGGCGAGACGCCGGAGGGCATCGGCTTCGCCATACCTACCGCCCTCGCCACCAAGATCATGAACAAGCTAATCCGCGATGGCCGGGTGATCCGCGGCTTCATCGGTATCAGCGGACGGGAGATCGTTCCGGTACGTAATCAACCGGCCAGCGCAGAGCGTATTCAGGGGATTATCGTCAATAGCGTTGCCGCGAACGGGCCAGCGGCCCTGGCGGGGATCCGCCCCGGCGATATCGTCCTCAATGTCAATGGAAAACCGGCAATCAGTGCCACGGAGACGATGGATCAGGTGGCAGAAATCCGCCCGGGCAGCGAGGTGCCGGTCATTATCATGCGTAATGGCGAGCGCCTGAAGCTGAACGTGGCCATCGCCGAGTTTCCCAACGTAGACTAGGACTGGGACGCCGCGCGCCGTTCAGCGCATAAAAAAGCCCCCGGCCTAGCGGTGGGGGCCTTTTTCACCCGACAACGGCGGCGACTATTCGGCCACGCGCTCAATCTGGGCACCCATGGCGCTCAGCTTGTCTTCAATGCGCTCATAGCCGCGATCGATATGATAAATCCGATCTACCAACGTGGTGCCCTGCGCGATACACCCGGCGATCACCAGGCTGGCAGAGGCGCGCAGATCCGTCGCCATCACCTGCGCGCCGGAGAGCGTTTCAACACCGTGGCAAATAGCGGTGTTACCTTCGATCTCCGCGCGCGCGCCCATACGGATCAGCTCAGGGATGTGCATAAAGCGGTTTTCAAAGATGGTTTCGGTAATTACCCCGGTGCCTTCCGACACCAGATTCAACAAGCTGAACTGCGCCTGCATATCGGTCGGGAAACCCGGATGAGGCGCGGTGCGCACCGTGACCGCCTTCGGGCGCTGGCCATGCATATCCAGCGATATCCAGTCTTCGCCCACCTCAATATCCGCCCCGGCCTCACGCAGCTTGGCCAGTACTGCATCCAGTGTGTCTGGACGGGTATGACGGCAGACGACGCGCCCGCGCGAGACCGCGGCAGCCACCAGGAAAGTCCCGGTTTCAATGCGATCCGGCAGCACCCTATAAACCCCGCCGCCCAGACGCTCGACCCCTTCAATGGTGATACGATCGGTTCCGGCGCCGCTGATCTTAGCGCCCAGCGTATTCAGGAAACCGGCAGTATCGACGATCTCTGGCTCGCGAGCGGCATTTTCAATCACCGTGGTACCCTGCGCCAACGTCGCGGCGCTCATGATGGTCACGGTAGCGCCAACGCTGACCTTATCCATCACGATATGCGCCCCCTGTAGACGCCCCTGCACGGAGGCTTTCACGTAGCCCTCCTCCAGGCGGATCTCCGCCCCCAGCTGCTCAAGACCGGAGATGTGCAGATCCACCGGACGGGCCCCGATAGCGCAACCACCGGGCAATGAGACCTGGCCCCGGCCAAAGCGCGCCACCAGCGGCCCCAACGCCCAGATGGAGGCGCGCATGGTCTTCACCAGTTCATAAGGGGCGCACAGTTCGTTGACACCGCTGGCGTCCACGTGTACCGAACCGTTACGCTCAACTTTGGCCCCCAGCTGACAGAGCAGCTTCATGGTGGTATCAATGTCGCGCAGCTTGGGTACATTTTGGATCTCTACCGGCTCTTCAGCCAGCAGCGCGGCAAACAGGATCGGCAGGGCGGCGTTCTTGGCGCCGGAAATCGTCACCTCACCGTCGAGGCGGGTCGGCCCCTGCAAACGAAATTTATCCATTTAATTGCGTTCTCGCTTAATCAGTTATCTACCGCCGCCCGCCCATTGGCCGACGACGCAAAATCACAAACCGCTCAGCTTGCGATCGCGCTGCCACTCGCCAGGCGTATAGGCTTTGATGGTCAGCGCATGAATACGGTTATCCGCGATAAACTCCATCAACGGGGCATAAACTGCCTGCTGCTGCTTAACCCGGCTCATACCGGCAAACAGCTCACCCACTACGATGACCTGAAAATGGCTACCGTCTCCAGTGACATGGACCTCTTGCAGGGCCAATGCCTTCATCAGCACGTCTTTGATTTGATCATTGTTCATGGCGTTCGATTCTTTTCGGGTTACCAAGCCTATGCAATAGGCGAATAGGCTGTACATATTAGAGGAAAGTAAGGTTGGCTTAAACAGAGAAAAGCCCCCATCGGCGCCGCTGAAGGGGGCTTGGTGATTATTGTGAGGGATTACGCAAGGTTAGCCGAAGGCGCAGCGCACGGTACAATCTCCTGCAGATTATACAGGGTGATCAGGGTACGCAGGCGATCACTGATGCCCCGCAGCGGTATCGGCATCTCCGGGCGCAGGTTTTGCACATGCAGCAGCAGAGCTAACCCCGCTGAATCCACCCGCGACAGTTCGCTGATATCCAAACACGCGATCCCCGTCAACAGCGCCTGGCGTTGCTGCCAGATCTCGCCCAGCGAGTCGCACTCCAGCACCCCCTGCAGATACAGGATCGCGCCGTCGCGCCGCCAGCGCAGTTCACCTCGCGCGGTCACTGCTTATTGTCCAGCGTAATGGGCTGTTTTGCCACAGCGATCAATTGCTGCGTCAGGCCATCGACCCCTTTCTCGCGCAGAATGGCGGCCCACTCGTTCTGTTTGGTGGTGATCATGCTGACCCCCTCGGCAATCATGTCAAATGCCTGCCAATGACCGGTCTGGGTGTTTTTTCGCCACTGGAAGTCCAGACGCACCGGCGGACGCCCCTGATTATCGAAGATCGTAACCCGGATAGTCACGATGGTAGCATCGCCCAGCGGACGCTCTGCGGCCACCTCATAACGCTGACCATGATACAGCGCCAACGCCTGACCATACACCTGCTCCAGATAGCTCTGGAACGCCTTAAAGTAGGCGGCGCGCTGCGTCGGCGTCACACCGCGGTAATACTGACCCAGCACCAGCGCACCGGCATACTTCACCTGCACATAGGGCATCAGCTCTTCACGCACGATCGTACGCAGGTAGTCGGGGTCCTGCCTGATACGCGGCTGCTCGCTCTTCAGGCGGCTAAAGGTCGCGGCGGCGGCCTGATTCATCAGGGTATAAGGGTTACTTTGGTCCAGCATCGGTGCAGCGCTGGCCTGCGCGGAAAACCAGGGCGCCACGCACAACAGCGCAACCATCACTATACGTTTCAACATGTTCAAAATCCTCGCTGTGATTAATGTGCGACAGGCGCTGGCGTATTGCCAGCAGGGGCTGTACTGGCAGGGGCATTAGTGCTCTCACCGCCGCTCTTATACAGGAATTGTCCGATCAGATCCTCCAGCACGATGGCTGACTTGGTATCCTGAATGGTGCCACCGTCTTTTAGAATGGCTGTACCCATCTCCGGATCTTCAAACCCGACGTTGAGGGCCAGATACTGCTCTCCCAGCAAGCCTGAGGTCCGGATCGCCAGGGAGCTGGTATCGGGAATATGGTTGTAACGCCGGTCAATGTCCATCGCCACCCGCGGCAGATAGGTCTGTGGATCCAATGAAATCTCCGCCACCCGACCAATCACAACGCCGCCGATTTTCACCGGGGAGCGCGCCTTCAGGCCACCGACGTTATCAAACGTAGCGTACAGGCGATACGTAGGCGCGCTCCCCAGCGATTTCACGTTGGCCACCTGTAGACAGAGGAAAATGGCGGCACACAGGGCGATCAGCATAAACAGACCGACCCATACTTCAGCTTTTTTCGTTTGCATTGCATCAATTCCCAAACATCAGTGCCGTCAGCACAAAATCCAAACCTAAAACCGCCAGCGACGCATGCACGACGGTGCGTGTCGTCGCACGACTGATCCCTGCCGAGGTAGGGACCGCATCATAGCCGTTAAACAGCGCGATCCACATGACCGTAATGGCAAATATCAGGCTCTTGATCAGACAGTTCAGCAGATCGGTGCGATAGTCCACTGCACCCTGCATCGCCGACCAGAAGAAACCTGCATCGATACCTTTCCAGTCCACACCGACCACTGAGCCGCCCCAGATCCCCACGGCGACAAAGATCACCGTCAGCAGCGGCATGCTGATCACCCCAGCCCAAAAGCGCGGCGCTACCACACGCCGCAGCGGATCGACCGCCATCATCTCCAGGCTAGAGAGCTGCTCCGTCGCCTTCATCAGGCCAATTTCCGCGGTCAGCGCCGAACCGGCACGTCCGGCGAACAGCAGGGCGGTCACCACCGGCCCCAGTTCACGCAGCAACGACAGCGCCACCATCATGCCCAGGCTGGCTTCGGCGCTGTAGGTCGTCAGCACCAGATACCCCTGCAGCCCCAGCACCATGCCGATAAACAGTCCTGAAACGATGATGATCAGCAGGGACTGAACCCCGACACTGTACAGCTGGCGGCGCAGCAGTGGCCACTGCTTACCCGGCTCTGGTCGGCCAACCAGCGCGCTGAAGAGCATCAGCCCGGCTCGGCCAAAGGTAGCACAGCTCCGAATCCCACGGCGTCCAAAGGCCGCCAATCCATTAAGCAACATGTGATGAGCCCTCTCCCGATGCCAGCAGCGCATGGCGATAGTCACCCGCCGGGTAGCGGAAAGGCACCGGCCCATCGGCGATGCCGTCAAGGAACTGGCGTACCCGCGGATCCTGGTTAGCGCGTAGACCCTGTCGATCGCCGTGGGCGATGACGTGCTGCTCCGCCACGATATAAGCATGGTCGGCAATACTCAGCACCTCAGGGACATCGTGCGATACCACCACGCAGGTGATACCCAGCGCGTGATTCAGCTCGTCGATCAGCTTCACCAGCACACCCATGGTGATCGGATCCTGGCCGACGAAGGGTTCATCGAACAGGATCATCTGCGGATCGAGCGCGATAGCCCGGGCCAGCGCCGCCCGGCGCGCCATGCCGCCGGACAGCTCGGACGGCATGAGGTCGGCGGCACCGCGCAACCCCACGGCCTCCAGCTTCATCAGCACGGTGGTACGCAGCAGGATCTCCGGCAACTGCGTATGCTCCCGCAGCGGAAAAGCCACATTGTCAAACACACTGAGATCGGTAAACAGCGCACCGGATTGAAACAGCATGCTCATCTTCTTACGCGCTTCAAACAGGCGGCCGCGGGAGAGCGCCGGAATATTCTCCCCGTCGAACCAAATCTCCCCCCGATCCGGACGCAGCTGGCCGCCGATCAGACGCAGCAGGGTGGTTTTACCGATCCCCGATGGCCCCATGATCGCCGTCACCTTCCCTCGCGGAACGGTCAGATTAATGTCGGTAAAAATCTGGCGATTCCCGCGGCTAAAGCTCATTCCACAGATATCCACCAGATTATTTTCCTGATGATTCATCCACAATTATTCCTGGTTATTGATCAGCGAATTCAAGCAAAACACAGCCACACGCTTTTTCTGGGTTACTAATGCTATTTTTTCGCCATTATGACATTCAGACAGTGAATTTCCCGCCTTGATAGCAGCATAAGTTTTACTTTTATCCCGCCTACCGTCAAAATTAAGTGAATTACTTACTGCCAGCGGTATCGGTGGCCGACTGACCGCGTTCAGTTAAACGCTAGAACTGTGTAGCCGGACACCGAGGTCCGGACTTCATTCACCCAAGGATCCTGCATGCTGCTCGCCACCCTGCTAATGCTCATCGGTTTACTACTTTTAGTGTATGGTGCAGACCGTGTGGTGTACGGCGCGGCAGCCGTTGCGCATGCGCTGGGCGTTGCTCCGCTGGTCATCGGCATGACCATCGTCAGTATGGGAACATCCCTGCCCGAATTGACCGTTTCCCTGACTGCTACGCTGCATAACCAAATAGACACAGCCGTTGGTAACGTTCTGGGGTCGAACATCACCAATATTTTGCTAATCCTGGGCTGCGCGGCATTGATCCGCCCACTGTCTGTGCGTTCCGATATTGTGCGTCGCGAGCTGCCCCTGACCCTGGGAGCCACTATCTTGTGCGGTTTTTTGCTGTATGACAATCAGCTTAATCGTATTGATGGTGCTATTTTAATGACCTTTTTCGGCGCATTCTTATGGCTAATGCTTAAAATGGCCCACAGGGTAATGCCGGGCGGTCAGGATAGCTATACCCGAGAACAGATCGCGGAGCTACCGCGGGATACCGGTCTACCTGTCGCCCTGCTATGGATTGCACTGGGTTTTATTATCCTGCCATTGGCCTCACGCATGGTGATCGACAATGCCACGGTGCTGGCCCGCTATCTGGGTGTCAGCGAACTGATCATCGGCCTGACGGTGATCGCCGTCGGCACCAGCCTACCGGAGCTGGCAACGGCCTGCGCAGGAGCCATAAAAGGCGAGCATGATATTGTACTGGGGAATATCATTGGCTCCAATACCTTCAATATTCTGGTGGTACTGGGGATACCGGCGTTAATCGGCCCGCGCAATCCCCTCATCGATGACGCCGCGTTCGCCCGCGACTATTGGGTCATGTTGGCCTTTACGCTGGTGCTGACCCTACTGTGTCTGCGACGCAGACACAGTATCGGTCGCCTCACTGGCGCGCTGTTACTGTGTGCGTTTATCGCCTATATCGGGCTGCTGTATATGCAGCCTTCGCTGATGTTGTATTGGGATTGACTCCCCGGGCAGGGCCCGCTGAGTCAGTAGTTTTGCGAGACGTGAGAAAACAGAATGTCACATATGGAACTTCAACCGGATTTTGATTTTCAGCAGGCAGGGAAAGATGTCCTACGTATCGAGCGGGAAGGGCTTGCGCATCTGGACCTTTTCATCAACCAGGACTTCAGCCGCGCCTGTGATGCCATGCTGCGCTGCCGCGGTAAAGTGGTGGTTATGGGGATGGGAAAATCAGGCCATATCGGACGTAAGATCGCCGCCACCCTCGCCAGTACCGGCACCTCTGCCTTTTTTGTCCACCCGGGCGAAGCCAGCCATGGCGACCTGGGCATGGTAGAGCAGCGCGACGTCGTGCTGGCCATCTCCAACTCCGGCGAGTCCCAAGAGATCCAGGCACTCATCCCAGTCCTTAAGCGCCAGAACGTCACACTGATCTGCATGACCAACAATCCGGACAGCGCCATGGGCCGTGCGGCCGATATCCACCTGTGCATCCGGGTACCGCAGGAGGCCTGCCCGATGGGCCTGGCCCCGACCACCAGTACCACCGCCACCCTGGTCATGGGCGACGCCCTGGCCGTGGCGCTGCTGCAGGCACGTGGATTCACCGCGGAAGATTTTGCCCTGTCTCACCCTGGCGGCGCGCTGGGGCGCAAGTTGCTGCTGCGCGTCAGCGATATTATGCACAGCGGAGATGAGGTGCCGATGGTCTCACCAACAGCCTCCCTGCGCGACGCCTTGCTGGAGATCACCCGTAAAAACCTGGGGCTGACGGTCATCTGCGGCCCCGATGCGCATATTGATGGGATCTTTACCGACGGTGATCTGCGCCGTATATTCGATATGGGCATTAATTTAAATAATGCCAAAATCGCTGACGTCATGACCCGCGGTGGGATCCGTATTCGTCCCACCGCGCTGGCAGTCGATGCCCTGAACCTCATGCAGGAGCGCCACATCACCTCGCTGCTGGTCGCTGAAAACGATCGGCTGATCGGCGTGGTGCATATGCATGATATGCTGCGCGCCGGCGTAGTCTGAAGAAACGGAGCTTGCATGCAACAAAACACCTCCCCGATTGCCACCTGCTATGGACCGGTTCCCGCCGATGTTATGGCGCGCGCCACGCAGATCCGCCTGCTGATCTGCGATGTGGACGGCGTCTTATCTGACGGGCTGATCTACATGGGCAACCAGGGTGAAGAGCTGAAGGCGTTTAACGTCCGGGATGGCTATGGCATCCGCTGCCTGGTCACCCAGGGGATTGAAGTGGCAATCATTACCGGTCGCAGCTCGCAACTGGTGGCCGATAGGGCTGCCACGCTGGGCATCCGGCACCTGTATCAGGGGCAGTCCGATAAGCTTATCGCCTTTGAGCACATCTTGGCCGATCTGCAGCTGGCCCCCCATCAGGCAGCCTATATCGGCGATGACCTGATCGACTGGCCGGTAATGGCACGCGTCGGCCTGTCCGTCGCCGTCGCTGACGCTCACCCACTGCTGTTACCCAACGCGCACTACACCACCCGCATCGCCGGCGGCCGCGGCGCAGTGCGCGAGCTGTGCGATATTATCCTACAGGCCCAAGGCTGTCTGAGTCAGGCCAAAGGGCTGTCGATATGAGTACAGGCAAACGCTGGGTGATCATCCTGCTGAGCCTGATCGCGCTGGCGCTGATTGGTTGGAATCTGGCGGATAACTCGCCCGACGGTGCACCGACGACACAGGATCCCAATACGCCGAACTACCAGAGTCAGCACACCCTGACCGTCGTCTACGATCCCAGCGGCAAACTGAGCTATAAGCTGGTGGCTCAGGATGTA
Source organism: Edwardsiella ictaluri ATCC 33202 (assembly GCF_000264785.1). Taxonomy (GTDB): domain Bacteria; phylum Pseudomonadota; class Gammaproteobacteria; order Enterobacterales; family Enterobacteriaceae; genus Edwardsiella; species Edwardsiella ictaluri. The sequence goes on along the minus strand of NZ_AFJI01000065.1, from coordinate 21,780 downwards.
CAGCACTACAGCGAACAGGGTGTGACCTGGTTTACCCGGCCGGTGCTGACGACCTTCGATCCCCAAGCTGCGGCAACCTGGTCCGTTCGCGCCGATAAAGCCAAGCTGGCGAAAGATAACCGGTTATATCTCTATGGCAATGTAGAGGTCAATAGCTTGACGCCAACCTCGCAACTGGAAAGGATTACCACCGATAATGCGCAGGTGAATCTGGTGACTCAGGATATAAGCTCGGATGATGAGGTAACGCTGTACGGCAGCAATTTCACCTCTCATGGACTGAAGATGCGCGGAAATATGCGGGATAAAACCGCACGGTTGATCGACAAGGTAAACACCTATTATGAAATTCAAAGCAAGCACCCTTAAACTGCGTGATCTGATCCTTGCCGGCGCCCTGCTGAGCGCCAGTGCCTCTGCGCTGGCCGTTACCGGTGATACCGATCAGCCGATCCACATTAACTCGATGCAGCAGTCGCTGGATATGCAGGGCAACGTCGCCACCTTCACCGGCGATGTGATCGTGACCCAGGGGACCATTAAGATCACCGCCGATAAAGTGGTCATCACCCGCCCTAACGGGCAGCAGGGCAGCGAAATCGTTGAGGCCTACGGTAACCCGGTCACCTTCTATCAAATGCAGGATAACGGTAAGCCGGTGGAGGGCCACAGCCAACAACTGCGCTATGAACTGGCCAAAGACTATGTCATTCTGACCGGGAAGGCTTTTCTGAAACAGCTCGATAGCAACATTGAGGGCGATCGGATTACCTATCTGGTGAAGCAGCAGCAGATGGAGGCCTTCAGCGACAAAGGCAAGCGCGTAACGACCGTGCTGCTGCCGTCCCAGCTGCAGGATAAAGGCAGCGCCAAACCGGCGCCTCAGAAGAAGAGTAACTGATTCGTTATGGCAAGATTAATTGCGGAAAACCTGGCCAAGTCCTATAAGGGCCGCAGGGTCGTAGAGAACGTCAGTCTGACGGTAAACTCCGGCGAGATCGTTGGCCTGCTCGGCCCGAACGGCGCCGGGAAAACCACCACCTTCTACATGGTGGTCGGTATCGTGCCGCGCGATGCCGGGCGCATCATCATCGATGACGATGATATCAGCCTACTGCCACTGCACGCCCGCGCCCGTCGCGGCATTGGCTACCTACCGCAGGAGGCCTCCATTTTCCGCCGCCTGAGCGTTTATGATAACCTGATGGCCGTGCTGGAGATCCGCGACGATCTCAACGCAGAGCAGCGCGCCGATCGGGCCGATGAGCTGTTGGACGAGTTCCATATCGCCCATCTGCGCGATAACCTGGGGCAATCCCTCTCCGGCGGCGAACGGCGCCGGGTGGAGATAGCCCGCGCGCTGGCTGCCAATCCCAAGTTTATTCTGCTGGACGAGCCCTTTGCCGGAGTTGATCCCATCTCCGTTATCGATATCAAAAAAATTATCGAACACCTACGCGATCGTGGCCTCGGGGTTCTGATAACCGACCACAACGTGCGTGAAACACTGGACGTGTGCGAGCGGGCCTACATCGTCAGCCAGGGTAATCTGATAGCCTACGGCTCTCCCGACGAGATACTGGCCGACGAGCAGGTCAAACGCGTCTATCTGGGGGAGGAGTTCCGGCTGTAAATAGGCCAGGCGTCATGTCCGCCAAGGGCGCCTTGCCATGCCGACTCTTGTTTTTTCGCCGGCAACCCCCCGTTGTGCGGCGCCGGCCACCACTGTCAGCAATCAAGGAACAGAACGCGCGATTATGAAGCAAGGCTTGCAACTCAGACTCAGCCAGCAGCTGACCATGACGCCACAGCTGCAGCAGGCTATCCGCCTGCTGCAGCTCTCTACGCTGGAGCTACAGCAAGAGATCCAGCAGGCGCTGGAAAGTAACCCGCTGTTGGAACAATTGGAGCCGAATGACGAAGCCGACGGTGATAGCGCCGACGACGGACGACAACAGGATGAAGCCGACGTACGCGATCGCGATGACGATGAGCCGCTTGATACCCGCGATGCGCTGGAACAGCGCGAAATGCCGGATGAGCTGCCGCTGGACGCCAGCTGGGATGAAATTTACACCGCTGGCACCCCCTCAGGAACAGGAACAGACTACCACGACGACGAGCTGCCAGTTTTTCAGGGCGAAACGACCCAAACCCTACAGGATTACCTGATGTGGCAGGTCGAGCTTACGCCCTTCAGCGAGATGGATTTGGCCATTGCGACCGCCATCGTGGATGCCGTCGATGACACCGGCTACCTCACGGCCTCGCTGGAAGAGATTCTGGAGAGTCTTGGCGATGAGCACGCACTACCGGAGGAGGTTGAGGCCGTCTTAAAGCGCATTCAGCGTTTCGATCCCATCGGCGTTGCCGCACGCGACCTGCGGGACTGTCTGCTGGTGCAGCTCTCACAGTTTGCGCCAGACACTCCCTATTTAAACGAGGCACACAGCATTGTCGATCGCCATCTCGATCTGCTGGGCAATCACGATTTTCGAAATCTGATGCGTTCGACTAAGCTAAAGGAAGAGGTGCTCAAGGAGGCGATGCAGCTCATTCAGAGTCTCGACCCACGACCAGGGCTCTCGATTAATACCGGCGACTCAGACTATGTTATCCCTGACGTGCTGGTCCATAAGCGCCAGGGTCGCTGGGTGGTCGAGCTCAATCAGGACAGCGTCCCACGCCTGCACATTAATCAACGCTACGCTGCACTGGGCAACCAGGCACGCAGCGACAGCGATAGCCAGTTTATCCGCAGCAATCTGCAGGAGGCCAAATGGCTGATTAAAAGCCTGGAAAGCCGCAACGATACCCTGCTGAAGGTATCCCGCTGCATCGTCGAGCAGCAGCAGGCGTTTTTCGAGCACGGCGCAGAATCCATGAAGCCTATGGTGCTGGCCGACATCGCGCAGCAGGTAGAGATGCATGAGTCGACGATTTCCCGCGTGACGACGCAGAAGTTTCTGCACAGTCCGCGGGGGATCTTTGAACTGAAGTATTTCTTCTCCAGCCACGTCAATACCGAGAATGGCGGCGAAGCCTCCTCCACGGCGATCCGGGCGCTGGTGAAGAAACTGATAGCGGCGGAAAATCCGGCGAAACCTCTGAGCGACAGTAAACTTACCACCCTGCTGGCGGATCAGGGTATCATGGTCGCCCGGCGTACCGTTGCAAAATACCGAGAGTCTTTGTTCATTCCACCGTCCAACCAGCGTAAACAGCTGGTGTGACACACCGAGAAGGAAGACATGATGCAGCTCAACATTACTGGACACCATCTTGAAATTACTGACGCCATCCGTCAGTTTGTCAGCGAGAAATTTGCCAAGCTTGGGCAGTATTTTGACCGAATCAATCAGGTCAACGTCACTCTCAGTATTGAAAAGGTCGATCATATCGCCGAAGCAACCGTGTTTATCAACGGAGGAGAGCTGCACGCCTCCGCCCAACAGGAAGACATGTACGCCGCTATCGATGTCCTGATAGACAAACTGGCCCGCCAGTTAAACAAGCATAAAGACAAACTGAAACAACATTAACATTGCCCTATGGCTGGCACGCCAGCCTACCGACCGGCGGCCTACCCTGCAAAGGTGGGCCGTTTAAGCCTTAGGGGCTTCGCGTCGTCGGCACACAGCAGCCTTTTTGAAAAAACACCATGAGTAATGACTTAACTATGCCCTTAAGCGTCGTGCTGACTCCGGAATGCACGCGCAACGCCGTCCATTGCGCCAGTAAGAAGCGCGTACTGGAAATCATCAGCGAACTGGCCGCCGCCCAGCTCAACCTGCCGACTCAGGTCGTCTTCGACGCCATTCTGACCCGGGAACGCATGGGCAGTACCGGGATCGGCAACGGGATCGCCATCCCCCATGGCAAGCTGGAAGAAGACACCCTGCGCGCCATCGCCGTCTTTATTCACCTCGATCAGCCTATTAACTTCGATGCCATTGACAATCAGCCAGTCGACCTGCTGTTTGCCCTGTTGGTACCGGCAGATCAGTGTAAAACACACCTGCAAACCCTATCGCTGATGGCCCAGAAGCTCTCAGATAAGGGCGTTTGCCGCCGCCTGCGCGCGGCGCAAAGCGATGAAGGACTGTACCAGATCATCACCGAATGATCCGATCTGAAGCTATCGCTGATGATCCGGGCTTGATAGTATGATGGGGGGTAGGTAATACCGACCCGCGTAACAATAACAACAGGGGAGTGGTGATATGGTGCTGATGATTGTCAGCGGCCGTTCCGGTTCAGGGAAATCTGTAGCCCTACGCGCCTTGGAGGATATGGGATTTTACTGCGTCGATAATCTACCGGTCGAGCTGCTGCCAGAGCTAGCGCGCACGTTGGCCACCCGGGATACCTCCGCGGCGGTCAGCATTGACGTACGTAACATGCCCGAGTCGCCGGAGGTGCTGGAGACGGCAATGGACCATCTGCCGGAGAGCTTTACGCCGCAGCTGTTGTTCCTTGATGCCGATCGCAATACGCTGATCCGCCGCTACAGCGATACCCGTCGCCTGCATCCTCTGTCGAGCAAAAACCTGTCGCTGGAGAACGCCATCGATCAGGAGAACGAGCTGCTGGAGCCGCTGCGCTCCCGCGCCGATCTCATCATCGACACGTCGGAGATGTCGGTGCATGAGCTGGCGGAGATGCTGCGCGCCCGCCTGCTGGGTAAGCGCGAGCGCGAACTGACCATGGTATTCGAATCCTTCGGCTTTAAACACGGTATTCCCATCGACGCTGACTATGTTTTCGATGTCCGTTTCCTGCCCAATCCCCACTGGGATCCCAAACTGCGTCCGATGACCGGACTGGATAAGCCGGTGGCGGCGTTCCTCGATCGCCACACTGAAGTACACAACTTTATCTACCAGACCCGCAGCTACCTTGAGCAGTGGCTACCGGCGCTGGAGAACAATAACCGTAGCTACCTGACGGTCGCGATCGGTTGCACCGGCGGTAAACACCGCTCGGTCTATGTCGCCGAGCAGCTGGCGGACTACTTCCGCTCGCGCGGCAAGAACGTGCAGTCCCGTCACCGCACCCTGGAAAAACGCAAGTAGGCTACCCATGAGCGTGACGCAAACCGTAGAGATCAAAAACCGTCTGGGTATGCATGCCCGCCCGGCCATGAAGCTGTTCGAACTGGTGCAAACCTTCGATGCCGACGTCATTCTGCGCAATGAAAACGGCATCGAGGCCGAAGCCAACAGCGTGATAGCCCTGCTGATGCTCGACTCCGCGCAGGGGGGACAGATTGAGATTCAGGCCACCGGCCCAGACGAGCGCCAGGCGCTGGATGCCGTCGTCTCACTGTTCAACGCCGGCTTCGACGAAGAGTAACCCCGAGCGCCCATGCCGCCCGAGGGCTCCCCAATTTGTGAGCCCGCTCTCTTTTAAAAATCCTATCGGCTTACGATGTTCGCACTATAAATAACCCTCACGGCCCATATCGGAGCGGTGAGGGTTCTCTTTTGTGACGAGACAGGACGCAGCCATGCGTCATACCATGGAGAGAACAATATCCCGACCAGCTATTATCATCCATGAATTAGACGCCTCGACAACCTGCTGGCTCGGCCGACCTTTGCCACTCAACCCGCCGTGAATGAAGCGCTTAATCACGCCCAGCTGCTGGCACCGGTGGCAATTCCCGACGACATCGTGACCATGCTCGCGTACACTTTCGCGATCTGAATACCAATAAGGAACATATCCATACCCTGGTGTGCCACTATCTGCAGGATAATGCCGGAGACGGCCTGTCCGTGATGGCACCGCTCGGTTGGAACTGCGCGTCAGTAACGCGATCCGCTACGGCAATCAGATAAAGTGCTGGCACTACTGTACCAGTCGGTGGCAGCTGGCGAGCTACTGCGCTAAGGCTTACGCCCGCCGCAGCGGGCGTTTACGGCTGCCCTACTCCCCGCCGTGGCGCCCCGGCAGCATCGCGTTAATCAGATTCCGCCGCAGCCAAAACGACAGCGTAAATACTGCCACTATATGCACGCAGACCACCAGCGTCAGCGCATCGACCAACCAGACATGCCAGACGTCCACCGGCCAGCGAAAAACCAGGTCGGTCCCCTGCCCCCAGCCCGTCAGTGCAATCAGCAACAGCAGCAGCCAAGTCGCCCAGATACCGAGGGCCCCCAGCGGATTGTGGTGCAGCACCGGCGGCACCGTACGGGTGCGCAGCTCATGCAGATGGTGGATCAGCGCACTTGGCGTCGGAATAAACGCCGAAAGACGCGCCGCCCCACGCGCCCACGTCACGCCCCACAGCAGGCGCAGCAGCACCAGCCCGGCAACCGTCAGGCCAATGAGCTGGTGCGGCGTACCACCGGGCACCGTCAGATACAGGCGGTTACACAGAAAGCCCAGCGCCACGCTCCAGTGTGTCAGGCGCACGACAGCATCCCAACGTACGTCCATTTAGCGGTATTTTTTATGGTAGGTATTACGCGTCTGCAGCATCTGTTGCGCTTCGGCCTTAGCCTGATCCAGATGACCCGCATCAGCCAGATTCTCCGCCTTGTCTATCTGGCCGATCAATAGATCCAGACCGTGACGATAACCCTGCATGTCAGCGCTGTCAGAGGCCTGTCCCTGCAGCTTGCTGGGGGTCTCTGACTTTGCCGCCGCCGCCGCCGCGCGCATCGCCGTCAGCGCCTGTTTAAAATCCTGCGCCGTCGTTGCCTGCTGCGCCTGCCGATAGCTTTGATTGATGATACCCATATCTTCGCTTACGCTGGCCGCCTGTGCCAGGGCGCTGCCCGCCATCATCGCCAAACCAGCTAATGCCAATACGCTCTTACGCATGCTTACACCCTCACGATTCGTTAACATTTAACCACGCTAATAAACATAAAGAGTCTAGGGGAAATAGGCAAGTCTCTGGCGGAAACAACGATGACGGTATTACCTATCGCTGCACCAAATAATAAAGGGGACCCCAAGGATCCCCCTTACGCCCGCGGCGAACGTGCTATGTATTATGCCTGCTCCTAGTCACCCAGCAGTACAGACTCCAGCGCGATTTCGATCATGTCGTTGAACGTCGTCTGACGCTCCGCGGCCGTGGTCTGCTCGTGGGTACGGATATGGTCAGACACAGTGCAGATGGTCAACGCCTTCACGCCAAACTCCGCGGCGACGCCGTAGATCCCGGCGGCTTCCATCTCTACACCCAGAATGCCATATTTCTCCATCACGTCGAACATGGTCGGATCCGGAGAGTAGAACAGATCGGCGGAGAACAGATTGCCCACGCGGGCATCGATCCCCTTAGCCTTGGCGGCATCGGCCGCATTACGCACCATATCGAAGTCGGCGATGGCGGCAAAATCGTTGTCTTTAAAGCGCAGACGGTTCACTTTAGAGTCGGTGCAGGCGCCCATGCCGATCACCACGTCACGCAGCTTCACATCCATACTGACAGCACCGCAGGAACCGACGCGGATGATTTTCTTCACGCCGAAGTCGGTGATCAGCTCTTTGGCATAGATGGAGCAGGAGGGGATCCCCATGCCATGGCCCATAACAGAGATCTTACGGCCCTTATAGGTCCCGGTGAACCCCAGCATGCCGCGCACGTTGTTGACCTGGCGGACATCCTGCAAAAAGGTTTCTGCAATGTGTTTCGCACGCAGCGGATCGCCCGGCATCAGGACAACATCGGCAAAATCACCCATTTCGGCATTAATATGCGGCGTAGCCATAACTTTAATCCTTCTCTCTTAACGCAATAGACAAGAAAGCGCCATCCTCATGGATGGCGCTGACAATCAGAACATCGGCTTACCGTAAGCCATCGGTGACAGCCCAAAATAACGGGCGACGGTCTGGCCAATATCGGCGAAAGTATCGCGCTCACCCAGGGAGCCCGGCTTCACTTTCGGCCCATAGACCAGCACCGGAATATGTTCGCGGGTATGATCGCTGCCATGCCAGGTCGGATCGCAGCCGTGATCCGCGGTGAGGATCAGGATATCATCCTCTTTAACCAGCGCCAGCATCTCCGGCAAACGGCGGTCGAACAGCTCCAGCGCGGCGGCATAGCCGGCCACATCGCGGCGGTGGCCATACGAGGAGTCAAAATCGACGAAGTTAGTAAAGACAATGGTGTCATTCCCCGCCTGACGCATCTCCTGCAGCGTGGCGTCAAACAGCGCATCGATACCGGTCGCCTTCACTTTTTTGGTGATGCCAACGTTGGCATAAATATCGGCAATTTTCCCGATGGACACCACGTCACCCTGCTTTTCATCCACCAGCTTCTTCAGCATGGTCGGTGCCGGCGGCTCTACCGCGAGATCATGGCGGTTACCGGTACGCTGGAAGTGACCGGCTTTGTCGCCGACGAACGGCCGGGCGATAACGCGTCCGATGTTATAGCCGCCCTTGTTCAGTTCATCGCGCGCAATCTCGCACAATTCATACAGTCTTTCCAGCCCGAATGTCTCTTCGTGGCAGGCGATCTGGAATACCGAGTCTGCGGAGGTATAAAAAATCGGCTTGCCGCTCTTCATATGCTCTTCGCCCAGCTGATCGAGGATCACTGTGCCGGACGAGTGGCAGTTGCCCAGGTAGCCCGGCAGGTTGGCGCGCTCGACCAGCGTATCCAACAGTGCCTGCGGGAAGCTGTTCTGATGCTCGTGGAAATACCCCCAGTCAAACAGCACCGGGACGCCGGCGATTTCCCAGTGGCCTGACGGCGTATCTTTACCAGAGGAGAGTTCGTTGGCATAACCATAGGCGCCGATAACCTCAGCGTTTTCATCCAAGCCTTCCGGGAAACGGCCGGTCGACTCCAATGCAGCTTTACCCAGCCCCAGACGGCTCAGGTTCGGCAGATGCAGCGGCCCTTGGCGCCCGATGTCAGCTTCCCCGCGTGCACAGGCACGGGCAATATGACCCAGGGTATCGGCGCCTTCGTCGCCAAAGCTTTTTGCATCCTTGGCCTCACCGATGCCAAAGGAATCCAGTACCATGATAAATGCACGTTTCATCTTACTCTCCCGCGCTTGCGCGCCAAGCGCCCGAACGGCGTCATGGGGACGGCGCGAACGGGCCAAAATCATCAGACTCGGTTTGGTATTGGCGTAACCCTTACTGAGTGATACGGCGATACACCACCGGCGTCGGCTCAGGTACACACCCACCCAGCGTCACCGCGGCACGCACCGCCTCGGCGGCCTGCTGCCAGCTCGCTTCATCACGGGCATGAACCACAGCCAGCGGGCGTTGTCCATCGACCGAATCACCCAGACGAACCATATCGGTTAGCCCTACGCTGTAATCAATGCTATCGCTGGCCTGACGGCGACCACCGCCCAACCCGACAACGGACATCCCCAGCGCCCGGGTGTCCATTGCTGTGATAATACCAGCTTGTTCGGCAAATACCGGTTTACACAGCACTGCCTGTGGCAAATAGTGGTCATAGCGCTCAACGAAGTCTCGCGGACCGCCCTGCGCCGCCACCATCCGGCCAAAGATCTCTGCAGCTCTACCGTTGTCGAGCACCGCCTGCAGTTTACTGCGGGCCTCCGTCTGATCTGCGGCCAGTTTACCGGAAATCAGCATCTCGACGCACAGCGCCATGGTCACCTCGAACAGACGTGGATTGCGCGCCTTGCCCGTCAGGAACTGTACTGCCTCGCGCACTTCCAGTGCATTACCGGCGCTGGAGGCCAGTACCTGATTCATGTCGGTCAGCAGCGCCGTGGTTCGACAGCCTGCGCCGTTGGCTACACCAACGATCGCCTGCGCCAGCGCCTCAGACAGCTCGAACGTCGGCATAAAGGCGCCAGAGCCAACCTTCACATCCATCACCAGCGCATCCAGCCCTTCGGCCAGCTTCTTGGCCAGAATGGAGGCGGTGATCAGAGGAATAGAGTCTACCGTCGCAGTGATATCGCGCGTCGCGTAAAAACGCTTATCCGCCGGCGCCAGCGAGCTGGTCTGTCCGATAATGGCGACGCCGATATCGGCAATAATGCTGCGAAAACGGCTGTCATCCGGGAAAATATCGAATCCAGGGATCGATTCTAACTTATCCAGCGTGCCACCGGTATGCCCGAGGCCGCGACCGGAAATCATCGGCACATAGCCACCGCAGGCGGCGACCATCGGCCCCAGCATCAGAGAGGTAACGTCTCCCACGCCGCCGGTCGAATGTTTATCAACAATCGGCCCGTTCAGATTCAGGGAGTTCCAGTCCAGCACAGTACCGGAGTCCCGCATCGCCATGGTCAGCGCCACGCGCTCCGGCATGGACATGTCGTGGAAAAAGATCGTCATCGCCAGCGCGGCGATCTGCCCCTCGGAGATCGTGTTATCCCGGATCCCATTGATGAAAAAGCGAATCTCTTCTTCGCTCAGCGCACGGCCGTCGCGCTTTTTGCGGATAATTTCTTGAGCCAGAAACAAGGTAACCCCCTGTTAAACTGATTGTTAGGCCAAGATCGTCGGCGCGATCCGTTAGAGGTAAATGCCTTTGGCGTCAGCCAGACCGCCTGCAGGCGGCCTGTGCCTATATCAGTAGCTGCTGCCGGTGCCCTTGGCGTCATAGCCTAAAGTCTGCAGCAGGCTAGCCAACAGGCTGGAGGCGCCAAAGCGGAAGTGACGGCTGTCGGCCCATCCTTCCCCCAGCAGACGATCGGCCAGCGCCAGATACTGCGCTGCATCCTCCGCCGTACGCACACCACCGGCCGGCTTGAAGCCCACGCGCTTCGCCACCCCCATATCGCGGATCACGCTCATCATGAGTTCAGCGCTCTCCAGCGTGGCGTTAACCGGCACCTTACCGGTCGAGGTCTTAATAAAGTCTGCCCCGGCCTTAATTGAAATTTCAGACGCCTTACGGATCAGCGCAGCGTCTTTCAACTCACCGGTTTCAATAATCACTTTCAGCAATACATTGGCGGCGGCGCAGGCCTCTTTACAGGCTTTCACCAGATCGAAGCCCACCTGCTCGTTACCCGCCATCAGGGCACGGTACGGGAAGACCACATCCACCTCATCCGCTCCGTAGGCGATCGCCGCCCGGGTTTCCACCAGCGCGATCTCGATATCATCGTTGCCGTGCGGGAAGTTGGTCACCGTCGCAATGCGTACATCCGGCGTACCCTGTTCACGCAGGGTTTTACGGGCGATGGGGATAAAACGGGGATAGATGCACACCGCAGCGGTATCACCCGCCGGGCTTTTGGCCTGATGACACAGAGCGATCACTTTCTCATCGGTATCGTTGTCATTCAGGGTAGTCAGATCCATCAGGCGCAGTGCGCGCTGAGCGGCGATTTGTAACTCGGTCATAATACTCTCCAACTGGCTGAACACGGCCCATGCCGGTTCAATCAAAAAAACGGGACGGAGGTTTTAACGGCCTGCGCCGTAAAGCGATCCCACACGTTGGCGAGCGGACTTGGTTCCCTGAAGAGACAGCCGGCCACACCGGTATGTCACTGAGGTCCATCTCACCGCACAAAGCCCTTTTGGTGTGATGATTTGAACACAAAACCTCCGTCATATTTGTGTTCAACGTCACATTGAATAAAAATCAGAATGTAACACTTGGTGTTTATTGGTGATTTATATCACATATAAATCATGGCTAAATCATGACTATTAACGAAACCGACGCTAACGCGCAAATGCACGCAAGCCACGGCATTACACTGACCTATCCCCCGCTGGCTGCCGGTAACCCCGCAGGCACGACACCGGGATCTCATGCCGTTACAGGACACAGCCCTACGCTCATCCTGATCATCACTCTCATCGCCATGGACACCGATCATGCCTGAAATCTCTGCTAATGCTCTACCCCAACGATGTATGGCTATCGCCTGCGATCCCCATCTCTCCGCCCTGCAAAAACGCCACTTTCTCGCGCTGGAAGCAGAGAACGATCTGCCCTATCCAACTCTACCGGAAGCCGCTCGCCGGGCGCTGGACGAGGGCGTCATCTGCGATATGTTTGAAGGTCATGCGCCCTATAAGCCCCGCTATGTACTACCGGACTACACCCGCTTCTTGGCCAACGGCTCTGAGTGGCTGGAACTTGGGCCGGCACAGGATTTTGACGATGCACTCTCCATGTTGACCATTCTGTATCACCATGTCCCATCCGTCACATCTATGCCGGTGTTTTTGGGGTATTTAGACCAACTATTGCTTCCGTATGTTGGAATTTTAACAGAAGAAGAATTATATATCCGCATAAAACGCTTTTGGCGTTATCTGGATCGCACTTTTCCCGATGCCTTTATGCACGCAAACCTGGGGCCGTCAGATAACATCCTAACACGTCTGTTTTTACGCGCGGACGTTGAGCTGGCTCAGGTCGTCCCCAACCTGACCTTCCTCTATCACCCTGATATCACGCCTACAGAGCGCCTGCAGCAGGCCATTGAAAACATCTGCACCTGCAGTAAACCGCACATCGCCAACGCGCCGCTGCATGATAATATTTTCACAGCGGGCGGATATGGCATCGTAAGCTGCTACAACGTACTGCCGCTGGGTGGCGGCGGCAGCACCCTGGTCCGTCTGAACCTGAAAGAGGTGGCCCTGCGCAGCCAGGGGGAGGAGGACTTTTTTACCCGCACCCTGCCTGACTACTGCCGACGCCAGACCGAGATTCTCCGCGCCCGCAGCGACTTTCTGTTTACCCGTTCCCATTTCTTCAGCCAGAGCTTCCTGGTGCATGGAGGGCTGATCGACGCCCAACGTTTTGTGCCGATGTTCGGCATCTTTGCCCTAGCAGAGGCGGTCGATATTCTGTGTCAGCAGAGCGGCAGCGCCGCCCGCTACGGTCAGGATGAGACGGCCAACGCCTTAGGCTATCGGATCAGCGTCTGGCTGGATGCGTTTGTCCGCGCGACCCCGCTCCCCCATGCCTGACAGCAGCGATCGGGGCACGACGCCCGGTGCCCACCTTCCCTATGGCTGCGAGCCGGATCCGGTCGGCCATCTGATGGCCGTCGCGCCGCACCACGCCTATTATCCCGCTGGGATCAGTGACATTCTGACCCTCGATCCCACGGTGAAAAGCAACCCACAGGCCCTGATGCAACTGTGCCTCGGCGCGTTCTCCGCCGGGATGCGTGAATTCACGGCCAACGTCAGCGGCAACGATCTGGTGCGGGTAACCGGCTATATGGTGCGCCTGTCCGATCTGGCGCGCTATGGACAGGAGGGCTCGCGGCTGAACACCACCAGGCTGGCGGAAGAGGCGGCACGCAATACGGGTATGCTGGAGCGCCGGGCGCGCATGATAAGCCATGAACAACAGACGCGCTTTAGTCAGTAAGCTACTGCCCTTCTCCTGCGTGGATGGACCGGGCATCCGTCTGGTGCTGTTCCTGCAGGGCTGCAACCTGCGCTGCCGCGGCTGCCATAACCCCTATACCATTGGCCGCTGCGACGACTGTGCACAATGTGTAGCGGCCTGTCCGCATCAGGCGCTGTCGCTGCAGGCGGGAAAGATTCTCTGGGATGCACTCTCCTGCCGACAGTGCGATACCTGTCTGCAGGGCTGCCCACGTCAGGCGAACCCCATGGCACTCTCTCTCAGCGTCGACGATGTGCTGATGCAGCTACGCCGTCAGGCTGCGTTTATCAAGGGGATCACCGTCAGCGGGGGAGAGGCGACGCTGCAGCTCCCTTTCCTGCTGGCGCTGTTTCAGGCGATACGCCGCGATCCGGGGTTACAGGCGCTCGACTGTCTGGTCGACAGCAATGGTGAATTGTCAGAACCAGGCTGGACACGGCTAATACCGTGGTGCGACGGCGTGATGGTCGATCTCAAGGCCTGGGGCGACGAGCGCCACCGCTGGCTGACCGGGCGCGGCAATCGGCGCATTCTGCACAGTATTCTCTGGCTGGCACAGCGGCGACGCCTGGCGGAGCTCCGCCTGCTGGTGATCCCGCAGCACAGCGACTACCTGGCCCACATCGATGCGCTGGCCGAATTTATCCTGTTGTTGGACGATGTGCCCGTCCGCCTGAATGCCTTCCATCATCACGGCGTTTATGGCCCGGCATCAGCATGGCTAACCGCCACAAAGGCCGATATCGAACAGGTGGCTCAGGCGCTGGAGGCCCGCGGCGTCGGCGCAGTGATCCGCCCGGCGCTCTACCTATAAAAACGCGCCCAGGCCAAGGACGGCAAGGGCGCGTGACCACCTTGTACAGTGCAGGATTACAGCGCCAGGAAGAACCCGGCGATGGTGGCGCTCATCAGGTTGGAGAGGGTTCCTGCCGCGACGGCACGCAGGCCGAAGCGGGCAATCTCATGACGACGCTTCGGTGCCATACTGCCCAGCCCGCCCAGCAGGATCGCCACCGACGAAAGGTTGGCAAAGCCGCACAGCGCAAAAGAGATGATCGCCTTGGTATGGCCGGAAAGCACCTGCATACCTGCCGCGGTGACCTCAGCATCCGCCCTCAGATATTCACCGAAGTTCATATAGGCGACGAACTCGTTAACGATCAGCTTCTGCCCGATGAAAGAACCGGCGATCTGCGCCTCACTCCAGGGCACACCGATCAGGAAGGCGATCGGGGAGAATACCCAGCCCAGGATCAGCTCCATCGAGAGCTGCGGGTAGTTAAACCAACCACCAATCCCGCCCAGCATGCCATTCAGCAGCGCGATCAGGGCAATAAATGCCAGCAGCATCGCACCGACGTTCAACGCCAGCTGCAGACCAGAGGCCGCACCGGAAGCGGCGGCGTCAATCACGTTGGCCGGACGATCCTCTGCCGCCACCAGCGCGGTAGCATCTTCACGATCGTGGGTCTGTTCAGTTTCCGGCACGATCAGCTTGGCAAACAGCAGACCGCCCGGTGCTGCCATAAAGGAGGCGGCAATCAGATACTCCAGCGGTACGCCCATCTGGGCATAGCCGGCCAGCACCGAACCGGCAACGGAGGCCAGACCACCGCACATGACCGCAAACAGTTCAGACTGGGTCATAGTGGCGATATAGGGACGTACCACCAGCGGCGCTTCGGTCTGGCCAACAAAAATATTGGCCGTCGCCGACAACGACTCGGTACGGGAGGTGCCCAGCAGCTTGTGCAGAGCGCCGCCCAGCACGCGGATCACCAGCTGCATGATCCCCAGATAGTAAAGCACGGCAATCAGTGACGAAAAGAAGACGATCACCGGCAGCACGCGCAGAGCGAAGATAAACCCGCCGCCACCGAACAGCTCAAACATCTTGTCGGATACCAGCCCGCCAAACATGAACGAAATGCCCTGATTACCATAGGCGATAACGTTTGCTACACCGGCAGACATTGCGCCCAGCATATCGCGGCCAGCGGGCACATAAAGAACAAAGGCGCCAAGGCATACCTGAACGACGAAGGCGCCGGCCACAGTACGTATCCTAATGGCACGACGGTTGTTGGAAAGCAGTACGCCGAGCAGGATCAGCGTGACCATTCCCACAACACCCATTAAAAGTTGCATGGTTATTATCCCTGTTGTGTGAGTCTTAATAAGGCTTACACGCCCAATAGCGCAAGCCGTCTCCTGGTGCCAGGCAAAAAGCAGGAGGGGTCCATCGCCGGCGGGCGGATTATAACGGGGCACCCGCGATGTTTGCGCGCATTGCTCACAAATTTATACAACTTGAAGTAATTTAAATTGTTAAATAGTGATGCACATCACATCATTTAATCGTTTACGCGAGAGAAAAACCGTCGATTTGGAGCGCGTCAGGCGCGCGGGGGGAAGTGAAATAGGCGGTGCGTGTTGTCATACAGCGCCTGGGCTATCTGCGCAGGCGTTTCACTGCGCAGTGCGCACAGGGCCGCAAATACCCGCGGCAGCTGCTCCGGGCGGTTGGGCGCCCCCTGGTAACCGGACAACGGCATATCCGGCGCGTCGGTCTCCAGCAGCAGCGCCTCCAGCGGCAGCGCCGCCACCGCGGCGCGGGTCTTACCCGCCCGGGCGTAAGTAATCGTACCGCCGACGCCAATCGCATACCCCAGACGCACGAAGGCCTGCGCCTGGGCCAGACTGCCGGCAAACCCGTGCACCACGCCGGTACGCGTTAACCGCCGCTGACGCAGCGTCTTCGCCAGCAGATCGTGGCTACGGCGTGAATGCAGGATCACCGGCAGATCGTAGCGCTGGGCCAGGGTCAGTTGATCCTGCAGCAGGCTCAGCTGACGCGCCGGCTGGCAGACGTCACCGTAGTGATCCAACCCGATCTCACCCAGTGCGACCACAGCAGGATCGGCCTGAGCCAGCAGCGTATCCAGCACCGCAATATCCGTATCCCGGTGATGCTCGATGTACAGCGGATGCAATCCCAGCGCCGCATGCAGCACCGGATAGCGATGGGCCAGCGCCAGCACCTGCGCAAAACGGGTAGCATCGATGCTGGGCACAATGATATCGCCGATTCCCGCCGCCCGGGCGCGGCGCAGGCTTGCCACCTCATCGCCGCAGAAGGGGGCAAAGTCAAAATGGCAGTGGGTGTCGATCAGCCCCGCAACAATCACCGCTTCTCTCCCGCTGTTCCGTGCACCAGCGGCAGTGCAGACGGCCTCGTTGGACCATGGGCATGCGCCGGCAGGTCTCGCGGCAGCAGCCAGTGCCCAACGGCCGCCAGAAAATAGCGGGCGCAGCGCCGTCCCAGATGGTAATCCGTGTTCAGCGATGCTACCGTACTGCCCAAGGCATGACTCGCCAACGGCTTGGGAGGATAAATCTCAAAGATACGCAGACGTCCCGGCGGCTGCTCAATAAAACGCTGGGTGCGACGATAGCTCTTCTCATGGCGCTGCATCATCCGCACCATCTGCTGCAGACTGCTCTCGCTGAACAGCGACTCCATACGCTTCACCCAGCGGGGCGTATAGAACATCTGAGACGGCACGGTACGTATCACCACAATGGTATCGGCACCCAGCCGGTATGCCTCGCGCACCGGTACGGCGTCTGCGATGCCGCCGTCCTGATAGACCACGCCGTTCAGCTCCACCCCGCTGCGGTAAAAGCCAGGGATTGCGCTGCTGGCCTTGATCACCTGCAGCCAGCTATCGCGCTGCGCCGGAAAATAGGCCGCGCCAAAATCATCGCTACGGCTGGCGACCATATAAAACTGGCGCTGCTGCCCCAGCATACGCTCGGCGCGATCGAAGGCCAGCGGCATATCGTGGTGAGTACAGTCCACCAACCAATCCAGATCAATAAGGTGTCCACCACGAACAAAGCGCAGTGGGTTAAAAAACTCGCTGCGGGTGGTATAGCGGGTGATCACGCGTCGGGCATAGCCAGCCTGACCACAGACAAAAGCCGATAGATTCTGGGCACCGGCGGAGGTTCCCAAATAGAGATCGAAGGGGTTGAAGCGCGCACGCAGAAACTCATCCAGCACCCCGGCGGTAAAAATACCCCGCTGCCCGCCGCCCTCGCATACCAGCGCAATGCGACCCGGATGGTAGGGTTTATAGGCCAGGGGCTCAATATTGCCCAGCGTAATCGGTATTCTGTATCCCACGCTACAACCTCATGACAACGCGCTCAGCCGGTATATCGCCCCGCCAAACCGGGTGATCCACTTAGATTAAGCATACCTTGGATAAGGTCTCGGGATAAGTCCAGCGCAAAGGGGAAATATTATCATTCTGTCCGCTTTAACGGACAGAGCCGCACAAATAAGACGGCGGGCCTTTCGGCCCGCCGCGATCACCCCACCAATGCCCCAAAAAAGGGCAAGACCGATCAGTGTTCGCGCGTCTTACGGAAGCGTACCTCAGGATAACGCTCCTGGGTCAGGTTCAGGTTCACCATGGTCGGGGCGATATAGGCCAGGTTATCACCACCGTCCAGCGCCAGGTGCAGCTCGTTCTTACGCTGAAACTCATCGAACTTCTTGACATCGTCACATTCAACCCAGCGCGCGGTAGACACGTTAACCGACTCGTAGATCGCCTCAACGTTATATTCGCTCTTCAGGCGGGCCACTACCACGTCAAACTGCAGCACGCCGACCGCGCCGACGATCAGATCGTTATTGGCCACCGGACGGAAGACCTGTACAGCCCCCTCTTCCGACAGCTGCACCAGCCCTTTCAACAGCTGCTTCTGCTTAAGCGGATCGCGCAGACGGATGCGGCGGAACAGTTCCGGGGCAAAGTTGGGGATCCCGGTGAACTTCATCTCCTCGCCCTGGGTGAAGGTATCGCCGATCTGAATGGTACCGTGGTTATGCAGACCGATGATATCGCCCGGGTAGGCCTCCTCGACATGGGCACGATCGCCAGCCATAAAGGTCAACGCGTCGGCGATCACCACATCTTTACCGGTGCGAACCTGGCGCAGCTTCATCCCCTTGTCATAGCGGCCGGAGACTACGCGCATGAAGGCAACGCGGTCGCGGTGCTTCGGATCCATGTTGGCCTGAATCTTAAACACAAAGCCGCTGAATTTTTCTTCGTCGGCGCTGACCTTGCGCACATCGGTCATCCGCGGCATCGGTGCCGGCGCCCAGGCCACCAGACCGTCCAGCATATGATCCACGCCGAAGTTACCCAGCGCGGTCCCGAAGAAGACCGGCGTCAGCTGGCCGTTGAGGAAGGCCTCCTCTTCAAACTCGGTAGACGCCCCCTGTACCAGCTCCAGCTCCTCGCGCAGCTGAGCCGCCAGGTCCTCGCCCACCGCGGTATCCAACAGTGGGTTATCCAGCCCCTTAATCACCCGAACCTCTTGGATGGTATGGCCCTTACCGCTTTGATACAGGTAGGTTTCATCCTTATACAGATGGTAGACCCCCTTGAACAGCTTACCGCAGCCGATAGGCCAGGTGATCGGCGCACAGGCGATCCTCAGCTCGCTCTCTACCTCATCCAGCAGCTCCATCGGATCGCGGATATCACGGTCGAGTTTGTTCATAAAGGTCAGGATCGGCGTATCGCGCAGGCGGGTGACCTCCATCAGCTTGCGGGTACGATCCTCGACCCCCTTAGCCGCATCGATCACCATCAGGCAACAGTCCACCGCCGTCAGGGTCCGGTAGGTATCCTCGGAGAAATCCTCGTGCCCCGGGGTATCCAGCAGGTTGACCAGGCAGTCATGATACGGAAACTGCATCACTGAGGTGGTAATGGAGATACCGCGCTGTTTCTCCATCTCCATCCAGTCTGACTTGGCATGCTGGCTGGAGCCGCGGCCTTTTACCGTTCCGGCGACCTGGATCGCCTGTCCGAACAGCAGCACCTTTTCGGTGATGGTGGTTTTACCGGCATCCGGGTGAGAAATAATGGCAAAGGTGCGCCGTTTGGCGACTTCGCGGGCGTATTCACTTGGCGACATGATTTTCTATTCTGTATTGAGCTGCCCTGCCCGCGGACGCGCGCAAACGGCGTCCATCGGCGGGCAACACAGGCGTAAATGGGTAATCAGCGCGCCATTTTCCCTGATTTATTCAGGTTAGACAACGCGCAATTTCAGGCGCCCTGCCGCAGGCAGGAGAGATTCCATCGCGCCGCGGGCGCACAAAAAAGACGGCTACCCCAACGGCAGCGCCATGATGCGGGCATCTTCACGCCCGTCCGCGGTCGGGTAGTAGTTGCGCCGCAGCGATACCTCACTGAACCCCAGCGCATGATACAGCGCGATGGCGGCCCGGTTGGAGTCCCGCACCTCCAGCCACAGCGTCATCACGCCACGCTCGGTCAGATCGTCGATCAGGCGCTGCAACAGCGTACGCCCCAGCCCCTGACGCTGATAGGCGGGAGCGACGGCAACGTTGAACAGCGTCGCCTCATCCAGCACCACCTGCGTAATGGCAAAGGCGGCCAGCTGCCCCTGAGATTCCAGCTTCAGGTTATAGTAACGCTCGCCCTGATTGCTGAGAAAGGTGCTGTGAGTCCAAGGAAATGCGTGACTGGCGCACTCCACGGCATAGGCGGCATCAGTGTCCGCCGGGATCAGGGAAGAAATGGTGTTGCTCATGACAAATTTGCTGCCACAGGGCGCGCTTGGCACCGGGGTTATGGTAAAGCGCACTGAGCGCCGGAGAGCGGAGGCAAGCCTCAGAGGAGGCGGGCTCCCCCAGCCACCAACACAGGTAACGCTGGCGATCGCCGAGCATCTCGTACTGCTCCGGCGTCAGGATCACCGCCTGCTCCGCCGCCAGCGACAGCGCGCGTAGAATGTCGCACAGTAACAGATCATCCGGCGACAGGGGAACCTCAGACACAATAAGCAGCCGTGTCTGCGCCGACAGCGTAATGGCGATCTCGCCACGCAGTAGCGCCGGGCGACGCAGGACCCATTGGGTTATCCCCAGCTGCTGTAAAAGTTGATCGCGTCGCGAAGTCATACTGCCTCTGTCTGTTATGCGCCGCCACGGCGCCGAAATCCAGTGATATCTGTCTGCACTACTATGCTAACAAACCCATCGCAACGGCACCATCGCACCGTGCAGCGGATCGCCTGCACTACGGTGAATGGCGCGTTTCAGAACGTCGGTGAAAGCTCTATAATCACCGGTCAGCCTATTGAGGAGTTTTGTGCCATGTCCGCTTTTACCCCGGCCAGCGAAGTTGTACTTCGCCATCGCGAAGAGTTTGAGCCACGCCGCGTCCTGTTCGCCGGCGATCTGCAGGATACGCTGCCCGCGCAATTTAACGCCGTGGAAGTCCGCGCTCACACCACCCAGTACCACCACTGGCAGGCGCTGCATACCGCCATGGGCGATCGCTGCCTGTTCTCTCTGACCATCTCGGCAGAATTCGCCGCCGGCATTGATACCCTGATCTACTTCTGGCCCAAGAGTAAGCCGGAGGCGCTGTTCCAGCTGACTCAACTACTCGCGCAGTTGCCGGCCGGCTGCGACGTGTTTATCGTCGGTGAGAACCGCGCCGGCGTCCGCAGCGCCGAAGAGATGGCGTCCGGCATGCTGACGCTGAATAAGATAGACAGCGCCCGCCGCTGCGGCCTGTACCACGGTCTTCTGGCCCAGCCGCCCCACTTCGATCTGAACGACTGGTGGATGTCCTATGACACCGGCAGTCTGCGCATCGCCACGCTGCCGGGCGTATTCAGCCGCGACGGGCTGGACATTGGCAGCCACCTGCTGCTCTCCTCTCTGCCCCATGGACTGAAAGGACGGGTATTGGACGTCGGCTGCGGCGCCGGGGTGTTATCCGCCGCCATTACCCGCATGTCGCCGGAGACCACGCTCACCCTGAGCGATGTCAACGCCGCCGCCCTGACCGCCAGCCGACAAACGCTGGCGCAGAATGAGATCGACGGCGAGATACTC
The DNA here is from genome assembly GCF_000264785.1 of Edwardsiella ictaluri ATCC 33202. Taxonomy (GTDB): domain Bacteria; phylum Pseudomonadota; class Gammaproteobacteria; order Enterobacterales; family Enterobacteriaceae; genus Edwardsiella; species Edwardsiella ictaluri. The sequence continues at coordinate 466 of NZ_AFJI01000065.1, read as the reverse complement.
GCCAGCAATGTCTTCTCAGATATCAGCGGCCGCTTCGATCTGATCATCTCTAACCCGCCATTTCATGACGGCGTACAGACCAGCCTGCTGGCAGCACAGACGCTGATCCGCGGCGCAGTCAGTCATCTGCAGCTGGGCGGTGAGCTGCGCATCGTCGCCAACGCCTTCCTGCCCTATCCACAGGTGCTGGATGCCGTATTCGGTCGTCATGAGGTCGTAGCCCAGACCGGGAAATTCAAGGTGTACTCCGCCATTCTCGACCGGGCAGCACTGGAACAGAGCCGTCGATAACCGCCGGGGCCGGCGTTCGCCGGCCTCCCTTTCAGCGCAAACCGGTCAAATTACACCTTGCACGCCCAAATTTGCACCGATCGCAGAAAATTCGGGAAATAAGTGTTGACGCCGCGACGAAAATCTCTAGAATTCGCCTCCGTGGTTACGTTACTCCAGCAGTAACGCAACGGTA
>NZ_AFJI01000064.1 GCF_000264785.1 Edwardsiella ictaluri ATCC 33202 | reverse complement strand
GTTTTTTTGCCAGGGTATGGTTCTGTGCTTCGAGCAATGTGTTTTGATGCACAAGAGTGCTGTTTAATGATTTATTTGCATCATCAATATTAGGTGTTTTATCTTTTTTTAAATTATATTTAACTGCTTCGCGTGTTGTTAACTGTTTATTTGTGCTGTTTTTTGCGGGGTGTTTAACTCTCTGAATCTTGTGTTCTGTTTTTTTTACAGTGGCAAGGTATCCATTGTTATTTTGTGTGTTTTTTATTAAACTAATTTCTTGTTTTATTCTTTCTTTGTACTCAAGGGGAATGTCAATGGATGAAACATCCTGTAAATAAATATCCCCATGCGCGCTTCCAGACGGGAGTGAAACTCCTGCGGACAGTAACGAGTAATAAAGGAATTTACGAGCCTTCATCCTATGCTCCCAATATGAAGTCTACGCTATGGTCAAAGCATAGCCCAAAAGAGCAATAATACTATCTGCTGTTAAAAATCGACGATGCATCCAATGAGTATAACATGTGTTTTTCGATAAAAGCTCCGATGACTTTTTCGTGGTTCTCAATAGAGCGTGAGACGCAGATTGTTTTACGGGTAAGCTGCTTAATGCGGGTGCGGAGTGTCAGGTTATTACGCTCAATGCATTGGGTGAGTATTTTGCCGATCAGATGCTTATCTTTTGGCACCTCCAGGTCATCGCTACCCGGTTAGCGCTGGTGATCATGTCAATGTGAAATGGCGTGAGCCGTGCCAGTCGCTCCCGACAGCTTTCATCGGTTCTGGGACCAAAAGTGTAGGCCTGTAGGCCTGTAGGCCAGTACACCACCTGTTTTGGCGTTGTACGCGTATCAGAGCCAGTGCTGCCGGGATTTAGTGCCCACGAAGCTCCATTACTCATCGAGTTCGCAGATAAGCGCCACATCAGTATGGGGGATGGGTGAAGACGTTATTCGCTTTGGCGCGCGTTTTTTAACGTCCGGATGACGGTGTTAATGCCAATTTTCAGTGTTCTGGCGGTATCGCGCACCCCGGCACCCTTGAAGGCCATTTCAGTGATCTGCTCTTTAATACCCGGTTTATGGGCTTCATAGGTGTAGGTAAGCATGAAAAGCATGAGGACAGGCTGGGCAGCAACGTGCCCAGCCGGAGTTGCAACGAGGAGAGTGAACGGTGATGGATACCATGACATACAGAGTCTCCAAAGCACATATCACACCGGTTCAACCGATCGAAGGTATCACTGAATTGTCTTTTACCCCTCCATTCGCCAGGTGAGATACCATGAAATAAAAAATCCACGCAAGTGCGTGGATTTTATTGGGTTTGTTAATCGTCATGAGATTCAGTGAAATCTCATGAGACGGCAAAGTTTATTTAGACGTTAAACAGGAAGTTCATGATATCGCCATCCTTGACGATATAGTCCTTACCCTCAGAACGCATCTTACCGGCTTCTTTGGCACCCTGTTCACCCTTATAGGTGATGAAATCGTCAAAGGCGATGGTCTGGGCGCGGATAAAACCTTTTTCAAAGTCGGTATGGATTTTACCGGCGGCCTGCGGGGCGGTGGCGCCGACGGGAATGGTCCAGGCACGAACCTCTTTTACCCCGGCGGTGAAGTAGGTCTGCAGGTTCAGCAGCGTGTAGCCGGCGCGGATCACGCGGTTCAGCCCCGGCTCTTCCAGACCCAGTTCGGCCATGAACTCGTCGCGATCGGCGTCGTCCAGCTCGGCGATGTCGGCCTCAACGGCGGCACATACCGGAACCACAACGGAGCCCTCTGCGTCGGCGATGGCGCGCACCTGATCCAGGAACGGATTGTTCTCAAAGCCATCTTCGTTGACGTTGGCGATATACATGGTCGGTTTTAGGGTCAGGAAGCTCAGGTATTTGATAGCCCCTTTCTCTTCATCGCTGAGGTCCAGTGCACGCAGCATACCGGCCTGCTCCAGGTGCGGCAGGCATTTTTCCAGCGCGGAGAGCTCCAGCTTGGCGTCTTTATCGCCGCCTTTGGCTTTCTTCTGCACGCGGTGAATTGCACGCTCACAGGTATCCAGATCCGCCAGTGCCAGCTCGGTGTTGATCACCTCGATGTCTTCCGCCGGGTTTACGCGGCCGGAAACGTGTACGATATTGTCGTTTTCAAAGCAGCGCACCACGTGGCCGATAGCTTCGGTTTCACGGATGTTGGTCAGGAACTGGTTGCCCAGCCCTTCACCTTTGGAAGCGCCTTTGACCAGGCCGGCAATGTCGACAAACTCCATGGTGGTCGGCAGGGTACGCTGGGGTTTCACGATCTCGGCCAGCTGATCCAGACGCGGATCCGGCATCGGTACCACACCGGTGTTCGGCTCAATGGTACAGAACGGGAAGTTGGCTGCTTCGATCCCCGCTTTGGTCAGCGCATTGAACAGCGTGGATTTACCGACGTTGGGAAGCCCGACGATACCGCATTTAAAACCCATGTTTAATCACCTTAACTCATTGATTTTTAGCGATCTATAGAATAACCGCCAAAGAAACAGGAAAATATCGCCCGATTATACACGCAACGCGTCATTTTCTCGACTTATCCGTAGAACACGTGTGGCGGGCGGCGTTGTTGCGTCGCACTAGCGGGCGCTGGCCCTGAAGCCGTTGAGGCGATTCATCGCCTTATCCATGCCATCCTGCATCAGCAGATCGGTGCAGCGCAGCGCCTCGTCGATGGCATCGTCGATTAGGGGCTGTTCGCTGGCCAGCGGTTTACCCAGGACAAAGCCGACAACCTTGCTTTTGTCTCCGGGGTGGCCAATGCCGATGCGCAGGCGGTGAAAGTTGGGGTTATTGCCCAGTTTGCTTTGAATGTCCTTCAGGCCATTATGACCGCCGTTGCCGCCGCCGAGTTTCAGTTTGGCAACGCCCGGCGGCAGATCCAGTTCATCGTGTGCGACCAGAATTTCATCCGGGGCGATGCGGTAAAATCCGGCCAGGGCGGAGACGGCTTTGCCGCTCAGGTTCATAAAGGTGGTCGGCACCAGCAGGCGCAGGTCATGGCCTGCCAGGCTGAGGCGGGCGGTATAGCCAAAAAATTTGCTCTCTTCTTTCAGGGACTGGCCGTGGCGTTCGGCGAGGGCGTCAACGAACCAGGCGCCGGCGTTATGGCGGGTCTGGGCATATTCAGCGCCAGGGTTAGCCAGGCCGACAATCAGTTTAATCGTCATCAGTGCATTCAGTCTTTATGTGATAGGCGCGGGCAGTGCCGCGGCAGATAGTAGGCAAAGCGCCAAACCGTAATTAGACCATAATTTGTCGCCGCTCACTACCCTGCAGGCATCCGCCGGGGAGGTCGGAGAGGCGTGTGCGGTTATGTTTTGCGGCGGCGTATGGCGTCCTCTGGATCATCGTATCGGGAATGAAAAATCCGCATGACTTGTCAAGATAAAATGTGAGCCATAACCAAGCAGGTGAATATCAAGGGGCTATACTGTTACTAACGGGACGGATTAATAATTTTGATGAGTCGATGGTTATACATCAGAGGATTTGGCTGATACAGGGGAGGTGACCAATGAAACGTAAAGGCGCGGAGCTGCTTGGCAACGTTCTGATGGGGCTGGGGCTCATTACCATGGTGGGTGGTGTGGGCTACTCTGTGCTGGCCCAGTTACCCCAACTGGATTTACCCCAATACTTTTCTCACGGCGCCGTCATGAGTATTTTTATCGGCGCGCTGTTATGGTTGGTCGGTGCGCGGGTTGGCGGTCGTGAACGTGTTGCCGACCGCTATTGGTGGGTACGTCACTACGATAAACGCTGTACCCGTAAAACGCGCGAGCGTCCTTCTTAACACAACGACGTGCCATTAACGTTTAGACGCCGCCGGAAGGGCGGCGTTTTTATGGGCGCTCCTCATCGTCGTGCGGCAACAGCTGAACGTCAAACTCGGGGTACTGCTGGGAGCCGAGATAGCGGATGACCACCATTCCCTGATCATAGCCGGCACTGGTCAGGTTGTTGCTCAGTCCGCGTGGCTGGCGCGACAGGTGAATTTGGTAGCTCCCGTCCGCCTGACGAACAATCTCTTGTCCGGTCAGATAGGTTTTGGCCATCCTATAGTCTGGGGTTATATAGTAAGGCGTATAGAAGACGACGGAGATATAGGTTGCATCCCGGGGCAGGGTGCCGCTGATACGGATCACGCTGTCGTCGTGAGGCAGCGAAACATAAAAGCCGTCATAGCGGTTATCCGTGGTCGGGTACAGCGCATCGGACAGACTGCGATCGACCTCAACCTCCTGACTGCTGTTGCGTACCCTGCTCATCTTGGCGGAAATATCCAGAGAGCTGAGCACCAGGCTACGGTAGAAGCTGGCTGCCTGCGCGCCGCGCTGCGCCGCATCGGCGATGGGCGGCACGGGGTGCCCCGTCAGGCGGCGAATCTGATAGCGGGCAGGGCGTTGGGCCTTTTGCTGTCCGCTGTGATAATACTCACGCACGATGACCATATAGTCATCCGGTGTGGTGACGATCGTATCCTGTCCCGGCGGGGGCGCCGTCGGCGTCAGGCGCAGGCTAAAGTTACCCTGCGGGTCGATCTGCATATCCTGGGTCGATCGGTTCTGCTGTGTCCGGGCGATGTTACGGCCATCGCGCATCGCATAGACCTGAAATCCCACATAGTCAGCCGCGCCGACGTTGCCACTGATGACGTAGTCGCTGCGGCTGTCAAACAGGGCGGAGTTGTAGGTGGTCCAGGGGTTGTCACCGGCGACCTTACGGGTTCCGCTCATCCAGTCGACAAAGTAAGGGGTCGCCTCTGCTGCCTGGCGCAGAAAGATCGCAGAGGAAAGCGAGGCGGCGCTGTGCAGGAACTGCTGGGTAGCGGCGGCATATGGCTGACCGAGCTGCATCCGCTGGTTAAAGTGGTCGACCCGTTGGGCCATCTCTGCCTGGGGCAGTGAGGTGGCAGACAGGGGGGCGCAAAGCACCGTGGCTGACAGGGTAAACAGGGTGGCGCGTAATACGCTGTGCATGATGGCATCCGTTGCAGGCTGTGGAGTCGGCGCTGAAAGCCTATCACAGGGTGCAAAGCAGCGACCGGGATGTCGGTGTGGCGTATAGGAATGGTTTAACGTTGGCGAAGGTATCTCGGGGGCGGGTGACGGTGGACTCTACCCAGTCCACCGCGCGACAGAAACGAAAAACGGCGGATAAATCCGCCGTTTTTATCTGGCGCAAGCTATCAGTGTTCAAACATCGCAGAGATGGACTCTTCGTTGCTGATGCGGCGGATGGCTTCGGCCAACATACCGGACAGCGTCAGGCTGCGCACCTTGTCCAGCGCCTTGATCTCCGGCGCCAGCGGAATGGTGTCACACACCACAAACTCATCGATGACGGAATTCTTGATGTTGTCAATGGCGTTGCCGGAGAAGATCGGATGGGTCGCATAGGCGAATACGCGCTTGGCGCCACGCTCTTTCAGCGCTTCGGCCGCTTTGCACAGGGTGCCGCCGGTATCGATCATGTCGTCGACCAGGACGCAGTCGCGATCGGCGACGTCACCGATGATGTGCATCACCTGGGAGACGTTGGCGCGCGGACGACGCTTATCGATGATGGCCATGTCGGTATCGTTGAGCAGTTTGGCGATGGCGCGGGCACGTACGACGCCGCCGATGTCCGGAGAGACCACGATCGGGTTTTCCAGCTTCTGCTGCAGCATGTCTTCCAGCAGGATCGGGCTGCCGAATACGTTATCTACCGGTACGTCGAAGAAGCCCTGGATCTGTTCTGCATGCAGGTCCACGGTCAGTACGCGGTCAACCCCTACGCTGGAGAGGAAGTCCGCGACGACTTTTGCCGTGATCGGCACACGGGCGGAGCGCACGCGGCGATCCTGACGCGCATAGCCGAAGTAAGGGATTACCGCTGTGATGCGACCGGCAGAGGCGCGGCGCAGTGCGTCAACCATGACAACCAGCTCCATCAGGTTATCGTTGGTCGGGGCACAGGTGGACTGGATGATGAAAATATCACCACCGCGTACATTTTCGTTAATTTGCACGCTCACTTCGCCGTCACTAAAACGGCCTACAGCGGCGTCGCCGAGGCTGGTGTACAAACGGTTGGCAATACGTTGTGCTAGTTCCGGGGTAGCGTTACCAGCAAAAAGCTTCATATCAGGCACGAGAAGAACCTCAGGCTTGCGTCCAGAGAAGTTGATAGTACGGCGCGCTAACTGGGAGTGGGCTGACGCGCCGCATTACCCTACGGGTATTGTTTGAGTCACGGCAGACTCTGCATTCGTTCGGCGAACAAATGGCCGCGTAGCACGTAAAGCTATTGTCAAACACAGTATAATGCTTTAAACGTTAATCAGTTACGTGCTATAGAGGCCAGCAGCTCGGAGCGGGCATGGTGCAGCGGCGACCTATTGATGCCACGCGCCACGAATCCCTGCATCCACTCGGGGGCAATGCTGAGCACCTGACGGGCCGCCTGCTCGGTGTCGAATTCCGCAAACACACAGGCGCCGGTCCCTGTCAGACGCGACGGCGCGTATTCTAACAGCCACGAAAGCGCCTGTTCAACCTCACGAAAACGTTTTCTTGCTATTGGCTCGCAATCATTACTGTATGGTGTTGCCAACAGTTCAGTCAAAGTTCTGATTGGAGAGTCTCTTTTCAGTGCAGGATCGGCGAAGATCACTGGCGTAGGAATGCTGATACCTGGATGTGCAACAAAGTACCATTTTTCTTCAGGATGTGCTGTCTGTAACAATTCTCCAACACCCTGCGCAAAGGCGGCAACGCCATTAACAAAAACAGGTACGTCTGCGCCCAGGGTCAATCCAATCTCGGCCAGGCGCGCATCGCTTAATCCGGCCTGCCACAGGGTATTCAGCGCGACCAGGGTGGTGGCCGCATCCGATGAGCCGCCGCCGAGCCCGCCCCCCATCGGCAGAATCTTTTGCAGTGCGATGTCGGCGCCGCATCCGGCAAAGGCGGGCGGTAGCGCCGCCCGCAGCGCCCGCGCCGCGCGGATGATCAGGTTATCCTCATCCGCCACTCCTGCCACCGGTGTCAGCAGACGCAGCTGGTCGTCACCGCGGGCCTGAATGGTGAGCGTGTCGCCGTAGTCCACAAACTGGAACAGGGTCTGCAGCAGATGGTAGCCGTCGGCCCGCCGCCCGGTGATGTAAAGAAACAGATTCAGCTTGGCCGGTGCCGGCCAGTGGGTCAGCGCGTCGATCATGGCCGTAGCGTCCAGCTGTCCATCTTCAGCTTGATCCGCTGGCCGCCCTGGGTCAGCTCCAGCTGGGCCGGCAGGGCCGGGACGCTGGCGCTGTCATACTTCAGGTAGTCCACCTGCCAGGTCTGGCCCGCGTGGCGGTAGGTCGCCTGGCGCAGGCGGTACGCACTGTCCAGCTGGATACTCTGTGCCTGGCCGGGCAGCCCCAGCATCCACTGACGCAGGTTATCCAGCGGGATTTGCATACCGGTGAGCTTTTCGAGCATGACGGTGGCGTTGTCGCTAACGTAGCGGCGTCCCTGGCTATCGGTGATCTGCGCGACCCCCGGTTGAACGTTCAGCTCCAGCTCGGTGCTGCCGAGGGGATTGGTCAGCAGCAGGCGATAGTGTCCGGCGGCCGTCTGCTGCCAGAAGAAACGCGCATACACCTTTTGCTTATCGGAAAGATAGGCAAATGCCCCACGAGTCTGATAAACCGTGATATTTTCTACCTGCTGCTGGTGGGCTTGCCACTGCGGTGAGCTGACGCTGCCGCCGCTATTTTTATCGGGCAGCGTGCTGCAGGCAGCGAGCAACAGACAGCTAACTGGCAGTAAACGCAGGATATTTACCTTTTTCATCCTCATAATCCATGGTGAGTATACTCTGGGGCTAACGCTAGCCTGCTTGTCGGGGAGCGTCAATGGGCGCGGCGGCCTATCCGGGGGAAAAGGATAAAAAAATGTCTGTCGGCGCACGCGCTCCGGCGGTGCGGTGGCTTTTATTGCTTCGGTGCATCAAGTAGAATGCAGCGATAACCGATAACCCTAATGAAGTCGCGACTACTTGACGGTTTTTCATGAGTCTTCTTGCACTTGGAATCAATCATAAAACGGCGCCGGTCTCCCTGCGGGAACGGGTAACGTTTTCGCCCGATACGCTGGATCGGGCCATTGAAAGCCTGCTGCGACAGCCGTCGGTGCAGGCCGGGGTAGTGCTGTCGACCTGTAACCGCACCGAGCTGTATCTGAGCGTGGAGCAGCGGGCCGATCTGCGTCAGCAGATCGTCGACTGGCTGTGTAGCTACCATCAGCTGACGCCAGAGGAGGTGAGCGACAGTCTCTATTGGCATCAGGATAACGAGGCGGTCAGCCATCTGATGCGGGTGGCCAGCGGCCTGGACTCGCTGGTGCTGGGCGAGCCGCAAATACTGGGCCAGGTGAAGAAAGCCTTTTCGGAATCTCAACGTGAGCAGGCGCTGTCTGCTGACCTGGAGCGTCTGTTTCAAAAGACTTTCTCGGTGGCCAAGCGGGTACGTACGGAAACCGAAATCGGCACCAGCGCGGTGTCGGTGGCGTTTGCCGCCTGTACGCTGGCGCGCCAGATCTTTGAGTCGCTGGCCCGGCTTAACGTGCTGCTGGTCGGGGCGGGTGAGACCATTGAGCTGGTGGCCCGCCATCTGCATCAGCACCAGGTACAGCATATGATGATCGCCAACCGTACCCGTGAGCGTGCCCAGTCGCTGGCCGATGAGGTCGGGGCTGAGGTGATCCCGCTGGCGGATATCGATGCCCGCCTGGCGGACGCCGATATCGTTATCAGCTCGACGGCCAGCCCGCTGCCGATCATCGGTAAAGGAATGGTCGAGCGCGCGCTGAAGGCGCGCCGCAACAGGCCGATGCTGTTGGTCGATATCGCCGTTCCGCGCGACATTGAGCCGGAGGTCGGCGATCTGGCCAACGCCTATCTGTACAGCGTGGATGATCTGCATGCCATTATTCAGGGCAATATGGCCCAGCGGCAGGAGGCGGCGGTGCAGGCCGAGCACATCGTGCAGCAGGAGTGTGCCAACTTTATGGCCTGGTTGCGCGCGCAGGGGGCCGTCGATACCATCCGTGAATACCGGGCTCAGGCGGAGCAGCGGCGGGCCGAGGCCGAATCCGAAGCGCTGGCGGCGCTGGCGCAGGGCGTTGAGGCAGAGGCAGTGATCCGCCGCCTGGCGCATCGCCTGACCAACCGCCTGATCCATGCACCGACCAAATCCCTTCAGCAGGCCGCTGGCAGCGGCGATGCACAGCGTCTGCAGATGCTGCGCGACAGCCTTGGGCTGGATCATAATTAGTTCTCTCCTTTCTTATATATTTACAGGTAAATAGCCACGCATGAAGCCCTCTATCGTTGCCAAACTAGAAGCATTACAGGAGCGCCATGAAGAAGTTCAGGCACTGCTCGGTGATGCCGGCGTCATTGCCGATCAGGACCGTTTTCGCGCGCTGTCGCGTGAGTACGCGCAGCTGACCGACGTATCGCACTGTTTTCTGGCCTGGCGCCAGGTGCAGGACGATCTGACCACGGCGGAGATGCTGCTGGACGATCCGGAAATGCGGGATATGGCGCAGGAGGAGCTCAAAGAGGCGCGCGGGCGCCTGGCCGAGCTGGAGCAGCAGTTGCAGATCCTGCTGCTGCCCAAAGATCCTGACGATGAGCGCGACTGTTTCCTTGAGGTGCGCGCCGGTACCGGCGGCGATGAGGCCGCGCTGTTTGCCGGCGATCTTTTCCGGATGTACAGCCGCTACGCTGAGGCACGTCGCTGGCGTATCGAGATCATGAGCGCCAGCGAGGGCGAACACGGCGGCTACAAAGAGGTGATCGCCCGGGTGAGCGGTGACGGCGCCTATGGGCGTCTTAAGTTTGAGTCCGGCGGCCACCGCGTGCAGCGCGTGCCGGCGACGGAGTCCCAGGGGCGTATTCACACCTCTGCCTGCACGGTGGCGGTGATGCCGGCGGTGCCGGAGGCCGAGCTGCCGCAGATCAATCCGGCAGATCTGCGTATCGATACCTATCGCTCATCCGGTGCGGGCGGCCAGCACGTGAACACCACCGACTCCGCCATTCGCATTACCCACCTGCCGACCGGGATCGTGGTGGAGTGTCAGGATGAGCGTTCACAGCATAAGAACAAGGCCAAGGCCATGTCGGTGCTGGGCGCCCGTATTCGCGCCGCCGAAATCGCCAAGCGCCAGCAGGAGGAGGCATCGACCCGCCGTAACCTGCTGGGCAGCGGCGATCGCTCTGATCGCGTCCGCACCTATAACTTCCCGCAGGGACGGGTGACCGACCACCGCATTAACCTGACCCTGTATCGTCTGGATGAGGTGATGGAGGGGAAGCTGGACAACCTGATTGAGCCCATCGTGCAGGAGCACCAGGCCGATCAGCTCAGCGCGCTCGCCGAGCAGGAGTGATGCGCTACGATCAATGGTTGCGTCAGGCCTGCGCGCGCCTGACGCCGGGCGACAGCCCACGGCGCGATGCGGAGATCCTGCTGGAGCATGTGACCGGCAGGGGGCGCAGCTTTCTGCTGGCCTTTGGCGAGACGCTGTTGACGGCGGCACAGCTGGCGCAGCTGACCTCTCTGCTGGCGCGGCGCGTGCAGGGAGAGCCGGTGGCTTATCTGATCGGCGAACGTGAGTTTTGGTCGCTGCCGCTGGCGGTTTCTCCGGCGACGCTGATCCCGCGTCCGGATACCGAATGTCTGGTCGAACAGGCGCTGCTGCGTCTGCCTGCGACACCGGTGCAGATTGTCGATCTGGGCACCGGCACCGGTGCCATCGCTCTGGCGCTGGCCAGTGAGCGCCCCGACTGCCAGGTGAGTGCGGTGGAGTTCAACCCCGATGCCGTGGCGCTGGCGCAGCATAACGCCGCCCGTCTGGGCCTGTCGCGGGTCGAGATCCTGCAGGGCAGCTGGTTTACGCCGCTGGCCGGGCGGCGTTTTACCCTGATCGTTTCTAACCCGCCCTATATCGATGCAGCCGATGGCCACCTGAGCCAGGGCGACGTGCGCTTTGAGCCCGCCAGTGCGCTGGTGGCTGCCGAGCAGGGACTGGCCGATCTGCGGGCGATTGCCCGTCAGGCGCCGGACTATCTGGCGCTGGGGGGATGGTTGTTGCTGGAGCACGGCTGGCAGCAGGGGGCTGCCGTGCGCGCCCTGTTGACAGAGTATGGCTTTTGTCGCGTGGAGAGCGTGCGGGACTACGGCAATAACGAACGGGTGACCTTAGGACAGTACTGTCCGTCGTGCTGAGGCGGCGGGATAGGCCGGATATGATGATGAAACAGACGATCAACGGGCTGCCGCTGATGATGGAATGGGTATGAGTGTAATAGCCGATTTTGCCTTTGATGAGGCGTTGCTGAGCGACGGCGTGCTGCAGATGCAGCATGCCGTCCGCCCGGAACTGGACCCGGCGCGCCTGCGCGCCGAGCTGGATGGTTTGGCCGCGCAGGCGCAAACGGCGCTGCAGGGGGTATGCGGCGAGCAGGCGCGCCTGCAGCGTCTGCTGGCGTTGTTTTTTGACGAGTGGGGATTCGGCGGGGTCAGCGGTGTCTACCGGCTTTCCGATGCGCTGTGGCTGGACACCGTTCTGGCGCGACGTCAGGGAACGCCGGCCTCGCTGGGGATTATTCTGCAGCATATTGCCCAGGCGCTTGCGCTGCCGCTGCAGGCGGTGGTGTTCCCGACGCAGCTGCTGCTGCGCGCCGACTGGCCACAGGGTGGCTACCGGCTGTTCAATCCCCTGAACGGCGAGACGTTGGAGAGTACCCTGCTGGCGGTATGGCTTAAAGGGCATCAGGGCATGCAGGCCCACATGAGCAGTGGAGATATTGAGGCGGCGGAAAACAGCCAGGTGGTGCGCCGTCTGCTGACGACGCTGAAGGCGGCGCTGATGGAGGAGCAGCAGGTTGAGCTGGCGCTCAACGCCTGCGAGGCGCTGCTGTGCTTTGAGCCGGAAGATCCCTATGAGATCCGCGATCGCGGGCTGCTCTATGTCCGTCTGGAGTGTCCGCATATCGCGCTGTCCGATCTGAGCTACTTCATCGAGCAGTGCCCGGAGGATCCGGTGGCTGATGTGATTCGGCTTCAGATCCACGCCATCGAGCAGTTTGAGGTGGTGCTGCATTAGCGACGGCAGCCCCCTTCGGGACAACGGCGCCGCGCTGCATCATGGCCCGGGTTTTCTTTTGACTGCGCAGGAGCGGCGACAGACGGTGGAGTATGGCATACTCTGCGCGTTCGCTGTTCGGTCAGCAGGTTTTTTTTCAAAATTTAAGGCGCAAGCATGAAACAGAAAGTTGTCAGCATTGGTGATATTCAGGTCGCAAACGATCTGCCGTTTGTTCTGTTTGGTGGGATGAACGTGCTGGAGTCGCGCGATCTGGCGATGCGCATCTGTGAGCACTACGTTACCGTGACCCAAAAGCTGGGTATCCCCTATGTCTTTAAGGCCTCCTTCGACAAGGCCAACCGCTCCTCTATCCACTCGTACCGCGGTCCGGGCCTGGAAGAGGGGATGAAGATTTTCCAGGAGCTGAAGCGAACCTTCGGGGTGAAGATCATCACCGATGTCCATACGCCGGAGCAGGCGCAGCCGGTGGCTGACGTGGTGGATATCATTCAGCTGCCCGCCTTCCTGGCGCGCCAGACCGATCTGGTTGAGGCGATGGCGAAAACCGGCGCAGTGATCAACGTTAAGAAGCCGCAGTTTTTAAGCCCGGGCCAGATGGGCAATATCGTGGACAAGTTCCGGGAGGGGGGCAACGATCGGGTGATCCTGTGCGATCGCGGCAGCAACTTTGGCTATGACAATCTGGTGGTCGACATGCTGGGCTTTGGGGTGATGAAGAGTGTCAGCCACGGGGCACCGGTGATTTTTGACGTGACCCACTCCCTGCAGTGCCGCGATCCGTTTGGCGCCGCCTCCGGTGGCCGTCGTGCCCAGGTGACGGAGCTGGCGCGTTCCGGGATGGCCATCGGCCTGGCCGGACTGTTTATTGAAGCGCACCCGGATCCGGTCCACGCCATGTGTGACGGCCCCTCCGCGCTGCCGCTGGAGAAGCTGGAGCCGTTCCTGGTCCAGATGAAGGCCATCGACGATCTGGTGAAGAACTTCCCGCCGCTGGATACCGCCAACTAAGGCGTGGGCCGTACGGCCCACCTATATATATCGGGGGAGCCCAGGCTCTCCCGTTTTTTTTATCCGCGCTGGCAGAATATCCCCTGTACGCGCCCATCGGCGTCCCGGCAGGCATCCGGCATCAGGAAACGGAGCGGTATAGAAGGCGCACACAGGGTGGCAAGGGCTATCAGAGCGCTTTTCATGGCGCTCTCTCTCCGTGTGCGAGCGCGATCAGCGCGGGGCTTGGGCGGGGAAACGGGGAAAAATGGCGCCCGTTTGGGCGCCATGACAGGAGCGGGCAGCGTTAGCGCTCCTCCTCCAGCGTGCGCAGGGCATCCGGCAGGGTGGCAAAGAACGCCATACGCCCTTCGAGCGGCACCACGCGTGCGCGCATCAGGGTCTTCAGCGGCTGGAACGGCATATCGGTAACCATCAGGCGTTTGCCCTGTGGCAGCGTGTCGACGAAGCGCAGGAAGGCGTTCAGGCCACCGGCGTCCAGCACCGGCACGGCGTCCCACTGCATGACAACGGTCTGGTATTTATCCCCCATCGCCAGGATCTCGTTAAAGATACGCTCGGCGGCGGCGAAGAACAGCGGACCGCTGACGCGCAGCACCAGCACCCCGCGCGTATCGTCATGGCTCACCTCGCTGATGCGGGTCATCCGCGCAATGCGGCGCATAAATAGCAGTGAGGCCAGCACGATACCAACGGTGATGGCGATCACCATATCAAACAGCACCGTCAGCGACATGCACAGCAGCATGACGATGATGTCATCCTTGGGAGCCCGGCGCAGCAGGTAGACGACTTTGTGGGCCTCGCTCATGTTCCAGGCCACTATCAGCAGCAGGGAGGCCATGGCCGCCAGCGGCAGATAGGAGAGCCAGGGGGCAAGGACCAGCAGCGCCAGGATCACCAGCAGGGAGTGGATCACCGCGGAGACGGGCGAGGTAGCGCCGGCGCGGACGTTGGCCGCCGAGCGTGCAATCGCTGCGGTTGCGGTAATCCCGCCGAAAAAGGGGGCGGCAATGTTACCCAGGCCCTGGCCTATCAGCTCGCCGTTGGAGTGGTGCTTTTTACCGGTCATGCCATCCAGCACCACTGCGCACAGCAGAGACTCGATCGCCCCCAGCATCGCCATGGAGAACGCCGCGGGCATCAGGGCCGACAGGCTGTGCCAGCTCAGGCGGATCGCCTCTCCCCCCGGGGAGGGGATGTTCCACGGCAGGACAAACTGCGGCAGGATCGGCGGGATGCCCTGACCGTGGCTGCCATCGGCCAGCACATAGCTAAAGCGGGAGCCGATGGTGGCCACGTCATGGCCGAACAGTGAACAGATCCCCATCACCGCGCTGCCGGCCAGCAGCGCCGGCAGATGCCCGGGCAGGCGTAGACCCAGCCTGGGCCAGAAGATCAAGACCGCCAGCGTGGTGGCGCCGATCAGGGTGTCCGCCCAGTTGATGGTCGGCATGGCCTGCGCCAGCGCCGCCACCTTAAGCAGGTAGCTTTCCGGCACGTGCTCCAGATGCAGGCCGAAGAAATCCTTGATCTGCATGGTGCCGATGGTGATCGCGATCCCGGAGGTGAAGCCAAGGGTAACGGAGAGCGGAATGTATTCAATCAGGCGGCCAAAGCGCGCCATCCCCATCAGCAGCAGGAAGATCCCCGACATCAGCGTGGCCACCAGCAGCCCGGAGAGGCCGAACTGCTGTGAGACAGGATACAGGATGACGACAAAGGCGGCGGTGGGGCCTGAAACGCTGTAGCGCGATCCCCCGGTCAGCGCGATCACGATACCGGCCACGGCCGAGGTATACAGGCCGTACTGCGGTGGTACGCCGCTGCCGATGGCCAGCGCCATGGCCAGCGGAATGGCGATGATGCCAACGGTGATGCCGGCGATGAGATCCTTGGTGAAACGCTGGAGCGAGTAAGGATCGCGCCAGCAGGATTCAATCAGCGCGCTGAACGGCATAACGCCGCCAATTTTATGGGTTTTCATTATGCGATTAAACCAACTATAGAAAAATCAAAGAAAGGCGGGCCATAGGCGGTCCGTCGCGAAGAGGAACAATACGATACGCCTTTAGCTAAGCGGAAATATAGATATATATCAAATCAGATGAGCAAACTAGGTAGGTGCTAAAAAATAGGTTTTTATTCTGAGGTCTTACAGCGCAGAGCAGGCGGGAGCTGGGTTGCCCGATCCCCCGCCGTTGGAGAAGTAAAAGACTTTTACCCATTAGGCAGATTTTTATTGGTTAATGCCAAGAAAGCGGGCAATAACCTCACTGACCAACAGATGGTCGTCCAGCTGGGGCGCGCCGGATACGCTGATGGCGCCGACGCAGCCGCAGTTGACGATACGTAGGGGGAAGCTGCCGCCCTGGGAGGCATAGTCTGCCGGATCCAGGCCGTAAAAGGCCTCCAGCGTGGTATTCCGCAGGGTCAGGCGCATTCCCATCGCATAGGAGCTGCGCTGGAAGCGCAGTACGACGTTGCGCTTACGGCGGATCCATTCGGCATTGTCCGGCGAGGTGCCGGGCATGGCGCAGTGAAAGAGGGTCTGCCCGGCGAACTGGATATCGATGGTGACGTGCAGGCCGCGTCGCCCGGCCTCCTGACGCAGCGCGCAGCCTAGCTGCCAGGCGGTATCGGGATTGAATAGGGTAAACTGGAGCTGCTGCTCCTCGGCGGCCAGTCGCGCCAGCGCTTCTTCACTGCTCATAGGCGTTCCTTCTCTTGCGGTGTCATGACATAACTATCGGCGATCGATCAGGAGGGGAGCGCGACGGGGATCGGATTTTGTGATAAATCCGGATACGGAAATGCGAAAAGCCCGGCCATAGGCCGGGCTTTTCAGAATCTGGCGGTGAGGAAGGGATTCGAACCCTTGATACGTTTTCACGTATACACACTTTCCAGGCGTGCTCCTTCAACCACTCGGACACCTCACCAAATTTCCCGCTGCGGCGTTGTGCGCTGCAACGGGGCGCTACTATAGGGATAGAGCCACCTAGGGTCAAGCATATTTTTTTATGTCGCGCGTGGGTGACGGTTGTATGTACAGTTTGCGGGTTTTATCGGCATTTTGCGCCCCTGGCGTGGCGTATGGCTCCCCCATCTTGGCCCGGGATCGAAGATACGGATCGCGTCTCGGCCGTCTTCAGTGCCGTAGGCAACGGTATTCCGGCGCCAGATTGGCGGTGTGGCAGGGTATGCTGATGGTGCGGGGGAGAGAGGAACTTATGTCGGCAGTGTGGCGGTGGGGAGAGCGATGCCAGCGCGCCGCGATCGTCAAGGAGGCGGGTGCTGGTTTTTGGCACGGGCGTGGAAATGCAAAAAGCCCGGCCATAGGCCGGGCTTTTCAGAATCTGGCGGTGAGGAAGGGATTCGAACCCTTGATACGTTTTCACGTATACACACTTTCCAGGCGTGCTCCTTCAACCACTCGGACACCTCACCAAATTGTCTCCGCAACAGCGTGTGGCGTTGCGATGGGCGCTAATGTAGGGAAAAGCCGCCGCGGCGTCAATACTATTTTTTCGTAAAACCAACTGTTTAGCTAAACATTCAACAAACTGGTGAATTACGCCGCATTCGGCGGCGTAATTTACAGCATCTACGCCGCCGGGGCGTCAGTGCCCGTAGCGTTTTTGCCACCCGGCCTCCAGTGCCTCCTGCCATGAGGGGTGCGGTTCGGCCAGCGCATCAAACAGCGTTGGCATCTTGCCAAAGGCGCGACGCTGCTCAGGCGGCAGGTGGGTAACGTCTACAATGGTCGGATCGCCCCAGATTTGGCTGTCGGCCTTGCGCGCCTGTGCCTCGGGCGACATCAGGAAGTTAATGACCACCAGCGCGGCGTCTTTGGCCGGGGCATTGAACGGGATCGCCAGAAAGTGCACGTTGCTCAGGGCGCCGCCCTTAAAGGCGTACGCCTGGGTATCGGGTGGTACCTCGCCGGCGGCAATCGCTGCGGGCGCCATGCCGGGGTTGAAGCTGATGGCCAGATCGAGGGCGCCATCATTGAACAGCTGTAGCTGCTGGGTGTCGCTGACCGGGAATACGCGCCCCTGGCGCCATAGATAAGGATGGATCTGATCCAGCCAGCCCCACAGCGGAGCGCTGTCACGGGCAAAGGTCTGTGGATCCACGGGCTGGCTCAGCGGCAGCGCCGGATTGAGCTGCATCAGGATGCTTTTTAGAAAGCTGCTGCCGTGAAACTGCGGCGGTCGCGGGTAGGTCACCCGGCCAGGATGCTGACGGGCATACGCCAGCAGGGCCTGGGGATCGGCCGGAGGCGCCGGCAGCGCGGCGGCATCGTGGAGCAGCACCAGCTGGCCGACGCCCCAGGGCGCCTCATAGCCCTCGGTGGCGACGGTGAAGTCGCTGCGCACCGGCAGCGACAGGTTTACCCAGCGCCAGTTGGGCAACTGTTCGGCGAAGGGGCCATACAGCAGGCCCGCGCGCTTCATCGCAGTAAAGTTTTTCCCGTTGATCCAGAGCAGATCCACACTGCCGCGCCCAAGGTTTCCCGCAGCTTTCTCTGCCCGAATACGGCCGACAGTTTCGGCGATGTCGCTCACCTTAACCTGCACCAGATTGATGTCGTAGCGTTGCTTAACCTGTCGGGCTGCCCAGCCCAGGTAGTCATTGACCTGTGGACTGCCGCCCCAGGCGTTGAAGTAGACGGTTTCACCGCGTGCACGCTGCAGATGAGTGCCCCAGGGCGTATCCGCGGCATGGGTGTTGAGGGTGAACGCCAGGCACAGCGCCGCGGCGCCGCGGAGCAAAGTAGGGAGTCGCATGGGTCGCCTTATCGAAGGAGTGTTGAAGGTACCATTGTAATCGCTGGGGGATACGGCGCCTAGCGTGGAGGAACAAAGGGACGGCGATCATAGGGACAATGCCTATACCGAATCAAACAGCATAAAGTATGGGCAAAAGTGAATAGTTACGCTTATAAATTGCTTAAATAATAGCTAATCTGGTAATTAATTAAGATTAATGCTGGTATTTTGGTTGTTTATCCCGCTAAATGTGAGTGCGGCCTACACAAACGGTATGGAACAACAACAAAGGCCGACCGGCACAACACCGGGAAGTTCTCAGGATGAGTCGTAACCAGCCCTTTCGTTCAAGGAGAAAAGCGGTGAGCGCTTCAACCCCTCCCTCTCACCAAGGCGCCGTCCCATCGGGAACCGGTGCGCTGTTTTTTATTCAAACGTTTGCCACGCTCGGCTTTGCCGTGCTCTATTCCACCCTGGTGCTGTATGCCACGAAACGTCTTGGATTCAGCGAGACGCAGGCTAACGCCATGATGGGGATCTTTGGCGCCTTTAACTATGGCCTGCATCTGTTCGGCGGCTATTTGGGCGGGCGCTGTCTCAGTAACCGTAACCTGTTTGTGCTGGGGATGGTGTTGCAGGTGATCGGCTGTTATCTGATCGCTGAGATGGGGGTGAGCGGCCTGTATTGGGGACTGGCTATGTTTCTGACCGGCAGCGGGCTGAATGTGACCTGTATCAATATGATGTTGACCCAGCGTTTTGCGCCGGACGATAACCGACGGGAAAGTGCGTTTTTATGGAACTATGCCGGGATGAATCTGGGCTTTTTCATCGGCTTTTCCGTGGCGGGGTATTTCCAGCTGACGGAGAATTATCGGGCACTGTTCCTGTTTGCCACGCTGGGTAATGCGGTGGCGATCGTAGTGACCCTGTCCCGCTGGCGTATTCTGGCCGACATCAATACACCACTGCGTCAGATACGCGGCCGCGCCTTCTATCGGCGGATGCTGGTGGGGCTGCTGATCCTGGTGCTGCTGGTGCCGGTGCTGCGAATACTGCTGACTCACGCTGATTTCAGCAGCAACTTTGTGATCCTGCTGGGGATCCTGGTTTTCGCGCTGCTGTGTGTAATGACGGCGCGTCACCGTCAGGCGGATGAGCGTCGCCGCATGGTGGCCTACCTGATCCTGGCGCTGGGGTCGCTGGTATTCTGGTCGCTGTATCAGCTGGCGCCGATGGGGCTGATGCTGTTCTCTGAACATAACATCGATCTGAACGTCTACGGCTGGCGGATCGCGCCCCAGTGGCTCCAGAATATCAATACGCTGGTGATCGTCATTGGCGGTCCGTTGATGGCCTGGTTGTTTAAGTACCTGCGTGAGCTCGGTCTGCGTATCGATATCCCCTCTCAGTTTGCCGCCTCGCTGTTTTGTATGGGGCTGGGGATGCTGGTGTTGCCGTTGGGAATTTCGCTGGCCGGTGCCAACGGGCTGGTCGCATTTAAATGGATCGCCATCAGCTATCTGCTGCAAAGCCTGGGAGAGCTGCTGATCTCGCCGATCGGCTACGCCATGATAGGTAAGCTGGCTCCCGCCCGTCTGCAGGGGATGATGATGGGATGCTGGATGATGGTGACCGGGGTCGCCTCCGTGCTGGCGGGCTATGTCTCCGGGCTGATGCCGCAAAACAGCGGCAATACGCCGCTGGAAACCAACCCGGGCTACAGCGCGGTGTTTAATGAACTGGGCTGGGGCTCTATCGCTACCGGGGTGATCCTGGTGCTGCTGGTGCCGCTGCTGCGCCGGCTGATTGCCTATAGCAAGAGGTCAGCCACCTGAGCGATAGGCAATAGTGGCGCTTGACGTTGACAGACGGCGGAGATCCTGACAAAAGGGTATTCGCCGTTTTTTTATCCGCGAGGCAAACGGTGGAGAGCGTCGTCAACACGATCAGGAGGCCGACATGGAGATCATCTACTACCACCCTTTTTTTAATGCCCAGACCTGGCTTGACGGTATGCGCCAGCGTCTGCCGCAGGCCGATATCCGCCAGTGGCAGCCGGGCGATAACCGGTCCGCCGACTATGCGCTGGTCTGGCAGCCCCCCTATGAGATGCTGGCTCAGCGTCAGGGGCTGCGTGCCATATTTGCCCTTGGCGCGGGCGTGGATGCCATTCTGTCGCAGGCGCGCGCGCATCCCGGGATGTTGCCGGCGGGCGTGCCGCTGGTGCGTCTGGAGGACACCGGAATGGCCCAGCAGATGGAGGAGTACGCCGTCGCGACGGTGATGCGCTATTTCCGCCGCTTTGATGAGTATGCGTTGCAGCAGCGTCAGGGGATCTGGCGTTATCTGACACCTCATGAGGCTGGTACGTTTAGCGTGGGGGTGCTCGGCGCCGGTGTTCTGGGGGGAAGGGTGGCGCGTCGCCTGGCTTCCTTTGGCATGCCGGTGCGCTGCTGGAGTCGCACGGTGAAGGATTATCCGCAGGTGCAAAGCTTTTATGGCAGTGGGCAGCTGCCTGCCTTTTTGCAGGGGTTGCAGCTGCTGATTAACCTACTGCCGAACACGCCACAGACCGTGGGCATACTGAATCAGTCCCTGTTTGCCCGGATGAAGGCCGGCGCCTATATCATCAATCTGGCCCGCGGGGTACATCTGGATCAAGATGCGCTGCTGGCGGCGCTGGATAATGGTCAGGTGGCGGCGGCAACGCTGGACGTATTCGATCAGGAGCCACTGGCAGCGGATCATCCGTTCTGGCAGCATCCGCGGGTGACCATGACGCCGCATATCGCGGCGATCACCCTGCCGCAGGTGGCGATGGACTATATTGCCGATAATATCCATGCGATCGAGGCCGGGCGGCGCCCAGAAGGGGGGGTTGACGTCGCGCGTGGCTACTGATGAGGCGGGGGCGGCGCGCCCTCCGCCCGTCGGGGCGGCAGGGTAACGCAGTGTTTGCCCCGGTGCTTGCTGATATACAGCCGATTGTCCGCCAGGGTCTGTAGAACCAGCAGTTCGCTGGCCTCGTCGCTGTCGCTGGCGCCGATGCTAAGCCGTGCGCCGTAGCGTTCGGCCTCGCTCAGTAGCGCGTTGCAGCATTGCGCCAGCGCGCTGATGTCCGGTACGCATTTCTTATCGAGCAGGGCGGCAAATTCATCGCCGCCGATGCGGTAAAAGCGCCAGCCCTCCTGACGGCGGGCGAAGGCCGCCGCCAGCTGTGCCAGCAGGCGATCGCCCTCATCCTGTCCCAGATCATCGTTTACCTGGCCAAAGGCATCCAGATCCAGCAGCAGCAGGTAAAATGGCTGCTGCTGATAGAGACGCTGGGCGATGTCATAATCATACTTGCGCCGGTTATACAGCTTGGTCAGTGGATCGCGCAGCAGCGCCTTTTTGTCCAGCTCGACGCGCCGCTTGACAGCGTCATTAAAAAAGAGACCGTTTCGGCGTGATGGCGTTTTACCGGAAAGAAACTCCTCTCGCTCGCGTTCTATTTCACGCTTGATTTTTTTATAAAAATAGCGCAGGAAAAAAATGGCGCAGCCAAATGATAGAATAAAATAGAGTAGGTTAAAGCCAATCAGCTTTAACAGATAGGTGACCGGAATATAGCCGACCAGTGTTGCCTTTTTTCCGTTAAGCACTTCGTTCTGCTGGGTGACCTTTATTTCCAATGGCCTGTTATGCCACAGATTTTCACCACGGATGCTGTCTGGCAGCAGCTGCGGTGCATTGGTAGAACGGGTGATGAGTTTATTGTCGTCGTCAAACAGATACAGATAAATCGGGGTGGTGGCGCTGTGCTGATCTAATACCTTTCTCAGACCATAAATATCCACAAGGAATAGCATGACCTTTCCGTCACCGGCGGTATATTTCAAATAGGGTAACACAGTCTCGCCCCGATCCAGATGACCATACCATTGACGCTGCTGGTGTTCGCGCATCTGCGCGATCAGCCGCTGCTTTTTGTCATCAGAGAGCCAGTCATGGGCGTTTTTATCCAACAGCCGCAGGTGTTCGCCATCCAGCAGATAAACACTGTTGCCCCAGTGTAGATCGCGGGCGACGGAAAACAGGTCGGGGATTGGGCTGCCTTTCTTAGAGGCATATTCAATAATTCTACTGCGTCGTTGGATATTGCGGTTATCATTGTCCAACTGGTTTTTTGAAATGCCATTGACAATGGCAGATGTTACCAGACGCATATTCTGCCATTCACGGGCGCTGCTATAAATAACCAAAGCGCCGGAACTGATAAATAAAATAACAAACAGACCGGCTACGGCTCTGCGTAAAGTCCTTTCCAGAACCATTCCACGCTCCTGATAAAGACAGTGATCTTGCGCTAGCGTTGGCGAGCCGCTACCAGCGGTAACGGGATCCAACCAATAGGACTATTGCGAGAGGCGCATGGTAAAGCAAAAATCATACAGTGACAATTTTTTCAATAAGCGGTTTGGTATGGCGTTATATAGTAATTAATGTAATGGATGGCATGCTAACGTCTGCCCTGTCCAGGTGCGACGATCGATCAGGGAGAATCCGATAGAGCCGGTACATCCTGCACAGCGGCTGAAGCAGCGAGGGATCTTTGTTACAGTATTGCCGTGTCCCACCACAGTACAGGGCGTCGATGCCATGACCCGTAATGGAGTGCAGGCGGGGGTGTGCTGCCGAGGCGATCCGATGCAGACTCAATGAGAGGTGAGAGGTTTATGTATTCTGTCGATTTGCATATGCACACCGTGGCCAGTACCCATGCCTACAGCACGCTGCATGACTATATCGCTCAGGCGGTGGCACGCGGCCTGCGTCTGTTTGCGATTACCGATCATGGACCGGAGATGGCTGATGCCCCGCATCCCTGGCACTTTATGAATATGCGCGTCTGGCCGCGGACGGTAAACGGCGTCGGCATACTGCGCGGGATTGAGGCGAACATCAAGAGCCGACAGGGGGATATCGACTGTCATGGGCGCATGCTGGCTGAGATGGACGTGGTCATTGCCGGCTTTCATGAGCCGGTGCTGGCGCCGGTCGATCGCGCGTTTCATACCGAGGCGCTGCTGGCGACGATCGCCCGCGGCGAGGCGGATATTATTTCGCACCCCGGCAATCCCAAGTATCCGCTGGATATTCCCGCGGTGGCCCGCGCTGCCGCCGAGCATGGCGTGGCGCTGGAGCTGAATAACTCCTCGTTTAGCCACTCGCGTGCGGGCAGCGCCGATAACTGCCGGACGATCGCCGCGGCGGTGCGCGACGCCGGCGGCTGGCTCTCCCTGGGATCGGATGCCCATATCGCGTTTGATATGGGGAATTTTAACCACTGTATCCGGGTGCTGAATGAGGTAAACTTCCCGCCGGAGCGGGTGCTGAACGCCTCACCGCGGCGGGTGCTGGACTTTTTGCAACGGCGGGGCAGACCGGTGATCCCTGAATTTGCCGATTGGTGATGCGTAGTGATGACAATGTCACTTTTACGCTATTGATCAGGAACGGATATGAACGATTTTTCCATTGTGTGTCGCCTGCTGGGCTCTCTGTTTGCCCGTCAGCCTCAGGATCCCCTGCTGGATCCGCTGTTTACCCTGCTACAGAATAATCAGCTGCAGCAGTACTGGCCACTGGAGCAGGATGCCTTGCTGACACGCTTACAGGCGGGCGCAGGCGATCGCGGCGCGCTGGCGCAGGATTACCTGGGGCTGTTTGCCGCCGAGGGTGCCGTGGCAACTGGGCGCAGCGCCTATGTGGCGGATGCCGGGGAGCAGCAGGTGCGCGACTTTTTGCTGCAGCGCGGCATGCCGCTGGGGGCCGGAGCAGCGGACAGCTTTGGCCAGCTGCTGCTGGCGGCCTCTTGGCTGGAGGACCAGGGAGAGCGTGATGAGGTGTTGGCCCAGGCCAGCCTGTTCGATGTGTATTTGATGCCGTGGGCTGCCCAGTTCCTGGGCAAGGTCGAGGCCCATGCCCGCACGCCGTTTTACCGTACGCTGGCGGAGCTGACCCGTGAGGCGCTGCAGGCGCTGCGCGACGATCTGGCAGAGGACGAAGAGGGTACCGCAGGCGATGAGGAGGAGGGGGTTGCCTGACGGGGTAATCGATATCCCCCGCAGTACCGGGGGCAGAGACAAAAAACGGCGCCATATGGCGCCGTTTTACTGCAGGGGATGCGCTGCATGACCTGAGATCAGTCGGTCAGCGGGATCACCAGCTCACCGGGCTTCACCTCCAGCCCTTTGGCCAGCTTACGGGCAATAGCCTCGGTCTTACTCTTCTCCGGGTTGAGAACATAGGCCGGCTGTTGATCAAAATAGCTGCGCAGGGACTGGTTCAGGTAAGGTACCAGCGCTTTCATCAGCGTCTCCATTTTTTCCGGCTGCACCTTATAGTCCACCAGGGTTAAATCGCGCAGATAGATGGCGCCTTCATCGCGCTGGTATACCGGCTTGGCGCGCAGCGTCAGCTGCAGTTCGCTTTGTTGGGGGCCCAGAATGGAGCTGATGGCGACGTTGGCGTGGCCGCTCAGCGTAATGGTATTGGGCTCACTGCGGCCAATCTGGCTGCTGAGCTGATTCAGCGTGATGCGGGCATCGACCAGGCCGGGGACTCCGATCTGTTTTTCAAATTGGCTGTGCTTATCCAGGTAGGTGTTGATCTGCTGCTCGCTGATGCTGTAGCTGGTCAGCTTATTGCAAGCAGTCAGCACCAGACCGGCGGCCAGAACTGCAGCGGTAAACCATAGTTTTCTCATGAATAAAGCCTCGGCGACGGGAACAACCCGATACATAAAACGTTGATTGTGACACAGATAACCGCGGGGAAAAACCACTGTAACGGGATGAAGCGCCACGCAGTACGAGTGTTACAGCATAAATAGTTGGGACTGCGGCGGGGATCGGATAAGACCGAATTCCGCTGCCGCGTTAGCTTGAGCGGGGCTGGTGCGTGGCGCAGGGCACCTGCAGTGAAAACTGCCAGTAGAGCAGGGCCAGCGTCAGCATACCGATGATCCCCAGAAGTGCCCAGGGGAGCTCAGGCATGTTCATGCTGCGCCCCATATCATACATCCAACCGCCGCCGGTGTAGCCGAGGGCTCCCCCCAGCGCCAGCCCGAGGCGGCTAAAGCCCATGTAGCTGCCGCGCGCCCGGGCATCGGCCAGCGAGGCGCTGAGGGTTTCGCGTGCCGGCTCGGCGATGATTGAGCCGAGATAGAAGCAGCAGATCAGCGCGAACAGCGACTGTAGCGTGGTGCTCAGCCCCAGGGGAAACAGGCTGAGGGTCATCAGCAGCAGGCCGAACATCAGGCGCTGTTCCAGACGGAAACGCTTTTCGCTCCAGCGGGCGATGGGATAGAGCAAGGTCAGCGACAGTGCCGCCTCAATGGCGTACATCCATTTCACCGCGCCCGGCCCGCCGGCGATGTCGTTGACCATGATCGGCAGCATCAGCATGACCTGAACCGCCAACATATAGTAACCGGTGAGGGTGAGCACATAGGTCAAAAAACGCCGATCGCGCACCACGCGCAGCATGCCTTCACGCACCGGCGCCCGGATGGTCGAAATACGGTAGGCCGGCAGCAGCCAGGCGTTCCAGGCGGCGGCCAGCACAAAGAGGGCGGCGCCGGCCCAGCACACGTAGTGGAAGTCATAGGCCAGCAGCCAGCTGCCGATCAGGGCGCCGATCACCGCGCCGGCGCTGTCCTGCATCATCAGCAGGGAGTAGAAGCGGCCGCGCTCATGGGGGCGGGTGAGCTTGATCACCAGCGCGGTTCGCGGGGGATCGAACAGCGTGCCACCCAGGGCGGAAAGGGTGCAGGAGGCCCAGAGGATCCACGGTTCACTGGCGACGGCCATCGTGGCGAATCCGGCGGCGCGCAGCAGCATACCGCTGATGATCATCGGCTTGGCACCGACGCGATCGGCGATCGCCCCGCCAAAGATCCCCAGCCCCTGCTGCAGCAGCTGGCGCAGGCCGAGGGCGATGCCGACGATCAGGGCGGCCCAGCCCAACTGGTCGACAAAGCGGATGGAGATGAGGGGAAAAACGACAAAGAAGCCCAGCACGACCAGTAGATTATCGATCAGTAGAAAGTATTTTCCCGATCGCCTGGCCTGTAATACCAGCGACATGTTCCACCATTGAGCGCGAGTGAAGCGATAGTATAGAGTGTGATCATTTTCGCCGTTTTACGAAAGCAATGACAGGTAAATGATAGATTTGACGAATAAACAGTAAATTGTATTGTCTGGATGACAAGTAGCGGAACATAGCGTTAAGTGACCAGCAGATCCGGGAGAAATTACTGAGCATGGCGTGCGTTTGTATATTATAACGTCAGTCAATGGCTTACCGGCCATGGACAGAGAGGTTATAGTCATCGATACAGCGCCGGGGACCACTAAGGGGCCGGTACCATTCGATGACTGCAATGCACACGGAGGGATTCATGTTTGGCTATGGCAATGCGGGCCCCAGGGTTCGCCTGACCACGGATCGGTTGATCGTGCGGCTGGTCAACGAACGCGATGCGTATCAGCTGGCCGATTACTATGCGGAAAACCGCGACTTTCTGCGCCCTTGGGAGCCGATCCGCGATGAGAGCCACTGCTACCCGTCTGGCTGGCAAGCCAGACTGTCGATGATCCGTGAGCTGCAAAAGCAGGGTGGTGCGTTTTATTTCATCCTGTTGGGCCACGATGAGCAAGAGATCCGCGGGGTTGCGAACTTCAGCAATGTGCTGCGCGGTGCGTTTCACGCCTGCTTTCTGGGCTATTCGGTGGCGGCCCGGTGGCAGGGGCAAGGAGTGATGTATGAAGGGCTTCAGGCGGCGATCCGCTATATGCAGCGTCAGCAGCATATGCACCGCATCATGGCCAACTATATGCCGCATAACCGGCGCAGCGGTGCCCTGCTGCAGCACCTGGGATTCGAAAAAGAGGGATATGCCAAAAACTACCTGTTAATTAATGGGAAATGGCAGGATCATGTCTTGACTGCCCTGACGGATCCCGAGTGGACCGCTGGGCGCTGACACCGCAGAATGGATGAATGTCCTGGAGATACTTCCACATGATTAAACATATTCTTTCCCCGCTGGAAGCACGCGTTATCGGCTGCTTTTTGGAAAAGCAGATCACGACGCCAGAGCAGTATCCGCTGTCGCTCAACGCACTGACCACCGCCTGTAACCAGAAAACCAACCGTGAACCGGTACTGGAACTGAGCGAGAGCGAGGTACAAAACGCGCTGGATCTGCTGATCCGTAAGCACCAGATCCGCAGCGTGAATGCACCGGGTAGCCGGGTGATGAAGTACGAACATCGCTTCTGCAACTCTGAATTTGGCGATTTGCGCTTCAGTGCGGCGGAGGTTGCGCTGATGTGCAGCCTGTTGTTGCGTGGTCCACAGACGCCGGGTGAGCTACGCACCCGTTGTAACCGTCTGTATGCTTTTGCCGATGTTACCGGGGTGGAGCAGGCGCTCAATCGCCTGGCGGAGCGTGAGGATGAGCCGTTTGTGCAGCGCCTGGCGCGTGAGGCGGGGCGACGGGAGAGCCGCTACGCGCATCTGTTCTGCGGCGACGTGGCGGCGGATGCATTACCGCCGGTGTCGTCCGCCGCGCCGGAGGGGCTCGGTGAGCGGGTGGCCGCTCTGGAGGCCGATGTCGCCGCGCTGAGGCTGCAGTTGGCCCACCTGCTGGGCGATGCTCAACCGTCGTAGCCGCGCTTCCGGCCGCGCCGTGCTGCATTAATCGTCCGACGGGCGGAGAACCCGCCTTTTATTACATCCTGCGCTGGCTATTCATCATGGGATAAGTAGACTAGTTGGCCTGTTTCCCCCGCCGTCAGCGGCGGGGCCGCAACCCTGACGATGAACTGATGAATTTACTTAAATCACTGGCTGCGGTCAGCTCAATGACCCTCTTTTCGCGTGTGCTGGGGTTTGCCCGTGACGCGCTGGTCGCCAGGATCTTTGGCGCCGGAATGGCGACCGATGCCTTTTTTGTGGCCTTTAAGCTGCCCAACCTGCTACGGCGGATCTTTGCTGAGGGCGCCTTTTCCCAGGCCTTTGTGCCGATCCTGGCGGAGTATAAAAACCAGCAGGGCGAGCAGGCGACGCAGACTTTTATCGCCTACGTCAGCGGTCTACTGACCCTGATCCTGGCGCTGGTGACGCTGCTCGGCATGCTGGCGGCCCCCTGGGTTATCTATGCCACTGCGCCCGGCTTCGCCGATACGCCGGACAAGTTTGCGCTGACCAGCGCACTGCTGCGCATTACCTTTCCCTATATCTTGCTGATCTCCTTGGCCTCGATGGCTGGCGCGGTGCTGAATACCTGGAACCGTTTTTCGGTACCGGCCTTTGCGCCAACGCTGCTGAACGTCAGCATGATCGGCTTTGCGCTGTTTGTGGCGCCGTACTGCCATCCGCCGATCCTGGCGCTGGCCTGGGCCGTACTGATGGGCGGCGTGCTGCAACTGGGTTACCAGCTGCCGCACCTGAAGAAGATAGGTATGCTGGTGCTGCCGCGTCTCAATTTGCACGATCGCGGGGTATGGCGGGTGCTCAAGCTGATGGGGCCGGCGATTGTCGGGGTTTCTGTCAGTCAGATCTCGCTGATTATCAATACGATTTTTGCCTCCTTCCTGGTCTCTGGCTCCGTTTCCTGGATGTACTATGCCGACCGTCTGATGGAGCTGCCGTCGGGGGTATTGGGTGTTGCACTGGGGACTATCCTGCTGCCGTCGCTGGCCAAAAGCTTCTCATCTGGCCGCTTGGACGACTATAACCGTCTGCTGGACTGGGGGCTGCGCCTCTGCTTTATGTTGGCGCTGCCCTGCGCCGTGGCGCTGGGAGTGATCGCGAAGCCGCTGACGGTGGCGCTGTTCCAGTATGGTAAATTCAGCGCCTTCGATGCGGCGATGACCCAGCGGGCACTGGTGGCCTACTCTATCGGTCTGCTCGGGATTATCATGGTGAAGATTCTGGCGCCGGGCTTTTACTCCCGTCAGGATATCAAGACACCGGTGAAGATCGCCATCATCACGCTGATCCTGACCCAGGTGATGAACCTGATCTTTATCGGTCCCCTAAAGCATGCCGGGCTGTCGCTCTCCATCGGCCTGGCTGCCTGCCTGAATGCCGGCCTGCTGTACTGGCAGCTGCGGCGTCAGCGCCTGTTCACCCCGCAAAAGGGGTGGCTGGAATTCCTGAGTAAGCTGGTGCTGGCGGTGCTGGTGATGACGGCAGTGCTGATTGGCATGATGTGGCTGATGCCGGCGTGGGACACCGGAAATATGCCTTATCGGCTGCTGCGTCTGGCGGGGCTGGTGGTGGCCGGCGCGGTCAGCTACTTTGCGGTGCTGGCCCTGTTGGGGTTCCGCCTGCGCGACTTTACCCGCAGCGCGGTGCTGTAAACGCGGGGGCAGCTGCTGCCCCGCGATCGCGGTCATAAAAAAGCCACCTGCGGGGCAGGTGGCTTTTTGCTATCAATCGTCAGCCACCGCCGTCGGCGGTGGCGAGCGTTGTGGTTCGGCAGTGGCGTTACATACGCTCGACCGTCTTGATCCCCAGGGTATCCAGGCCGGTTTTCAGCGTACGTGCTGTCAGGGCGGCCAGCTTCAGACGGCTGGCGCGCACGCTCTCCTCCTCGGCGTTGAGGATCGGGCAGGCCTCATAGAAGCTGGAGAACAGGCCTGCGACTTCGTACAGGTAGGCGCACATGACGTGTGGAGTCCCCTCACGCGCGACGCTCAGGATGGTCTCCTCAAACTGCATCAGGCGGGTAGCCAGCGCCTTTTCACGCTCTTCTGTCAGCGTAATGGCACCCTGCAGGGTATTTTCATCAATGCCGGCACGCTTGAAGATGGAGGCGACGCGGGTATAGGCATACTGCATGTAAGGGGCGGTGTTGCCCTCAAAGGCCAGCATGTTGTCCCAGTCAAAGATATAGTCGGTAGTGCGGTTTTTGGAGAGATCCGCATACTTGACCGCACCGATACCGACCACTTCCACCAGCGCCTTCAGTTCGTCGCCGCTCAGCTCCGGGTTCTTGGCGGCGATCAGCTTGGCGGCGCGTTCGATGGCCTCATCCAGCAGATCGGCCAGCTTGATGGTGCCACCGGCACGGGTCTTGAACGGCTTGCCGTCTTTACCCAGCATCATGCCGAACATGTGGTGCTCCAGGCTGACGGAGTCCGGCACATAACCGGCCTTACGCACGATGGTCCAGGCCTGCATCAGGTGCTGATGCTGGCGGGAGTCGATGTAGTACAGGATACGGTTGGCGCCAAGGGTCTCATAACGGTACTTGGCGCAGGCGATATCGGTGGTGGTGTACAGGTAGCCGCCGTCCTTCTTCTGGACGATCACCCCCATCGGCTCGCCCTCTTTGTTCCTGAACTCGTTCAGAAAGACGACGGTGGCACCTTCGCTTTCGGTGGCCAGTCCCTTGGCCTTCAGATCGGCGACGATCCCCGGCAGCATCGGGTTGTACAGACTCTCACCCATGACGTCATCGTCGGTCAGGGTCACGTTGAGACGGTCATAGTTGCGCTGGTTCTGACGCATGGTGATGTCCACCAGCTTGCGCCACATTTCGCGGCAGTATTCATCGCCGCCCTGCAGTTTAACCACATAGCCGCGCGCGCGTTCGGCAAAGGCCGCATCTTCATCGTAGTGCTTTTTGGCTTCGCGGTAGAAGGCCTCCAGATCGGCCAGCGCCATGTCGCCGGTTTCGCTGCTGCCCTGCACCTTTTCCAGATAGGCGATCAACATACCGAACTGGGTGCCCCAGTCGCCGACATGGTTGGCGCGGATGACGTTGTGGCCGAGGAACTCCAGGGTGCGTACGGCGGCGTCGCCGATGATGGTGGAGCGCAGATGACCGACGTGCATCTCTTTGGCGACGTTCGGCGCGGAGTAGTCAACGACGATAGTCTGCGGCTCGACACGGGCCACGCCCAGGCGCGGATCGGCTAGCGCGGCGTCGGCCTGTGCGGCCAGCCAGGCGGCATCGAGGAAAATATTGATGAAGCCCGGGCCGGCAATCTCTACCTTGCTGGCGATCCCATCCAGTGCCAGATTGGCCACGACCTGTTCGGCGAGCTGTCGCGGAGGCAGGCCCATTTTTTTCGCCGCGGACATAATGCCATTGGCCTGATAGTCGCCAAACTGGACTTTCGCGGAGGGACGGACCAAGGCCTCGCTGCCGGCTGGCGCACCGGCAGCAACCAGCGCCTGAGTGACTTTATCTGAAATAATTTCCTGAATATTCACGGGATTACCTTAAGCTATTCGCACCGGACGCACGCGGCGCCGGCGTCGTGAATGTGAAAACCGAATCATGACCGCCGGGGCATTTCACCCGGCGGAAAACAGCCGGTTATTATAGGGGAAATCGGCTCCGCCGTCAGCATTCGCCGCACCGGCAGCCTCGATGGCCGGTGCGGCGGATGGATGTTATGTGCCGGGCAGGGTAGAGTACCTGCCGCGAAGGGGCTTCGCTGGCCGTGTGCGGCGGTGGAACGCTCTACTGGGGATAAGAGGAGAAGGACATGAACGGTTTGGCCGATATTGATGAGCTGCGTGAGCTGGCTGCGGATCTGGTGCGCTTTGAGCAGGCGCTGGCGCAGCTGGCATCGGCGTTGTCGCTGGATCTGGCGCATTTTACGGCGGATCATATTTCGCTGCGCTGCCACCAGACAGAGACCGCTGACCGCTGGCGGCGGGGCTTTTTGCGCTGCGGGACGCTTCTGACGGAGAATACCATCAATGGACGCCCGATCTGCCTGTTTGATCTGGCGCAGCCGCTGCGGGTAGGTCCCTGGCTTATCGACTGCGTAGAGCTCCCCTATCCCGGGGAAAAATGCTACCCGCATCAGGGGTGGCAGCACGTTGAGCTGGTGCTGGCGGGGCCACCGGATACGCTGCACCAGCGGGCGCTGGCGCTGCTGCCGGATGAGGCTCTGCTGGCACCGGGGATCCGTCTGACCTTCAGCCATCCCCGTGGTGAGGGAGAGCGGCTGCCGAACCCGACACTGGCGGTTGGCGATCGGCTTACTACCCTGAAATTCCACCCCTATTCCCTGCGTGAGATCGTCGCCAGCGAGCGTGGCTAGGGGCGGTATCGCTGTCATAGCCGGGCGATAGCCTGCGCCATGCGGTCCAGTGCCTGTTCAAGCAGTGCCCGGCGACAGGCAAAGTTCAGGCGTACGAACTTTGCCGCGCCGAAGTCGGCACCGTCGGATAACCCAACGCCGGCGTGCTCAAAAAACGCCTGTGGGTTTTCGACGGGCAGCCCACTGGCATCGATCCAGGCCAGGTAGGTGCCTTCAACGCGCGTGGTGTGCAACCCTGGCATGGCATTGATGCGCTCGGTTACCCTGTCACGGTTGGTGCGCAGATACTCCAGCTGTGCATCCAGCCACGGCTGGCCGTGACGATAGGCGGCCTCGGCGGCGGTAAAGGCCAGAATATCCACCTGCGGCACGATGCCGGTGCGGGCATCGATAAAGCGGCGGCGCAGCCCGGCATTGGGAATAATGGCGATTGAGGCGCCGAGCCCGGCGATATTAAACGTTTTTGACGGCGCCATCAGGGTTACGCTGCGCTGGGCTGCATCGTCGCTTAAGGCGGCTATCGGAATGTGCTGTAGGCCTGGCTCCAGCAGCAGATCGCAGTGGATCTCATCGGAGCAGATCAGCAGATCGTGGCGCTGGGCAAAGGCCAGCTGGGCCTCCAGCTCCTCGCGCCGGTATACCGTGCCGCCCGGATTCTGCGGGTTACACAGCATCAGCAGACGCTCCTTGCCGCTGATGGCCGCCTCGGCCCCGTCCGGTGCGAGGAGCCAGCGGCCATTGCGCAGCGTCATCGGCATCGGGATCTGGGCTCGCCCGGCCAGGTGGGCGGACTTCATAAAGGGGGGATAGATCGGAGAGGGGGCGAGCGTACCCTGCTCCGGTGTCGTCAGGGCGCGTACCGTCAGGTTGAGGCCGCTGACCAGCCCGGGCAAAAAGACCAGCCAGTCAGGTTGTATCGCCCAGCGATAGCGCTGCGCCATGCGGGTGACGAACAGCTCGCTCAGCGCCCGGGGCGCCATGCCATAGCCAAAGACGCCGTGGGCGACCCGGGCCTGCAGCGCGTCGATCACCGCCGGGGGAGAGCGAAAGTCGCTGTCGGCCACCCAGAGCGGAATTGTGTCCTGCTCCGCATATTTACCCCATTTCTCGCTGTCACTGTGACGGCGGTCGATCACTTCATCGAAATTGAATGTCATCGCGATTATCCTTTAGTAGGCTAACTACGTCCCTGAGGCTGAAACCGGTTACTGTCGGCGCGCGGCCTGCTGTCAGCCCGCGTGGTACTCTGCGGTGCGTATCGCGTCCGCGTCGCCTACAGAGTAGGCGAGGTGAGGGGAGATTCTCAATATTTGGGCTGTTGATATGAGTATTTTTCACATCCGCACCGTTTTGGCTGTTGATTCGGAGGTTTATATGCTGACGTTAGAGGTATGCTGCTACTCCCTGGCCTGCGCCGAGATAGCGCAGGCGGCGGGGGCAGACCGCATTGAGCTGTGTGCCAGCCAGCAGGATGGTGGGATCACCCCCAGCTATGGCACGCTGGTGGGGTGTCGGGAGCGGGTGAGCGTGCCTGTACACCCGATTATCCGTCCGCGCAGCGGCGATTTTTGCTACAGCGACAGCGAGTTTGCGCTGATGAAGTGCGATCTGGCGCTGGTGCGCGATCTGGGGTTTCCCGGCGCGGTGATCGGCTTACTGGATGAAGAGGGACACATTGATCTGCGCCGCATGGGTGAGCTGATGGCGTTGGCCGGTCCGATGGCGGTGACCTTTCACCGCGCCTTCGACATGTGCGCCAACCCGCTGCAGGCGCTTTCCCAGCTGACCGATCTCGGTATTGCGCGCATTCTGACCTCAGGGCAGCAGCAGACGGCGGAGGCCGGGTTGCCGCTGCTGCGTCAGCTGCAGCAGGCCAGCCGCGGACCGCTGATCATGGCCGGGGCCGGGGTGCGCCTCTCCAATCTGCATAAATTCAGTGGGATTGGTCTGCAGGAGGTGCATACCTCTGCCGGCCACTGTGTGCCGTCAACGATGCGCTACCGCAAGGCGGGCGTCAGCATGAGCCATGCGGAGAACGATGAGTTTAGCCACTACTGCGTGGACGGCGGTATGGTTGAGGCGATGAAATCGGCGCTGCAGATGATGGAAACCGTCGGCTGCAGCATCTGAGGAACCGGTCTCCAGTAGACGTAAGTACGGCTTTGTAGCGGAGGGTTTGCTAAAAAGTTCGGCCCCACACCTTGCCGGTTGGGGCTCTTTTTTATGGCGCAGGAGCTCAGGGCTTGCGGGCGATGAAGGCTGCGCGCAGCGGCGCCGGATAGCCTTCGAGGGTTTTTCGCACATCCGCCGGATCCAGGAAGTCGGCCAGGGATTCGCTGGTCATCCAGTCGGTACGCCGCTGCTCCTCTACGCTGGTGGGGCACTGATCCACCAGACGGACGTCGCAGAAGCCGCACTTCTCCAGCCAGCGGATCAGCATGGCGGCAGAGGGGATAAAGTAGACGTTACGCATCTGCGCGTAGCGCTCGCCGGGGATCAGCGCCTGCTGTTCATCGCCTTCAATAACCAAGGTCTCCAGCAGCAGTTCACCGCCGCTGACCAGCTGGTTCTTCAGCTGGTACAGATGATCCAGCGGTGAGCGGCGGTGATAGAGGACGCCCATCGAGAATACCGTATCAAAGGCCGCCAGCGCCGGTAGCTGCTCGATCCCCAGCGGCAGCAGATGGGCGCGGCTATCGCCGCCGAGCAGCTTACGCACCGCCTCGAACTGGCACAGAAACAGCTGCATCGGATCGATGCCGACTGCCAGGTGTGCCCCTGCGCCAACCATACGCCACAGGTGGTAACCGCTGCCGCAGCCGACGTCGAGAATGGTGCGCCCGGCCAGCGGCGACAGGTGCGGAAGAATGCGCTGCCATTTCCAGTCTGAACGCCATTCGGTATCGATCTGAATGCCATACAGCTCGAAGGGGCCTTTACGCCAGGGCATCAGTGTGCGCAGCATTTTTTCAATGCCGATGCGCTGCCCCTCGCTCAGCGGGGTCTCCGCCCCGGCGCAAACCCCGTGCAGCAGATCCAGACGGTGCGGCGTCAGGGCCGGCAGCCGTTCTACCGCATTATTCCAGTCACGAAAGTAGCCGTGCAGTGAGTCGCGCTGCCAGGCTGCCAGCTGTGCCGGCAGCACCTCCAGCCATTTGCTCAGCGGGCCGTGGGCTATTTGGGCATAGAAATTACCAAAGTCGATCATGGCTGAGCCTCCTTGATGGCCAGCAGCGAGCCGAAGTTAAAGCACTGAAACCAGGTCTCGGCGTGGCAGAAACCCGCCTGGCGCAGGCGCTGCTTATGGGTTTCTACGCTGTCTGTCAGCATGACGTTTTCCAGCATGCTGCGCTTCTGGCTGATCTCCAGCTCACTGTAGCCGTTGGCGCGCTTGAAGTCGTGATGCATATCGAACAACAGCTCGCCGACGGTGGCGTCGGCGAAGTTGAATTTTTCTGACAGGACGAGTGCGCCGCCGGGCAGCAGACCGCGATAGATGCGATCCAGCAGGAGCTGACGATCGTCCGGGGCCAGGAACTGCAGCGTGAAGTTGAGCACCACCAGCGAGGCGTTGCTAATGTCGACCTCACGGATGTCGGCCTCAAGCACCTGCACCGGGGTCGGGTTGCGGAAGGCGTCGATATGACGACGGCAGCGGCTGACCATCGCCGGGGAGTTGTCGATGGCGATGATTTCGCACCCTGTGGCCTGGATGTTACGGCGCATGGAGAGCGTCGCCGCGCCCAGGGAGCAGCCCAGATCGTATACCCGGGTTCCCGGCTGTACGAAGCGCTGCGCCAGCATGCCGATCATGGCGATGATATTGGAGTAGCCGGGGACCGAGCGCTGGATCATGTCGGGAAACACTTCGGCCACGCGCTCATCGAAGGTCCAGTCGCCCAGCTTGGCTATTGGGGCGGAAAACAGCATATCGCGCCCGGCGCCCAGCGCGGGATTTTTATCGCAGTCAGACATAGCGGATGTAGGGAGTTTCAATAAGGGGCGCATATTTTAGCAGAGAATGCCCTATGGCGGCTATGTGCTATTTCGTCCAGTGCGCACTCGCACTCCGCCAGCGTCGCACCAAGCGCGGTATACTCTGCACGCTGTCGCGTCTGACTGCATGAGGTTTGCCTTGATTGCAATAGTGCCGGGTGATACAAACCCATGCGCGTTGTAAACAAAATAATACGATGCGCCACGGAGACCGCAGTTAATTCAGTTGCCATGACGCTATCGCACAGAGGAAAAAATGGGCGATTCGCAGCACATCAGTACGACTCTTGAGAGAGGATTAAAAAACCGGCATATCCAGCTGATCGCCCTGGGCGGCGCGGTGGGCACCGGTCTGTTTCTGGGGATCGGTCCGGCCATTCAGCTGGCCGGACCGGCGGTTTTACTGGGCTATGCCATCGGCGGCGCAATCGCGTTTCTGATCATGCGCCAGCTGGGGGAGATGGTGGTGCAGGAGCCGGTTGCCGGTTCGTTTGCCCACTTTGCCCATAAATATTGGGGACCGTTTGCCGGTTTTGTCTCCGGCTGGAACTATTGGGTCATGTTCGTGCTGGTCGGCATGGCCGAGCTGACCGCGGCCGGTATCTATATGCAGTATTGGTGGCCGGATGTGCCGACCTGGATGTGGGCCAGCCTGTTCTTTGTCCTGATCAACGCGCTGAATATGGTGAACGTGCGTCTGTACGGTGAAACCGAGTTCTGGTTCGCCCTGATCAAGGTGGCGGCGATCCTCGGGATGATCGTGTTCGGCAGCTGGCTGCTGCTGTCCGGTGACGCCGGGCCCCAGGCGGGGCTGGCGAATCTGTGGGTGCACGGCGGCTTTTTACCGCATGGCTGGGGGGGACTGATCATGGCGATGGCGGTGATCATGTTCTCCTTCGGCGGCCTTGAGCTGATCGGGATCACCGCCGCGGAGGCCAGCGAGCCGGAAAAGAGCATTCCCAAGGCAACCAATCAGGTGGTCTACCGTATCCTGATCTTTTATATCGGCTCCCTGCTGGTACTGCTGGCCCTGTACCCCTGGTCGCAGATCGGCGCCAGCAGCAGTCCGTTTGTGATGATCTTCCATCACTTGAACAGCAACACGGTAGCGGCGGTATTGAATGTGGTGATCCTGACCGCCGCGCTGTCGGTATATAACAGCTGTGTCTACTCCAATAGCCGTATGCTGTACGGGCTGTCGCTGCAGGGTAATGCGCCGCGCCGCCTGACCCGGGTCAATCGCCGCGGGATCCCGGTGTGGTCAATCGGCCTTTCGGGGCTCACGACCTCTCTGGTGATCCTGATTAACTATCTGATGCCGGGTAAGGCGTTCGGGCTACTGATGGCGCTGGTGGTCTCTACGCTGGTGATCAACTGGGTGATGATCTGCATGGCGCATCTGAAGTTCAGGGCGGTGCAGAATCGTCTGGGCGTGACGGCACGGTTCCGCGCGCTGTGGTATCCCTATGGTAACTACCTGTGCCTGGCGTTTCTTGGCCTGATCTTGGTGATTATGGTGCTGACGCCGGGGATCCGGATATCGGTGCTGCTGCTGCCGCTGTGGCTGGGCGTGCTGTGGGGCGGATTCTGCCTGGCGCGGATGCGCCGCGGAAAATCGGCGTAGTGTCACGCAAGGCGACCCGCACACAGCGGGCCGCCTTGTGGTTTAATAACCGGTCTGTAGCAACTGTCCCCAGGGCAGATAGTAGAGATTGGCCACCACCATCAGCAGCAGCGACAGGTAGGTGGCGCTCATACCGGAGCGGCGCCACTGCATTTCATGCTGACGCAGGCCCCAGGCGTGCATCAGGCGCCCGAGGATCAGCAGTACGCCGCACAGGTGGAGCATCCACACCCGCGCGCCGTTCATCTCCATCATCACCAGCAG
The DNA here is from genome assembly GCF_000264785.1 of Edwardsiella ictaluri ATCC 33202. GTDB lineage: Bacteria > Pseudomonadota > Gammaproteobacteria > Enterobacterales > Enterobacteriaceae > Edwardsiella > Edwardsiella ictaluri. The sequence goes on along the minus strand of NZ_AFJI01000064.1, from coordinate 79,388 downwards.
TATGGCGGCGATGGGGATGTACTCCACGGCGTTGCCGTGAATACGGATGGCGGTCTGCAGCTCATAAAAACCACCGTCGCCATAACTGACACGGTAAAGCATGCGCAGACGAACCACCTGCCAGGAAAACATCACTAACAGCAGTGCGCCGAGCACGACATAGAGCGCGCTGATCATTCTTTTTAGCTCCATTGTCTGAATCATATTGGCCTGTAAATGATAGCCGTAGGATGGCGGAATGTCCTGCGTAATCTGTTGAGTATTGTCATTTTTTCAGACGATTGTCCCAACGCTTGCGCGATATGGGGTCAAAACAGTGCTGTCTGCAGCGGCCAGTCCGGGCGCGGCGGTAACCCGTCGATGGCGGACCGGGACAGGACGTTCCACAGGAACTGCGCCTGCTGCGGCGCATCGCGGCAGTCCGGCGTATGGATAAACAGGTAAGGGGTGACATCCCGGCTCCAGGCCTGCAGGCGCGGCAGCCATGGCTGCAGCCAGCGCAGATTAGCGTCGGGGCTGTCCCCACCGATAAACCGCACCATCGGCATGTCGGCGGTTATCAGCACGTGCGTCGGCAGACATGGCTTTTTGCGCTGGGCCTCGCGTACGGCGTGGCTGTGGGGCCGGGCGTGGTGTACCGGTCGGCTGTCGAGGAGCACGCGATTGACCGCGCGCTGCTGTAAGCCACGGTTAAGCTCGCGCTCGGCGTCGCCTTTGGCAAAAAAAGCCGTGTGGCGCACCTCGACGCCGTAGCGATAGCCGCACGGCAGCGTGTCGAGAAATGACCATAGACGCGGGAGATGCTCGGGGCCACAGGCGGCCGGTAGCTGTAGCCAAAGTTGTCCCAGACGCTGATCCAGTGGTTGCAGCGCGCGGTAAAAAGCGCCAATCTGTTGATCGCAGTGCAGGAGCGCCGCCTGATGGCTGATGGCGGACGGAAACTTAAAGCAGAACCGGAACCCGTCGTGGGTCATATCGCGCCAGCGGCGTACCAGCGCCGGCGTAGGCAGGGCGTAAAACGTGGTGTTGCCTTCAACGCAGTTAAAGTGGCGGCTATAGTCGGCCAGGTCATGCAGGCCTATCTTTGCCCACGCCGCGTGTTGCCACTGCGGCAGTCCCAGGTAGAACATGGTTTACTCCGTGGTGATGGTCGGTTAAATATAACATAAACATAACAACTTAGGCAGAGGGTGTCAGATGGCGAGAAACAGTGCAAAGTGCGCGCGCGCTCTTATCGCAGCGGGGAATTTCCAGTATAATAGCCCCCTTTTTTCATCAAACATGTAAATCCGCCCGAGCTATGCCGATCTACGAATACGTTTGTAGCGACTGCAATCATCATCTGGATAAATTGCAAAAAATGTCCGATGCACCGCTGGTTGATTGCCCGGCGTGTGGTCATCCTGCCCTGAAGAAACAGATTTCAGCCGCCGGTTTCCAGCTAAAGGGGACCGGCTGGTACGCGACCGACTTTAAGCCACGTACCGACAAAACACCGTCTTCAACAGAGCGCTGCGCAGGCAGCCCGTGTCCGGCCGGTTGTCCGGGCGCGGCGTCGGCAAAATAAATTAAGAAAGCCAAAGGATATCGTTATGCGTACTAATTATTGCGGGCAGTTGAATCTGTCCCATGTGGGCCAGGAAGTGACCCTGTGTGGTTGGGTACACCGCCGCCGTGATTTGGGCGGTCTGATCTTTATCGATCTGCGCGACCGCGAAGGGGTGGTTCAGGTGTTCTTCGATCCGGATCATCAGGATGCCTTCCGTCAGGCCTCTGAGCTGCGTAACGAGTTTTGCGTGCAGGTAACCGGTACCGTGCGTGCGCGCCCGGAGAGTCAGCGTAACAGCGAGATGCCGACCGGGGAGATCGAAGTCTTTGGCCATGGCCTGACCCTCATCAACCGCGCCGAGCCGCTGCCGCTGGACTTTAACCAGACTAACAGTGAAGAGAATCGCCTCAAGTACCGCTACCTGGATCTGCGTCGTCCGGAGATGGCTGCGCGTCTGAAGACCCGCGCCAAGATCACCGCATTCGTGCGTCGTTTCATGGATAACCACGGCTTCCTGGATATCGAAACCCCGATGCTGACCAAGGCGACGCCGGAAGGGGCGCGTGACTACCTGGTGCCGAGCCGGGTGCATAAAGGCAAGTTTTATGCGTTGCCGCAGTCGCCCCAGCTGTTTAAACAGCTGCTGATGATGTCCGGCTTTGACCGCTACTACCAGATAGTGAAGTGCTTCCGCGACGAAGATCTGCGCGCAGACCGTCAGCCGGAGTTCACCCAGATCGATGTGGAGACCTCTTTCATGAGCGCCGGGCAGGTGCGTGAGATCATGGAAGCGCTGGCCCGTGCGCTGTGGATGGAGATCAAAGGGGTGGATCTGGGCGACTTCCCGGTGATGACCTTTGCAGAGGCGATGCGCCGTTTCGGCTCGGATAAGCCGGATCTGCGTAACCCGCTGGAGCTGGTCGATGTGGCCGATCTGGTTAAGAGCGTCGACTTTAAGGTCTTCTCCGGTCCGGCCAACGATGCCAGAGGGCGGGTGATCGCGCTGCGCGTGCCGGGCGGTGCGACCCTGACCCGTAAGAATATCGATGAGTACGGTCAGTTTGTCGGCATCTATGGCGCCAAAGGGCTCGCCTGGATGAAGGTCAACGATCGTGCCGCCGGGATGGATGGCGTGCAGAGCCCGATCGCTAAGTTCCTCAACGCCGAGGTGCTGGAAGGCATTCTGGCGCGCAGCGGCGCGCAGAGCGGCGACATCATCTTCTTCGGCGCCGACAGCGCCAAGGTAGCCACCGATGCCATGGGTGCGCTGCGTCTGAAGGTCGGGCGCGATCTGCAGCTGACCGACGAGTCACGCTGGGCGCCGCTGTGGGTGGTCGATTTCCCGATGTTCGAAGAGGACGGCGAAGGCGGCCTGGCCGCGATGCACCACCCGTTCACCTCGCCGCGCGATATCAGCCCGGAGGCGCTGAAGGCCAATCCGGTCGGCGCCATCGCCAACGCCTACGATATGGTGATGAATGGCTATGAGGTGGGCGGTGGCTCCGTCCGTATTCACAGTGGTGCCATGCAGTCTGCGGTCTTCGATATTCTGGGGATCAACGAGCAGGAGCAGCGCGAGAAGTTCGGCTTCCTGCTGGATGCGCTGAAGTTTGGCACCCCGCCGCACGCCGGTCTGGCGTTTGGCCTGGATCGCCTGGTGATGCTGCTGACCGGTACGGAGAATATCCGCGACGTGATCGCATTCCCGAAAACCACGGCGGCGGCCTGTCCGCTGACCGACGCCCCGAGCCGCGCCAACCCGGCGGCGCTGCAGGAGCTCTCTATCGCCGTCTGTGCCAAACAGGGCAGCGACGCGTAATGGCCTATAAGCGTCCGGAATCCATCCTGGTGGTGATCTATGCCCGCCAGGGGGGACGGGTGCTGATGTTGCAGCGGCGCGATGACCCCGATTTCTGGCAGTCGGTAACCGGCAGTCTGGAATCGGGAGAGTCGCCGTCGCAGGCTGCGCAGCGTGAAGTAAAGGAAGAAGTGGGTATCGACATCGTCAAGGAGCATTTGACGCTGACGGACTGCCAGCGCTGCGTGGAGTTTGAACTGTTTGCGCACCTGCGCCACCGCTATGCGCCCGGCGTGACGCGTAACCTAGAGCATTGGTTCTGTTTGGCCATCCCTGCTGAGCGGGCGATCCCGCTCAGCGAACATCTGGCCTACCGTTGGCTGGACGCCGCAGGGGCGGCCGGGCTGACCAAATCCTGGAGTAACCGACAGGCGATCGAACAGTTCGTCCCTTGATTACGTGCCTGTACGGGCGGTCATACTGGCCGTTCGCATTGATTTACAGGCGTGCATATTGACTATTTTAGGGCCTTTGCGCCTTTAGCGGAGATTTATATGGCAGGTCATAGTAAGTGGGCCAACACCAAACATCGTAAGGCTGCGCAGGATGCCAAGCGCGGTAAAATCTTTACCAAGATTATTCGCGAGCTGGTGACTGCCGCCAAGCTGGGTGGCGGCGATCCGGACGCAAACCCGCGTCTGCGCGCGGCCGTTGATAAGGCGCTGTCCAACAACATGACCCGCGACACCCTGAACCGCGCCATCGCGCGCGGCGTGGGCGGCGATGACGACGGCAACATGGAGACCATCATCTATGAAGGCTACGGCCCGGGTGGCACCGCCGTGATGGTGGAGTGTCTGAGCGACAACCGTAACCGTACCGTATCTGAAGTGCGTCATGCCTTTACCAAGTGCGGCGGCAATCTGGGTACCGATGGCTCTGTAGCTTATCTGTTCACCAAGAAAGGGGTGATCTCCTATGCGCCGGGTCTGGATGAAGATGCGGTGATGGATGCGGCGCTGGAGGCCGGTGCCGATGATGTGGTGACCTATGACGACGGCGCCATCGATGTGTACACCCCGTGGGAAACCTTCGGCCAGGTGAAGGATGCGCTGGATGCCGCCGGTCTGGTCGCCGAGTCGGCAGAGGTCTCCATGATCCCGTCGACCCAGGCTGACATGGATGCGGATACCGCGCCGAAGCTGCTGCGTCTGATCGATATGCTGGAAGACTGCGATGATGTGCAGGAAGTGTATCACAATGGTGAAATCTCCGATGAGGTTGCGGCTACTCTGGAATGAGTATCATCCTCGGGATTGACCCCGGCTCGCGGATCACCGGCTATGGCGTGATCCGCCAGCAGGGGAGGCAGCTCGAATATATCGGCAGCGGCTGCATCCGCACTGCCGTCGACGATCTGCCTACCCGTCTTAAGCTGGTGTACGCCGGCGTCAGTGAAATCATCACCCAGTTCAACCCCGACTGCTTCGCCATTGAACAGGTTTTTATGGCCAAGAACGCCGATTCGGCGCTGAAGCTGGGACAGGCGCGCGGCGCCGCCATCGTGGCGGCGGTGAACCGTGATCTGCCGGTGTTTGAATACGCGGCGCGCCAGATCAAGCAGACGGTGGTGGGCAACGGCGGGGCGGAAAAGGCCCAGGTGCAGCATATGGTGCGCTCGCTGCTGAAGCTGCCGGCGAACCCACAGGCGGACGCCGCCGATGCGTTGGCCGTGGCGATCACCCACTGCCACGTCAGCCAGAACGCGCTGCGCATCAGCAGCGGCAGGCTGAATCTGGCACGGGGACGCTTGCGCTGACCGCGGCGTGCGAAATGTGCGCTGTGCGGAGAGGGCGGGAGATGCCCGACGCTTTATTACAGGCTGGATATTCATCCAGCCTTTTTTATGGTATAAGCGGAGGCATTATTTGACGGAGACAGAGAGGGTGTGCGCGTGATTGGTCGCCTCAGAGGTACTATTCTGGAAAAACAGCCGCCGCAGGTGGTGCTGGAAGCCCACGGTGTCGGGTATGAGGTGCAGATGCCGATGACCTGCTTTTATGAGTTGCCACAGGTCGGCAGTGAAGCGGTGATCTTTACCCACTTTGTGGTGCGCGAGGATGCCCAGCTGCTGTATGGCTTCAACAATAAGCAGGAGCGTGCGCTGTTTCGTGAACTGATCAAAGTCAACGGCGTTGGGCCTAAGCTGGCGCTGGCGATCCTGTCCGGGATGTCGGCCCAGCAGTTTGTCACGGCGGTTGAGCGTGAAGAGGTTGCGGCGCTGGTCAAGCTGCCGGGCGTGGGCAAGAAAACGGCTGAGCGGCTGGTGGTCGAGATGAAGGACCGCTTCAAGGGGCTGAGCGGCGATCTGTTCACCCCGGCGGATGCGCAGCTGCCGAGTGCCCAGCCTCAGGCTCAGGCGGATGCTGAGGGCGAGGCGGTTGCCGCGCTGATCGCGCTGGGCTACAAGCCGCAGGAGGCCAGTCGCTTGGTGAACCGGGTGGCGGTGGCCGGTGCTGACAGTGAAACCCTGATCCGCGACGCGCTGCGCGCTGCGCTGTAATAACCCAGGAGAGCACGGGATGATAGAAGCCGATCGTCTGATTGCCGCCGATGCCCAGAGTGAGGAGGAGTTCCTCGATCGCGCCATTCGGCCGAAGACACTGGCCGACTACGTTGGCCAGCCGCAGGTGCGCGGGCAGATGGAGATTTTTATTAAGGCGGCCAAGCTGCGCGGTGATGCGCTGGATCACCTGCTGATCTTCGGGCCGCCGGGGCTGGGGAAAACCACGCTGGCCAACATCGTCGCCAATGAGATGGGGGTCAATCTGCGCACCACCTCGGGGCCCGTGTTGGAGAAGGCGGGCGATCTGGCGGCCATGCTGACCAATCTGGAGCCGCACGATGTGCTGTTCATCGATGAGATCCATCGCTTGTCGCCGGTGGTGGAAGAGGTGCTCTACCCGGCAATGGAAGACTATCAGCTGGATATTATGATCGGCGAGGGGCCGGCGGCGCGCTCGATCAAGATCGACCTGCCGCCTTTTACGCTGGTCGGTGCGACCACCCGCGCCGGATCGCTGACCTCACCGCTGCGTGACCGCTTTGGCATCGTGCAGCGGCTGGAGTTTTATCAGGTGGCCGATCTACAGCATATCGTCGGGCGTAGCGCCCACTGCCTGGGGCTGGCGCTGACGGATGAAGGCGCGCTGGAGGTGGCACGTCGCTCGCGCGGTACGCCGCGTATTGCCAACCGTCTGCTGCGCCGGGTGCGCGATTTTGCCGAGGTGTGCGCCGACGGGCGAATTGACGGTGAGGTGGCTGCGCAGGCACTGAATATGCTGGATGTGGATGCCGCAGGCTTTGACTATATGGATCGCAAGCTGCTGTTGGCGGTGATCGATAAGTTTATGGGGGGGCCGGTCGGGCTGGATAACCTGGCGGCGGCGATTGGCGAGGAGCGCGAGACCATTGAGGATGTGCTGGAGCCGTATCTGATCCAGCAGGGGTTCATTCAGCGTACGCCGCGTGGGCGTATCGCGACTGTCCATGCCTACCAACACTTCGGCATCGATCGCGCAGAGTAGGAGCCGCTGTAAAAAAACCCGTTGCCGCGACGTCGGCTACGGGGTTTTTTTATGCGCGGTACGGCGGTCTAGGTGCTTTGGCGCCGTCCCAGACTGAGGATAAACAGCAGGGCGGCGCCCAGCACGACCGAGGGTCCTGCCGGGGTATCATACCAGGCGGAAAATGCCAGGCCGCCACTGATGGCCAACAGGCCGACCAGCACGGCGCCTGCGGCCATTTGCTCTGGGGTACGGGCAAAGCGGCGGGCGGTCGCCGCCGGAATGATCAGCAGCGAGGTGATGATCAGCGCACCGACAAACTTCATTGCCAGGCCGATGGTCAGGGCGGTGGTCAGCATCAGCAGCAGCTTCACCCGCCCCAGGGCGATACCGTCAACGTGGGCGAGCTCCGGGCTGATGGTCATCGACAGCAGGGCACGCCACTGCCACAGCAGCAGCGCCAGCACCAGCACGACGCCAACGGCGATGGTCATGACATCCCGGTAGGTCACCGCCAGCAGATCGCCGAACAGGTAGGCCATCAGATCGACGCGGACGTTGGACATCAGCGCCACCACGACCAGCCCCAGCGAAAGGGCACTGTGCGCCATGATGCCGAGCAGGGTATCAATGCCCAGCTGGGGACGGCGCTCCAGCCAGACCAGCATGCAGGCCAGCAGCAGTGTGACGGCGATCACCGTATAGAACGGGTTTACCTCCAGTAATAGGCCGAAAGCGACGCCGAGCAGCGAGGCGTGGGCGAGGGTATCGCCAAAGTAGGACATGCGCCGCCATACCACGAACGATCCCAAGGGACCTGCCGCCAGCGCCAACAGTGCGCCTGCCAGCCAGCCGGGCAACAACAGTTCAATCATCGGCCTCTCCGCTGCGTGTCTTGAGAATGATTTTACCGCACAGATCGTGGCGGTGGTTGTGGTGGTGACGATAGACTGCCAGCTGCTGGGCTCCGTGAGCGCCGAACATGGCGATAAACTGCGGATGGCGGGCGACTGTCTCAGGGGTGCCGGAGCAGCAGATATGCTGGTTCAGGCACAGTACGTCATCAGTTTTTGCCATCACCAGATGCAGGTCGTGCGAAACGATCAGCACCGCGCAGTTAAGCTCATGGCGCAGGCGGTCGATCAGATCATACAGTGCCAGCTGACCGTTAACGTCCACCCCGGCGGTCGGCTCATCCAGCACCAGCAGATCCGGGGTGTTGAGCAGGGCCCTTGCCAGCAGCACACGCTGATTTTCGCCGCCCGAGAGCTTCTGCATCGGCTGTTTGAGCAGGTGTCCGGCCTGAACCCGTTGCAGTGCCGGCAGCACGTCCTGGCGCTTTACGCCGGGGCGCAGGCGCATGAAGCGCTCAACCGTCAGCGGCAGGGTGGCATCCAGATGCAGTTTTTGGGGAACATAGCCGATCGTTAGCCCCGATCGGGTGGCGCGTTCGCCGCGCGTCGGTGGGACCAGTCCAAGCACGACGCGTACCAGAGTAGATTTACCGGCGCCGTTGGGGCCCAGTAGGGTCAGGATACGCCCGCGCCGCAGTGTGAGGGAGACGTTATCCAGTACATCGCGGCTCCCAAAGCGCACGGCGACGTGCTGTAGGGTGACCAACGGTAGATTATCTTGCTGTGACATGGTTACGGCATATTGCACTATAAGTTAAATGTTATAATATAACGTTCCATAAAACGTTACCCGGAGATTTTTGTCATGATACCGCAAAAAAATATAATTAAGCGCACGCTTATTGCTTCCGCGCTGTCGCTGTGTGCGCTGGCGGGCAGTGCACAGGCTGACGTCGTGACCTCGGTTAGGCCGTTAGGTTTCATCGCGGCGGCGATTGCCGACGGGGTAATGCTGACGCATGTTCTGCTGCCTGACGGCGCCTCTCCCCATGATTATGCGCTGCGTCCCTCGGATATCAAACGATTGCACGATGCCAACCTGGTGGTATGGATAGGGCCTAAAATGGAGAGCTTTCTTGAAAAGCCGACTCAACAGCTAGAAAGTAATAAAAATCTCACTCTTGTCACCCTTCCTGGCGTACGTAGTCAACTCATTGTGGGTGATGATGATGATGAACACGGTCATCCTGCCGCACAGAGTGAGAGTCATGCGGAAAATTCTGATTTTTCCGGGGCACATATTGTTACAGAGGGCGTCAGCGCTGGTTTCGCGGGCGATAGTGATCACGATCATGGTCAATACAATATGCATATCTGGCTCTCTCCGGCGATTGCAAAACAGGTGGCGATTGCGATTCATGACCGATTAGTGCAACAAAGCCCACAAAATAAAGACAAACTGGATGTCAACCTACGTAAATTCGAGCAACAACTCGAGCAGACGGAAAAGAAAGTTGGTATCATGCTGCAGCCTGTGCAGGATAAAGGGTATTTTGTCTTTCATGATGCCTATGGTTACTTCGAGAAAGCCTTTGGCCTGACTCCATTGGGGCATTTCACGGTCAATCCCGAGATACAGCCTGGCGCACGGCGCTTACACCAAATTCGAACACAGCTGGTTGAGCAAAAGGCGGTCTGCGTTTTTGCTGAGCCACAGTTCAGGCCAGCCGTTATCTCGGCGATTGCGCAGGGGACCCCTGTCCGGCAGGGTACGCTAGATCCCCTGGGAAGCGCGATCCCACTGAGTGCGGACAGCTATATGGTCTTTTTGACCACGCTGGCGCAGCAGTATTCAAGCTGCCTGAAGTGAGATTAAGAGGAAAATCCGAGTGCAGCAGATAGCACGTTCTATCGCTCAGGCATACAGTAATTTGCCCCGCCCCCACCGGGTTATGCTGGGGTCCCTGAGCGTTGTCACCTTGGCTGTCGCCATCTGGCAGCCTTTTGTCTACCACCCTCGCGCGGTGGAGAGTGACACCCCGAAAAGCATACTGCGGGAGACGCAGCAGCTCAGTGCGCTGGCACCTGAGGCCAGTGAGCCTCTCGATCAGCCTGCGCCGGAAGACGAGGTGCCCAAGGATGAGATCGACGACAGCAGCGATGATGCCAGCAGTCACGACTACGTGGTTTCCAGTGGCGATACCCTGGGCAGTATCCTGACCCAGTACGGCGTTGATATGTCCAATGTATCGGCGCTGGCCAAGCAGTATCCTGTCTTGCGTAACCTGAACGTTGGCCAGACCCTGACCTGGCAGGTTAACGATGCCGGTACGCTGCAAAAGCTGACTTGGGAGGTCTCGCGCCGCGAGAGCCGGGTCTATGAGCTGGGCCGCAGCGGGTATAAAGAGACGGTAGAAAACCAACAGGGTGAGTGGAAAAACCGGGTGATCACCGGCACCCTCAACGGCAGTTTTGTGGCCAGCGCTCAGGCTGCGGGGCTCAACCGTACTGAGATTAATACGGTTATCAAGGCGCTGCAGTGGCAGATGGACTTCCGCAAGCTGCAGAAGGGCGATCGTTTTTCGGTGTTGCTGTCGCGTGAGATGCTGGATGGTAAGAGCGCACAGAGTCAGGTCTTGGGAGTGCGCCTACGCAGCGGCGATAAAGATTATTACGCCATCCGTGCCGGAGACGGTAAGTATTATGACCGCCAGGGTGCCGGGCTGGCCAAAGGCTTCATGCGCTACCCGACCAGCAAACATTTCCGCATCAGTTCCAACTTTAATCCGCACCGACTGAACCCGGTGACTGGCCGCGTTGCGCCCCATAAAGGGGTCGATTTTGCCATGCCGGTCGGGACGCCGGTGCTGGCGGTCGGAGACGGCGAGGTAGTGATTGCCAAGCGCAGCGGCGCCGCAGGAAACTATGTGGTGATCCGCCATGGTCGTCAGTATACGACCCGCTTTATGCACCTGAAGACTATCCTGGTTAAGCCTGGTCAGAAAGTGAAGCGCGGCGATCGCGTTGCGCTCTCCGGCAACACCGGTCGCTCGACGGGTCCGCATCTGCACTATGAGTTTTGGGTAAATAACCAGGCGGTAAACCCACTGACGGTGAATTTGCCGCGCTCCGATGCCTTGACCGGCAAAGAGCGTAGCGCGTTCTTCGCCCAGGTGCGTGATGTCGTGCCCCAGCTGCAGCTGGACTGAAAACTCCAACGCAGGATAGCCCATTATCCTAAGCCCGCCTCGGCGGGCTTTTTATATGTACAGCTCGCCATCGTCCTGGATTTCACCTGTCGTCCCATCCGGGGCAGGGGCAGTTTTTTTTTGTCTGCCAAATGGCTACAATTTCCAGCCATCCCATTCGTAATCCGAGTGGGGATCACACAAGAGCCCACTGATGCAACAAGAGACCAAATCAACTCCTGAGTTCATTCCGCACTTTCGTGCCGCGTTCCTCTCGCCCCGTTACTGGGGCGTCTGGTTGGGGATAGCGCTGATGGCGGCGATGGCATTCCTGCCGCTGCGCCTGCGCGATTGGATGATCGGCGCCGTCGGGCGTCTGGCCGGGCGTCTGGCCAGTGGCGCCCGTCGCCGCGCACAAATTAACCTGATGCTCTGCTTCCCGCAGATGGCGGCGCGTCGGCGTGAGGCGATCATTGATACGATGTTCGCCCGCGCGGGGCAGTCCATGTTTCTGATGGCCGAACTGACCCTACGCGGCCCGCAGCGCTTGCTGCGTCATACCCATTGGCACGGCGGGGAGATCATTGAGCAGGCGCGTGAACAGGGGGATAACGTGATTTTTTTGGTGCCTCATGGCTGGGCCGTCGATATTCCCGCCATGCTGTTGGCCGCCGGTGGACAGCCGATGGCCGCCATGTTTCATAATCAGAAGAACCCGCTGGTTGACTATCTGTGGAACCGTGCGCGACGCCGTTTTGGTGGCCGCCTGCATGCACGTAACGATGGCATCAAACCGTTTATCAGTTCGGTACGTAAAGGCTACTGGGGGTATTATCTGCCCGATCAGGATCACGGCGCAGAGCATAGTGAGTTTGTGGATTTTTTCGCCACCTATAAGGCCACGCTACCTGCCATCGGGCGACTGATGAAGCTGTGTCGGGCGCGTATTATTCCGCTGTTTCCGGTGTATGATGGGGATAAAGGGCGGCTGGACATCTATCTTCGTCCATCGATGGACGATATTGCAGGACAGGATGACGATTACATTGCCCGGAGGATGAATCAGGAAGTGGAACTGCTGATGGGGGAACACCCGGAGCAGTACACCTGGATCCTGAAGCTGTTGAAAACGCGCAGGCCGGGAGAGATAGAGCCCTATTGCCGCCAGGATTTATGATGCGGTGCGGCTGAGCGCAGGCCAGTGATTTAAGAGAATAGAATGGGCCTTGGCGTTCTTGCGCTGCTCTGCGTGTATGGGGCCGGCCAGCTTGTTCTTCGCGCTGGTTGCCGCGACGGTGATGTGACCCCGCGGTACGCACAACTGTGGGCTGGGGCTCTGCTTGGCGGGGGGCAGCGTTGTCGGGATCATCAGGTACAGTGCTGTTCATTGTGTTGATGCTGTATGCCGTGGCGAAGGCATAATGAAAAACGGGGGCGCCAGGCGCCCCCGCTGCGTATGGCAGACCTGATTACTCTACGCGCAGGGTGCGGCAGGTGTTGGTGCTGCCGATGGTATCCATCTGATCACCCTGTGTGACGATCACCAGATCACCGGAGAGCAGGAACCCTTTATCCCGTAGCAGATTGGCCGCAGCCTGAGCCGCGGCAACGCCGTCGGTGTGGCTGTCAAAGTGCACCGGTGTGACACCGCGGTACAGTGCGGTCAGGTTCAGGGTGCGCTCATGACGGGACATGGCGAAGATCGGCAGACCGGAGCTGATACGGGACATCATCAACGCAGTGCGCCCGGACTCCGTCATCGCGATGATGGCTGTTACCCCCTTGAGGTGGTTGGCCGCGTACATGGCGGACATGGCGACGGCCTCTTCCGTATTGTCGAACTGGTCATCAATACGGTGCTTGGAGATATTGATGCTGGGGATCTTCTCTGCGCCCAGGCAGACGCGCGCCATGGCGGCTACGGTTTCGGCCGGGTATTGGCCCGCGGCGGTTTCGGCAGACAGCATGACGGCATCGGTACCGTCCAGTACGGCGTTGGCTACGTCCATGACCTCCGCGCGGGTCGGCATTGGGTTGGTGATCATGGACTCCATCATCTGGGTCGCGGTGATCACGACACGGTTCAGCTTGCGGGCGCGCCGGATCAGTTTTTTCTGGATCCCCACCAGCTCCGGATCGCCAATTTCAACCCCCAGATCGCCACGAGCGACCATCACAACATCGGCGGCCAGGATCACATCATCCATCGCTTCGTCGCTGGCGACCGCCTCGGCGCGCTCGACTTTGGCCACGATCTTGGCTTCGCTGTCGGCATCGCGCGCCAGACGGCGGGCATAGTTGAGATCCTCTCCGCAGCGTGGGAAGGAGACAGCCAGATAGTCGACGCCAATCCTGGCGGCAGTCAGGATATCGGCCTTGTCCTTTTCCGTCAGGGCATCGGCAGAGAGCCCACCGCCCAGCTTGTTGATCCCTTTGTTGTTGGACAGCGGCCCGCCCACAGTGACCTCGGTGAATACCTTATCTTCCTGTACGGAGAGCACTTTCAGCTGTACACGGCCATCGTCGAGCAGCAGGATATCGCCCGGCACCACATCTTCCGGCAGCCGCTTATAGTCGATGCCGACCTTTTCTTTATCGCCTTCGCCCTTGTTCAGAGTGGCATCCAGCAGGAACTTGTCCCCAACGTTGAGGAAAACTTTACCTTCCTTAAAGGTGGATACCCGGATTTTAGGACCCTGCAGGTCCCCGAGAATGGCGACATGACGACCGAGTTTGGCGGCAATTTCACGGACTTTGTTGGCGCGTTGCTGGTGATCTTCCGGCGTGCCGTGTGAAAAGTTAAGGCGCATCACGTTGGCACCGGCAGAGATAATCTTTTCCAGATTATTGTCGCGATCGGTAGCCGGGCCAAGCGTGGTAACAATTTTGGTTCTTCTGAGCCGTCTGGACATGCATAACTCCATTGACATGTAACGCATTGGTATTGCCAATACAACGGTGGGCAAATGCACCGGCTCAATGCCGCCGCGATTACCCGGATAGCCCCACTGGCAGCGTCGCCGGCGGGGGACGCCGGTTGGCTAAACTGCAGGCGCCCGGCGTGTATTATTCAGTCTGTTGGCGGGGTGGCTGCTTCCCTTACTCAAAGTGTGCGGGCAGGGCGATGCTTTTATCAAAGCGCGATTCCTTCAAGGCTTCCTTGACCCGCTTCAAGTTATCCCGGAATTTCGCTCCGCGGCGCAGGGTAAAGCCGGTTGCCAGTGCATCCACCAGGGTCAGCTGCGCCAGACGTGAGACCATGGGCATATAGACATCGGTATCCTCCGGCACATCCAGCAGCAGAGCCAGAGAGGCTTCCAGGGCCAGCGGTGTGTCGCGCGAGGTGATGGCGATCACCGTCGCATCGTTCTCCCGTGCCAGGTGCGCCATTTCTACCAGACTTTTGGTACGCCCGGTGTGGGAGATCAGAACCACCACATCACCCTCGTTGGAGTTCATGCAGCTCATGCGCTGCATGACGATGTCGTCAAAGTAGACCACCGGGATGTTGAAGCGGAAAAATTTGTTCATGGCATCATGGGCCACGGCGGCGGAGGCGCCAAGGCCGAAGAAAGAAATTTTCTTTGCCTGGGTCAGCAGGTCGACCGCGCGGTTGATGGTGACCATATCCAGGTGGTTTTTGGCCATCTCCAGGCCAGCCATTGCCGACTCGAAGATCTTGCTGGTATAGGCGTCGACACTGTCGTTCTCTTCAACGTTGCGGTTAACGTAAGGGGTTCCGTTGGCAAGGCTCTGTGCCAGATGCAGTTTAAAATCCGGAAACCCTTTCGTTTCCAGCCGACGGCAGAAACGGTTTACCGTAGGCTCACTGACATCGGCCATCTTGGCCAGGGTGGCGATACTGGAGTGGATGGCGGTCTGCGGCACTGCGAGGATCACCTCGGCGACTTTGCGTTCTGATTTACTCAGTTGATCCAGATTCGCCTGGATTTTTTCCAGCGTATTCATAGGAGAGGGCCACTTATGGGGTTGGACGATTTCATAAAGAGGAGAAATCTATGAACGTTTGTTGAAAATATACAACGACAGATAACGGCTTTGCAGCCCATCGAACGGTCTATTGTCGGCTTTTTTTGTAATGTATGAGCTGTGTCTAACTTTCGGCATGGTAATTTTTATACAAATTTGATAGAAAATTACAAGAAGAGACGGTCGCATGGTGCGATGGCAGGCTGGCACTACGCTTTTACGCACAAACTGTGTATGGAAAGCGCAACGGAAAAGTCGTTTTTCTCGCTACAATCAGGATCATCAGAATGATTCTGTAAAAAAATTACAAGTAACCTGCACGAGGAGAGAGATATGGCGGTAACGTCAACGGCACAGGCTTGCGACCTGATTATTTTTGGCGCCAAGGGCGATCTGGCCCGGCGCAAGCTGCTGCCTTCCCTGTATCAACTGGAAAAAGCTGGCCATATTCACCCCGAGACGCGCATTATCGGCGTCGGCCGCGCCGAGTGGGATGCCGCGGCCTACCGTAAGGTGGTGCGTGAGGCGCTGGATACCTTTTTGAAGGAGCCGCTTGACGATGCACTGTGGCAGCGTCTGAGTGCCCGCCTCGACTTTTGCAACCTGGACGTCAACGATACCGAGCATTTTCAGCGTCTGGCGGAGAGGGTGGAGCCCCAGCAGCGGGTGACCATTAACTATTTTGCCATGCCGCCGAGTACCTTTGGCGCGATTTGCCAGGGGCTGGGACATGCGGGGATGAACCTCCAGCCCAGCCGTATCGTCATGGAGAAGCCGCTGGGGACCGATCTGGCCTCATCGCAGGCGATTAACGATCAGGTAGCGCGCTATTTTGATGAAAATCAGGTATACCGCATCGACCATTATCTGGGTAAGGAGACGGTGCTGAACCTGCTGGCGCTGCGTTTTGCCAACGCGCTGTTTGCCAATAACTGGGACAACAGCATGATCGACCACGTGCAGATCACCGTGGCGGAAGAGGTCGGCATCGAAGGGCGCTGGGGCTATTTTGATCAGGCAGGACAGATGCGCGACATGGTACAGAACCATCTGCTGCAGATCCTGACCATGATCGCCATGGATCCGCCAGCGGACCTCTCCACCGACCGTATCCGCGATGAGAAGGTCAAGGTGCTGCGATCCCTACGCCGCATCAACCACAGCAACGTACGTGAGACAACGGTGCGCGGCCAGTACACCGCCGGCTTCGTGCAGGGACAGAAGGTGCCGGGATACCTGGAAGAAGAGGGGGCGAACAAGTGCAGCAATACGGAAACCTTTATTGCCATTCGCGTCGATATTGACAACTGGCGCTGGGCAGGGGTGCCGTTTTATCTGCGTACCGGTAAGCGCCTGCCGAGCAAGTGCTCTGAAGTGGTCATCTATTTCAAAAATCCACCGCTGAACCTGTTCAGCGACTCCTATCAGGCGCTGCCGCAGAATAAGTTGACCATTCGCCTGCAGCCGGATGAAGGGGTACAGATCGATATTCTGAATAAGGTGCCGGGGCTGGAGCATAAACACCGTCTGCAGACCACTAAGCTGGATCTGAGCTTCTCCGATACCTTCCATCAGGAGCATCTGGCAGACGCCTATGAACGCCTGCTGCTGGAGGCAATGCGCGGTATTCAGGCGCTGTTTGTCCGCCGCGATGAAGTGGAAGAGGCCTGGAAGTGGGTCGACTCCATCATGACGGCCTGGGCCGACGACAACGACGCGCCGAAGCCTTATCAGGCGGGTACCTGGGGGCCGGTATCTTCGGTGGCGCTGATCACCCGCGACGGCCGTTGCTGGAACGAATTCTGAGTGGACTGTGCGGGGTGCAGGCCGCCCCGCGCAACGCGAGAGGAGCAGATATAAATGGCACACCTTATCGAATTTGGCAGCGCGGACGCGCTGAACATCCACCTGGCAGAGGCTGTCGCCGAGCGCCTGCGTCAGGGGATCGCCGCCTGCGGGCAGGCCAGCCTGGTGGTCTCCGGTGGACGCACCCCGCTGGGTCTGTTTGCGGTGCTGCGTGAGCAAGCGCTCGAGTGGTCACGGGTCTGGGTGACCCTGGCGGACGAACGCTGGGTCGGGACAGACGATGACGCCAGCAACGAGCAGCTGGTACGGGCGAACCTGTTACAGGGGCCGGCGGCGGCGGCGCGTTTTATTGGCCTGAAGAATGACGCGGCGACCCCCTTTGATGGTGCGCAAGCCGCAGAGGCGGCGCTGGCGGTAATGGCGCGTCCCTTTGACGCGCTGATCCTGGGTATGGGGGACGACGGCCATACCGCATCACTTTTCCCCGGGGCAGAGAATCTGTTCCCGGCTCTCGCGATGGACTCCGGACGCGTGTGTATGGGGATGACCCCGCTCACGGCGCCGCTCGATCGCATCACCCTCACACTCCCGGCCCTGCTGGACAGCCGTCATATTTACCTGCACCTGGTGGGCAACGCCAAACGCAGGGTATATGAGCAGGCCGCCGGCGGAGCGGAGGTGAATGAGATGCCGATCCGCGCCGTGCTCCAGCAGAGCATGACGCCGGTCGACGTCTACTGGACGGCATGAGGCTGTAATGAATCCAATCGTAGAACGTGTTACCCAACGCATTATTGAACGCTCCCGCGCCACTCGTGTGGCGTATCTGGCTAAGATTGAGCGGGCGCGCAGCACACGTGTGCAGCGCGCCCAGCTGGCGTGTGGCAACCTGGCGCACGGCTTCGCCTCCTGTACTCAGCAGGATAAGGCATCGCTGAAGAGCATGACCAAAAGTGATATCGCGATCATCACCTCGTATAACGATATGCTTTCCGCCCACCAGCCCTATGAAAGCTATCCGGAACAGATTAAGCAGGCGCTGCATCAGGTGGGGGCAGTCGGTCAGGTAGCCGGTGGCGTGCCGGCGATGTGTGACGGGGTGACTCAGGGTCAGGATGGCATGGAGCTGTCGCTGATGAGTCGCGAAGTGATAGCCATGTCCGCCGCGGTCGGGCTGTCGCATAACATGTTCGACGGCGCGCTGTACCTGGGCGTCTGTGACAAGATCGTGCCGGGGCTGTTCATGGCAGCGATGTCCTTTGGCCATCTGCCGACCCTGTTCGTGCCGGCCGGGCCGATGGCCAGCGGTCTGCCGAACAAGGAGAAGGTACGCATCCGTCAGCTGTTTGCGGAGGGCAAGGTCGGGCGTGACGCCCTGCTGGAGTCAGAGGCTGCCTCCTACCATGCGCCGGGCACCTGTACATTCTATGGCACGGCCAACTCCAACCAGATGGTGATGGAGGTGATGGGGATGCACCTGCCGGGCGCCTCTTTCGTTCAGCCGGACTGTGCGCTGCGTCATGCGCTGACTGACGCGGCGGCACGTCAGGTGACGCGGATGACCGAGAGCAGTGGCAGCTATCTGCCGGTCGGGCGGATGGTGGATGAAAAGGTCGTGGTTAACGGCATTGTCGCCCTGCTGGCGACCGGCGGCTCGACCAATCTCACCATGCACCTGGTGGCGATGGCGCGTGCCGCGGGCATCCTGATCAACTGGGATGACTTCTCCGAGCTCTCAGAGGCGGTTCCGCTGCTGTGCCGTATTTACCCCAACGGTCCGGCGGATATCAACCACTTCCAGGCGGCCGGCGGCGTGGCGCTGCTGGTGCGAGAACTGCTGAAGGGCGGGCTGCTGCATGACGATGTCGACACCGTGGCGGGTCACGGCCTGCACCGTTACACCCAGGAGCCGTTCCTGGAGAACGGGCAGCTGGTGTACCGCGAAGGCACCGGGCGTTCCTACGATACGGCAGTGATCGCCAGCATTGAGGCGCCATTTGCCCCTCACGGCGGCACCAAAGTGCTGTCCGGTAACCTGGGGCGCGCGGTGATGAAGACCTCGGCGGTACCGGAGGAGAACCAGATTATTGAAGCACCGGCAGTGGTGTTTAACAGCCAGCATGACGTGCTGCCGGCCTTTGAAGCGGGCGCGCTGGATCGTGACTGCGTGGTGGTGGTGCGCTATCAGGGACCGCGGGCCATCGGGATGCCGGAGCTGCACAAGCTGATGCCGCCGCTGGGTGTGCTGATGGATCGCGGGCTGAAGGTGGCGCTGGTGACGGATGGTCGTCTCTCCGGCGCCTCGGGTAAAGTGCCGTCGGCGATTCACGTGACGCCGGAGGCCTGCGCCGGTGGCCTGCTGGCCAAGGTATGCAACGGCGACATGATCCGGGTTGATGGGCGCAGCGGCGAGCTGACCCTGCTGGTGGATCAGGCGGAACTGGCGGCGCGCGATGCATTCCAGCCGGACCTCTCCGCGCTGCACGACGGTTGTGGCCGTGAGCTGTTCAACGCGTTGCGTGAACAGTTGTCCGGTGCCGAAGAGGGCGCCAGTTGCATCCCGTTTTACCGTTCCTGATAGGCGAGGCGACGTATACCGCCTCAATAGCTGTGACCGATCCCGGGCGCAGGCCCAGGCGTCAGACCGGCAGGGAATGCCGGTGCTCGGGGTCACTTATTAATCCGCCGTAAGGCATCTGGAGAGAAGCGACAATGAACAATTGGAAAGTGAGTGCGGAATCCATTCTGAAAACAGGCCCGGTCGTACCTGTTATCGTTATCAACACGCTGGAGCAGGCCATACCTTTGGCCAAGGCGCTGGTTGCCGGTGGGGTGCGGGTACTGGAAGTGACCCTGCGTACAGACTGTGCGCTGGAGGCGATCCGCCTGATTGCCCAGGAAGTACCGGACGCCATCGTCGGCGCCGGTACCGTGACCAATGCGGAGCAGCTGCGCCAGGTGACCGAGGCCGGCGCCCAGTTCGCCATCAGCCCGGGGCTGACCGATGGCTTGCTGCAGGCCGCCGTGGCCGGCAGTATTCCGCTGATCCCGGGTATCAGCACCGTTTCTGAGCTGATGCAGGGGATGGACTACGGTCTGAAAGAGTTTAAATTCTTCCCCGCGGAGGCCAACGGCGGTGTGAAAGCGCTGCAGGCCATCGCCGGGCCGTTCTCCCAGATCCGCTTCTGCCCGACCGGCGGTATTTCACCGGGTAACTACCGCAGCTACCTGGCGCTGAAGAGCGTGCTGTGCATCGGTGGATCCTGGCTTATCCCGGCGGACGCCCTGGAGTGCGGGGACTATGCGCGGATCACCGCGTTGGCGAAAGAGGCGGTTGCCGGCGCTCAGGCGTAACTTTTTGCGCGCTGCATGGTTACTCATCGCGCGGGCGGTGCTATGCAGCCATTGGCGTGGCATCCGTTCACGGGGCGTGCGCCTAATGCGTTGACCCGGCAGGAGAACAAGGCCGTCCTTTTAGGACGGCCTTGTTCTTTTATGGATGATAACTTATTTATTTTCAGTGATTTTATTTAAAGAACGTAGTAAAAGGTGGTTTGCTATAAAAAATAGCCTGTGCTACAACTAATATATCAATTAATTACCGGAGGACACTGCACAAACCGTACACCCAGATTCAGGTACGGGGGAATAGGGTAAACCACTATGAAAAAGTATAATCGTTTAATGATTAAAACCTCTGCATATCTGTTATTCATTTCCTCCACGATTGCCAGTGAGTATCACTGGTGCAGTGAGTTATAGCGCCTTTTTCTCCAGGTATCTCCCCACGGTTGCGCTTAGTACGCCCGTGCTGGCGGTATCATCTTACTATTTCCACTCTACGCGAGCGGCGCCGATTGTTTGCGATGGATTCTTATATCTAACGTTTTGTAAACCCGGCGGTAAGATCAGTGGAATCAAACAATGCACCAATAAATAAAATTAAATCATTGGAGAAAGAATATGATTTACTGGATTTTCCTGGCATGTGCCATCGTGGCTGAAATTATTGGCACCCTTTCGATGAAATGGGCCAGCGTCAGCGGGACGATGAGCGGCAATGTCGTCATGCTGCTGATGGTGACCCTTTCTTATATCCTATTGTCCTTTGCGGTTAAGCGGGTCGCGCTGGGGGTGGCCTATGCCCTGTGGGAGGGGATTGGCATCTTGTTTATTACGCTGTTCAGCGTGCTGTGGTTTGACGAGCCAATATCTGTGCTCAAGCTGAGCGGCCTAGGGCTGCTGGTAGGGGGGATCATCTTGCTGAAGTCCGGTACGGTGAAAAAGAGGCGCTCGCCCTCCAGCCCGGTGACGGGGCCGACGGGGAGGAAACATGTCGTCGCTTGAATGGGTATACGGCGTTTGGCTGGCACTGGCTGTGGCGCTGGAGATCGCGGCCAATATTCTGCTCAAATGGTCTGACGGTTTTCGCCACCCACTGCCGGGCGTACTGTCGTTGCTGGCCGTACTGGCCGCCTTTGGGGCGCTGAGTCAGGCGGTAAAGGGGATTGAACTGTCCGTCGCCTACGCCCTGTGGGGTGGTTTTGGCATTATGGCGACTATCGCGGCGGGCTGGGTGCTGTTTGGTCAGCGGCTAAACTGCAAGGGGTGGTGCGGGCTGCTGCTGCTGCTGGCCGGTATGGCGGTGATTAAGCTGGCCTGAATTTTGGAGAACGGCCCACTTGCGGGCCGTTTGTTCAGCGGGCGGCGACGATTTTGATCTCTACCCGATACTGCGGGTGCATCAGCTTGGCCTGCACGGTACAGCGCACCGGCGCTTTACCGGGGGCGACCCAGGCGTCCCAGGCGGCGTTCATGGCTGCAAAGTCCGCACTGTCTGCCAGGAAAATGGTGGCATCAAGAATCCGGGTCTTATCGCTGCCCAGCTGGCTGAGCAACATGTCGATGGCAGCCAGCGCGTTGGCAGTCTGCGCCGTTGCGTCGGCATCCAGGTTTTCCGGCACACTGGTAAAGTAGATGGTGTTGTTGAAGACGGTGGCATCAGACCAGCGCTGCTCCGGATTGATACGTTCGATAGACATAAATCTCGCCCTTAATAAGTGGTGGTGTCTGCGGCGTCAGTATACTCAAAAGCGGCGCGGCTGTATCCTCCGCGCCCCCACGTCGCGCGCTATCTGCGCGGGAAGATGGAGCTTGCGCCGCGGAGTTGGCATAATCCCCTTTTTACTCCTCCTGATGAGAGATGCCGTGGCCGATGATTTTGCCCCCGACGGGCTATTAACCCAGAGTATTCCCGGCTTCACCCCCCGGGAGGCCCAGCGTCAGATGGCGCAGGCGATCAGCGCGGTGATTGCGGCGCGGGGATCGCTGGTGGTGGAGGCCGGTACCGGCACCGGTAAGACCTTTGCCTATCTGGTTCCGGCGCTGCGCTGCGGCCATAAGGTGATCATTTCGACCGGTTCCAAGGCGCTGCAGGATCAGCTGTATAACCGCGATCTGCCGCTGATGAAGCGGGTGCTGAACTTTCAGGGGGCGACCGCGCTGCTGAAAGGGCGGGCCAACTACCTGTGCCCGGAGCGCCTGGAGCAGCAGTCGTTGGCAGGTGGCGATATCGCCCCGGCGCTGCTGGCGGAGCTGATGCGGGTGCGCAGCTGGTCATCGCAGACCGGGGATGGCGATATCAGCCACTGCCATGGGGTGGCGGAAGATAGCGCCGTCTGGCCGCTGGTGACCAGTAATAACGATAACTGTCTGGGCGGGGACTGTCCCCACTATAAAGCGTGCTATGTGGTCAAGGCGCGCCGCCGTGCCATGGATGCTCAGGTCGTGGTGGTGAACCACCATCTGTTTTTAGCCGACCTGGTAGTCAAAGAGGGGGGCTTTGGCGAGCTGATCCCGGAGGCTGAAGTGACCATTTTTGATGAGGCGCATCAGGTGCCGGACATCGCCAGTCAATATTTTGGCCAGCAGCTCTCCAGCCGCCAGCTGTTGGATCTGGCGCGCGACATGATCATGGCGTACCGTACCGAGCTGCGGGACGTCGCCCAGCTGCAGAAAAGCGCCGATCTGCTGACCCAGCGCAGCCTCGATCTGCGCATCGTTCTGGGCGATCCGGGCTTTCGCGGTAACCTGCGCGATATCCTCGCGCAGGCCGAGGTGCGCCGCTCTCTGGTGCTGGTGGATGATGCACTGGAGCTGTGCTACGACGTGATGAAAATGTCGCTGGGCCGCTCGGCGCTGCTCGATGCCGCCTTTGAGCGCGCCACACTGTACCGCAACCGTCTGAAGCGCCTTTCTGACGTTATGCAGCCCGGCTACTCATACTGGTATGAGTGTACGCCGCGTCATTTCGTGCTGGCGCTGACGCCGCTGACGGTGGCGGAGAAATTCAGTGAGCTGATGCGCAGTAAGCCCGGAGCCTGGATTTTTACCTCGGCAACGCTGGCGGTGGAGGATGACGTCTCGCACTTCAGTGCGCGTTTGGGGCTGACGGCGGCGCAGAGCCTGCTGCTGCCCAGTCCCTTCGACTATGCTCATCAGGCGCTGCTGTGCGTGCCACGCTTCCTGCCACCGTCCAACCAGCGCGGTGCCGCCGCACAGCTGGCGCAGATGCTGACGCCGCTGATTGAGGCCAACAATGGCCGCTGTTTCTTTCTGTGTACCTCACACGCCATGATGCGCGAGCTGGCGCAGGCCTTTCGCGCCAGCCTCACGCTGCCGGTGCTGGTGCAGGGGGAGAGCGGAAAGTCCCGGCTGCTGGCTGACTTCATTGCCGCCGGTAACGCGCTGCTGGTGGCGACGGGTAGCTTCTGGGAAGGCGTGGACGTGCGCGGCGATACCCTGAGCTGTGTGATAATCGACAAGCTGCCCTTTACCGCGCCGGACGATCCGCTGCTCAAGGCACGCATGGAGGATTGTCGTCTGCGTGGGGGCGATCCCTTTACCCAGGTACAGCTGCCCGATGCGGTGATCACCCTGAAGCAGGGGGTGGGGCGTCTGATCCGCGACAGCCGCGATCGCGGGGCCATCATTATCTGCGACAGCCGCCTGGTGATGCGCCCCTATGGCGAGGTGTTTTTGCGCAGCCTGCCGCCTGCGCCGCGCACCCGCGATCTGGCGCGGGTTATCGACTTTTTGCGCGCCGTGCCAAGCATGGCGCCGGAGGAGGGAAAGGTGAATTGAGAAACACAGGGTTAAGGGGCTGTGTTATTATTCTGCCCATTGATAATTCATTTCTTTTCTTGCCGAGGTTGGCATGTCCACGCGAATTTTAGCGATTGATACCGCAACGGAAGCCTGTTCCGTTGCACTGTGGAATAACGGTGAGTCTCTGGCGCTGTTTGAGATCTGTCCACGCGAACACACCCAGCGTATCCTGCCGATGGTGCAGCAGATCCTGGCCGGGGCGGGGGTGACGCTGGCCCAGCTGGATGCGCTGGCCTTTGGCCGCGGGCCGGGCAGCTTTACCGGTGTGCGTATCGGCGTGGGGATCGCCCAGGGACTGGCACTGGGTGCCGGGCTGCCGATGATCGGCGTCTCCACGCTGGCGACGATGGCGCAGGGCGCCTGGCGCTGTACGGCGGCGGGCCGGGTTGTGAGCGCGATCGATGCGCGCATGGGCGAGGTTTATTGGGGCGAGTACTGCCGCGATAGCGACGGTGTCTGGCACGGCGGCGCCACCGAGGCGGTGCTTAATCCACAGCAGGCGGGCGCCCGTTTGGCCGCGCTGCAGGGGGAGTGGGCGATGGCCGGTACCGGCTGGCAGGCCTATCCCGATCTGGCGCAGGACGCGGGCCCAATGCTGCGCGACGGGCAAATGCTGCTGCCTCACGCCGAAGATATGCTGCCGCTGGCGCTGCACGCCTGGCAGGCGGGGGAGACGGTGGCGGTGGAGCAGGCGCAGCCGATCTACCTGCGCAATGAAGTGACCTGGAAGAAACTGCCGGGGCGCGGCTAACGCCTGCAGGGGAACCCGGCGCAGAACGGCGGGTCAAAGAAGAGTGTAGGCGCCGCCAACGGCGGGCATATCTCGCCGTCGCTTTGGGCACGGTAGGTAAAGGGGAGCGTAATGATGCGGATAAAGATGAAGTGCATCGCCGGGGTAGCCGCTGCGCTGCTGCTGGCCGGATGTGTGAGCGTACCGGAGTCGGTGCGTGGCACCTCACCGACGCCGCAGCAGAACTTTGTGGCGGTGCATAATGCGCCGGATTTATACGTCGGCCAGGAGTCCCGTTTCGGCGGCACGGTGGTCAGCGTCACCAACAAGAAAGAGGCCAGCTACCTGGAGATCGCCGTGATGCCGCTGGACAGCGGTGCCCGACCGATTTTGGGGCAGCCGGTACTGGGGCGCATTCTGGCCAAAAGCAGTGTCTTTCTTGACCCGATCAACTTTAATCGCCAGCTGGTGACGGTGGTCGGACCGCTGACCGGCAGCGTAGAGGGAAAGATCGGCCAGACGCCCTATAACTTTGTCACCATGGATATCGGCGGCTATCAGCGCTGGCAGGTCGATCAGCAGGTGATTATGCCGCCGCAGCCGATTGGCCCCGGCCCCTGGGGCTATGATCCCTATTGGCGCCGTCATTACTGGGGGCCGGGCTTTGGCCCGGGCTGGGGCTGGTATGCTCCGATGCCGGCGCGGATTGAAAACGTCGTGGTGCCGCAGCCCTAGCGGCGCGGAGATTGCGCAAAGCCTGCGCGTTTGCGTGTTAAAAGCGGACAAAGTCGGGGGCGGCGGGCAGATTTTGGTGTCATTGGCGCCCGTCAGGTATAAAATGACATGCTGCCTGCTGTCCATGTATTGCGCGTGGATGCGTCGGCTGTGAACAAAGAAACCCCGCCCTGCGGGGTTATTTGTTTTTAATGCCAGGAGGGCATATTCGACAGCGCTATCGCCTATTCGATACGCGTGGCACCGCCCGCGCGGGGCGATATCCGTACCCCTCATACAGATAAGAAACACGGGAGAAGCGCCTTGGAAAAGGTTTGGCTTAAACGCTATCCGGTAGATGTGCCGGCGGAAATCAATCCGGATCATTACGCCTCGCTGGTGGACATGTTTGAACACGCCGTAGCACGCTACGCGGATCAGCCTGCGTTCATCAATATGGGACAGATAATGACCTTCCGCAAACTGGAGGAGCGCAGCCGCGCCTTTGCCGCCTACCTGCAAAACGGTCTTGGGCTGCAGAAGGGCGATCGCGTCGCGCTGATGATGCCCAATCTTCTGCAGTATCCGATCGCGTTGTTCGGTATCCTGCGTGCCGGGATGGTGGCGGTCAACGTCAACCCGCTGTATACCCCGCGCGAGCTGGAGCACCAGCTGAATGACAGCGGCGCCAGCGCGATTGTCATCGTCTCCAACTTTGCCCATACCCTGGAAAAGGTGGTTTTCTCGACCCAGGTTCGCCACGTGATCCTGACGCGGATGGGCGATCAGCTGCCGACGGCGAAAGGCACGTTGGTTAACTTTGTGGTCAAGTACATCAAGCGTCTGGTGCCTAAATATAATCTGCCGGACGCGATCTCGTTCCGCCGTGTGCTGCAGCGCGGGCGACGCATGCAGTATGTTAAGCCGGATATCGTCAACGATGATTTGGCCTTTTTGCAATATACCGGCGGTACGACCGGCGTCGCCAAGGGGGCGATGCTGACCCACCGCAATATGCAGGCGAACCTGGAGCAGGCCAAGGCGGCGTATAGCCCGTTACTGAAGGTGGGGCATGAAATGGTGGTTACAGCGCTGCCGCTCTACCACGTGTTTGCCCTGACGGTAAACTGCCTGTTGTTTATTGAGCTGGGCGGCCGTAATTTGCTGATCACCAACCCGCGCGATATTCCGGGCATGGTGCGTGAGCTGAGCCGATACCCGTTCACGGCGCTGACCGGAGTGAATACGCTGTTTAACGCGCTGCTGCACAATGAAGACTTCCGCGAGCTGGACTTTTCGTCGTTGCGGCTGTCGGTGGGCGGCGGGATGCCGGTGCAAAAGGCGGTAGCCGAACGTTGGGAGCAGCTGACCGGTCACCATTTACTGGAGGGCTACGGGCTGACCGAGTGCTCACCGTTGGTGGCGGGGAATCCCTACGATCTGAAGCGCTACAGCGGTAGCATCGGGCTGCCGGTACCGTCGACGGATGTCCGTTTGGTGGATGACGAAGGCCGTGAGGTCGCGCCGGGGGAGGCCGGAGAGCTGCAGGTGCGCGGTCCGCAGGTTATGCGCGGCTACTGGCAGCGTCCGGAGGCAACGGAAGAGATTATGCGTGACGGCTGGTTGGCCACCGGCGATGTCTGTACCATGGATGAGCAGGGCTTTTTACGCATCGTCGATCGTAAGAAGGACATGATCCTGGTCTCCGGATTTAACGTGTATCCCAATGAGATTGAAGAGGTGGTAGCGCTGCATCCCAAAGTGTTGGAGTGTGCGGCCATCGGTGTTCCCAGCGAAAGCTCGGGGGAGATGGTCAAGGTGTGCGTGGTAAAGCGTGATCCTGGACTGACCCGCGATGAGTTGGTGAGCCACTGTCGCCGCCATCTGACCGGCTATAAGGTGCCAAAGCAGGTGGTATTTTATACAGAGCTGCCCAAGAGCAATGTAGGGAAGATTTTACGCCGGACACTGCGCGAAGCACAGGCGGCAGATGACAAACGGTAGCTTCGACGCGTACCCTGTCTCCGGTTGTTAACCGCAGTGCGCCGGCGCGGCCGTCGGCGCACTGTTTTTTTGGGGCGGAATGAAATGATACCGCCCGTTCACGTTCTGCCGCGGCAGGCGTTTTGATGAGATTATAATGCTAAAGTATCAGTTAATTACTTCCAGCAGCGCGCTGAAAGAGGTCTGTGAACGCGCCAGCGCCTGCCCTTATATCGCGCTGGATACGGAGTTTGTCCGCACCCGTACCTATTATCCCCAGCTGGGGTTAGTGCAGCTGTATGACGGTGAGATGCTGTCACTCATCGATCCGCTGACGATCTCCGACTGGCAACCGTTTGTCGATCTGCTGCGTAACCCACAGGTCGTCAAACTGTTGCACGCCAGCAGCGAAGATCTGGAGGTCTTTCTGCATGACTTCCAGACTCTGCCTCAGCCGCTGATCGATACCCAGATCCTGGCGGCCTTTAGCGGTCGTCCGCTTTCCAGCGGCTTTGCCGCCATGGTCAGCGCCTATCTGCAGGTCGATCTGGACAAGAGCGAGTCGCGTACCGATTGGCTGGCCCGTCCGCTCAGCGAGCGCCAGTGTGACTATGCTGCGGCAGATGTCTATTACCTGCTGCCGATGGCGCATAAGCTGCTGGCAGAGGTTGAGGCCTGCGGCTGGTTGCCGTCGGCACTCGATGAGTGTCAGGCTCTGTGCCGCCGTCGCGCTGAAACAGCGGATCCTGCGCTGGTCTACCGGGAGATGACCAACGCCTGGCAGCTGCGTCCGCGTCAGCTGGCCTGCCTGCAGCTGCTGGGTGAGTGGCGCCTGAATCAGGCCCGCGCCCGCGATATGGCGGTTAACTTTGTGGTGCGTGAGGAGAGTCTGTGGCTGGTGGCACGCTATATGCCGGGATCGATGGCCGAGCTGAGTGAAATCGGTGTCAGCGGACCAGAGATCCGTTATCACGGTAAGGCGCTGCTGGAGATCGTCGGACGCAGCGCTGCGCTGGAAGAGGCACAGCTACCGCCCACCGTTGGGCGTTTGATCGACCACCCGGGCTATAAACAGGCGTTTAAGTATATTAAGACGCTGGTGCAGCAGGTAGCGGAGCAGCAGGGGCTGACGGCGGAGCTGTTGGCGTCTCGGCGCCAGATTAATCAGCTGTTGAGTGTGCACTGGCAGCTGAAGGCGGAGCAGCCGGATCTGCTGAGCGGCTGGCGTGGTCAGCTGCTGGCCGATGGGCTGAATGACATGCTGAAAAAATAGCGTACACAGACGCTAAATAATAAAGACAGCCTTAGCGCTGCCTTTATTGTATTGGTGAGCTGAATTGTAGAATAAACCAAAATTTATTCACTTTATCGGGCAGATAATCTGCGCCGTAGCATAATAATCAGATTATTCTATAAATACGTCGTAATAATAAGCAGATGATAGTCACCTGTCTGTTTATTTATACAGTTGCTCCCTTAATATATAAGGGAACACTGCGTATCACTCATTTCGGCGCTTCTTCGTTTTCCGGTAAGGTGACATTCAATTCCAGAACCGAAATATCATCTCCTTTCTGTTCCAGTTGTACGCTGACCATTTCGGGATCGATCTGCACATATTTACAGATGACCGCCAGCAGGTCGCGCTTTAGCTGAGGGAGATAGTGGGGCTCGCTGTCTCCCCGGCGCCGCTCCGCGACGATGATTTGCAGCCGTTCCTTGGCGATATTGGCTGTCGTTTTTTTGCGCGACAGAAAGAAATCAAGTAATGCCATGTTTTATCCCCCGAACAGGCGTTTCAGGAAGCCTTTTTTCTCTTCTTCAACAAAACGGAACTGACGCTCTTCGCCCATCAGGCGTTCGACCGTATCACGGTAGGCCAGGCCCGCATCGGACTCATTGTCCAGGATCACCGGCTCGCCCTGGTTGGATGCGCGCAGAACCGACGGGCTCTCGGGGATCACTCCGAGCAGTGGAATGCGCAGAATTTCCAGCACGTCCTCCATGCTCAGCATGTCGCCGCGGCTGACCCGGCCCGGATTATAGCGCGTCAGCAGCAGGTGCTCCTTGATAGGCTCGTCACCGTTTTCGGCCCGGCGAGATTTGGAGGAGAGAATACCCAGGATACGGTCAGAATCGCGTACCGAGGAGACCTCTGGGTTGGTGGTGATGACGGCCTCATCGGCGAAGTAGAGCGCCATCAGCGCCCCGGTTTCGATACCGGCCGGTGAGTCGCAAATAATGAAGTCAAAGCCCATCTCCTGCAGGTCGTCGAGCACTTTCTCTACGCCTTCACGGGTCAGTGCGTCTTTATCGCGGGTTTGAGAGGCGGGCAAGATGAATAGATTCTCAGTGCGCTTGTCTTTGATCAGTGCCTGATTCAGCGTAGCGTCACCCTGGATGACATTGACAAAGTCATACACGACGCGGCGCTCACAGCCCATGATCAGGTCAAGGTTACGCAGGCCAATGTCAAAGTCGATAACAACGGTTTTTTTGCCTTTCTGTGCCAGTCCGGTTGCGATGGCCGCGCTTGATGTAGTCTTGCCAACGCCCCCTTTACCCGATGTAACAACAATAATGCGTGCCATGAAAATATCCTTTTTGAAGAAGGGCCTAGAATAAAGATTGGATAGTAAGGGCGCCGCTGCTCAGGGTGAGGTGGGCGGCCTGCCCATAATAGTTTTCCGGGATCTGATCGCTTAGCCAGTACTGACCAGCGATGGATACCAGCTCGGCGGAGAGATGGCTGCAGAAGATCTGGCTGCCGCTGTCGCCTGCGGCGCCGGCCAACGCTCGCCCACGCATTATGCCGTAGACATGTATATTACCGTCGGCGATTAGCTCTGCGCCGGCGCTGACGTGACTGGTGACGATCAAATCGCCGCTGCGCGCATAAATCTGCTGGCCTGACCGCACCGGGGTACTGATGATTTTGGTTTTCGCCGCGACGGGAGTGGCCGGGGCGACGGGCGCCTTCTTCACCGCGCCTTTACCTTCGCTGAGCAACGGTAATCCCGCATGCAGTACCGCCTGTTTTTGTGTTTCGTCGCGACAGCCGCTGACGCCGATGACGTGCAGCCCTGCAGCACTGAACATGCGTAGCATTTCATGCCATTCCACACTGCCATTCACATCAGTAATATTAATAACAACAGGCGCATTTTTCAAAAACGCGGGCGCTTGACCGACTTTGGCGATTAATGCCGGGCGAATTACCTCTGGTTGAGAATTATGCAAATGGACAACCGAGAGTGTAAAACTGCTGCCTTTCAGTTCTATTGGCGCTTGTGACATCTATCCTTACTCAGCTCAGCAACTGGGAAATCTCCGAAATAACCACGGCGCGCGTGATATTCCGATGTATCTAAGCATGTTATAGTCAGCTGTATATCTAGGCAAGTCGCCGTCAGAATTAAATAGAGTGGAAAAAATGCTTTGTGTGATCTACAGAAGCTCCAAACGCGATCAAACATATCTGTATGTGGAAAAGAAAGATGATTTTTCCCGGATTCCACCTGATCTGCTGAAGAGTTTCGGCCAGCCTCAGCTGGCAATGGTGCTTAATTTGGCCACCCGCACGCGTCTGGCCGGAGCGGAGATCGCGATGGTGAAAGCGGCGCTGGCTGGGCAGGGTTATTATCTACAGTTGCCGCCGCCGCCAGAGAACTTGCTGAAAGGGCACCTGCATGCTCAGGGCAAAACGGCCTTATGAAGTGTATTTCCGCCCGCTTCTCGGCCTAATGCTGTGAACGATATCACGATCTGCCCGGGGGGGCGCTTCCACCGCGATGGATAATCGATAGACTGATGATTCGGGTTGCCACAGGCGACCCCAGCCTGAGGGGAGGTGAGGGATGTATCAGCATCGTGATTGGCAGGGCGCCCTGCTTGAGTTAGCGGTCAGTAAGGTGGTCTGCGTCGGTAACAATTACCGTGAGCATATCCGTGAGATGGGTAGCCAGGCCGCGCCGGAGCCCGTGCTGTTCCTCAAGCCGGAGAGTGCGCTGTGCGATCTGCGTCAGCCAATCGTGATCCCCCACGGGCTGGGGGAGGTGCACCACGAGGTGGAGCTGGCGGTGCTGATCGGTATACCGCTGAGCCAGGCGAATGACGATCGGGTGGCGCGCGCCATCGCCGGTTATGGTGTAGCGTTGGATCTCACCCTGCGCGACGTGCAGCGCGAATGCAAAAAGCACGGCTATCCCTGGGAGAAGGCCAAGGCGTTTGATGGATCCTGCCCAATATCCGGTTTTATTCCTGAGAGCGAATTCGGCGATGCGCAAAACGCCGCTCTTACGCTGAGCGTTAACGGCGTATTGCGACAGTCTGGCAATACGCGCGATATGCTGACGCCCATCCTGCCGTTGATTAGCTATATGAGCCGCTTCTTTACCCTGCGTGCCGGGGACGTGGTGCTGACGGGGACGCCGGCCGGCGTCGGTCCGCTGCTCTCCGGCGACATGCTGACCATTGGTCTGAACGAGCGTATTCTGACGACCCGGATAATTTGAGACCGCCGTGGAAGCGACGGTGAGGTACCCGCTATTGCTCAAGAGGCTTGCATCTGTCGCGTAAAGCGTCTATACAGAGCGACTTTGATAGCACAGCTGCGGGTAATGTGAACATGGGTACAACACCTTTTTGGCAGGAAAAAACGCTGGAACAGATGAGTGACGCCGAATGGGAGGCGCTGTGTGACGGCTGCGGTCAGTGCTGCCTGCATAAGCTGCAGGATGAGGATACTGATGAGATCTATTTTACTAATGTGGCCTGCAACCTGCTTAACATTAAGACGTGCCAGTGTCGCCACTATGCACGGCGCTTTGAGTATGAAGAAGACTGCATCAAATTGACGCGGGAGAATCTGCCGACTTTCGAATGGCTGCCGCCGACCTGTACCTATCGTCTGTTGAGCGAGGGAGCGTCGTTGCCAACGTGGCATCCGCTGCGGAGCGGGTCTAAAGCGGCGATGCATGCGGCGCGTATCTCGGTGCGCTATATCGCGGAGCGTGAAAGCGAGGTCAGCGATTGGGAACAACATATCATGCGTCAGCCGCTGTGGCAGCAGGGGGAAGGAGAGGCGTAAATCAGTTGTGGTCACCTCACCTGATTTGTATGATGATTTGGCCCGCTGCTGCGCCGCCATGCTACGTATGCCGCGGGAATACCATCACAGAACAGGAGGGGGGAACAGATGTATCAGAACATTTTACTACCGCTGGATCTGGGAGAAGAGGCGCTGACGGCGATGGCGTTGGATCAGGTGAAGGCCGTGATCCGCAGCCAGGATATCCGGGTGCGCCTGATGTACGTCGTCGCACAGATCCCCGATTTTATCCTCAACCGCTTTAATCCACAGACCAATCAGTTCGATGATGCGATTGGCGATGATCTGCGTTCGCGTCTACAGGCGTTGGCTGATACGCTGCCGCTTCCGGCGGAAAACATCAGCGTGGTGGTGCGTCAGGGCGGTATCTATGACGAAATTCTGAAAGAGGCACAGTGTATTGATGCCGACCTGATCCTGATCGGATCGCGGCGCCCCAGCATGAAAACCTATTTGCTGGGCTCCAATGCGGCAGCGATCGTTCGTCACGCGCGTACCTCGGTGTTGGTCGCCCGTTAAGCGCCCCATCACACCCGACGGGAAAAGCAAAAGGCACCCTAGGGTGCCTTTTGACGTGGATGGTGGGCGTTAGCAACAAGCCTAGCGATTAAACAGCGAGCGACGCTTTTCCTTGACCAGCTGAGCCATCAGCACCAGCAGACCGATCAGCAGATAGGCGGTAAAGATCCCGACCAGCCACTGCGGCATTTCCAGTTTCAGAAACTGCCACTGGCGTTCAGCGCAGTCCCCGTTGGCGAAAAAGACGGATGGAAGCCATTTGTCCAGCGGCAACCAAGCGGGGAAGGAGACAAAAAAGTCACAGGTATTGAACGGAGAGGGGTGCAGCTGGATCATGGTGTGCTGCCAGGCCAGCTCCAGTCCGCGATAGGCGCTGTACAGCCACAGCAGTAGTGCGGCCCAGCGCAGCGGGGTTTTCGGCGCAGCAGCACCCAGCAGCCCCGCTCCCAGGATCCCGAACAGGGCACAGCGTTCATAAATGCACATGACGCAGGGTTTTAGCAGCATTACATGCTGAAAGTAGAGCGCGGTCGACTCAAGCAGCAGCGCAGTAAACGCCATCAATAGCCAGGCGCCGCGCCCTTGCGAACAACGCTTCAAAAATTGCAACATAACCCGATTTCCATGTCACAAAAGGTGTAATCAGTGTAAACCATTGCCTGCACACTGCCAGAAAAAATTATCTGAAATGCGCGACGTGCGGGAGTTATAGCCCGCTGCTGAGTACGTCCTGGGCCGGCGGCAGGGTCAGTAGATGCCACTGGGACATGAGCTGCGTTGCCGGTTCAAGCGTGAAGATAACGCACAGCAGACCCACCAGCGTCATCACCACCGTATAGGGCAGCGCCATCCAGACCATGCGCCCATAGGAGAGACGGATCAACGGCGCCAGCGCGGAGGTCAGCAGGAACAGGAACGCGGCCTGACCGTTGGGAGTCGCTACCGACGGCAGATTGGTGCCGGTGTTAATGGCGACAGCCAGCAGTTCGAACTGTTTCAGGGAGATAGCGCCAGACTCCAGCGCCGCCTTAGCCTCGTGAATGTAGACCGTACCGACAAAGACGTTATCGGAGATCGACGAGAGCAGGCCGTTGAACAGATAGAACAAGGTCAGCTGACGATCCGGTGGTGACTGCAGCACAAACTGGATCACCGGGGTAAACAGGTGCTGATCGATGATCACCGCCACGATGGAGAAGAACACGGTGAGCAGCGCGGTGAAGGGTAGAGACTCCTGAAATGCCTTGCCGATCAGGTGCTCGTCGGTGACCCCGCACAGTGACGTAACCAGTACGATCACGCTCAGCCCGATCAGCCCAACCTCAGCCAGGTGGAAGGCCAGTGCGCTCACCAGCCAGACGCCGACCAGGGCCTGTATCATCAGGCGCAGCTTATCCTGGCGGCTGCGGCTGTTGGTACTCTCCCGATCGAAGTTGAGCAGGATTTGACGTACGCGATCCGGCAGTTGAGCGCCGTAGCCGAACAGGGAAAATCGCTCGACCAGGTAACAGGTGAGGATACCGCAGCAGAAGACCGGTACGGTAACCGGAGCCATGCGCAGCAGAAACGACACAAAATGCCAGTCGGCATTTTTGGCGATGATCAGGTTCTGCGGCTCACCGACCATGGTCATGACGCCGCCGAGGGCGGTGCCGACGCCGGCATGCATCAGCAGACTGCGCAGAAAGGCGCGGAACTGATCGAGGGCATCGCGTTTGGCGCTGTCGGTCAGGAGGCTATCGTCGCTGAGCGCCACGTTGCTGCCACCGCCAGAGGCGACCTGATGATAGATGCCATAGAATCCCACCGCGACGCTGATGACAACGGCGATCACCGTCAGGGCATCGAGAAAGGCGGACAGGAACGCCGCCGCCAGACAAAAGGCCAGCGATAGGACTATTTTCGAGCGGATGTTAAGCAGTAGCTTGGTGAATACAAACAGCAGCAGCTGCTTCATAAAATAGATACCGGCTACCATGAAAATCAGTAGCAGCAGTACTTCCAGGTTAGCGGCCACCTCATGGGCGATCTTCTCTGGGCTGGTCATTCCGATAAATACGGCCTCCAGCGCTAACAGGCCGCCCGGTTGCAAGGGGTAGCACTTTAGCGCCATAGCCAGGGTGAAGATAAACTCGATCACCAACAGCCAGCCGGCGTAGA
Source organism: Edwardsiella ictaluri ATCC 33202 (assembly GCF_000264785.1). Taxonomy (GTDB): domain Bacteria; phylum Pseudomonadota; class Gammaproteobacteria; order Enterobacterales; family Enterobacteriaceae; genus Edwardsiella; species Edwardsiella ictaluri. The sequence continues at coordinate 44,254 of NZ_AFJI01000064.1, read as the reverse complement.
AAGGGCTGAGGGAAAAAACCAGTGGGTTGATGATTAAAAAGGCCAGAATAGCGATTTTGTACCAGCCTGGCGCATTACCGAGGAAGTTCTTCGCGAAGGCCTGGGTATATGTGATTGTCATAACGTTGTTAAACCTGATTTCTTATGTGATTTGCCGGTATCGGCTGCGATCCCAGAAAGCGGAACGGAGAATATCTTTGCCGGGAAATTATTAGACTATACTACTTCCTCGTCGGGCGGCAAAGTGGCACCTTGATATAATCTCTTATAAATCATTTGATTATTGTAGGGCTGCTTAATGTAAGTGTCCTACCTCGGCATCATCCTCGTCCGGATCGGACGCCGCGTAGCGCGGCGTACTGATGAGGGCAAATCTTGCAGGTTTTGGTGTGGAGCTGCAATGGGGGGCGTTGGAAATGCGGAGTAACGCGGTTAAGTGCCTATAGACAGGCGTAATCTGCTGAAAAGTATTAATTATTAGAGTCGTGTGCTGACCTCAGGGATCGCGATGCGATAGAATGGGATAAAACGTTACGGGATGGATCCCAGATTCCCCAGAGCGATGCGCGGTGCGGATAAGGGAAACTCCAGCGAGCCGAGACGAGGCTGCGCCGTTGGGGACAGGGTAAGATTACCCAGGACGGGGGTTGGTATATCCTCCTGCGCAGGAAGTCGGGAGCGGTCGCAGCATGGCTCTGTGCGGGGAGGAGGAGAGCGCAGGAAACGCGGTGCTCCACCGTCGGCAAACAGGGTGACCAGCAGTGCGGCGCTACTCAGTACGGCTGTGCTGACGATAAGAATACCCGTGACGTCCATGATCTACCTCCCTACATTGATAATGATTATTATTATATAGGGAGTGTTGTCGCAGTCTCAATGGAAAATGAATTTTATTCTCATTTTGTATTGGTGATCTCGCTTGTGCTGTCGTGAAGACAGTTTGCATATGTAAGCGCCATCGGCGCTATATCAACGGGTTGCCATCTGGTATGATGAGCAACCTTGTTTTTGCTTATTCTTATTGTCGTGACGGAACGTTAACAACATGGTTATTAAGGCGCAGAGTCCAGCTGGTTTTGCGGAAGAGTATTTGATTGAAAGTATTTGGAATAACCGTTTCCCTCCCGGTTCTATCCTGCCCGCAGAGCGTGAGTTGTCTGAGCTGATTGGCGTTACCCGAACTACCCTGCGTGAGGTGCTGCAGCGTTTAGCGCGCGATGGATGGCTGACCATCCGGCATGGTAAGCCGACGCAGGTGAACAACTTTTGGGAAACCTCCGGGCTGAATATTCTGGAGACGCTGGCACGTTTGGATCACGATAGCGTCCCGCAGCTAATCGATAATGTGCTGGCCGTACGTACCAATATTGCCGCTATCTTCATTCGCGCCGCGGTGCGTCAGCACCCGGACAGGGTTCAGGCTATTGTAGCCGATGCCCCGACGGTGGAGGATAGCGCCGATGCTTTTGCCGACTTGGACTATCGTATTTTTCGCGCCTTGGCCTTTGCCTGCGGCAATCCGATCTATGGCCTGATCCTCAATGGATTGAAGGGTCTGTATACCCGGGTCGGTCGCTACTACTTTTCCAATCCACAGGCACGCCGTCTGGCACTGGCGTTTTATTCGCGTCTCGGCGAGCTGGCAGCCTCCCGCCAGTATGACCGGGTGATGGATTTTGTCCGCAGCTACGGTAAAGAGAGCGGCGCCATCTGGCATGGAATGCAGAGCGGGATCCCGCGCGACTTGGCCGATGGGCACGCCTGATCAGGCGGAGCATTCATCAGATCTCCGTTAACCGGGGGCGCCTGGCCCCCCCGGTCTTTACTTAGATCCCGTCAGGATGCGGTGGGCATCGCTCCAGCAGCTCTACGCCGCCACCTTCGTTTACCTGCTCCAGATAGACGTCAAAGCCCCACAGTCGCTGCAGATGCTTAATGACCGCCCGGCGGCTGGCGGTATCCAGCGGGGTCCGGTTATGGGGAATATAGCGTAGGGTCAGCGAGCGATCGCCGCGCAGTGCGACGTTCCAGACCTGAATATTGGGTTCGAGGTTGCTCAGATTATACTGGGATGAAAGCCGCTCCCGCAGGAGCTGATAGCCCTCTTGGTTATGGATGGCCTCAATCTCCAGATAGGTATTACGCTCGTCGTCCAGGACGCTGAACAGGTGGAACTCGCGCATCAGACGCGGCGACAGGAACTGGCTGATGAAGCTCTCATCCTTAAAATCACGCATGGCGAAGTGCAGCGTTTCCAGCCAGTCACGCCCGGCGATATTGGGGAACCACTCCCGATCCTCAGGGGTAGGCTGCTGACAGATGCGCCGAATATCTTGATACATGGCGAATCCCAGAGCGTAGGGGTTGATGCCGCTGTAATAGGGACTGTTATAGGATGGCTGGGTGATCACATTGGTGTGGCTGTGCAGAAATTCCAGCATAAAGCGGTCGCTGACCCGCCCCTCGTCGTAGAGATGGTTGAGCAGGGTATAGTGCCAGAAGGTGGCCCAGCCTTCATTCATGACCTGTGTCTGCCTTTGCGGGTAAAAGTATTGGCTGATCTTACGCACGATACGCACGATTTCCCGCTGCCATGATTCCAGCAGAGGCGCGTTTTTTTCCAGGAAATAGAGAATATTCTCCTGAGGTTCGCTGGGGAAGTGCTGCTCCTGTCTGGCCAGTATCCCGGCCTCCCGGCGCGGTAGGGTACGCCAGAGATCGTTGACCTGGCTCTGCAGATAGGCTTCGCGCGCCTTCTGGCGCGCGCGCTCCTCGTCCAGTGAGATTTTTTGCGGTCGTTTGTAGCGATCTACACCGTAGTTCATCAGCGCATGGCTGGAATCCAGTATTTTCTCGACCTCTTCGATGCCGTAGCGCTCTTCGCACTGGCGGATATAGTTACGGGCAAACAGCAGGTAATCGATGATGGAGCCCGCATCGGTCCAGGTGCGGAACAGATAGTTATTCTTAAAGAAAGAGTTATGGCCATAGCAGGCGTGGGCCATTACCAGTGCCTGCAGGGTAATGGTGTTCTCTTCCATCAGATAGGCGATACAGGGATTCGAGTTGATCACGATCTCATAGGCCAATCCCTGCTGGCCATGTTTATAGCGCTGTTCGGTCTCGATAAACTTTTTGCCGAAGGACCAGTGGGCATAGTTGATCGGCATGCCGACGCTGGAGTAGGCGTCCATCATCTGCTCGGCGGTAATGATTTCTATCTGGTGCGGATAGGTGTCCAGCCGGTAGTGCCGGGCAACCCGATCGATCTCATTCAGATAGGTCTGAAGCAGCGGAAACGTCCAGTCCGGGCCATCGCTCAGGCACGGCGCGGAGTTACGGGTTGCAGCGTTTGACCTGGCCATGTATACACCTCCCTCAAGCTTATTATACGGACCGCAGCATGCCGTCCTGATACAAGCGTAGCCTACCGTACTGAAAACTGCCGGGTTACCACAGCATGCGCTCCGGTTATTGCATATGCTTGATGTACAGCGTATATGGCATGTGTGCAGCAGCGGAGAAGCGAAGATGCGGGTAGTGATATTGGGAAGCGGTGTGATCGGCGTGACCAGTGCGTGGTATCTGGCGCAGGCTGGTCATCAGGTAACGGTGGTCGATCGTCAGGAGGGGCCCGGGCTGGAGACCAGCGCCGCTAACGCCGGACAGATCTCGCCGGGCTATGCGGCGCCCTGGGCGGCGCCGGGGATCCCGCTTAAGGCGCTGAAATGGCTGTTTCAGCGTCATGCGCCGCTGGCGATGAGTCTGGATGGCTCGCTGTTTCAGCTGCGCTGGCTGTGGCAGATGTTACGTAACTGCGACAGCACCCACTATGCCCAAAATAAAGCGCGGATGGTTCGGCTGGCCGAATACAGTCGTGACTGCCTGGCGCAGCTGCGCCGGACGACGACCATCGATTACGAGGGACGGCAGCTGGGAACCCTGCAGCTGTTCCGTACGCCGCAGCAGTATGAGAATGCCGCGCGTGATATTGCCGTTCTGCGTGAGGCCGGGGTGCCTTACCGCCTGTTGCCGACAGCGCAGCTGTCGACGGTAGAGCCGGCGCTGGCGGTGGCAGGTGTGCGCTTGAGCGGCGGTCTGCATCTGCCTCATGATGAAACCGGGGACTGCCAGCTGTTTACCCGTCATCTGGCGCAGCAGGCGGCGCAGTCCGGGGTTCATTTTATCTTTAGTACCCAGGTACTGCGGCTACTGCGCAGCGGGGCACGGATACAGGGTGTACAGTGTGGCCACGATACGCTGGTGGCGGACGCCTATGTGGTCGCGCTGGGAGCCTACTCTACCGGGCTGTTGCAGGATATCGTGGCGATCCCGGTCTATCCGCTGAAGGGGTACTCCCTGACACTGCCCATCGACGACCCCGATGCCGCGCCACGCTCGACGGTGTTGGATGAGAGCTATAAGGTGGCGATCACCCGCTTCGATCGGCGTATCCGGGTTGGCGGTATGGCCGAGGTGGTCGGCTTTGACATGTCGCTGCCACTGGCTCGGCGTCGTACTCTGGAGAGGGTGGTTCGCGATCTCTATCCGCGCGGCGGATTGTTGCCGCAGGCGAGCTTTTGGAGTGGTCTGCGTCCGGCGACACCGGACGGTACGCCGCTGGTGGGGGCGACGCCGCTGGAGAATTTGTATCTCAATACCGGTCACGGTACGCTGGGATGGACCATGGCCTGCGGCTCCGGGCAGTTGCTGGCGGATATTATCTCCGGCGTGACGCCGACGATCCGTGTCGACGATCTTTCAGTTTCCCGCTATACCGCGTAACGCGGCGGATAGGGCGGACGGGGGATAGTGTGGGCTAGACATCTGCGCGGGAGATGGTCTCATCGCCCCAGTAGAGCTGGTCCTGATCCGTTTTGGCGAAGGCCCGCGACAGAACATCATCGTTTCCTTCTTCCCAAATCTGTTGCGCCAGGGTTTCGTCACCGTGCGCCAGCTCGAAGATGGCTTCGGCAATTTCTAAAGAGGTTTCACGCACGCGTGCCCATTCGGCGATGTGATGCGGCTTGGTCATAAAAAGTCTCCTTGAAAATGATCGCGGTTCCGGATGTACCGATCCAGCGGAAAGGGGCAGATGATCTGAGGTAATCTGCCCTTTAATCACCATAACGCAGCATAGGCTGCTGTGCCAGCCCCATGTGTTGCCACATGTTGCGGAAAAAAGCGAGGGGGGGCCGAGGCCCCGTGACAGCGATCAGGAGCGGAGGCTTTGTGTCGGCTGATCGCCCAGCAGCCGGTCTATGGCGCAAAGCAGCAGGGCGCGACGCTGTTGGCTGTCCTCTGCGCGGGCGGAGCGCGCCAAGGCACGAATTAAATCACCGAAAATGATATCACCATCGTGATGAATTAAATCGCTGACGGTTTCACCGATGACGCGTGAAACTTCATTCTCGAAATGGGTGTGTTCATTGGATAGAACGCTATCGTCGGGCAGATCGAGGAGTGTACTCATAGTGAAATTCCCCTGGATATGGCAGAAAGGGCTCAGGGACTGTCCGACTGGAACAGTATCAGCACCGAGACGCGTGTAGACGATGTAAATGGTTTAATTATTCGCCCACGATAATAATTTTCTTACGTTAGCATTATTTTCCTTACTATTGCTAGTGTGTTCGGTGGGGCGCACTGTGTGCTGTGTCTGAGCTCACAGTTAGTTAAATTAATAGCGCCTTTTATTGCATAATACCTTGGTTTTTACACCAATTGCCGTGCAATACGTTCCCGCCCACACCATGCCTTAAAAGGGACCGGACGCGATCGTCTGCGCATCTGGTCCTACGTTAAGCATATACGATATCGTCACGCTTGCCTGACGTGGGGTCGGTGCGCGTCAGGCGTTCAGCGCGGAGACCTCGACCTGTGATGGGGCAAATTCATGCCCTTGGTCATCCTCCGTTTCCCGGCGAAAGCGCCAGCGTAAGGTATGGAACGGCGCGACGCTGCTACGGTGAGCGACGCTGATCAGTGTCACATCCGGCAGATATTCTTCCAGCAGGCGGTAAACGTGCTGCTCGGTATCTTCATCAAGCGCACTGGTGGCCTCATCCAGATATAGAATATCCGGGCGCAGCGCCAGTGCCCGCGCGAAGGCGATCCGCTGTTGCTCACCGGGGGATAGCTGCTGTGACCAGTTGGCGCGGCTGCCTAATGCATCACACAGGTGGCTCAGGCGACAGGCTTGCAGGATGGCCTTCAGCTCGTCATCGCTATAGGTGGTGGCACTGTAGGGGTAGCAAATGGCTTCACGCAGGCTGCCTATCGGCAGATAGCTACGCTGTGGCAGGAACAGGGTACGCAGCGTCGTCTCATCCGGACGTAGGATCTCGCCGTGGCCGTAGGGCCAAACGCCGGCGATGGCGCGCAGCAGAGTCGACTTACCGCAGCCGGAGGGGCCGGTTATCAGCACACGATCGCCGCGCTGTACCCGCAGACTGACATCGTTAAACAGCGTACGTCCCCGGTGCAACTGCAGGGTTAGCGCCTTGATATTGAGTGCCTCGTCGGCGCGCTGGGTCTGGCCATGGCGGATGTTGCCGGGATGGGCGTTAATCTCTTCCACCGCCTTATTGAAGCCGGCCAGACGGTTAACGCAGGCTTTCCAGGAGGCAAGCTCGTCAAACGCGTTGATAAACCAGGATAGAGCCCCCTGCACCTGGCCGAAGGCCGAGGAGATCTGCATCAGAGTGCCCAGCTGGATGGCGTTGGCGAAATAGCGCGGCGCGGCCACCAGTATCGGGAAGATGATGGCGAACTGACCATAAAAGTTACTGGCGAAGTTGAGGCGTCGGGTCAGACGCATGATACTCCACCAGTTGCGGCGGATATTCTGAAACTGGCCGTCCAGCTGCTGACGCTCCTGTGGTTCGCCGTGGTACAGCGCGATGGGGTCGGCGTTATGGCGGATCCGGATCAGGCCAAAGCGGAAGTTTGCCTCAAAGCGCTCCTGATCGAAGGAGAGATCTACCAACGGACGGCCCACCAGCCAGATCATCATAGAACCGAGTCCTGCATACAGCAGGGCGAACCACACCATGTAGCCGGGGATCTCCAGCGCATGGCCGGCAATCATTAGTGACAGTGAACCGGAGACCGACCACAGAATCGCGATAAAGGAGAACAGGGTCACCAGACTGGAGAGAAGTCCCAGGGTCAGGGAGAGCGTGCCGGTGGTCAATGTATTCAGATCCTGAGCGATACGCTGATCGGGGTTATCGATCGACTGTTGCATTTCCGTGTGATAATAGGCCTGATGTCCCAGCCATTTATCCATATAGCGTCGGGTCATCCATTGACGCCACAGCATCTGCAGCCCCTGGGTCAGGTAAATACGGAAAATGGCGATAGCGATATAGATAAACGCCAGGTAGCTAAAGCGGATCAGCTGCGCTTTGAATACCGCATAGTTCCGGTTTTGCAGGGCATCGTAGAACACCCGGTTCCACTCGTTAAACAGGACGTTGATATACACTGTGGCCAGGGTCAGCACGACGATGGTAAACAGGCGGGTCCAGGCGCTGACTTTTTCCTCTGAAACCCAGTAGGGCCTGATCAGGTGCCATACTTCCCGCCAGTGGGTGGCTTTTTGGGTGAAATGCATGCGATGACTTTCCTACAGCATGAAAATAATAAAAAGGTGTGCCCATTTAGGCCACGGGACATGACAAACGTTCTGTGGCCTATTGTAAAGTAATTTAATGATATACCGAGTGTTTAGGATGCTCCTGCTGCCGAGCGGCGGACGATGACCGGAACGGTTACCCGCCGCCCTGTCCGGCGGCGGTGGGTTAGCGGAGGGCGACCTGACGGGCGAACAGCTCCCGGAAGACCGGATAGATGTCTTGTGGCTCCCGGATATGCTGCATGGCAAAGTTGTCGCAGCGTTGACTCAGCCCCTCATACTCCCGCCATAGGGTCTGATGGGCGCGGCGGGTGATTTCAATATAGCAATAGTAGCGTACCAGCGGCAGCAGGCGGGTCGTGAGCAGCTGCTGGCATAGGGGAGAGTCATCGGCCCAGTTGTCTCCGTCGGAGGCTTGGGCAGCATAGATGTTCCACTGGGCGGGATCATAACGGGCGCGGATGATCTCATCCATCAGCTTCAATGCGCTGGAGACGATGGTGCCGCCGGTCTCCTGAGAGTAGAAAAACTCTTGTTCGTCGACCTCTTTGGCCTGGGTGTGGTGGCGAATATAGACCACCTCGATATTCTTGTAGTTTCGGCTCAGGAACAGATACAGCAGTATATAGAAACGTTTGGCCATCTCTTTGGTGGCCTGATCCATGGAACCAGAGACATCCATCAGGCAGAACATGACCGCCTGGCTTGAGGGCTCAGGGCGTCGCTCGTAGTTTTTGTAGCGCAGATCGATGCTGTCGATAAAGGGTACCCGGGCAATACGCTGGCGCAGCGTTTCTATCTCTTGGCGTAGCCGTATGGTCTCCAGTGGCTGCACCGGTTCGCTGTGCTGCAGCGCGTCGAGTTGTTGTTCCAACTGGTGCAGCTCACGCCGCTTGGCTGCGCTCATGGCGGAACGCCGCGCCAACGAGTTCTGCAGGGAGCGCACGACGCTGATGTTGGCCGGAACACCGTTGGCGGTGTAGCCGGCGCGATGGGTTTTGAATTCGGTCAGCTGCTGATAGTGATTGTGGCGCAGGTTAGGCAGAGCCAGGTCTTCAAACAGCAGATCCAGATACTCGTCCTTGGAGATCTGGAAAACAAAGTCATCCTCTCCCCCTTCGCCGTTGCCGGCATCGCCGCTGCCACCGCCGGCGCCGCCGCCCTGCTGGCGTTCAATGTGGTCATGGGGAACAAAGTGGTCGTTTCCGGGATGAACCCGATGGCGTTCGCCGCCGCTCCCTTGGTGAAACAGCGGTTCGCTGATATCGTCGCGTGGAATAGTGACCGATTCGCCGCTCTCTACGTCAGAGACCGAGCGGCGGCGGATGGCATCCGCGACCGATTGTTTGATCTGTGATTTATAGCGGCGCAGGAACCGCTGACGGTTTACAGCGCTCTTATTCTTGCCGTTCAGGCGGCGATCGATGAAGTAGGCCATGGTGCCTCCCAGTCTGCCAAGTGGAAAGGGCGGCAGAGCGCCGCCCGGAGCGGGTTGTCAGGATGATTTACGGACCCGCAGATACCACTCGCACAGCAGGCGGACCTGCTTGCGGGTATAGCCCTTCTCCATCATACGGTGAACGAAGTCATCGTGTTTCTTCTGCTCTTCGCTGGACGTCTTGGCGTTGAAAGAGATCACCGGCAGCAGCTCTTCGGTGTTGGAGAACATCTTCTTCTCGATAACGGTACGCAGCTTCTCATAGCTGGTCCAGTTAGGGTTATGGCCATTGTGGTGAGCGCGGGCGCGCAGCACGAAGTTGACGATTTCGTTACGGAAATCTTTGGGATTACTGATCCCCGCCGGCTTTTCGATCTTCTCCAGTTCGGCGTTGAGCGACTCGCGGTCAAACAGCTGTCCGGTATCCGGATCGCGATATTCCTGATCCTGGATCCAGAAGTCGGCATAGGTGATGTAGCGGTCAAAAATATTCTGACCATACTCGGAATAGGACTCCAGGTAGGCCGTCTGGATCTCCTTGCCGATAAATTCGACGTATTTGGGGATCAGATAGCCTTTCAGATACTCAAGGTATTTTTCACCCGTCTCCTGGGGGAACTGCTCGCGCTCAATCTGCTGTTCCAGGACGTAGAACAGGTGTACCGGGTTGGCGGCGACCTCGGCATGATCAAAGTTGAAAACCTTGGAGAGGATCTTGAAGGCGAAGCGGGTGGAGAGGCCGTTCATCCCCTCATCGACCCCGGCATAGTCGCGATACTCCTGGTAGGACTTGGCCTTGGGATCGGTGTCCTTCAGGCTTTCGCCGTCATAGACGCGCATCTTGGAGAATAGGTTGGAGTTTTCTGGCGTGTTCAGGCGCGACAGTACGCTGAAGGTGGCCAGGGTCTCCAGGGTGCCCGGCGCGCAGGGAGCCTGTGCCAGTTCGCTGTTGCGCAGCAACTTGTCGTAGATCTTAATCTCTTCCGACACCCGCAGGCAGTAGGGGACCTTCACGATATAGACGCGGTCGAGAAAGGCCTCATTATTTTTGTTATTGCGAAACTGCACCCACTCCGATTCGTTGGAGTGCGCCAGGATTATGCCGCTGAAGGGCAGGGCCGAGATCCCCTCGGTGCCGTTATAGTTCCCCTCCTGGGTAGCAGTCAGCAGCGGATGTAGCACCTTGATCGGCGCCTTGAACATCTCAACAAACTCCATGATCCCCTGGTTGGCCCGGCACAGCGCACCGGAATAGCCATAGGCGTCGGGATCGTTCTGGGCGTAGTGCTCCAGCTTGCGAATGTCCACCTTACCGACCAGTGCGGAGATATCCTGGTTGTTTTCGTCGCCCGGCTCCGTTTTGGCGATCGCGATTTGCTGCAGAATCGATGGCCACACTTTGACGATCCGAAATTGAGTGATGTCGCCGCCGAACTCACGTAGACGCTTGGCGGCCCACGGCGACATGATGGTGCCCAGATAGCGCGGCGGGATACCGTACTCCTGGCTGAGGAGGGTGCCATCCTCCTGGGCATCGAACAGGCACAGGGGATGGTCGTTGACCGGGCTCCGTTCGCCGTTGGCGCTCAGGACATAGATGGGAACGCACTGCATCAGCGCCTTCAGGCGCTCAGCTAAAGAGGACTTGCCGCCGCCGACCGGCCCCAGCAGATAGAGGATCTGTTTTTTCTCCTCCAGCCCTTGGGCCGCGTGGCGCAGGTAGGCTACGATTTGCTCGATGGCCTCCTCCATACCATAGAATTCGGCAAAGGCAGGGTAGCGGGCAATGACGCGGTTGGAGAACAGGCGGGAGAGGCGAGGATCCTGCGCTGTATCGATCATTTCGGGCTGGCCGATGGCCTGCAGAAGACGCTCTGCCGCATTGGCATAGGCGCCGCGATCCTGGCGACAGAGAGTGAGGAATGCCTGCAGGGTGAACTCCTCATCCTTGGCTGCTTCATAGCGCTTGCGATATTGGTCAAATATTTTCATAGCGGTGCCCGTCCTTTTTTCAGCACAGGTTAAGGAGAATGCCCCGTCGCTGCGGTCGCGCGAAAATGCGCTGTTGCGTCGTGGCATCCGCACATGGCAGGCCGACCGTAGTCTCCCCCTGAGATCAAGCTTAGTTGGCATCTTGGAATTTGCCCGCGGCTTACGGCTTTTTTTATATGGCATTTCAAGCACTCAGTTTAGACATGGCGATACGGTGGCGCACGATTCCGCGTTCGTTGGGTACGCAGTAAACGGGGAGATAAAATGGGATAAAAAGTGGCGTAATAATTGTTTCTTAGGTAAAGAATGGTGAGATTAACCATTGATTTAGTATAATCATCCAACATATTTTTCTTTTTTATTGGATGATGTTAACGGTGAAAAAACATACGCTTTCTGCGCTGGGCTCACTGGCCTTGCTGGTTACCGCCGCCGCCCATGCTGGTACATGGTCTATTGGTGCCTCCGCTCTGGTCGCCCCAGATCCTTACCGCGGTGATAACGACCGCGTTTATCCTGTGCCGATGGTGAACTATGACAGTGACAGCTTCTATTTTCACAGCCTGACCGCCGGCTACTATCTGTGGAAGGATCAGCAGGATCAATTGAGCGCCACCGCGTTCTATTCTCCGTGGCGCTTTCGCGCCAGCGACAGCGATGACTGGCGGATGAAGCGCCTGAATAACCGCTACGCGACCGTGATGGCTGGCTTGAGCTATAGCCATCACGAAGCGTGGGGAACGCTGCGTGCCTCCTTCGTTGGTGATATTCTGGATAACAGTAATGGCCTGGTGGGCGATTTGGCCTATCTGTACACCCTGCACCACGGCGACTGGAGCTTTACCCCCGGCGTCGGTGTGACCTGGAACAGCGCCAACCAGAATAGCTACTACTTCGGCGTGTCCGACAGCGAGGCGCGCCGCAGCAGTCTGCAGCAGTACAGTCCGGAAAACAGTTGGTCACCCTATCTGGAGCTGACCACTTACTATCGCATCAATGCGGACTGGAACGCGTTTTTCGCCGGCCGCTTGGTACAGTTGAGCAGCCAAATCAAGGACAGCCCGATGATCGCCAAGAATCATACCGGTATGCTGTGGTCTGGCGTGACCTACCGTTTTTAATCGTAGCCGCGTGCATCGCGCTACTATCAGCGGGGTCGCCTCGGCGATCCTGTTCCCGTTTTTGACGTAGAATGAAAGATTGGCAGCGAAATTTTGCCCCGGTGCAGTGAAGTGCTGTCGATCAACGCTATCCTCAACGGGTATGCTTGCAAATGACGCCGTTATTACCTGCGACAATAGGGGCAAGCGGTGCCGAAGGAGCAACATCTGACCGGCAAGATGTTCACTAACACATCGGGCGTAACAATCTGACCCTCCGTACCCGCATTAAGCGATTGGCGCGTAAAGTGATCTGTTTCTCACGCTCCGTCGAGATTCACGAAAAGTCATCGGCGCCTTCATCGAAAAACATATGTTCTACCCATTGGAGTCATTGCCGCCTTTTTGATGAGATAGGCGATACCCCCACTGTCTTTCATCGCCATCTTCGCCGGCTGTACGGTAAGGGGAAGCAGAATGGGAGCCGCGTAGTGGAAAGTATTTTTTTACTGTATGTATAATCGATAAAATCCAAAGGAAATACAGAGTTAGATCCTATCCCATTAGGCATATTTGATATGCCATTTTGCTCCTGGGTCGTGCTCACAATCCTCACGTACTGCGTGTGCGCCCCGGTTATTGCGCGCTGTCTGTGTTCAAACTGGCTGCAACAATACATGCCTACTGGGATAGGCTCTTAATTGATGGTAGTAATTATTTCCTGTGATGGGTATTTAAATGGCGTGGATAGAGCCGGGCATGGCGTGCAGTCAGTACGGCACCAGACGTATCGCCACGCAGGAATAGGGCAGCGTGCGCTTATTTTGCTGCAGCGCCAGATGTGGACAGAACAGGCACAACAACAGTAAGAACGGGTAGGCCGGATAGCGTTGCCTCCGGTCAGCCAGAGGGCTTCCGCTATGTCCGTTGCTGGCTTTTTTCAGGGATGCCGGTGGATGAGAAGATTACACGAGTGTGTGACAGGCCAAGAGGAAGGCTACGGCCTGGCCACTTTAGCCTGCGTTAATGCTATTGCCAAGCGCAGGTATCCCGGCTCCCGCGCATGCGGAGAGCCGATTGATGTGGCTTAGCGCTGTGGACGCAGGCGTAGCGTAGCGGCCAGACGGCCAGGGCTGCCGCTGCTGACCTGCAGTGGCTGGCTGACGCGGGCGGTCTCGACGCACACCATGGTGTGATAGCCGTCATTGGGCATATCAGCCATGGCGGCGGCAATGTCACTCCACGGGTTCCAGGCAACGACGTCGCTGTGATGGTGGTGGTGGATTTCGATGCTGCGCTGAAAACCGCGATCGTGAATGACGCTGAATGCTTCCGGCGCAGTATAGACGCGGTCGGTACGCGCGCTGAAGGTCAACGCTCCCTGCTGGATGGCCCCGGTACCGCCGTTGACTTTATCCAGATAGGGCTCGCCCAGTCCAGAGACGGAGACGGCGTTAATATCAGCGATATTGAAGTAGGTGTGCAGTGCAGCCTGGCAACGGTAGTCGCCATCGGCTTCAAGCTCCATACTGCAGTGGTCGCTGAGGCGATAGCGGGCCGTCAGGCTAAAGTCATGAGGCCAGTATTTACGCGAGGCATCACTGTCTGTCAGGGTGAGGGTCAGGGTTACCCCTTGCGCGTCTTCGTCATGCGCACAGAGCGTCCAGGGCAGGTTACGGGCGAAGCCGTGTGCCGGATAGCCCTCCTGCCGGGCCGGCCCAAACCAGGGCCAGCAGATGGGCACCCCGCCGCGTATCGGCTCGCCCGGGCGGAAGGCGGAGTCCGGGGAGAGCCATAGTGCCGGTTTTTCGCCTCCGGGCTGCCATAGAAGAAGGTGGGCGCCCTGCAGGGCGACGGCAGCCTGCAACCGCGGATGGTTAACCACGATGATGGGCAGCGCATCAAGTTGACGCAGGCTGATGTAAGGGGTGATCTGTCGTTCAACCGGTAAGGAAAAAATCTTTTCGGACATGCTCTGGGACATGGTAAGACTCCTTGGTGAAGGTGGTGCCACAGACACAAAATAAAAAGGGCGACACTGAGTGTCGCCCTTTTATCACGGGATCACAATGCGCATTTATTTGGAGATGTGCGCGATCAGATCCAGAACTTTATTCGAGTAGCCAGTTTCGTTGTCATACCAGGAAACCAGTTTCACGAAGTTGTCATTCAGAGAGATACCGGCGTCGGCATCAAACACTGAGGTGCATACTTCGCCATTGAAATCGGTAGAAACGACGGCTTCATCGGTGTAGCCCAGAACGCCTTTCATTTCGCCTTCAGAAGCGGCCTTCATCACTTCACAGATCTGCTGATAGGTAGCTGGCTTGGCCAGGCGTGCAGTCAGATCAACAACGGATACGTTCGGGGTCGGAACGCGGAAAGCCATGCCGGTCAGTTTGCCGTTCAGCTCCGGGATTACTTTGCCAACGGCTTTGGCTGCGCCGGTGGAGGACGGGATGATGTTCTGGCTGGCACCGCGGCCGCCACGCCAATCCTTCATGGACGGACCATCAACGGTTTTCTGGGTAGCAGTGGTTGCGTGAACGGTGGTCATCAGTGCTTCAACGATGCCGAAGTTGTCGTTCAGGACTTTAGCCAGCGGAGCCAGGCAGTTGGTGGTGCAGGATGCGTTGGAAACGATCGCCTGGCCAGCGTAGTTCTTGTGGTTTACGCCCATAACGAACATCGGGGTAGCATCTTTGGACGGGCCAGTCATGACGACTTTCTTGGCGCCGGCGGCGATGTGCTTACGTGCGGTTTCGTCGGTCAGGAACAGACCGGTCGCCTCGGCAACAACGTCAACACCGATTTCATTCCACTTCAGGTTAGCCGGATCTCTTTCAGCGGTAACACGGATTTTTTTACCGTTAACGATCAGGTGGCCCTCTTCCACTTCAACAGTGCCGTTGAAACGACCGTGAGTAGAGTCGTACTTCAGCATGTATGCCATGTAGTTGGCATCCAGCAGATCGTTGATGCCAACGATTTCGATGTCAGAACGTTCCTGAGCAGCACGGAAAACAATACGGCCGATACGACCAAAACCGTTGATACCTACTTTGATAGTCATATATTCCACCAGCTATTGGTTAGTGAATAAAAGGTTGCCTGTAAAATTACAAAAACCTTATGGAGCGTCAAGCGGAATCGTGTCAATTGTTGCTATACGTCAAAGCCGCCGCAGCGACTGTGCAGATAGCATCCACGATGCCAGACTCACCGTATCCCATCATACATGGGGGCGGCGGCGAGAGTCTCAAACCTGCGTGCTATCTGTTTGTGATATTCATCACAAAAGCCATCCACGCCATGTACCAGCCGCACAATTTAGATCAAATGATGCTGATCTATTGTTAACTCTTTGTTATGTTGAGTGGCATTTTGTCTCTACCCAATCCTACCCATCGGCGCAGGCCGCGGAACATAACATGGCTAAAGAGAATCTCTCCCATTCCCCACATCAACTAACTGAAATGCAACGCTATGTCACTCAGCAGTGTGGTACGGAACCGCCGTTCAGCGGCAGGCTGCTGCATAACCGCCAGGAGGGAATATACCACTGCCTGTGCTGCAACAGTCCCTTATTCTATTCCGACAGTAAATATGATTCCGGCTGTGGCTGGCCGAGCTTCTTTCGCCCCTATAGCGCCGACGCCGTTCGCTGTCTGGATGATGATTCTCACCATATGCATCGCATCGAAATCCGCTGCGCGCACTGCGATGCCCATCTGGGGCATCTGTTTCCCGACGGCCCCCAGCCCAGCGGCGAGCGCTATTGTGTGAACTCCGCTGCGCTACATTTTTGCGCCGGAGAGGATGGCCGCTGGACCCTGGGGTAACCCCTTGATGTCTTGAGGTGATAGTACCATGGTGAAGCGATTCAGCAAAGAAGATATTGGAGAGGACATATGGATATTGAGCGCTTGATCTCAATAATGAATGAAGATGTCTACCAGCGTCTGGCAACCGCCGTTGAGCTGGGTAAGTGGCCGGATGGCTCTCGACTGAGTGAGTCGCAGCGTGGCGAGGCGCTGCAAATGGTGATGCTGTACCAGTCGCGCCATAATCACCAAGCGGCGCATTTAACGGTGAATACCCGCGGGGAGATAGAGATGAAAAGCAAGCAAGCGCTGAAAGCACTGTTTGCCGCGCCGTTGGCGAAGTAGGGCGCGGCCGTGCGGGAGCGCGCTCAGCGCAGGTGGCTGAGCGTGGTGAGGGGGGTTAGGGCTGCCCCGGCTTTTACCATCCCGGCCAGCGCGCGTTCGCTATCGCCGGGAGTGAGATCCACGCCGCGGCAGCCGTCGCTAATGATATTGACCTGATAGCCCAGGCGCAGGGCGTCCAACACCGAAAACTTCACACAGTAATCTGTTGCCAGACCCAGTAGCCACAGGCGGGTGATACCGTGCTGGCGCAGCCAGGCATCCAGCGCGGTGGCACCGCGCTGCCCGTTATCGAAAAAGGCGCTATAGCTGTCTACCGCAGCATCGGTTCCCTTATGCACCACAAAATCGAAGGCGGTATTGCGCAGGGCTGGGTGAAACGCGGCACCGATGGTGTTCTGCACGCAGTGGTCAGGCCACCAGACCTGGGGCAGCCCATTGAGCTTGCCGACCTCACCCATCTGTCCGCCGCTGCGGCTGGCGAAGCTGCCGTGTTCCGCCGGGTGCCAATCCTGGGTTGCGATTACTGGGGTGCCATCCCGACGCGCCATGGCGACCGCCTGCAGGGCGACAGGGATGACCTCATCGCCCTGGGGAACCGCCAGCGCGCCATGGGGGCAAAAATCATTCTGTAGATCGATCAGCAAAAGTGCAGCGGACATCCGTCGTCCTCCCGTGGTTGTATGGCTAGGTTGTCTCTCCCGACGTTGTCGCGGTGAGATATTACGCTTAGGGGGTCTCGCTCAGCTCTCCGCGCAGATCCTGCTGCATCAGGCGGCGGATTTGGTCTGCGCTCAGCGATTGGCTCAATAGATAATGCAGTTTAGTCAACGCCGCCTCAACCGTCATGTCAAAACCGCTGATTACCCCGGCGTGGGCCAGGGCGTTGCCGGTGGCATAGCCTTCCATGTTGACCCGCCCGGAGAAGCATTGCGTCAGGTTGACGACAACGATACCGCGCTGTGAGGCGCGGATCAGCTCATCGAGCAGTTCAGGATTCTGTGGCGCGTTGCCGACGCCGTAGGAGCGTAGGATCAGCGCCCGCACCGGTTGACGCAGGAAGTTGCGCACCACATTGGCCGAGATCCCGGGATAGAGGGTCACCACCCCGATCGGCTGCGGCGTGATGGGATGAACCCGGAACGGCGCCTGATGCAGCGGCGTTACCAGCGGTGCGATACGGCGAATGTTGATCCCTGCCTCCAGCAGTATGGGATAGTTGGGCGAGGCGAAGGCATCAAAGCCATCGGCGTGCGCCTTGGTGGTCCGGTTGCCGCGGAACAGCTGGTTATTGAAGAACAATGAGACTTCATTAATGGGATAATTGGCCGCCAGATAGAGGGCGTTCAGCAGGTTGGTCTGCCCGTCGGAGCGCAGCTCGGCGAGTGGGATCTGTGAGCCGGTGACGATCACCGGTTTTGCCAGGTTCTCGAACATAAATGAGAGCGCTGAGGCGGTAAATGCCATGGTATCGGTGCCATGCAGGATCACAAAGCCGTCATAGTCGGCGTAGCTGGCCTGAATATCGTCGGCGATGTACTGCCAGTCGGCGGGCGTGGTATCGGAAGAGTCGATCAGCGGCTGATACTCATGGATGGTAAAGTCCGGCATCTCGGGGCGGTGAAACTCCGGCATCAACGCCAACTGACGCTGCAGGTGCCCGGAGACGGGGATGTAGCCCTGTGCGGAGCGTTGCATGCCGATGGTGCCGCCGGTGTAGGCCACATAGATAGATTTTTTTTGCATGACAGAAAGTTCGCCGTAGCTGGGGCGCTGATGCGCAAATATGCGGGGATTATAGGGATAATACAAAAGAAAAAAAGACCGCCGGGCCAACAGCCATGAATAATGGGCTGCTGCTCCGGCGGGTGGCAGGATTAACGGATCTCGCTACAGCTCAGGCACAGCGCGTAGCGCTGCTGCGGATCATTGAGGGAAGCGACCCAATCGCTCTGCGCCGAAATCTGGCGCGAGAGCTGGAGCAGTGAGGCGGGGATCATGCCCTGCAGCGCCTGCGGCAGAGAGGCTTGTACGGAGCTGGTCAGCTGGCTGAACACCATTTCACTGAAGCTCGGATTATCGACATACCACTGCAGCTGGGGCTGCTTGATACCGGCCAGCGTCGCCGCCTGGCTAACAGCATCGTCAAAGTCGCCCAATCGATCGACCAGCCCATTGGCTTTGGCATCTACGCCTAGCCAGACACGCCCCTGCGCAATGTTATCGATCTGCGCCGGCGTTTTATGACGGGCGGTGGCCACCAGACTGATAAAGCGCTGATAGCCGTTTTCGATAGTCAGCTGCATCAGATCGCTGACGCTCTGCGGCAGCGCTTTGGTCAGGGCGGTATCGGCCAGAGGCGAGGTCGCGACGCCGTCCGTATAGACCCCCAGCAGTCCCAGCGGCTTTTCAAAGGTATTGATGACCCCAAAGATCCCGATAGAGCCGGTAAGGGTGCTGGGGCTGGCCACAATGGTGTTGGCAGGTGTCGAGATCCAGTAACCGCCGGATGCTGCCAGCCCCCCCATGGAGACCACCACCGGTTTACCGGCGTCGCGCGCTGCCGCCAGCGCCGAGCGGATCTCTTCAGAGGCGGTGACACTGCCGCCGGGGCTGTTGACCCGCAGGATTATCGCCCGGATCGCCGGGTCGAGACGCGCCTGGCGGATCTGGGCTGCGGTGGTATCACCACCTACGCTGCCCGGCGTCGCCTCACCATCGATGATCGGGCCGCTGGCAAAAATAACGGCGATTTGACCATTACCAGTACGCTTCGGTTTCAGGGGATAGTCATAGATGCTGATATGGCGGTAATCGCGCGCGCGTGCATCCCAGCCAAACTGCCTGGACAGAATGCTTTCGGCCTCGCTGCGCGATGCCAGCCCATCGACCAGCCGGTGTAGTACGGCGTACTGCGCCATATCACCGCCGGTGGCCTGTAGCCCTTTCAGCATCTGCCCGGCGCCGGGGAAAACCTGCTCCGGCGTAAGGTGCCGGTTGGTGGCAACGATGGTCAGATAGTTACTCCACATACCGTTGAGCCATTGGCTGTCAGCGCTGCGCGCCTGCGGTGACATCTGGTCGCGCATCAGCGGTTCGACGGCGGACTTATAGGTGCCGACGCGGAAGATATGGGTGCTGACATCCAGTTTATCCAGCAGGCTCTTATAGTAGAGGTTATTGGTCGCCATTCCCTGCAGCCCGACGCTGCCCTGGGGAGAGAGGTAGATCTTATCCGCATAGCTGGCCAGGAAATACTGCGCCTGAGTGTAGTTTTCACCTACTGCCAGGATCGGCTTACCGCTGGCACGGAACTCGCTCAGCGCCTTGCCAATGTACTGCAGTGACGGCTGATCGGCACCGGCAAAGTTATTCAGCGATAAAACCAGCCCGGTAATATTGGGATCGCTTTTGGCCTGGCGCAGGGTATCCACCAGATCGAACAGGGAGTTCTCCTGTAGCGCTGCGCCGCGGATGCCCAGCAGCTCTCGGCCCAGCTGTCCGAATTTGCTGTTCAGCGCGGGGTTATCGACCACCACGCCGTTGAGATCCACCAGCAGAGCACCTTTGGTCGTGGGATTGACGGGCGTATCCTGAAACTGAAGGTAGATACCGACGCCGATCAGGATCAGCAGGATCAAAAACAGATTAAGGATAAACTCACGAATAAAATTGAGTATTTGCCAGCAGCAGCGAAACGCGCCGGCGATATAGCGCCATAGCATGCGCATGTAAACTCCAGGTCAATGATTGCAATCCCGCTATCCTAGCGGCGTCGACGGAAAAAGTCAGCGTTGATATACCTCCGGCAGCGCTGGTCCGCCCTCTGTGCGCATGCCGGGGCTGGTATCTTGCGATACGCAGGGGGATAATTGGCGTAACCTATTTGTAACATCATTATAGTCTATATGTGTTTGACTTATCACTTGGAGAGTTCCATGGATGCATTAGAGCTCCTGCTGCAGCGCCGTTCCGCCTCCCGCCTGAGCGAGCCTGCTCCGTCCGGTCAGGCGCTGGAAAACATCTTTCAGGCCGGGCTGCGCGCGCCGGATCACGGCGGCCTGCAGCCGTGGCGCTTTGTGACCGTGCAGGGCGACGGTCGAGAGCGCCTGAGCGCGCTGCTACACGACATCGCGCTGGCCGGGGGGAGCGATGAGAAAGGCGTTGAGAAGGCCCGCAGCGCCCCCTTTCGCGCGCCGCTGATCGTTACGGTGATTGCCCACTGCAATCGCGACAGCCGGGTGCCTCAGTGGGAGCAGGTCGCCTCCGCCGGGTGTGCCGTGATGGCGATGCAGATGGCGGCGCAGGCGCAGGGATTTAACGGTATCTGGCGCAGCGGCCACTGGACCGAAGAGCCTCGGGTGCGTCAGGCGTTTGGCTGCCGCGAGCAGGATGTCATCGTCGGCTTCCTCTATCTGGGCACGCCCACCCTGAAGGCCGCCAAGGTACAGCCGCTGGATAGCAGCGCCTTTGTCCACCGGTTCTGATCTTCCCGTCTCACTCATTCAGAATGCGTATCATGCGGCCCCGGAGTCAGTGGCCTCTCCGGGGCGCGATGAATGGCCATTTCCTGTGCATGTAACCGTTTGCTTTTGCACTATCGCGCGGCTTATTGATCGCGTGACTTATCAATTCCCCGCGCGGGCGCTACTATTGCACGATTTTATTTTTCTTGATGGAGAGGAGTAGGGTATGACTGCGCCGGCCATTCGTTTGACACAGTACAGCCATGGGGCGGGGTGTGGCTGCAAAATCTCGCCGAAAGTATTGGAGTCCATCCTGCACAGTGAGCAGGCCAGGTTTGTCGATCCCCACCTGCTGGTGGGGAATGAGACGCGCGACGACGCGGCGGTTTACGATATCGGCAACGGGGTTGGCATTATCAGCACCACCGACTTCTTTATGCCCATCGTGGACGATCCGTATGATTTTGGCCGTATCGCGGCCACCAATGCCATCAGTGATATCTACGCCATGGGCGGTAAACCGATCATGGCGATCGCCATCCTGGGTTGGCCGCTGGAGAAGCTGGCGCCGGAGATTGCCCGTCAGGTTATCGAAGGGGGGCGCCAGGTGTGTCGCGAAGCCGGTATCTCACTGGCCGGGGGCCACTCCATTGACGCACCGGAGCCCATTTTTGGCCTGGCGGTCACCGGGACGGTCAGCACCGAGCGGGTGAAGAAGAACAGTGCGGCGCAGGCTGGCTGTCGTCTCTACCTGACCAAGCCGCTGGGGATCGGTGTGCTGACGACCGCAGAGAAGAAGAGCGCGCTGCGCCCCGAACACCGTGGGCTGGCGCGCGATACCATGTGTCAGCTGAACAGTCCGGGCGCCGACTTTGCCGATATTCAGGGCGTGACGGCGATGACCGACGTGACCGGGTTTGGCCTGCTGGGTCACCTGAGCGAGATTTGCCAGGGCTCCGGTCTGCAGGCGACGCTGTGGTTTGATCAGATCCCGCGCCTTCCCGGCGTCGAGGCATATATCGCCCAGGGCTGCGTGCCGGGGGGAACCGGGCGTAACTTTGACAGCTATGGGCATCTGGTTGGGTCGATGGACTCGCTGCAGCGCCAGCTGCTGTGCGATCCGCAAACCTCCGGCGGTCTGCTGTTGGCGGTAACGCCGGAGGCCGAGGCGGCGGTACGCGACGTTGCGCTGCGCCATGGTCTGACGCTGAGTGCCATCGGTGAACTGCACGCGCCGCGTGCGGGTGAACCGCTGATCGAGGTTCAGGGATGACAGGCAAGGCTGTAACCCGCCCGGATGGTACGGACTACCTCTCCATTCTGGCCAATGATATTCCGTTAATCGATGTGCGCGCCCCGGTAGAGTTTCAGACCGGGGCGTTTCCTGGCGCCTGTAACCTGCCGCTGATGCTGGACAGCGAACGCGAGGCGGTCGGTATCTGTTACAAGCAGCAGGGGCAGGACGCCGCCATCGCGCTGGGTAACCGCCTGGTCCATGGCGAGGTGCGCGCCGCGCGCATCGCGGCCTGGCGTGAGCAGTGCCAGCGTCACCCCGGGGGCTATCTCTACTGTTTCCGCGGCGGCCTGCGCTCCCATATCGTACAACAGTGGCTGCGCGAGTCGGGGCTGGACTATCCGCTGATCGAGGGGGGCTATAAGGCGCTGCGCCATGCCATCCTGCAGTTTACCGAGCAGGCATCGGTGCTGCCGATGGTGCTGATCGGCGGCAATACCGGCTGTGGCAAAACGCGGATGCTGCGTGAGCTGCGCGCTGGTATCGATCTGGAGGGCGCCGCCCACCACCGCGGCTCATCTTTTGGGCGTACCGTGGTTGCACAGGGCACGCAGATCGACTTTGAGAATCAGCTCGGCATCGCCCTGCTGAAGAAGCACTGCGCCGGTATCCGCCACTGGATCCTGGAGGATGAGGGGCGGGTGATCGGCTCTAACCATGTTCCGCTGTGCTTCTATAATCAGATGCTGCAGGCGGCGGTGGCGGTGGTGGATGAGCCCTTTGAGGCCCGTCTGGCCCGGCTGCAGGAGGAGTATATCGACCTGATGCGCGTGGAGTATGAGCGCGCCTACGGGCGAGAAGCGGGCTGGCAGGCCTATGCGGAGTACCTGCATCACGGGCTGTTTGCCATCCGTCGCCGACTGGGGCTGGAACGTTACGCTGAGCTGGATGCCCACTTGGTCAGGGCGCTGCAGCAGCAGCAGGCTGGCCGCGGCAGTGAGGGGCACCTGGCCTGGCTGGTTCCGCTGCTGCATGACTACTATGATCCGATGTACGGCTACCAGTTGGAGAAGAAGGCAGCGCGGGTTGTTTTTCGCGGTGACTATCGGGCCGTCAGGGAATATCTCCTCTCTCTCAGCCAGACATATGGTGACTGATGCGGCTGTTTATTGCGGAAAAGCCCAGCCTGGGGCGGGCTATTGCGGATGTGTTGCCTAAGCCGCACCGGCGTGCGGACGGCTATATTCAGTGCGGCGACGGTGACGTGGTGACCTGGTGTGTGGGCCATCTGCTGGAGCAGGCCGAGCCGGACGCCTACGATGCCCGCTACGCGCGCTGGAATCTGGTCGATCTGCCGATTGTACCGCAGAAGTGGCAGCTGCGACCCAAAGCATCGAGCGCCAAGCAGCTGAAGGTGATCGAGCGCCTGCTGCGCGATGCGCAGCAGGTGGTGCACGCCGGCGACCCGGATCGCGAAGGACAGCTGCTGGTGGATGAGGTGCTCGACTTTCTGGCCTTGGCGCCGGAAAAGCGGCGTCAGGTACAGCGTTGCCTGATCAATGACCTTAACCCCCAGGCGGTGGCGCGGGCGCTGGAGCGACTGCGCGATAACCATGAGTTTATGCCGCTGTGCGTCTCTGCGCTGGCGCGCGCGCGCGCCGACTGGCTGTACGGCATCAACATGACCCGCGCCTATACCCTGCTGGGGCGCAACGCCGGCTATAACGGCGTGCTCTCCGTGGGCCGGGTGCAGACGCCGGTGCTCGGGCTGGTGGTGCGCCGCGATGAGGAGATAGCGCACTTTGTCGCCAAGGATTACTACGAGGTGCGGGCGCATATCGTGACGCCATCCGGCGAGCGCTTCTGGGCGCAGTGGCAGCCCAGCGAGGCCTGTGAGCCCCATCAGGATGAAGAGGGGCGTCTGCTCAACCGCGCGCTGGCGGAGCATGTTATCGCCCGGATCCAGGATAAGCCTGCCCGGGTGACCGGCTATAACGATAAGCGTGAGTCCGAGGTGGCGCCGCTGCCGTTCTCCCTGTCAGCGCTGCAGATCGAGGCCGCCAAGCGCTTTGCCATGAGCGCTCAGCAGGTGCTGGATATCTGTCAACGTCTGTATGAAACCCACAAGCTATTGACCTATCCCCGCTCTGACAGCCGTCATCTGCCGGAGGAGCACTTTGCTGGGCGCCATGCGGTGATGGCGGCGATTGCCACCCATGCGCCGACGCTGGCCAATCTGGAGAGCGTCGACGTCCAGCGGCGTAACCGCTGCTGGGATGACAACAAGGTTGATGCCCACCATGCCATCATTCCTACGGCCCGGGCAGGCGGCGTTACGCTGAATGAGGATGAGCGCAATATTTATCAGCTGGTGGCCCGTCAGTATCTGATGCAGTTTTGCCCCGATGCGCAGTACCGTAAGTGTGTCATCGATCTGGAGATTGAGGGCGGGGGATTTATCGCCAAGGCGCGATTTCTGTCTCAGGCCGGCTGGCGTGCGCTGCTCGGTGCCAAGGAGCGGGATGACGAAGACGAGGGAATGCCGCTGCCGGTGGTGGCCCGCGATGACCTGCTGCACTGCGAACGGGGCGAGCTGATGGCGCGCCAGACGCAGCCGCCGCGCCACTTTACCGATGCTACACTGCTGTCGGCCATGACCGGGATCGCCCGCTTTGTACAGGATAAATCGCTAAAGAAAATCCTGCGAGCGACCGATGGTTTAGGTACCGAGGCGACGCGTGCCGGTATTATCGAACTGCTGTTTCGCCGCGGGTTTCTGCATAAAAAGGGGCGCTATATCCACGCCAGCCAGACGGGAAGTGCGCTGATCCACTGTTTGCCCGAGATGGCCGGTCGCCCGGATATGACGGCACACTGGGAGTCGACGCTGACGAAGATCAGTGAGCGGGGCTGCCGCTATCAGGACTTTATGCACCCGCTGGTGGAGACGCTGCAGCAGCTGATCCATCAGGCGCGCACTGCCGTGAACCCCCGCGCGTTCCGTGATTTGCCGCCCATTGAAAACGGCCGGTCACGGCGCACCAAGGGGACAACTGCGTCCAATAAGAGGAAAAAAGCATGAAGAAACAATCCGTAATGATGGCGTTTGTCGCGCTGCTGTGGAGCGGGGCGCTGCAGGCTCAGGGCACCGTCTCTACCAAAGGTGCTCAGCAGGGGGCCACCACCGCCATTGCCGCCGGCGGTATTGATGTGGTGGTGCCGATGCCGGCCAACGGATATACCAACGGGGTCAACAACGTGAACTGCAGCCGCTGCTGCCTGTATCAGGATCGCTACTACTCCGAGGGGGCTGTTGTCAGTACGGATGGCCTGCTGCTGCAGTGTCAGGCCAATCCGCAGGTGCTGAGTACCAACAACCTGCGTTGGGTGGTGCTGAAGAAAGGGTAAACGCGCCAGACTCTCTCCGCGATGGCCTCAGGCATCGGCGTGAAAACGCGCCAGCAGATCCAGATAGGCCTGCAGCAGCGGCCTGTCCGCCGGCGCCAGGTCGTATGTCTGCGCCTGGCATGGGGCGACCCAGCACAACGCCGCGTGCTCTCGCGCCTCAGGTTCGCCCCCTTCCGGCTGTACCCGCCAGGCGTGCAGGTGGATGCGCTTACCCGGCAGGTGCAGTGTGCTGCTGGCGACGTAGTCGCTGACCCGGCAGCGTAGCCCCAGCTCTTCATCCAGTTCACGCTGCAGCGCCTGAGGCTGGCTCTCTCCCGCCTCGACCTTTCCACCGGGAAACTCCCACAGCCCCGCCTGATCCTGCCCCTGGCCGCGCTGAGCTAGCAGGATAGCACCGCGCCGCTCAATGATGGCGGCGACGACATGCAGGATTTTTTCCGCTGCCTGCGCGCTCATGAAAGTGCGAACTCGGCCCAGATCGGGGCGTGATCCGAGGGTTTCTCCATGGCGCGGATCTCATAGTCGATGCCGGTATCGGTACAGCGCTGGGCCAGCGGCTGACTGGCCAGCAGCAGATCGATGCGTAGACCGCGGTTATCATCAAACCCTTTGGAGCGGTAGTCAAACCACGAGAAATGGTCGTCACCCTGCGGGTTGGCCTGACGGTAGGTATCGACCAGACCCCACGCCAGCAGCCGATCCAGCCACTCCCGCTCCTCCGGCAGGAAGGAGCACTTGCCGCTGCGCAGCCAGCGCCGTCGACTCTCATCACCGATCCCGATGTCAATATCGCGTGGGCTGATGTTCATATCACCCATGATTAGCACCGGGTTCTGCGGCGTGAGTGAATCCTGCAGGTAGCGTTGCAGATCGGCGTAGAATTTGCTCTTTGCCGGAAACTTTATCGGGTGATCGCGACTTTCGCCCTGCGGAAAGTAGCCGTTAATGACGGTCAGCGTGCCCAGCTCGGTGGGGATATCCGCCATGATGACGCGCCGCTGTGCTTCGGCATCGTCACCCGGGAAGCCTTTACGCACCGCCAACGGTGCCATTCGGGTCAGCAGGGCGACGCCGTAGTGGCCTTTCTGGCCATGGTAGTGCAGCTGATACCCCAGATGTGCCAGATCCTGCAGCGGAAACATATCGTCATGTACCTTGGTTTCCTGCAGACCGATCACGTCCGGGCTATGCTTCTCAACGATCGCCGCGAGCTGATGGGGGCGGGCACGCAGCCCGTTGATGTTGAAAGAGATAAACTTCATGGATTCTGGCCGTTGAATAAAGGTGCCCGCATGGTAGCAGATGGCGGTCGCAAGCTGAACCTTGTCCTGCGTGGGGGTAATCGGGCGATAGGGCGTTCAGTCCCAGCGGTTCAGGTTGTGCGGCCGGTAGCTATCGAAAGCGTCCAGCAGACGCTCGGCGCTGTCATCATACAACAGCGTCGCCAGGCAGAGGGGGCGAATGAACCCCTCGTCGGCGCTGTAGCGTAGAAAGTCGCACAGACGCTGGTAATAGCCTCCCACGTCCAGCAGCCCTACCGGTTTACTGTGGTAGCCAATTTGACTCCATGTCCAGATCTCAAACAGCTCCTCCAGGGTACCGATGCCGCCCGGCAGGGCGATGAATCCATCGGCCCGGGCTGCCATACGCGCTTTGCGCGTGTGCATATCGGGGACGATCTCCAGTGACGTCAGGCCGTGATGTGCCGTTTCGGCCTCCACTAAGCACTGGGGGATCACGCCGTGAACCTCGCCGCCGGCCTCCAGCGCCGCGTTGGCCAGCGCTCCCATCAGCCCCTTACCGCTGCCGCCGTAGATCAGTGTTCGTCCCTGACGGGCTAAGGTACGCCCCAAATGGCGAGCGCTGTCCACGTAGCGATCGGACACACCGTCGCTGGCCCCGCAAAAGACACAAATCGCATTACGCATCATTTCCCTTAATTTGCAGGCAAAGTGTGAGATATAGCGAATATTCGGTTGGATGGCAAGGGATAAGCGCTGTGTAGGGCGGGGGTGCAGGCTCTTATCTTCCCCGCATGTGCTTCTGCTCTGAAATAAGCGCTTGGAATGGATGACAGAGAACAACATAAGAATGGTGGTGGGGGAAGGATGACTCGGCGCGTAGCGCCTCGCCCTGCGGGCCGTTGCCTGGGGCAACGTTGTCTCGCGTTGCTCGACGCGAACCTTGGTCGAAGGTTCTCACCTTCCCCGGATCGGGTGCTGGTTTGATATAGGCGTTTGAGATGTATAGCAGAGAACAACATAAGAATGGTGGTGGGGGAAGGATTCGAACCTTCGAAGTCTGAGACGGCAGATTTACAGTCTGCTCCCTTTGGCCACTCGGGAACCCCACCTTTTTGGAATGATATTGTCAACCGGCAGCGCCGGACACTGGGCTAGAGCGTTTTGCGACGCCATTTCAAGAGGTGAAATGGTGGTGGGGGAAGGATTCGAACCTTCGAAGTCTGAGACGGCAGATTTACAGTCTGCTCCCTTTGGCCGCTCGGGAACCCCACCAGATTGTCGCGCTTCGTTATCACCGGAAGCGGGGCGCATAATAACAAATCGCACCGCGCTGTAAAGCGCTGGAGAGGAAAAAAAAATTGTTTGCCGTTTTTTTGCCCGCACTGCTGTGCGGGCGTACAGAAAACAGAGAAAAAATGAACAAATCAGAAAATTACAGTGCGGTTGCCACAGACGAACACCCGCTGAGCCAGTACGCGATACAGGGCCCGGCTGAGCACATTTTTTTCCACATCGCGCCCCGCGCGTATCATCTCCTCTGCGGTATAGCTGTGATCGACGTGAATAACGTCCTGCATGATGATCGGGCCTTCATCCAAATCATTGTTTACAAAGTGCGCCGTCGCACCAATGATCTTCACTCCTCGCTGATAGGCCTGGTGGTAGGGACGGGCGCCGATAAACGCAGGAAGAAACGAGTGATGAATATTGATGATGCGGTCAGGGTAGCGGGCAACAAAGCCGGGGGTCAGCACCCGCATATATTTGGCCAGTACCACATAGTCCGGTTCAAAGCGATCGATCTGTTCGGCAACGGCCGCATCGTGCGCCTCACGGCTGAGGCCTTCGTGACCGATCAGGACGAAGGGGATATCAAACTTTTCGACTAACGCCTGTAGCGTCGCGTGGTTGCCGATGACGGCGGCAATCTCGACGTCCAGTCCGCCATAGGCGCTCTTGATCAGCAGATCGCCCAAGCAGTGGGCCTCTTTTGTGACCAGGATTACTATGCGCTGACGGGATGTGGTGATGATTTCGCGAGCGGAGCCCGGCGGCAGTGCGTCATCCAGATCGGCCAGCAGGGTGGCATCGTTAAAGCTCCCCTCAAGTTCGGTACGCATAAAGAAGCGCCCGCTGGCGTGGTCGACGAACTCATTGTTCTGAATAATATTGAGCTGATGCTTGTAACAGATATTGGTAATTTTGGCGATCAGCCCCTTGGCATCGGGGCAGACGGTACGCAGGACTTTTCGTTGAATAACGGGTTGTGACATGTGTTGGCATCCTTGTTCTTGCCGGGCCGTTATCACGACGTCCACCGAGAAGGGAGTGTCAATTCCCCCGTTCAGGGCGGGACGCAGCCTAGCGTCCGCAGCATTTTTTATATTTGTTGCCGCTGGCGCACGGGCAGGGGTCATTGCGTCCTACCGTGGGCCGGGCTCCATCAACATAGTACCAAGCGTGATTGAGATCCAGAAAACGCGATCGTTCGTGAATAGCACCGTTTGTATGTGTAGAGGGCGTATGGAAGCGGGCGATAAACTCCACAAACCCTTCATGTACATCGCGGCCCGGCATACTGGCGATAACGCGGAGTCCCAGCCACTGAGTGTCGTCAAAGCTGGCGATAATCGCATCGCGCTCCGCAGCCATTTGGCAATCGGGATGCCAGGTGGCAATCAGATAGTCAGCATGGTGGGTGACAAAGGCGCTGTAGCGTGAGCGCATCAGCTGCTCCGGCGTTGTCGCCCGCTGTTCTCCGTTCAGATAAGGGGCGCAGCAGTCAGAAAATGCGCGCTCGCTGCCGCAGGGGCAGGGCGCATCAAGAGGATGGCGTAATTTCATAGGAATAACCATTTGCAACTATTGGTGAGAAAAGGTTAGGCGCAATATCGCCCGGCTTCTATTCTGATATTCTGGTCATAATAACCAATATCTGCTGTAGATAAGTAAAAATCTGGTTTTTAGAAAACTGCGGTGAATCGCGCAATATATAACATTTTCACTGGTCGTCAGGGCAAGTGTGCCGATATTGAACCACACTAGGATCAGTCAGGGTATGAGAGGCCGGCTATGTCACAGGTGCTCACCGATAAACAGATTATGATCGTCGACGACGATGCCGTGTTTCGACGCCTGCTGGCTGGGTATCTGGCTACACAGGGCGTAAGGGTCAGCGAAGCAGTCAACGGGCGTGAGGCGTTGAGGCTGTACGCACAGTGTCGCCCCGACCTTATCCTGTGCGATTTATCCATGCCGGAAATGAATGGCATTGAGCTACTGCGTCACCTGCTGATGCGCGGCAATCAGACTCCGGTGATGGTGATTTCGGCGACGGAGTCGGTCAGCGATGTTGCCCGAGCTATGCGGCTCGGGGCAAAAGATGTCCTGCTGAAGCCGGTGCGCGATTTTACCCGCTTTCGACAGATGCTGCTGACCTGCCTCTACCCGGCATTGTTCGATTCGCTGGCGTTAGAGGAGAATGCCCTGAGCCATGATTGGGCCGCGCTGCAGCGTGATCCCGTGCAGGCTGTACGGCTTTTGCGCCAGCTCCAGCCACCGGTTCAGCAGATGATCGCCGGCTGCCGAGTCAACTACCGTCAGCTGACGGATCCGGAAAGCTGTGGCCTGGTGCTAGATATCGCGCCGCTGTCGTCGCGGGAGATGGCGTTTTATTGCCTGGATACGACGCGCAGCGCAGAGTATGGCGCTCTCGCGGCGTTGATGATCCGCGCTATCTTTAATGCCCTGTTGCAGAGCCAGCAGGCTGCCCGTGAGCGGTCATTGCCGCATATGTCAGTGATCCTCAAACGTGTCAATCAGCTGCTGCGTAAAGCGGGGCTGCATGGACAGTTTCCGATGCTGGCGGGGTACTACCATACCGTCAGCGGCAACGTGGTACTGGTTACCGCTGGGTTACACGCCCGGCTGGAGGCGGGTGAGCGTACGGTCCAACTGAACGGCGGTATGCCGCTGGGAACCTTGGGGAGCGTACATATGAACCAGCTCAGTCTGCGTAGCCGGAGCTGGCAGTGTCAAATATGGAGCAGTGTCGGGCAGCTTCGTCTGATGCTGGCGGCTCCGGAGCAGCAGGCGCTACAGCCACTGCGGCGCCAGGCGCCAGGCGCCTAGCGCGGTAGGTATCCTCCGTGTCTTTCGGTATTTTCCGCTATCTTTTTTTCATCAACCGGCGCTATTCTCGGTGCTGTCGTTTGTTTATCCATTTGATCTTAAATACAGATGAAAGACATGCGCGCGATTACCGAGCTGGTATACTCGCTGAGAGTTTTGCATTCATATCGTTCGTTTATGGACGAGCGAACAATGCGCCATTCGTATAGAGGAGTTGTATGTCAACGTCAGTGAGAAAAGTAAAAAAAGCCGTGATTCCGGTGGCTGGATTGGGAACGCGTATGCTGCCGGCAACGAAAGCTATTCCGAAAGAAATGTTGCCGCTGGTAGATAAGCCGCTGATCCAGTATGTGGTGAATGAGTGTATTGCCGCCGGTATTAATGAGATCATTTTAGTCACGCATTCATCGAAGAACTCCATCGAGAACCACTTTGATACCAGCTTTGAGCTGGAGGCTATCCTGGAGAAGCGCGTTAAGCGTCAGCTGCTGGCCGAGGTTCAGGCTATTTGTCCCAAACACGTGACTATTATGCAAGTGCGTCAGGGGTTGGCTAAAGGTTTAGGTCACGCTATTCTATGCGCACATCCGCTGGTGGGCGATGAGCCTTTTGCCGTGATATTGCCTGACGTTATTTTGGATGAGTACAGCGCAGATTTAAGCAGCGATAACCTGAGTGAGATGCTGCGTCGCTATGAGTCCACCGGTGCCAGCCAGATTATGGTTGAACCGGTGCCGATGGCCGATGTATCTAATTATGGTGTGGTGGATTGCTGCGGTGCGCAATTGACTGCAGGGGAAAGCATTGCTATTCGCGCGGTGGTCGAAAAACCGCCACGCGATAAGGCACCGTCTAATCTGTCTATCGTTGGCCGCTATGTTCTTTCTCCGGATATTTGGCCATTGCTGTCTAAAACTCCACCGGGAGCTGGTGAGGAAATTCAGCTAACGGATGCGATTGCCATGCTGCTGAAGAATGAAACCGTTGAGGCTTACCACCTGAAAGGGCGTAGCCATGACTGTGGAAATAAGCTGGGCTATATGCAGGCGTTTGTTGAGTATGGACTGCGTCATCCTGCGTTGGGTGAAGATTTTGCGGCCTGGATCAAGGGGCTGAATTTAAGCAAGTAAATTGGTAAAAAATAAAAGTGGCGCTCTTAGGGGCGTCATTTTTTTTGCCATAATGCAACTAGACAAAGGTATGGGGTAGTTAATACCTATAATTGATTAAATTCATGAATGAGACTATTCCTAATGGCAGCAGGGGGCCCGTAGTAGAAACAATCATTAGCAATAATAAGAGGAGCGTGGCGGTTGCGTTGGGCAGGGGGGATGAGGAAAACAAAAATAGCCTCATCAGAGGCTATTTTTAACATAGGCATGCCGTATGCGTAGATTAGATCAGGAAGTCATCCAGTGACTTGTCCTGCTCTTCAATGGCGTTTTTGATCACGGCCGGCGTACGGCCCTGGCCAGTCCAGGTTTTAGTTTCGCCATTTTCGTCAACATACTGATATTTAGCCGGACGTGCAGCGCGCTTGGCTTTACCGGTAATCTTGGTTGCATTCATGGTTTGCAGTAGTTCATTCGGGTCGATGCCATCAGCGATCAGCATTTCGCGGTACTGCTGCAACTTACGGGTACGCTCTTCGATCTCGGCCTGAGCTTGCTGGTCTTCTTCGCGGCGCTCTTTTACCACGACCTCCAGTTTCTCCAGCATTTCCTCTAGAGTTTCCAGAGTGCATTCACGGGCCTGGGCGCGGAGAGTACGGATGTTGTTAAGAATTTTTAATGCTTCGCTCATTTTCCTAATCTCAAATTATATTGGTGGGGGCGTCATCTTTATAATAGAGTGCGACTTTATTTAACGCAATAGTGAATTTTGTAAGAATGGAAAAATATTCGTCGGTATGAGTCAAATATTGAGGGGCTGACCTTGTTAATATTTCACTCTATTATCTATATCGCCGCATGATGTCGGCCAGACCATTCTGTGTACAGGTTTTACCTGTTGATTAGCCGTTTGATGTATATAAATACACCCTGATTCTACTTTTGTGCGGACAATTGCCCGGGAAACGCTTATGGTACGCTTGTCATAAACCATCCTGAAACAACTGTTAGGTCGATCACTTATTTGTATGCGTCATGTCATATTTATTCTGTAATCGCGCTCAGCTATGCCTACAGATAAGCGTGTTCTGTACAGATTTTACACATCATCTGAGCCGGGTCACGGGGAATAACCCGGACATCACGCGGCCCTGCATATATGGTAGAATCCCCCTATACTAGGTGATTTTTCGGTTTAAGGCTGTTTGATGGCACAACTTTATTTTTATTACTCTGCAATGAATGCCGGGAAATCCACGGCACTGTTACAGTCCTCTTATAACTACCGCGAGCGGGGAATGCATACCCTGGTATTCACAGCTGAAATAGATAATCGCTATGCGGTGGGGCAGGTCAGCTCACGTATCGGCCTGCACTCACCTGCAATGCTGTATAATCAGGGGACTGATCTTCTGGCCGAAATCCGTCAGGCGCATCAGCAGCAATGTGTACACTGCGTTCTGGTTGATGAAAGTCAGTTTCTCACTAAAGCACAGGTTCTGGCGTTGTCGATGGTGGTCGATGATTTAGATATTCCTGTGCTGTGCTACGGTTTGCGTACTGATTTCCGGGCGGAACTCTTCCCTGGTAGCCAATATTTATTGGCCTGGGCCGATAAGCTGGTTGAGCTTAAGACTATCTGCCACTGTGGCCGCAAGGCGAATATGGTGCTGCGGCTGGATCAGGATGGGCGAGCGCTGAAAGACGGTGAGCAGGTGGTGATCGGCGGCAATGAGCGTTATGTCTCCGTTTGTCGTCGGCACTATAAGGAAATGCTCGGTGTGACCTCCCGGTAACGTCACATCGCTTATCACCATCTGCGCCGCGCAGTTCCTCTCAGCGGCGCGCTTTTCCCCCTATCTCAGTCTCTCCAGCACGCGTCGCTGAGGCCATCGCATCGTAGTGCTGTCGATAGCGTCCTTCGCGTCGATATGGCCCCTGTCGCCCCTTCGATGCAGAGTAGGCCCGTGATGTTCGGCTCGTATTCCGCTTCAGCGTCCTGTGGACTACGGTGCGGCTTCTATACGCCGCAGAGCGCGGTGCTATGGTTATGTCTATCCGCGAGCTGCGGCGACGGTACCGGTGTCTGGGTACGCGGGGAGACGGACGCCAGTGGTAATGGGCAGGGGGTGATAGATAGGCGGTTTGGATATCAATGAAACGGGCCCCGTGAAAGGAGCCCGTGGCAGTGATTTATGCCGATTGCATCAGCGTGCATCGGCATGGAGCAGGGTTAATCAGGCTTTTTTGGCTTTTTTTTCCGCTTTCGGAGTGACGACGGCCTTGCTCTCCTCCTGCGCGTGCTCAACAAACTCGCGGCCGTAGTAGGTATCCAGCAGAATTTGTTTGAGTTCGGCAATCAGCGGATAGCGCGGGTTGGCACCGGTGCACTGATCATCGAAGGCATCTTCGGACAGCTTATCCACTTTCGCCAGGAAGTCGGCTTCCTGTACGCCGGCTTCACGGATAGAGGCGGGGATACCCAGTTCAGCCTTGATGCTCTCCAGCCAGGCCAGCAGTCTCCCGATCTTCTGCGCGGTGCGGTCGCCCGGTGCGCTCAGACCCAGATGGTCTGCGATCTCAGCGTAGCGGCGACGGGCCTGCGGACGGTCGTACTGGCTGAATGCGGTCTGCTTGGTCGGGTTGTCATTAGCGTTGTAGCGGATAACGTTAGAGATCAGCAGGGCGTTGGCCAGACCGTGCGGAATGTGGAACTCGGAACCCAGTTTGTGGGCCATGGAGTGACATACCCCGAGGAAGGCATTGGCAAAGGCGATACCGGCGATGGTTGCGGCGTTGTGTACACGCTCGCGGGCAACCGGGTTTTTGGCACCCTCTGCGTAGCTGGCAGGCAGGAACTCTTTCAGCAGTTTCAGGGCCTGCAGCGCCTGGCCGTCAGAGTATTCATTGGCCAGAACGGAAACATAGGCTTCCAGCGCATGGGTTACCGCATCCAGACCGCCGAAGGCGCACAGGGATTTCGGCATGTTCATCACCAGATTGGCATCTACGATGGCCATGTCCGGCGTCAGCGCATAGTCAGCCAGCGGGTATTTCTGCCCGGTCGCATCGTCGGTCACCACGGCGAACGGCGTAACTTCAGAGCCGGTACCAGAGGTGGTGGTGATGGCGATCATCTTGGCTTTAACACCCATTTTCGGGAATTTATAGATACGCTTACGGATATCCATAAAGCGCAGTGCCAGCTCCTCGAAATGGGTCTCCGGGTGCTCGTACATAACCCACATGATCTTGGCCGCATCCATCGGCGAGCCGCCGCCCAGCGCGATGATCACGTCCGGTTTGAAGGAGTTCATCTGCTCGGCGCCTTTGCGCACGATGCTCAGGGTCGGATCGGCCTCAACTTCGAAGAAGACTTCGGTTTCGATGCCATGCGCTTTCAGTACGTTGGTAACCTGGTCGGCATAACCGTTGTTGAACAGGAAACGGTCGGTGACGATAAAGGCGCGCTTGGCACCGTCGGTTGCCACTTCTTCCAGCGCGATCGGTAGGGCGCCGCGGCGGAAGTAGATAGACTTAGGAAGTTTATGCCACAACATGTTTTCTGCTCGCTTCGCTACCGTTTTCTTGTTGATCAGGTGCTTTGGACCCACGTTCTCAGAGATGGAGTTACCACCCCAGGAGCCGCAGCCCAGCGTCAGGGAGGGCGCCAGTTTGAAGTTGTACAGGTCACCGATGCCCCCCTGAGAGGCTGGGGTATTGATCAGGATGCGGGCGGTCTTCATCTTCTCGCCGAAGTAGTTTACGCGCACGCCCTGGTTATCCTGGTCGGTGTACAGGCAGGAGGTATGACCGATACCACCCATGGCAACCAGCTTCTCGGCTTTCTCTACGGCGTCTTCGAAGTTCTTGGCACGGTACATGGCCAGGGTTGGAGACAGTTTCTCGTGTGCGAATGGCTCGGAGTCGTCAACAATGCTGACTTCGCCGATCAGAATCTTGGTCCCTGCCGGTACGCTGATTCCTGCCATTTCAGCGATTTTCTCTGCCGGCTGGCCTACAATGGCGGCATTCAGTCCGCCATTCTTCAGGATGATATCCTGAACGGCTTTCAGTTCTTTACCCTGCAGCAGGTAGCCGCCGTGGGTAGCAAAACGCTCACGCACTTTGTCGTAGACGGAGTCGACGACGATAACAGACTGTTCAGATGCACAGATTACGCCATTGTCGAAGGTCTTGGACATCAGGATGGAGGCGACTGCGCGTTTGATATCTGCGGTTTCGTCGATCACCACCGGCGTGTTGCCTGCACCAACGCCGATAGCTGGCTTGCCGGAGCTATAGGCTGCTTTAACCATGCCTGGGCCACCGGTGGCCAGGATCAGGTTGATGTCTGGATGGTGCATCAGCGCGTTGGACAACTCGACGGATGGCTCATCGATCCAACCGATGATGTCTTTCGGCGCGCCGGCGGCGATGGCTGCCTGCAGCACGATATCGGCGGCCTTGTTAGTGGCCTGTTTGGCACGCGGATGCGGGGAGAAAATGATGCCGTTACGGGTCTTCAGGCTGATCAGTGCCTTGAAGATTGCGGTGGAGGTCGGGTTGGTGGTCGGTACGATACCGCAGATCAGACCGGTTGGCTCAGCGATGGTAATCGTGCCGAAGGTATCGTCTTCGGACAGAATACCGCAGGTTTTTTCATCTTTATAGGCGTTGTAGATATATTCGGAAGCGAAGTGGTTTTTTATCACTTTATCTTCAACGATACCCATACCGGATTCAGCGACGGCCATTTTAGCCAGCGGAATACGGGCATCGGCGGCGGCCAGAGCGGCGGCACGGAAGATTTTGTCTACCTGTTCCTGAGAGAAGTTGGCAAACTCGCGTTGGGCTTTTTTTACACGGGCGACCAGCGTATCGAGTTCAGCGGTGTTGGTTACAGCCATGAATGCTCTCCTGATAATGTTAAACTTTTTTAGTCAATCAGCCGCATAGGGCAGACCAGTATAGATACTGGTGCGTTGCTGCGCCGGGCATTTGCTGCTGGCAGGCTGCTAATTTGCTAAAACACCTTAACATGGATGGTAAGGTGGCATTGTCTCGAACGCATTACCCTGTCACCTTGCCGAGATGG
The DNA here is from genome assembly GCF_000264785.1 of Edwardsiella ictaluri ATCC 33202. GTDB lineage: Bacteria > Pseudomonadota > Gammaproteobacteria > Enterobacterales > Enterobacteriaceae > Edwardsiella > Edwardsiella ictaluri. The sequence continues at coordinate 7,226 of NZ_AFJI01000064.1, read as the reverse complement.
CCATCCGTATCCATCTTTTTTTGATGCAGACGAGCTTACTCATTCTTGGGTATTTGTTTTGTGATTAAAATCACGAATACGACAAGCTGACACCATTCAGCATGGTTTAGTTGAGAATAAATATCATCTTACGCTAAAACTCAGTGCTTTATACGTATAAAAAACAACAAAACCGTTATCCCGTCACCGGATTTTGCCGCAGATGATACTGCGCAGATCGACGGCAAATAGTAAAAATTCTATGGTGGAATGATAGATCGGCGCAGTCATTTCAATTACATTACGCGCGATGACCATCATCTTTATATTGTGGAGCATATAGTGACTCAGCCTCTGCTGGATCTGTCCGGGTATATCAAATACTTTATTGGCCTGTTCGCCCTGGTAAACCCCGTCGGGATCTTGCCCGTATTTATCAGCATGACCAGCTATCAGGCCGCCGCGGCGCGCAACCGAACTAACCTTACGGCGAATCTTTCAGTGGCCATTATTCTGATTACGGCGCTGCTGCTGGGGGATTCGATACTGAATGTCTTTGGTATCTCCATCGACTCTTTCCGTATTGCCGGCGGTATCTTGGTGATGACTATCGCCATGTCGATGATCAGCGGTAAGCTGGGTGAGGATAAGCAGAATAAGCAGGAGAAGTCGGAAACGGCTATCCGCGAAAATGTTGGCGTGGTGCCGTTGGCGCTACCGCTAATGGCCGGTCCCGGTGCCATCAGCTCGACAATCGTCTGGAGCTCCCGCTATCACGGTTGGCAAAATCTATTGGGTTTTTCGCTGGCGATCATTCTGTTCGCCTTCTGCTGTTGGCTGTTGTTCCGTGCTGCGCCACTGCTGATGCGATTGTTAGGGCAGTCGGGGATCAACGTCGTGACGCGTATCATGGGGCTGCTGCTGATGGCGTTGGGTATTGAATTCATCGTCACCGGGGTGAAAGCTATTTTTCCCGGCCTGCTGTAATCGACAGAGGGCGGCGGTGACGCCGCCCCTGTAATAGATATATCTACACAATATATTTAATCATCTTATCTTTATTTTGCGAGCGTATTTGGTGGTGGGTTAATTCGCCGCCGTAGTGCCTATTTTTGTAAAATTGTCCTACATAGAGGACAACATTGTGTACATTATCCGGTGTTTCTTCATACCTACCTTAATTTCAATCAGTCCTTTTATCTATGTAAATCTTACTTCTTGTAATATTGTTTTGATTTTTTGCGAAAAATTGAAATTTTAGGCAGCAGAAAATGTGACAATCCTATATTTTATGTTATATCAGTGACTTACAATTGATTTTTATCATGGGGGAGGGCAGTCTGTGAGAAAGCACGAAATACAGTGGTGCTCACATGGTAATCAGGCGGCTCACCCAGGATGTCACGCTATCTTACGGGCGTTGGTACTCCAGGCGGCATTCTTGTCAGCTCAATATGCTACAGAAAATCGCGCTCTTGGTAGTTATGCTGACCCAATCCATCATCACACGGCCTAAGTCGCCGTTATTTTGTTACCCGGCAACAATAAATGCCAGCCGCCGCGATGGCGGTATAAGGCAAGCTGCAGCGAATGAACCGTTCCTTCATTACCGCAGTGAATAAATAACGATGTTGACCTGCCTGCCCGCAGGCTTCCTTTTGAATACGGGAGTGGTAGTAATGAGCAAACACATCATTAAAAAAAGTATGTTAACCCTCGGTATTTTCAGCGCATTTGGCGTAGCGGTGGTAGCTCAGGCTGCCGAGGTACCGGCCGGTGTACAGCTGGCTGCCAAACAGGAGCTGGTCAGAAATAATGGTTCGGAGGTCTCCTCCCTCGATCCGCACAAGATTGAAGGTGTGCCGGAAAACAACGTGACCAACGATCTGCTGGAGGGGCTGACGCAGCACGAGAGCCAGGGGCAGACGATCCCCGGCGTGGCGCAGCGTTGGGAGAGCAAAGATAATAAAGTGTGGGTATTTTACCTGCGTCCGGATGCTAAGTGGTCCAACGGTGACCCTGTCACCGCAGAGGACTTCGTCTATAGCTGGCAACGGATGGCCGATCCCAAGACCGCATCGCCCTACGCGAGCTACCTGCAGTATGCCCACGTTGCGAATATTGGTGACATCATCGCCGGCAAGCGGGATAAATCGGCTCTGGGAGTCAAGGCACTGGATGATCATACATTCCAGGTCACTCTGAGCGAACCGGTTCCTTATCTACCGGAGATGACCGCGCACTATGCGATGAAACCGGTCAATAAGGTGGCGGTCGAGAAGTTTGGTGACAAGTGGACCCTGCCGCAGAATTATGTCAGCAATGGTGCCTATAAGCTGAAAGACTGGATCGTCAACGAGCGCATCGTGCTGGAGCGAAATCCGCAGTATTGGGACAATGCGAAGACGATCATCGATAAGGTAACCTTCCTGCCCATCGCATCGGAGGTGACCGATGTGAACCGCTATCGGGCCGGCGAGATCGATATGACCTATAACAATATGCCGATCGAGCTGTTTCAGAAGCTGAAGAAGGAGATCCCCGAACAGGTGAAAGTGGATCCCTATCTGTGCACCTATTACTACGAGATCAATAATCAGAAGCCGCCGTTTAACGATCCCCGTGTGCGTGAGGCACTCAAGCTGGGACTGGATCGCGATATTATTGTTAACAAAATCAAGAATCAGGGCGATCTGCCGGCATACAGCTTTACACCGCCCTATACCGATGGTGCCGTGCTGACACAGCCGGCCTGGTTTGGCTGGTCGCAGGAGAAACGCAGCCAGGAGGCCAGGAAGTTGCTGACTGAGGCGGGGTATGGCCCTGGTAAGCCGCTGACCTTTAATCTGCTCTACAACACCTCGGATCTGCATAAGAAGCTGGCGATTGCCGCCGCCTCGATCTGGAAGAAAAACCTGGGGGTCGATGTGAAGCTGGAGAACCAGGAGTGGAAGACCTTTCTCGATTCGCGCCATCAGGGGAACTATGATGTTTCCCGCGCCGGCTGGTGTGCCGACTATAATGAGCCGAGCTCATTCCTCAATATGATGCTGTCGACCAGCAGTAATAATACCCCACACTATAAGAGCCCGGCCTTTGATCGCATTATGGCCAACGCCCTGCAGGCGCCGGACAAGGCTGGCCGCGCAGCAGTCTACCAGCAGGCTGAGCAGCAGTTGGATCGCGATTCGGCTATCGTTCCTGTCTATTACTACGTTAACGCCCGTCTGGTGAAACCTTTTGTCGGTGGCTATACCGGCAAGGATCCGCTGGATTATGTCTACGACAAAAATCTTTATATCGTTCAACATTAATTGCTCGTCGTGCGGCCGGGAGACCGGCCGTCGGCGTGGCTGACAGCCTGCGAGGCTGATGTACAGGGTTTGGGCTATGCTAAAATTTATACTCCGTCGCTTTCTGGAAGCGATTCCGACGCTTTTTATTCTGGTCACTATCTCGTTTTTTATGATGCGTCTGGCGCCGGGCAGCCCGTTTACCGGGGAACGCACGCTACCGCCGGAGGTGATGGCCAATATCGAAGCTAAATACCATCTCAACGACCCCATTTGGAAGCAGTATGGCCGCTATCTGCTGCAGCTCTCTAAGGGTGATTTTGGCCCCTCGTTTAAATATAAGGATTATTCGGTAAACGAGCTGGTTGCCGCCTCTTTTCCCGTTTCGGCCAAGCTGGGTTTTGCCGCCTTTTTCATGGCGGTTGTGTTGGGGGTCTCTGCCGGGGTCATTGCGGCCCTGAAGCAGAACTCGCGCTGGGACTATGTGGTGATGACCTTTGCCATGACCGGGGTGGTGATCCCCAGCTTTGTGGTCGCGCCACTGCTGGTGCTGATCTTCGCCATCTCGCTGCACTGGTTGCCGGGCGGCGGCTGGAACGGCGGAGCCCTGAAGTTCATACTGCTGCCGATGGTGGCACTCTCGCTTTCCTACATTGCCGGTATCGCGCGCATTACCCGGGGATCGATGATCGAGGTGCTGCACTCTAACTTTATCCGTACCGCCCGGGCCAAGGGACTGCCGCTGCACCGCATTGTGCTGCGTCATGCGCTGCGCCCGGCGCTGCTGCCGGTGCTCTCCTACATGGGGCCTGCTTTTGTCGGCATTATTACCGGCTCGATGGTCATTGAAACCATCTATGGCCTGCCGGGGATCGGCCAGTTGTTTGTCAATGGCGCACTGAACCGGGACTACTCACTGGTGCTCAGCCTGACGATCCTGGTAGGCACCCTGACGATTGTATTTAACGCTATCGTTGACGTGCTGTACGCCGTAATCGATCCCAAAATCCGTTACTGAAAGAGGCGCCTATGTTAGTCAATAAAAACAGCGCCGCCGCGGTGAGCAGCTTCAGCGAACAGCTGGACGTGGAAGGGCGCAGCCTGTGGCAGGATGCACGGCGCCGCTTTATGCATAACCGTGCGGCGCTGGTCAGCCTGTGTATTCTGTTTCTGATTGCCCTGTTTGTGATCTTCGCCCCGATGCTGTCGCCGTTTGCCTACGACGATACCGACTGGGGGATGATGTCGGCGGCGCCGGCGTTGGAGGGGGGACACTATTTTGGTACCGACTCCTCCGGGCGCGATCTGCTGGTGCGTGTCGCCATTGGTGGACGTATTTCGCTGATGGTCGGGATTGCCGCTGCGCTGGTGGCTGTGGTGGTCGGCACGCTGTACGGTGCGCTCTCCGGTTACCTGGGCGGTAAGGTGGACTCCGTGATGATGCGTATGCTGGAGATCCTCAACTCGTTTCCCTTTATGTTCTTCGTCATCCTGTTGGTGACCTTTTTTGGCCAGAATATTTTGCTGATTTTTATCGCGATCGGCATGGTTTCCTGGTTGGACATGGCGCGTATTGTCCGCGGGCAGACGCTGAGTCTGAAGCGCAAGGAGTTTATCGAGGCGGCGCAGGTGGGAGGGGTAACGACGTGGCGTATTATTCTGCGCCACGTGGTGCCCAACGTGCTGGGTGTGGTGGTGGTATATGCGTCGTTGCTGGTGCCGAGCATGATCCTGTTTGAATCGTTTCTGAGTTTTCTGGGGCTGGGTACCCAAGAGCCGCTCAGCAGCTGGGGCGCCCTGCTGAGCGATGGGGCCAACTCGATGGAGGTCTCTCCCTGGCTGCTGATCTTTCCGGCCTTTTTTCTGGTGATCACGCTGTTTTGTTTTAACTTTATCGGTGATGGGCTACGCGATGCCCTCGATCCGAAAGATCGTTGAGGGGCATAGAGATGAAATCCGGTTTATTGAATGTACGCTCCTTGCGTGTGACCTTTGCAACGCCGGACGGCGACGTCACGGCGGTCAACGACCTTAATTTTTCGCTGGACGCCGGTGAGACGCTGGGGATCGTCGGTGAGTCTGGCTCGGGAAAGTCGCAGACCGCGTTTGCTCTGATGGGACTGCTGGCGCCGAATGGACGTATCGGTGGCTCGGCCAGCTTTGATGGGCGCGAGATCTTAAATTTACCGGAGAAGGCTCTTAATCGGCTGCGCGCCGAAGAGATCGCCATGATCTTTCAGGACCCGATGACCTCCCTCAACCCCTATATGCGCGCGGGTGAGCAGCTGATGGAGGTGCTGATGCTGCACAAAGGAATGAGCAAGGCGCAGGCGTTTGATGAGTCGGTACGGATGCTGGATGCGGTGAAGATGCCGGAGGCGCGCAAGCGCATGCGCATGTTCCCCCATGAATTTTCCGGTGGGATGCGCCAGCGTGTGATGATCGCGATGGCGCTGCTGTGCCGCCCGCGACTGCTGATTGCCGATGAGCCGACCACGGCGCTGGATGTGACGGTGCAGGCGCAGATCATGACGTTGCTCAATGAGCTGAAGCGGGAGTTCAATACTGCGATCATCATGATAACGCACGATCTGGGAGTCGTTGCCGGTATCTGTGACAAGGTACTGGTGATGTATGCCGGGCGTACCATGGAGTATGGCCAGGCGCGCGACGTGTTCTATCACCCATCGCACCCGTACTCCATCGGGCTGCTGAACGCGGTGCCGCGCCTGGATGCAGAGAGCGGGGAGGCGCTGCTGACCATCCCGGGCAACCCGCCTAACCTGCTACGTCTGCCGGCCGGCTGCCCGTTTCAGCCGCGCTGCCCCTATGCCGATGCCAGCTGTGATGCGTCGCCACCGCTGACGGCCTTTGGCGATGGGCGCCTGCGCGCCTGCTTCAGAATGGTGGAGGAACTGGCATGAGTGGGCCGATGAGTGACAAAAGCATATTGTTGGAAGTGGCTGATCTGCGAGTCCATTTTGATATCCGGGACAACAAGGCCTGGTTTTGGCAGCCGCCCAAGCGCCTGAAGGCGGTGGACGGTGTGACCCTGCGCCTGTATCAGGGGGAGACGCTGGGCGTTGTCGGCGAGTCAGGCTGCGGCAAGTCGACCTTTGCCCGCGCGCTGATCGGCCTGGTGAAGGCGACCTCCGGCAGCGTTAGCTGGCTGGGGCGCGATCTGCTGGGAATGAATGAAAAGCAGTGGCGTGAGGTGCGCAGCGATATCCAGATGATCTTTCAGGATCCACTGGCGTCGCTAAACCCGCGTATGACCATTGGGGAGATTATTGCCGAGCCCCTGCGTACCTATTATCCGCAGATGGCGCGCGGAGAGGTGCGCGACAGGGTGAAGGCGATGATGATGAAGGTGGGCCTGCTGCCTAACCTCATCAACCGCTATCCGCACGAGTTCTCCGGTGGTCAGTGTCAGCGTATAGGGATTGCCCGGGCGCTGATCCTGGAGCCCCGGCTGATTATCTGCGATGAGCCAGTGTCGGCGCTCGATGTGTCGATTCAGGCGCAGGTGGTCAATCTGCTGCAGTCGCTGCAGCGGGAGATGGGGCTGTCGCTGATCTTTATCGCGCACGATCTGGCGGTGGTGAAGCATATCTCCGACCGTGTGTTGGTAATGTATTTGGGACATGCGGTGGAGCTGGGCACTTATGATGAGGTGTATCACAACCCACAGCACCCCTATACCAAGGCGCTGATGTCGGCGGTGCCGGTGCCGGATCCCGACAGGGAGCGCAATAAGCAGATTCAGCTGCTGGAGGGGGAGCTGCCGTCGCCGATCGATCCGCCATCGGGCTGCGTGTTCCGCACCCGCTGTCCTCAGGCCGGGCCAGAGTGTGCACAGACCCGGCCGCTGCTGGAGGGCAGCTTCCGTCATGCGGTCTCCTGCCTGAAGGTCGATCCGCTATAGCCGAACGGAGCCATAAAAAAACCGCCTGA
>NZ_AFJI01000063.1 GCF_000264785.1 Edwardsiella ictaluri ATCC 33202 | reverse complement strand
GCCTTATACTCCCCGCCCTGAAGGACGGGGTTTTACGGCGCACTGGATAATAAGAGTGCCGGGTATTATTCCCGGATCCCCCAGCCACTGTCTGAGGGGGCCGCACCGGGTAAAAAATATGGATTTTATGGCGCCTGATGATGCCGTTATCGGCGCCCGGCGCCATTTCTCCTGCGCTGTCGGGGCACCGACAGCGCAGGAGAGGTAGAGCCTATCCCAGTAGGAATATATTGTTGCAGCCAGTTTGGGCTCGGACAGCGCGCAACCAGCGGAGCGTACAGGCAGTACGTGAGGATTGTGAGCACGGCCCCGGACCAACAGGGCAAATCAAATAGCCTGGTGGGATAGGCGCTTATGGCACCGTCGAGTATGCGCAAAGCGTTTTTCGCCCCCCACCGGCCCCCCCGCTGGGCCTTCCGCTTGGCCTTGGCCGTTGCCAGCGCGCCGGGAGTTTTCCCCCATCAGCAGAGATCGGGCTGGCTGAAAGCCTGACGTCATCCCCTGCCCTGCCGGGAGTTATCCCGATGGGGATTGTCCCGATACCAAAAATCCACGCCGCGGCGTGGATTTTTGGGCACCGCTGGGGGTGCGGCGACCAGCGGCCCCTGACAATCCCGTGCTGCCGCCGTGGATACCACACGCGGCGCAGCGTCACCCACTGCGGCATCAGCGGAACGGGATCACTTCAGCAGCCGGACCTTCACCGCCTTCCCTTTGATTTTCCCCTGCTGCAGCTGCTTCCAGGCCTGACGGGCCACTGCCCGGCGCACGGCGACGTACGCGTGGGTCGGGTGGATGTCGATTTTTCCGATATCCGCCCCCTCCAGCCCCAGTTCGCCGGTTAGCGCCCCCAGGATATCGCCCGGGCGCATTTTGGCTTTTTTACCGCCGTCGATGCACAGGGTCGCCATCGCCGCCTCCAGAGCGGCGATGCGAACGCCGTCCGGCTGAGGCTGCCACTGGAGTCTGACGCCGAGCATCTCCTCCAGCGCGTTGGCGCGCTGCGCCTCCTCCGGCGCGCAGAGGCTGATGGCCAGCCCGCTTGCCCCAGCGCGGGCGGTGCGGCCAATACGGTGCACGTGAACCTCCGGATCCCAGGAGAGCTCGTAGTTGATCACCATCGCCAGAGCCTTAATATCCAGCCCCCGGGCCGCCACATCGGTCGCCACCAGCACCCGGCTGCTGCCGTTGGCGAAACGCACCAGCGTCTGATCGCGATCGCGCTGCTCCATATCGCCGTGCAGCACCAGCACGCTCTGCCCGCTCTCCTCCAGCGCATCATAAACCGCCTGGCAATCTTTCTTGGTATTGCAGAACACCACGCAGGAGGCCGGCTGATGCTGGCTTAACAGCGCCTGCAGCAACCCTGTCTTGCCGCTGCGGGAGACCTCGTAGAAGCGCTGCTCCACCGCGGGCAGCTCGCCGTCGGTATCGATCTCAATCGTCAGTGGATCGCGCTGAATCCGGCGGCTGATGGCGGCGATCTCCGCAGGCCAGGTCGCAGAAAACAGCAGCGTCTGGCGCTTTTCCGGCGCCCAGGAAATCACCTCGTCCAGCGCATCGGCAAAGCCCATGTCCAGCATCCGATCCGCCTCATCCAGGATAAGCGTCTGCAGCGCCTCCAGGCTGAGGGTCTCTTTTTTCAGGTGATCAAGCAGTCTTCCCGGCGTTGCCACAATGATGTGCGGCGCATGGATCAGTGAATCGCGCTGTGCGCCGAAGGGCACCCCGCCGCACAGCGTCAGCACTTTGATATTCGGCATATAGCGCGCCAGCCTGCGCAGCGCGGCCGCCACCTGATCGGCCAGCTCACGGGTCGGACACAGCACCAGCGACTGGGTAATAAACCGGCTGGCATCAATATGCTGCAGCAGGCCAAGACCAAACGCCGCCGTTTTACCGCTGCCGGTCTTCGCCTGCGCGCGGACATCCTTTCCCGCCAGAATGGCCGGCAGCGTCGCCGCCTGCACCGGTGTCATGGTCTGGTAGCCCAGCTCATTGAGGTTGTTGAGTTGTTCTTCAGGAAGGGCATTAAGTTCAGCAAAGGAGGTCACAGTGATAGTCTCAGCGGATAAAAAAGGCCGTCCGGGCGTTATTGCCGGGGCATCGGAGGATAATGATACCATTCAATACCGGTGGTGCCGTGCGGATTTTTCCTGCGGCATCATCACGCCCCCTTTCCCCCGCCGCCCCCATCCCTGACCGGTTGGATCTTGGGCAACATGCCCCGGGAGCGCCCGCCAGAGTGTGGTTTTACCCGGTAACGTGGCACAGCCCTGAAAATTACGGGTATACTCTCCCGGATAACCTGACTGAGCCAGAAACCAAGATGACAAAACTTACCTTACAAGAGCAGATGCTAAAAGCGGGACTTGTGACCCATAAGAAGATGGCCAAAGTCCAGAGAACGGCCAAGAAATCACGGGTTCAGGCCCGCGAGGCCCGCGAGGCCGTAGAGGAAAAAAAGCAGGCACAGCTTGAGCGGGATAAGCAGCTGAGTGAACAGCAGAAGCAGGCGACCATCGCCAAAGAGATCAAAGCCCAGGTTAAGCAGCTGATTGAAATGAACCGAATCAGCCTGAAAAGAGGCGATATCGATTTTAACTTTACAGATGGCAGCGTCATCAAAAAAATCACGGTGGATAAGCTGACACAAAACCAGTTGGTCAGCGGCCGCCTCGCCATTGCCCGTCTGGCCGTTGATAACGGTGGTCACGGTGAGTACGCCATCATCCCGGCCAGCGTTGCCGATAAAATCGCGCAGCGGGATGCCGGGAGCATTGTCCTGAACAGCACCCTGAGTCAGGAGGCGCAGGATGAGGATGATCCGTACGCCGACTTTAAGGTCCCTGATGATTTGATGTGGTAAGCCGGACGGGGCATAACGGCTCCCGGAACAGTTCATTGTCATTCTGACAGTGGCGCTTTGGGAGTCCATATGCTGTATGCAGCATTCCTGTATCATGATAGTCATTTTTCGGCGGCAGGAGTCAGTATCAATACGGCCTTTTCCCGGGAATAATTCCATATACTGCAACATCTTCCACTCCACCAACCCCATATTAAAGGCTCCCGGGTCATTTATTCAAAAAGCGGCGATGCCCCCAATAAGTTAAATCTGATGAATAATGAGGACTGTTGAGTTGCCCTCATGGCCAGCGTTAAGGTCCATTGTCCCCGTTGTCACGCTGTTCAGGTTACCGCCATGGTCAGAATCCTGCAGGCATGACCGGTATCGCTGCCGTGGCTGCCAGCGGGTGTTTCAGCGCACTTTTTATCAGGCAAAGTAAATATCTGATAGGATGTTAGCGCTTGTGCAGACTTTGTTGAATAAAAATATTTTATGCTGTTAAATCAATATAGTGACTAACCCTACCGAAGAAAAATCATTTAGTTGCAACATGTAGGGCAATACGTTTCCTGAGCATCTTGGTTTTTCCTACCAGATATGGCGCCAGAAAACAGCATGATTCGCTATTATTCAATAGAGCCGCGCATTCAATGAAAACTCCACCCAAGAACCTACAATTATGTTCAAAATCAGTGAAAAGAATAGCATTGAAAACATTCAGACTCTTAAATGTGAGCAGGGGTTTAGGTCATCCTTATTGACATTTAATGGGGTTAATTATCGGCACAATGAACTATCACTCAATGAAGATGGTAGCGTTATACTCGCCTATTTTTTCAGAGAAGGGATGACAAAATCCAGTGGTGCGATATTTTCTGCGCACGCAGACTGGGCTCCTAGAGATGGGATGACAAGATTAAATCATAGTTATAATTTTATGGTGCATCATGGGCGTTCTCTCTCAACCATGGATTTTTCTGCAGGCTCTACGCTAAATCATGTTGATAGCTTCTCAGGTAGTAGTGGTGAGTTTGCAAACTACAGATTAACGCCCTTGGAATTTAAGCAAGCCTCAGACACAACCGAACAGATCCTTAAGTTTCTGCAAAAGAGTCCAAGCGACAAAGTGGGTGCTATCATTGCCGGTCAGAAAGGCCACCATGTACAAATTCACTTAAGCGCCATTGATAAAAAAATAGCCCCACTCATCAGTGGAAAAAAAGATATAGAGATGCTTGTTTGCCGCAGATTAAATTTAAATCATGTCGATATGGAACATAAAAAACCAGAGGGGGTTGTTTCTGAATCCAACACAACCGTTCATGATATGGATTTTTTTCACTCAATTGACTATGCTGATTTATGACTTCGAATAACTATACTTAGAGCCTATCCCAGTAGGCATATATTGTTGCAGCCAGTTTGGATACGGACAGCGCGCAACAACCGGAGCTTACACGCAGTACGTGAAGATTGTGAACACAGCCCAGGAGCAAAATTGAGAATCAAATAGCCTATTTAGATAAGCTCTTATGATAGATTTTGTGGTTAACTAGGATAAACAGTCCCGACTCAGGAAAGTGCGAACGAGTAGATATCGACATAAACCATTAATGAATGGCATAAATATCATGGATATTTTTGAAGAGTCCCTATCACCCCTCGGGGTAAGCGTGGTGTTCGATGAGAACAACCTGTTCTCCTGTGAAATAAACCAAGAGTCAACTGAAGGCAGAGGCAGAGCGCCATGGCAGCTCACTGTATATCGTGACCAAGATGATATCAGCCTTGCTATCTCCATCGTGCTTGGAACGCCCCTTCCTGATAATCCCACTCCTGATTTCATCACCTTGCTGGGAGAGCAGGCTATCGAGCCCCTGCGTGGCGGGGTGGGGATCGGTATCTATCCTGGAACCTCTCAACTTGCCGTTTACCAACGGGTACAACTCTCTGGCAAACCAACCGGTATTGTCATGGAGGCCATTAAAAGCCTGTTTGCTATTGCCGAGGAGTGGGAAAGTCTACTCTCCCCGGAACGCCAGAAGACCCCCATCGAACACACCCCCCCCCAGAATCAGCAAGGGCATTTTTACAGGCTCAAGCCGTGATCGCGCCTCCGGACATCGGTAACCATCCCTCTTTCATCTACCTGTCCAATATTTTTACTGCAAAATCAGTACCATTATCGGTTTCCAGCAACTGCGGTAAAGGATGCCTGTGCGCTATGCTGTCCGGCCCGGCATCCCGAACTTCTGTCGAACGCAGATGCTGTCCCACGCCTATCCCCAGCCATTCTCGGGTGTAACGGTCGATAACCGTCAACAGGCGCAGTCAGCACAACGTATCAGCGACAAAATCCACGCCTCAAACGTGACGCCATGAGGCTACGGCGGCCGCTGCTGGGAAGATTTATGACAGCATAGCCGTTTGAGGCGCAGCGACAGGTCCTGCTCACGATAGAGGCGGCAGGTCCGTTTGTGATTGTCGCGCCCCCCTCCCGGCGATATCCGTAGTGAATTCGCGTTTCGGTGCTCTCCCGGATACGCAGGCGCAGTGCGCTGCCATCGGCAGCAACGGAGCGATACCTGAACGAACTACGGCTGACCCGCAGTGCAAAACAGACCTGTCTTGCGCTGGCACCCTATAGGAGCTGTCAATCCCTGATCCATTCGCACAGAGGTGCCAGCGTCAGCCCTTTTTACCAATACCCCCTGCAGCATCACCTTGTCGGGGCTGAGATCAATAGCCAGCCTCTCTCTTCAGCCGTAGATTTTCCTCTGCCCGTTACCGCATAGGTTTGAGTTCAGAGGGGAGATTCCGCCGTATTTCTTTCGCCAGGTAATGGGATGGACTACCTCCTCCCGCTGCGGTTGGCTGTACGAAATGCGCTCACCAGGAGAATCACCATGAATATCGTATTTCTGGGTATTGATCTGGCTAAAAATGTTTTTCAACTCTGCGGGTTAAACCAGGCCGGCAAACCGGTTTA
>NZ_AFJI01000062.1 GCF_000264785.1 Edwardsiella ictaluri ATCC 33202 | reverse complement strand
GGCCGGATTTGAACCGACGACCTTCGGGTTATGAGCCCGACGAGCTACCAGGCTGCTCCACCCCGCGTCCGATGAGGGCGGATAATACACGCCATCTGACGGGATGCAAGATTTTTTTGACAAACATCACCGTTCCGCAGTGCGTTCGCGCGAATATTCATCATTTTGTTTTAATTTCAATCACAGCATGGATGTGGATGATTTTTTTATTCGCTCTAATTCCTTTCGCAATAGGGGTTTGTTATGGTTCGCCGGTGGTAATCGAGTGCAAAAGAAAAAGGCGAGAGATGAAAGGGCGTTGGGAAAAATACGCGGTATGTGGGTTATTGGTGGCGCTGATGGCCGGGTGTTCCTCCCGGCCGACGGATCGCGGTCAGCAGTATAAAGATGGCGCTTTGAACCAGCCGTTGGAGCTGGTTAACCATCCAAACGCCAAGGGTAAGCCGGTTAACGGCAAGGACTTCGTGGAGCAGGTGGACGCCATCCGTCAGGCTTCGCCGTCGCTGTATGGCCGTCACGCCGGTAATTTTGAGGCGGTGACCGAATGGCTGATGGCCGGGGCGGATACCCGCAGGCTGGCACAGTTTGGCCTGAACGCCTACCAGATGGAGGGCGTGGATAACTTTGGCAACGTGCAGTTTACCGGGTATTACACGCCGGTGGTACAGGCGCGTACCCGGCCTCAGGGGGCGTTTCGGTATCCGTTGTACCGCATGCCGCATAAACGTGGCCGCCTGCCGGCACGCTCAGCCATCTACAATGGCGCCCTGGATAATCGCGGGTTGGAGATTGCCTACAGCAACTCGCTGATGGACAACTTTATGATGGAGGTACAGGGTAGCGGCTACGTCGACTTTGGCGACGGCCAGCCCCTGACCTTCTTTGGCTACGCCGGTAAGAATGGCCATGCCTACCACAGTATCGGCAAGGTGCTGATCGATCGCGGTGAGGTTGCCAGGGAGGATATGTCGATGCAGGCGATCCGCCAGTGGGCCGATGGTCACAGCCGTGCAGAGGTGCGTGAGTTGCTGGAGCAGAACCCCTCATTTGTCTTCTTTAAGCCGGAGCAGTTTGCGCCGGTGAAAGGTGCCAGCGGCGTGCCGCTGATCGCCAAGGCCTCCGTGGCGTCGGACCGCTCGCTGATCCCGGCAGGATCGGTGCTGCTGGCCGAAGTGCCGCAGCTCAGCCCGCAGGGAAAATTTACCGGGCGCTACCAGATGCGCCTGATGGTGGCGCTGGACGTGGGCGGTGCCATCAAGGGGCAGCATTTCGACATTTATCAGGGGATCGGTCCGGAGGCCGGACACTGGGCTGGCTACTACAATCACTATGGCCGGGTCTGGCTGCTGAAAACGCCACAGAGCGGTGCACCGCTGTTTAACGCCTATCACCCGCAGCGCGCCAGTCACGACGGTGGGCAGGTACTGGTACGTAACTGAGGCGTGCGGGATAGGGAACGCCAGGGGCATGCGTGCCCCTTTTGTTTTTCTCGCTATCCCCTATACTGCCCGGCAGTTTTCACGCTTGATAGGGGACCTCCCATGACTGCACCATTTTCTGACGCCTATTGGCAACGCTTCAGCGGGATTGCGCGCCTGTATGGCCGCCCGGCGCTAGAGGCGTTCGCTGGCGCCCACTTCTGTGTCATTGGCTTGGGCGGCGTTGGCTCCTGGGCCGTAGAGGCGCTGGCGCGTAGCGGGATTGGCACCCTCACGCTGATCGATATGGATGATGTCTGCGTGACCAATACCAACCGGCAGATTCAGGCCCTGCGCAGCACCGTCGGGCAGCCTAAGGGCGAGGCACTGGCCGCGCGGATCCGGGAGATTAACCCCGAGTGCCGGGTGACCTGCGTGGATGACTTTATTACCCCGGATAACGTGGCCGCGCTGATCGATGGCCGCTTCGACTATGTGATCGATGCCATCGATAGCGTACGACCCAAGGCGGCGTTGCTGGCGCACTGTCGGCGCAACAAGATCCCGCTGGTGACCACCGGCGGCGCCGGGGGGCAGATCGATCCGACGCGCATTGAGGTGGCCGATCTGGCCAAGACTATTCAGGATCCGCTGGCGGCCAAGCTGCGCGAACGGTTGAAGGTGGATCACCGCATCGTGAAGAACAGCCGGGGAAAGCTGGGCATCGACTGTGTCTTCTCCAGCGAGGCGTTGGTCTATCCGCAGCCGGACGGCAGCGTCTGCGCGCAGCGTAGCACTGCCGAGGGGCCGAAGCGTATGGACTGCAGCGCCGGGTTTGGCTCGGTGACGATGGTGACCGCCAGCTTTGGCTTTGTGGCGGTCTCCCATGCCCTGAAAAAACTGCTGGCCCGCCGCGCTCAGCGCGCCGCGTCGGCATAGCGGCGGGCAATCGCCGCAACGCCCTGCGCCAGGGCCTGTAACCCGCTGCTGCGCGAGGCGCTCAGCTGCGCCATGATATTGAGTTCGCCAAACAGCGCCAGCGGATCGCTCTCCAGCACCTGAGCGGGCGTTTTCCCTTCGATGGCGGTCAACAGGATCGCCAGCAGCCCCTTGACGATGCGTCCTTCGCTGTCGCCGTACAGATGCAGGGTGCCGTCTTCCAGCCGTTCTCCGTCCAGCCAGACCCGGTTTTCACAGCCTGCGAGCTCCGCCTGCGGGCAGCGCAGCGTGTCATCCAGCGGCGGCAGCTCGCGTGCCAGCATGATAATCTGGCGGTAGCGATCTTCCCACTGCGTCAGTCCGGCAAAGCGCTGACACAGAGTCTGTGCGGTGATCTGACGGCCAAAGGGGTGCGGTGCCTTCATAGCGGATCCTCGTTAAGCAGTGAAACGGCGCGGCCGACGGCCTGCACCAGCGCCTGGACATCGGCGGGGGTATTGTAGGGGGCGAAGGCGGCACGCAGCGTGCCGCTGACGCCAAGGGCCTGCATCAGCGGCGCCGCGCAGTGTGCGCCGCTACGCAGCGCGACGCCCTGCTCTGAAATCAGGGTATTGAGATCGCTGTGGTGGATCCCGGCAAAATTAAACGCCAGCAGGGCGCTGTCGGGTGCCCGGTAGCTGATAAAGCCGGGCAGTTGGCCCAGTTCCGCCTCCGCCTGCTGCGCCAGCGCGACGCAGTGGTGCTCGGCGGCGGGGAGATCGATCTTTGCCAGCCAGTCAAGGGCGGCGCTAAAGCCGAGCACCCCGGCAATGTTGGGGGTACCCGCCTCGAAGCGGTGTGGTACTGCTTGCTCCGTAAAGCCGTGAAAGTCGGCATGGGTCAGCATCTTTCCGCCGCCCTGCCAGGCGTGCATCTCCTCCAGCAGCGCGCGTTTGCCGTACAGTACGCCCAGCCCGCAGGGGCCATACAGCTTATGGGCTGAGAAGACGTAGAAATCGGCGTCGGCGGCGTGCACATCAAGGGGATGGTGTACCACCCCCTGCGCACCGTCGACCATGACGACGCAGCCGTAGGCATGCGCCTGGGCGATCGCCTGCGCCAGATCCGGGCAGCCGCCGGTGACGTTGGACATCTGTCCGAGGGCCAGCAGGCGTGGGTGCAATTCGAGCAGAGCCGGGAGCTGGGTGAGGTCCGGAAGGCCGCGTGCATCGACCGGTAGGGGGACGACCTGCGCCTGGCACTGCTCGGCGACCATCAGCCATGGGATCAGATTCGCGTGGTGTTCAGCCTCGCTGACCAAGATCCGATCACCGGGGCGCAGGCGCGGTCGCAGGTAGCTCTGGGCGACCAGGTTGATCGATTCGGTCGCGCCTTTGCTCCAGATAATTTCATGCTCATCGGCCCCGATCAGCGCCGCCGTCTGACGCCGGGTGCTTTCGAAGCGTTCGGTGAGGTGTCGGGCAGCCACGTGCTGGCTGCGGTGTACCGTGGCACCGTTGTCGGTGTAATAGGCCTGAATGGCCTCCAGCACCGCCCGTGGTTTCAGTGCGGTGGCGGCGCTGTCCAGGTAAACGCTGTCCGCTCCCAGCGCAGGGAAGTCGCGGCGCAGCGCCATAAAGTCAAACGTCATGGGTGGGATCTCAGTAATATGGCGCGGAAGCGGGATATGAACCGGATTCAGGATTAACAGGATTAATCCGAGACCGGGCTCACAATTTACCGCAGCCCGCTGAGCGGACTGGCGCACGGGCCTAAATGGCGGATATTTTAAACCGGTAAAGGGCGATGATGAAGCGATTGTATGGGCTTTTCCGCGCCGTGGCGCCGAAAAAAAAGCACCGCAACGGGCGGTGCTACTAAATCACTATGGACAGACAGGGTAAATGTACAGGAAGTGAAAAACGGCAGGGGCTCACGCCGCTACCATGTCTGAAAGGTGTCAGACAACTTGCAAACACAACATCACAACCACAAAGCCAAAAGCATTCCTGAAAATAGTCATTCCTGCTTTTTCGTTCCGGCCTGGGAAGTGCCGCCACTATAGGTATTTGCTGGCCTATCCTCAACGGACAAATTATAATGGCTCGGATAAAAAAAACTAATGTGTAAACATCCGGTTAACCGTGGGTAACCATTTGATAGTAAGTGACCGATATGTCGAAACGATTACCGCCTCTGAATGCGCTGCGCGTCTTTGATGCCGCAGCCAGACATCTGAGTTTTACCAAGGCTGCTGAGGAGCTGTTCGTGACGCAGGCAGCGGTCAGCCATCAGATCAAATCGCTGGAGGATTTTCTGGGGTTGAAGCTGTTCCGCCGCCGCAATCGCTCACTGCTGCTGACGGAGGAAGGACAGAGTTATTATCTGGATATCAAGGAGATCTTTTCTGCGCTGAACGATGCTACGCGTAAGCTGCAGGCGCGGAGTGCCAAGGGGGCGCTGACCGTCAGCCTGCCACCGAGCTTCGCCATTCAGTGGTTGGTGCCGCGTCTCTCCGGCTTCAATAGCGCCTATCCCGGCATCGATGTGCGTATTCAGGCGGTGGATCGGGAGGAGGGCAAGCTGGCGGACGACGTTGACGTCGCCATTTTCTACGGCCGTGGTCACTGGCCGGGGCTGCGGGTCGAGCGACTGTATGCCGAATATCTGATGCCGGTCTGTTCGCCCCAGCTGCTGCTGGGAGAACACCCGCTAAAAGATCCGGCCGATCTGGCTTATCATACGCTGCTGCACGACACGTCGCGCCGCGATTGGCTGGCCTATACCCGGCAGCTCGGCCTGCAGCACATCAACGTGCAGCAGGGGCCGATCTTCAGCCACAGTGCCATGGTGGTGCAGGCCGCCGTACACGGTCAGGGGATTGCGCTGGTCAACAATGTGATGGCGCAGACGGAGATCGAGGCCGGGCGCCTGGTCTGCCCGTTCAACGATGTTCTGATCAGTAAAAATGCCTTTTATCTGGTTTGCCAAGATGCGCAGGCAGACTTGGGTAAAATATCCGCTTTTCGCCAGTGGATACTGGCCAGGGCCGCCGGTGAGCAGGAGAAATTCCGCTTCCGCTATGAATCGGATGGTGCCGGCGTGCGTGAGGAAAAAGAGTGAAAAGGTCACGTGATGAGTAGCCGTTCCATGATTTTATTTGCCGCCATCAGCGGTTTTATCTTTGTGGCGCTGGGCGCGTTTGGCGCCCACGTACTGGGTAATACGCTGGGAGCCAAAGAGGTGGCCTGGCTGCATACCGGACTGCAGTACCAGGCGGTGCATACGCTGGCGATCCTGGGCCTGGCGGCGCTGATGCTGCGTCGCAGTAATCTGTGGTTTTACTGGAGCAGCGCCTTGCTGGCGCTGGGAACCGTGCTGTTCAGCGGCAGTCTTTACTGTCTGGCGCTATCGCAGCTTAAAATTTGGGTGTATATCACACCGATCGGTGGCACCTGCTTCCTGATTGGCTGGGTATTGATGTTGATTGGCGCGATGCGCATGGGAAAGAGGGCGGAACGCCATGAATAGACTTGCTTTATATTGCCGTCCTGGTTTTGAGAAAGAGTGTGCTGCGGAGATCACCGATAAAGCGGCGGCTCTTGAGGTGTACGGCTTTGCCCGGGTGAAAGAGAACAGCGGCTATGTGCTGTTTGAGTGCTATCAGCCGGACGATGCGGACACACTGGCACGAAAACTGCCGTTCCGGGAGCTGATCTTTGCCCGTCAGATGCTGGTGGTCGGCGAGCTGCTGAAAGATTTGCCGCCTGAGGATCGCATCGCACCGATCTGCGGCATGCTGCTGGGGGTTGTCGAGGGCGGCGGTGAGCTGCGCGTCGAGGTACCAGATACCAACGAAAGTAAAGAGTTGCTGAAGTTCTGTCGTAAGTTCACCGTGCCGCTGCGCGCGGCGCTGCGTGAGCAGCGTACCCTGTTGCGCCAGGAGAATCCCTATCGTCCGGTAGTGCACGTACTGTTTATTGCACCGGGCTGCTGCTACGTCGGTTACTCGTATAGCGATAATAACTCGCCGTTTTATATGGGGATCCCTCGCCTGAAGTTTCCCGCCGACGCCCCCAGCCGCTCTACCCTCAAGCTGGAGGAGGCGTTCCACGTCTTTATCCCCGCGGATGAGTGGGATGAGCGTCTGGGCAGCGGCATGCGCGCCGTCGATCTGGGGGCCTGCCCCGGTGGTTGGACCTATCAGCTGGTGCAGCGCAGCATGATGGTACAGGCTAT
Source organism: Edwardsiella ictaluri ATCC 33202 (assembly GCF_000264785.1). Lineage (GTDB taxonomy): Bacteria > Pseudomonadota > Gammaproteobacteria > Enterobacterales > Enterobacteriaceae > Edwardsiella > Edwardsiella ictaluri. The sequence continues at coordinate 75,296 of NZ_AFJI01000062.1, read as the reverse complement.
CGACAATGGCCCGATGGTGCCGAGCCTGATGGAGACCGGGCAGGTGACCCATCACCGCGCCGATGGCTTCCGCTTTACGCCGGAAGGCGATAACGACTGGCTGGTGTGCGATATGGTCGAGAAGCCGGCCAAGGTCTCGGCATTGATGGCCCGTTGGCTGGTCAATGGCTGGTGTCGGGAGGCTATCTTCAACCTGAAGCTACCGATGAAGAAGCGCTACGAAGAGGTGAGCCAGAATTTGGCCACGCTGGCACAGGTGCTGAAAGAGAACGGCATCAATGCACAGATTGCGGCCAAGCAGCTGTATCACGATCGTGAAGAGGTGACGGTGCACGTTCGGCGCATCTGGGGCGCCATTCCCGGCCGTCGCGACGAACGGGAATTCCGCCGCCGCGAACAGCGTGACTAACCCCCGGCACCGCCGCCGTTCGGCGGCGGCTATGCTCGGCCGTTCAGACGTAGCTGCTGCAGATTGCCGTGCAGTGCCAGGTCGGTCTGCAGCGTCGCGACGCGGCGACAGATTTCCGCCATCTCCCGCTGCTCGGTCAGGCGTTGACGCCAGCGTTCGGGCACCTGCGCCAGGTGCTGATAGAGTGCCTCCAGCGATCCGAACTCCTTCAATAGCGCGGCGGCGGTCTTGGCGCCGATGCCGCTGATGCCGGGGATCTTGCTGCTGCCGATCCCCGCCAGCCCCCAGAAGTCCGTCAGCTGCTGCGGCGCTACGCCAAACTCACGCTGTACAAACGGCAGATCCAGCCAGCGCTTTTGAAAATAGTCGCGGATTTGGATCTGCGGCGAGAGCAGCTGGCAGTAGCCTTTATCGGTTGAGACGATCGTCACCCGATGTCCGCCCTGCGCCACTTTGTACGCCAGCGTGGCGGCCAGATCGTCCGCCTCATTGCCGGGGCTGTGCCAGCAGGCGACGCCCTGGGCGGTAAACGCGGCGCGTAGGCTCTCCATCTCCTGCGCCAGTGCATCCGGCATCGCCTGACGGCCGGCCTTATAGCCGGGGAGCAGTCGATGACGCCAGCTCTCCGCGCGATCATCTTGGTCAAAAACGGCGACGGCGTGGCTGGGCGTGGTATGTCCCACCAGCTGACGCAGCGCCGCGCTGCAGGCGTCGCCGCAGGGAGAACCCTGCACGGCGTGAATGCGGCGGATCAGATTGAGGGCATCGACGATTAACAGATGGATGGACATAGCGATTTAACCGGATTAGCGGGGCGGCGGTGCGCCCCGGGGTAAAGACTCAGCGGACGATCTGGTAGCAGGGCACATAGGCCGAACCGGGCAGCTTCATACGCTGTTGGGCGACAAAGCCCTGCAGCAGACGGTCCATGTGCTGCATCATCTGCGGATCGCCGTGCAGCTTGAACGGCCCGTGCTCGGCGATGGCGTGGATCCCCGTCTCTTTCACGTTGCCGGCCACGATGCCGGAGAAGGCGCGGCGCAGGGCGGCGGCAAGCTGCTCCGGCGACTGATTGGGATGCAGGTTAAGGTTGGCCATGTTGGCGTGGGTCGGTGCAAACGGTATCTGTAGGTCGGCGCTGATTTTCAGTGACCAGTTAAAGCTGTAGAAATCGCCGCTCTGGCGCCGATTCTCTTTAACCCGCGGCATGGCGAGCTTCATGCGCCGCGCCACTTCGGCCGGATCGTCAATGATGATCTGATAGTGACTGCGCGCCTGCTCGCCCAACGTATTGACGATAAAGTCATCCAGCACGCGGAAATAGTCGGCGCTCTCCTGCGGTCCGGTCAGGATCAGCGGCAGCACCTGGTCATGGTTCTCAGGATCCATCAGGATCCCCAACAGGTACAGCAGCTCCTCTGCCGTGCCTACACCGCCGGGAAAGATGATGATGCCGTGGCCGAATCGGACAAAGGCCTCCAGCCGCTTTTCGATATCCGGCATGATGATAAGCTCATTGACCAGTGGGTTGGGCGGCTCAGCGGCGATGATCGAGGGCTCGGTCATACCGATAAAGCGTCCCTCATGGTAGCGCTGCTGGGCGTGGCCGACGGCGGCACCCTTCATCGGCGCCTCCATGACGCCGGGCCCGCAGCCGGTGCAGATGTTCAGCTCGCGCAACCCCAGCTGATTACCGACCTGGCGGCCATACTGGTACTCAACTTCACTGATGGAGTGGCCACCCCAGCAGACGATCATGTTAGGTTCATCACCAACGTGCAGCGATCGGGCATTGCGCAATATTGAAAACACCAGATTGGTGATGATGGTCGGGTTTTCCAGATCCAGATCCTGGGTGCGCTGGGCGCTCATCAGCTGGCCGTTAACAAACAGAATATCGCGCAGGACCGCAAACAGGTTAGCCTGCAGTGCCCGGATGATGCGCCCGTCGACGAAGGCCTCCTCCGGTGGGTTGATAAGCTCCAGCTTAACGCCGCGTTCACGGCGTAGCACGTTGATATCAAAGTTTTCAAAGCGAGACAGCAGCTCGGTGCTGTTGTCCGTTTTCGCGCCGGAGTTGAGCACGGCAAGGGAGCAGTTACGGAACAGGCGATACAGGTCACTGCTGGCTGTGCGTTTCAGCATGTCCACTTCCATCTGTGACAACAGATCCATCGATCCCAACGGGCTGATGTGTGTAATCAAAATCTCTCCTAGGCATCCAAACGATGCGGTTACCGCGTCGCCGTGGGGCGTTACTGTGCCCGGCGTCTCACTCCGGGCGGCGTGTATGGGCGCCGCTCCGTACCGTTTTCACCTTACCGTGTGCGCAGGCGTCTTGCCAACCCTGTCAGGGAAAAATGCCAAAAATCAATGTCTCTCCGCAACTATTGGCGCGCCAGGCGCCCGCGGGGTGGCTGATACGGGACGTTGCTGCGCCAAGGGTTGATGTCCAACCCGCCGCGCCGCGTGTAGCGGGCGTACACGCTGAGTGCCTCTGGCCGACAGAAACGTTGAATATCGTTGAAAATTCGCTCCACACATTGTTCGTGGAACTCGTTGTGGTGGCGGAACGAGACCAGGTAGCGCAGCAGCGCCTCGTGGCTGATGGCTGCGCCGCGGTAGCGGATCATCACGGAGCCCCAGTCGGGCTGATGGGTTATCAGGCAGTTGGACTTCAGCAGGTGGCTGACCAGCGTCTCTTCGACCTGGCGAGTCGGATCCGCGGCGTTTTCCAGCAGGGTGGCGTCGAAGCAGTAACTGTCGATGCTGATGGGCTGGTCATCGATGCACTCGCCGGGGAGCGCGGCGATAGGCTGGCCTTCGGCCTGCGACAGGCGCAGCAGGGTGACGCTGACACTACCCTGGGCACAGTGGGTCAGGTCGCGCTGTAACGTGTGCTGCACCGTGTCCCAGTCGGCGAAACGGGTTTGGTTAAAGCTGTTGAGATAGAGCTTAAAGCTCTTTGATTCGATCAGATTGGCGCCGTAGGCATCCAGGACAACCTCGGCCAAGGCGACCTGCGGCAGGCCGTTGGCGTTGAGCCAGGAGAGCTCGTACAGGGTCCAGATATCGGCGCCGTGGAACGGCAGCGCGTTGGGGTAGAGCCCCAGCGGTTCGCGGTTCATGCTGCGCGGTACGGCCTGCAGCAGCGAGGCATCATACTGGTCGCGGTATTCGGTGGCCTTGCCCAGGGTCAGGGAGGTGAGCGCCGGGTTCTCTTGGTATGACATACGGTTAACCTGTGGTGAAAGCGGCTGTGCGCGGTGCGACAGCAGGGTACAATGGGAAACCGGCGCAGAGGCCGGTCATCGCTTGCCGCAGTTTACCACCGCCAGGCGGTATCCCGTAACTGTGGGCACGCGTCTCTGCGCTGCGCCGGTGCGACGGTGCGTGATGGGATTCCGCCCCAAAAGACAGAGAGAATATTATGGAGCATCAGGTTTCCGCCGCCCTGCGCGAATTTACTCAGCGCTATGTGGCGCAGTGGCAGCAGCAGCACGGCGACTGGCCGTCCAGCCATGCGCTGTACGGTATTCCGTCCCCCTGCGTGGTCTACAGTCGCGACGACTGCGTATTCTGGCGTCCCGAGCCGGGGCGCGGGGAGGATCTGGAGGGGATTGGCCGGGCGCTGGATATCCGGCTGCATCCGGCACTGGCGCCGTTTTTTACCACCCAGTACGCCGGCGATATGCGCGCGCGCTGGAATGAGATCGAGATGGATCTGGTGCAGGTCTGGAGCGTGGAGGACCTGCATCGCCTGCAGGAGAACCAGATAGGCCATTTGGTCACCCAGCGTCGTCTGAAGCTGTCGCCGACCCTGTTCCTGGCCAGCACAGCGGATGAGCTGAGCATGGTGACGCTGTGTAACCTGAGTGGCAGCGTATTGCTTGAGCAGTTTGGTAGCCCGCAGCGGCGTGTGCTGGCGCAGACGTTGACCGAGTTCCTCGCGGAATTGCAGCCGCTGGCACAGGAAGTAGGGTAATGGCGGCTCGGTGTGTGAGAGATCTCTTACACGCACTGTGAGAGATCTCGTTTTATTATCTGATTATTTTTCGAAACGCCGTCGTAAATTCGATAGTTATCATGATATTAAAATTCAAAGATTACGTAAGTATCACATATGTAAGACAATATCACCATTGCTAAACCTGCGAAAATCGGCGAAAGTAATTACATCGAAAGGGAGTTGCCGGATTAAGGACACATCAGGATGATGTTGTCTCAGGACGAGGCGAGGACCCACCCAGGACGGGCGAAAGGATGTACCGCAGGACGTCGGTCAGGATATTTCAGGATGAAATGAGGGACACCTCCAGGAAGGAGACTGAGAGCCGGTTTGGATGGCCGGTGTGTCAGGATGACTGAGGGATCTTGCCCGGATGGCGAGCAGGACGCAGGCAATGGAGTGTCCGGAAAAGGAAATCCGCAGGGAAAAGTTTTCACGGATGAGCAGGGAGCACGTTGTGTAGCGGGACTGCTATAAAACGAATCAGGGGGTGCTGCATGACAGCACCCCCTCTTTTTTGCGCCCGATTTTTCCCGCCCGGTTTGGGCACGGCGCCGTCGGTGGTATGCTGACGCGTTTTTCCCACCAGACCGCAAGAGAGCCCGTCATGAGTGATTACGCCATTGTACGCAGCCATTTACAGCAGATCGAAGCCCAGATGCGCGCACTGTCCCTGTGGCAGGCGCAGGCGCCAGCCGACGACGCCCTGGCAAGCCAGGAGCCGTTCTGTGTCGATACCCTGGAGGCGGCCGAGTGGCTGCAGTGGGTCTTTTTACCGCGCATGAATGCCCTGTTGCTCCGCAGAGCTCCCCTGCCGCAGCGGATGGCGATCGCCCCTTATATTGAGATGGCTTACCAACCGGATCTGGCGCGGGTGGCTCCGCTGCTGGCGGCGCTGCAGCGCCTGGATCGGCATCTTGGCGGCGATCCGCAGTAGTCGGGGGGATCCATCGCGCTGCGCGCCAGATTGCGCTTCCGGTGGGTAATGCTGTAAGGTGCCGCGTTTTTTCTTTTTGTCGGGTATCGGGATGCAAATTATTTATCAGGATGATCATCTGGTGGCAGTCAATAAGCCTGCCGGGTGGTTGGTTCACCGCAGCTGGCTGGATCGTAAAGAGAAGGTGGTGGTTATGCAGACGGTGCGCGATATGATCGGGCGCCATGTCTATACCGTCCATCGCCTGGATCGGCCGACTTCCGGGGTGCTTCTGCTGGGGCTATCGAGCGAGATTGCGCGCGCGCTGGCCCAGCAATTTGAACAGCATCAGATCCATAAAGTCTATCATGCGGTGGTCCGCGGTTATTTGCAGGGAGAGGCGCTGCTTGACTATCCGTTGACACCGGAGTTGGATAAAATCGCCGATCGTTTCCGCTCCCCCGATCGTGCCCCGCAGCCAGCGCAGACCTACTACCGGGGGCTGGCAACGGCGGAGGTGCCGCTGGCCATTGGCCGTTATCCGACGTCGCGCTTTAGCTTGGTTGAGCTGAGACCGCAGACCGGCCGTAAGCATCAGCTGCGCCGCCATATGGCACACCTGCGCCATCCGATCATCGGTGATACCGCGCACGGCGATCTGCGCCAGAATCGCGGCATCGCCGTCCATTTTGATACGCCCGGTTTAATGCTACACGCCAGCGAACTGTGCCTGACGCATCCGGTGAGCGGTGAGGCGCTGTGTCTACGGGCAGGCCTGGATCTGCGCTGGCAGGCGCTGATGGACGGGTTGGGCTGGCAAACCTATCTCCCTGAGCTTGATCGGGTTGAGTTTATACCCGATTGCCTTCAGGATAGAGCGGATGAGACTGAGAGCGGTCAATAGGTCTGACAGAAGGAGTGGGCAATGGCGCAAGTGGGCATTTTTGTGGGAACCGTATATGGCAACGCGCTGATGGTTGCGGAAGAAGCGCAGGCCATTCTGCAGCAGCAGGGGCACCAGGTGACGCTGTTTGAGGAGGGGACGCTGGCTGACTGGCAGCGTTATGCTCAGCAGCATGTCCTGGTGGTGACCTCGACCACCGGGCAAGGTGACTTGCCTGATACGCTGGTGCCGCTGTTTGTGGCGCTGCGCGATGAGGGGGGACAGCAGACGGCGCTGCGCTATGGGCTGATCGCGTTGGGCGACAGCGGCTTTGCCCATTTCTGTGGCGCCGGACATCGGTTTGATGCACTGCTGCAGGAGCAGGGGGCGACCCGACTGGGTGAGCTGTTCGAGGTGGATGGCCAGCAGGCGCCGGAGCCGGAAGCGGTTACCTCGCCGTGGGTCAGTGCCTGGGCGCAGCGCTTAGACTAGTCGCCGCGGTACGGAGACGCCGCGCTGCCGTCGCGGCGCTATTTGCCGGTGAGTTTCTCCAGGTCGGCCTCAATCTCGGCGATCTTGTTGGCGACCACGCTCTCCAGATGGCGCAGATCGTCCAGGATTTTGCGCTTCAGATCCTCTTCCTGGCGATCGCGCAGGCACAGGCGGTCCAGCTCCTCGATGACATAGCGCAGGTTGGGGCTGATCTCGCTGATCTCCCGCATCCCCTGGCTGTCGTTGTCGCTCAGTATGGTTTTACGCTGGCGTGGGTATTTGAACTTCACGCTCTTGGCAAAGAATTCGCCCTTATCCTTGCGGAAGTAAATCTTCAGAATATCGTTGTTGGCCTCCTGACGCAGGCTATAGCGATCGATCTCTTCCGGTTGGGTGATCCCCAGGCTTTTCAGATTGTCATACATAGCGGCACCTTTCATGCGTTAACGCGTCGGCTCCGTCAGAGACGGTTTCTGGCGGAATGAATACAGTCGTGGTTTTGATGGGGCATTTTTGACAAATAATAAAGAACCTAATTGCGCTGAAAGTATACATGCGGTGGGCTATTTTGCCTGTGATACCAGAAGGATTATCGCGCTCTTTTATGGGGGGGCGGCGGATTGGATCCCAGGAACAGGTACCGATGTATTTAGCTGTGGAGGCCGCGGGAGTAGGCTTTGTTGGTGAGCTTGATCACCGCTCCTGTGGTAATGGGGCTGGGGCGTCGCTGTGCGGTGGTTAAAGGCCGCCCGGCGCCGGGCGGCTGGGCGAGAGGAGATCAGTCGATGGTGCGCAGTAGCTCGTTGATGCCGACCTTACCGAGCGTCTTGGCATCCACTTTCTTGACGATAACCGCGCAGTACAGGCTGTAGTCGCCGCGTTTGGAAGGCAGGTTGCCGGAGACGACCACGGAGCCTGCCGGTACTCGACCGTAGTGGACTTCGCCGGTTTCACGGTCATAGATCTTGGTACTCTGCCCGATGAATACACCCATAGAGATAACCGAGCCCTCTTCAACGATTACCCCTTCGACCACTTCGGAGCGGGCGCCGATGAAGCAGTTATCCTCGATGATGGTCGGATTGGCCTGCAGCGGCTCCAGTACGCCGCCGATGCCGACGCCGCCGGAGAGGTGAACGTTTTTACCGATCTGGGCGCAGGAGCCGACGGTGGCCCAGGTATCGACCATGGTGCCTTCGTCAACGTAGGCGCCAATGTTGACGTAGGAGGGCATCAGTACGGTATTGCGGGCGATGAAGGCTCCCTGGCGAACGGACGCCGGTGGCACGACGCGGAATCCCTCGCGCTGAAAGCGGGCTTCGTCATAGTCGGCGAACTTCATCGGCACTTTGTCGTAGAAACGGGTTTCCGCACCTTCCATCAGGCGGTTGTCGTTGATGCGGAAAGAGAGCAGTACCGCCTTCTTCAGCCACTGGTGGGTGACCCATTCGCCGTTAATTTTTTCGGCAACGCGCAGGGCACCGCTGTCGAGCAGGGCGATGACCTGGCTGACCGCCTCACGGGTGATGCTGTCGGTGTTGGCCGGTGTGATCTCGGCGCGGCGCTCAAAGGCATTTTCGATAACTGTCTGTAACTGCTGCATCCTGTCTATATTCCTCTCGTAATATCAACCGTCCCACGCATTGCCCGCCGGGGCAGGCGCGTGGGTGCGAAAAAACTACCCTTTATCGGCGCTAAGCAGGGTTTCTGTCAACCGTTGTGCCAGATCACGCTGCATGTCAGGCGTTAATGCACGCCGTTCGCCGTCGGCCAGAATAAACAGATCCTCAACCCGCTCGCCAATGGTGGTAATGCGGGCGCCGTGCAGCGATAGCCCCATTTCGGCAAAGATCTCGCCGATGTGTGCCAACAGCCCCGGACGATCGAGCGCCACCAGCTCCATGTAGCTACGCCGGGCGTTATGGGCTGGCAGGAAGCTAACTTCCGTTGGAACGCTGAAGTGGCGTAGACGCGCTGGCGCGCGGCGCGCGCGCGGCGGGTGATAACGTGGCTGCGTCAGCGCGTGTTCCAGCGCCAGACGGATGGTGTCGTGACGATCGGGCGCCAGCGGGTTGCCGTCTGGCTCCAGTACCACAAAGGTGTCCATGGCGTAGTTATCGCGATTGGTGAAGATCTGTGCGTCGTGTACGCTGAGATTGCGCCGATCAAGCTCACCGGCGACGGCAGCGAACAGGTAAGGCCGATCGGGGCTGTAGATGAAGATTTCGGTACCACCGCGGGTGGCATGCTGACTGACCAGCACCAGGGGGCCGTCGCCGCGGTGGCGCAGCAGGTGGCGGGCGTGCCACGCCAGTTGACCGGGCGTATGGCGCAGGAAGTAGTCCGCGCGGCAGCGGCCCCACAGCTGCATCAGCTCCGGCTCATCGATGTTATCCATCCGCAGCAGCGCCAGCGCCTGCAGTCGGTGATGACGTACCCGTTCGCGCATGTCCGGGCTACTGTGCATACCGCGGCGCAGCTGTTTTTCGCTGGCGAAGAACAGTTCGCGCAGCAGGCTCTGCTTCCAGCTGTTCCACAGGTTTTCGTTGGTCGCGCAGATATCGGCGACCGTCAGGCAGAGCAGATAGCGTAGCCGGGTTTCGCTGTGCACCTCCGTACAGAAGTGGCGAATGATCTCGGGATCCTGAATGTCGCGGCGCTGGGCGGTGACCGACATCAGCAGATGGCAGCGTACCAGCCAGGCCACCAGCTGGGTGTCTCGCGTATTGAGACCGTGCAGACGGGCAAACTCCAGCACGTCATCGGCACCGAGCAGGGAGTGGTCACCGCCGCGCCCTTTAGCGATATCGTGGAACAGGGCGGCGAGCAGCAGCAGCTCCGGCTGCGGCAGGCGTGGATAGAGCTCGACGCACAGCGGGTGGCACCCATGGTTATCCCGATCGGCAAAGCTCTCCAGCTTGAGCAGAGCCCGCATGGTGTGCTCGTCCACGGTGTAGGCGTGGAACAGGTCAAACTGCATCTGGCCGACGATCTTCCCCCACTGTGGCATATAGGCCCACAGGACGCTGTGGTGGTGCATGGGCAGCAGGGCGCGTTGCACCGCGCCGGGGTGGCGCAGGATCGCCATGAACAGGTGGCGCGCCTCGGGCAGGGCACACAGCGGCTGTTTCAGATGGCGGCGCGCGTAGCGCAGCTGACGCAGCGTGGTGGAATAGATACCTTCGATCTCCGGATTGCGCGCCATGGCGTAGAACAGGCGTAGAATAATCACCGGGTCGTGGCTGAAGGTGTCCGGATCGCGCAGATCGATCAGGGTGCCGCGCAGCTGGAAGTAGTCGTCGAGAATGTGCGGTTTTTCCCGGGTGTCCAGCGCCAGGATCGCCTCATCGAATAGCTGTAGCAGCATTTGGTTCAGCTCACGCACCCGTCGGGTCATGCGGTAAAACTCTTTCATCATCTTTTCGATGGGCACGTTGCCTTCGCCCTGATAACCCAGCAGTCGGGCGACGCTGAGCTGACGATCGAACAGCAGGCGGTTGTCGTAGCGGTTGACCACCAGATGCAGGGCGAATCGGATACGCCACAGGAAGCTGCGGCATTCGTTCAGTTCGTCACGTTCGGCGCTCGTCAGGTAGCCGAAGCCGACCATCTCATCGAGGGAGGTGGCACCAAAGTGGCGATGTGCCACCCACAGCAGGGTGTGAATATCGCGCAGACCACCGGGGCTGGCCTTGATATCCGGCTCCAGATTATAGCTGGTACCGTGGTAGCGCTGGTGGCGCTCGCGCTGTTCGTTCACTTTGGCGTGGTAAAAGCACGGTGAGGGCCAGAAGTCATCGCAGAATAGCTGTTTTTGTAACTGGAGAAACAGGGTGACGTCGCCGCACAGCAGACGGGATTCGATCAGGTTGGTGGCGACGGTCAGGTCGGCCAGCCCTTCGCTCAGGCACTGCGCCAGGGTACGCACGCTGTGGCCAACTTCCAGACGCAGGTCCCATAGCAGGGCGATCAGCGCGCCAATCTGCACCTCTTGCTCCTGTGCCAGCGGTTCGGCGCTGAGCAGCAGCAGGTCGATGTCCGATAGCGGGTGCAGCTCAGCTCGACCATAGCCGCCGACGGCGATCAGCGCCAGGTCGGGCTGGGAGTCGAAGCCATAGTTGCACCACAGGCGCAGCAGCAAACGATCGATATAGTGGGTACGGGCGGCAACCAGGGACTCGGCGCTCTCGCCGCGGCGAAATGCCTCATCCAGCCAGTGACGCAGTTGTTCCATATGGGGCTTCAGCCCGGCGCAGGTCAGCGCGTCAGCTGGGAGGGTGTCCGGCGATACGGGCGGCAGGGCATCTGATTCGCCATGCGATAACTCGGCCATAGGCAGTCCATTGATAAAAAAGCCGGCATAAGCCGGCCTAGGTTATCGGTGTGCTGCAGTGAGACGCCCCCGTAGGGGCGGGCGCGTACTCACTGGGCGCTCATGTCGTGGGCGATCACCCGCGGTAACTCGTGCTCTTCTTCGCGCAGCGTCAGGATCTCGCAGCCGTTATCTGTGACAACGATAGTATGCTCATACTGCGCGGACAAGCTGCGATCCTTAGTTTTTACCGTCCAGCCATCCTTCATCAGGCGGATGCGGTAGTCACCGGCGTTGACCATCGGTTCAATGGTGAACGTCATGCCCGCCTGCAGTACCACGCCGCTGTCATCGGCATCATAGTGCAACACCTGCGGCTCTTCGTGGAACACTTCACCAATGCCGTGGCCGCAGTATTCCCGCACCACGGAGAAACCGTTCTCTTCAACGAATTTCTGAATGGCCTTGCCGATGCTGCGTAAGCGGATGCCTGGTTTGACCATCCTCAGTGCCAGATACAGGCTCTCCTGGGTGACGCGACACAGACGTTCGCCGAGGATAGTCGGTTTGCCAACGATAAACATTTTTGAGGTATCGCCGTGCCAGCCGTCTTTGATCACGGTGACGTCGATATTGACGATATCGCCTTCCTTAAGCGCCTTCTCGTCGCTCGGGATACCGTGGCAGACCACCTCATTGACCGAAATACAGACGGACTTCGGGTAGCCGTGATAGCCCAGGCAGGCGGAGATGGCGTGCTGTTGCTGTGTGATGTGCGCATCGCACAGGCGATCCAGCTCGCCGGTGGTGACGCCGGGCACCACGTGCGGTGCGATCATTTCCAGCACCTCGGCGGCCAGGCGGCCGGCGATGCGCATTTTTTCGATGTCTTGTGGTGTTTTCAGTGCAATAGCCATAGGTATTCTGTCCACGGATGTCGCCGCAGCGACAATGAGAAGCAATGTCTTCTATGGTAACAGTCCCGCTACGCCCTGCCAAATGGCAGCAGGGGGCTGGCTCAAAATGCAACAAAAGGTGGAGTCTATCGCGTGTTTATGGTATAAAGCGCGCCGCAGTTCCCGTATGTCTGCAAGGCGTACGCGGAGGCTGTAAATCTCACTTTGTGTTATTTGCATAAACAACACACACGTATCGGCACATGTGCCGGGGTGCCGTCGGACGCGAATGCGTGCGGTGGTCGGCGTCATGGGATACGTGGAGGCATAACCCCAATTTTTATAGAGGTCTAATCATGGCAACTGTTTCCATGCGCGATATGCTCAAGGCTGGTGTTCACTTCGGTCACCAGACCCGTTACTGGAACCCGAAAATGAAGCCGTTCATCTTCGGTGCCCGTAACAAGGTTCACATCATCAACCTTGAAAAAACCGTACCGATGTTCAACGACGCTCTGGCTGAGCTGAGCAAGATCGCTTCCCGTAAGGGCAAAATCCTGTTCGTTGGTACCAAGCGCGCAGCAAGCGAAGCGGTAAAAGACGCAGCCCTGAAGTGTGATCAGTTCTACGTGAACCACCGCTGGCTGGGCGGTATGCTGACCAACTGGAAAACCGTTCGTCAGTCCATCAAGCGTCTGAAAGATCTGGAAACTCAGTCTCAGGATGGCACCTTCGACAAGCTGACCAAGAAAGAAGCTCTGATGCGTACCCGCGAGCTGGACAAGCTGGAAAACAGCCTGGGCGGTATCAAAGATATGGGCGGTCTGCCGGACGCGCTGTTCGTTATCGATGCCGATCACGAACACATCGCCATCAAAGAAGCTAACAACCTGGGTATCCCGGTATTCTCTATCGTTGATACCAACTCAGATCCGGACGGTGTTGACTTCGTTATCCCGGGTAACGATGACGCTATCCGCGCTGTGACCCTGTACCTGAGCGCTGTGGCTGAAGCCGTGCGTGAAGGCCGTTCTCAGGATCTGGTTGCCCAGGCTGAAGAAACCATGGCTGAAGCTGAATAATAAGGACAGCTCGCAGGAGCCCTTATTAACCGGTATTCATATGTTGGTTAGGGGGCCTATCATGGCCCCCTTTCTTTGTGGCTACCCCGCAAAGATGTCATCTCTAGAACAATCGTCTGGCGCAGGGGTTCCCTCTGGGCGAGATAACCGAGGAAAATACAATGGCTGAAATTACCGCTTCCCTGGTAAAAGAACTGCGTGAGCGTACCGGCGCAGGCATGATGGAATGTAAAAAGGCACTGGTTGAAGCTAACGGCGACATCGAGCTGGCCATCGACAACATGCGTAAATCCGGCCAGGCCAAAGCGGCCAAGAAAGCCGGCCGTGTTGCCGCTGAAGGCGTGATCCTGACCAAGGTTGCCGCTGACGGTAAATATGGTGTCATCGTTGAGATGAACTGCGAAACCGACTTCGTTGCCAAAGACGCTGGCTTCAAAGCATTCGCCGATGAAGTTGCCGCCGCTGCCCTGGCTGACAAAATCATCAATATCGACACCCTGAAAGCGAAGTTCGAAGAACAGCGTACTCAGCTGGTTGCCAAAATCGGTGAAAACATCAACATCCGTCGCGTGTCTGAACTGACCGGCGACCTGCTGGGCACCTACAGCCACGGTGCGCGCATCGGCGTTATGGTTGCCGCTACCGGCGCTGACGAAGAGCTGATCAAGCACATCGCCATGCACATCGCTGCCAGCAAGCCGGAATACGTTAAGCCGGAAGATGTGCCGGCAGACGTGGTTGCCCACGAGCACCAGATCCAGCTGGATATCGCCATGCAGTCTGGCAAACCGCGCGAAATCGCTGAGAAGATGGTTGAAGGCCGTATGCGTAAGTTCACCGGCGAAGTTTCTCTGACCGGTCAGAGCTTCGTTATGGATCCGAGCAAGACCGTTGGCCAGCTGCTGAAAGAGCACAACGCGAACGTGACCGGCTTTATCCGCTTTGAAGTAGGCGAAGGTATCGAGAAAGTAGAAACTGACTTCGCAGCAGAAGTTGCCGCGATGTCTAAAGGGGCATAATCCCCTTTGACGACAGAGCCGCCGAGAGGCGGTTCTGTTTTATCCGGCCAGACTTACTTCAATGAGCGGTCAGGGGCGCAGACCGTACATTGAAATACCTCCGACTAATTAATTGACTGCTTCTTAGGACTCAAACACCATGGCTACCAATTCCAAACCCGTTTACCAGCGTATTCTGCTTAAGCTGAGCGGTGAAGCTCTGCAAGGCTCAGAAGGTTTTGGCATCGATGCGAGCGTGCTGGACCGCATGGCGCAGGAGGTCAAAGAGCTGGTTGAGTTAGGCGTTCAGGTGGGTGTGGTGATTGGTGGTGGCAACCTGTTCCGCGGTGCCGGTCTGGCGCAGGCGGGGATGAACCGGGTGGTCGGCGACCATATGGGGATGCTGGCGACGGTGATGAACGGCCTGGCGATGCGCGATGCGCTGCACCGTGCCTATGTCAACGCCCGCCTGATGTCCGCCATTCCGCTGAACGGCGTATGCGACAACTACAGCTGGGCGGAGGCGATCAGCCTGCTGCGCAACAACCGCGTCGTGATTTTCTCCGCCGGCACCGGTAATCCGTTCTTTACTACCGACTCTGCCGCCTGTCTGCGCGGGATCGAGATTGAGGCTGACGTCGTGCTGAAGGCGACGAAAGTGGACGGCGTCTACTCTGCCGATCCGATGAAAAATCCGGACGCCACGCTGTATGAACAGCTGAGCTATCAGGATGTGTTGGAGAAAGAGCTGAAGGTGATGGATCTGGCTGCCTTCACTCTGGCGCGCGATCATAATCTCCCGATCCGCGTGTTTAACATGAATAAGCCGGGTGCGCTGCGTCGCGTGGTGATGGGTGAACAAGAAGGTACGCTGATCACCAAATAATGCGCTGCGTGCGTGTGGGACAGCCGGCACGTCCGGCTGCCGTATTGTGCCGGTCGCATTGAAAAATGCTTGGCCTTTGGTGCACAATTCACTCTATTAACCACAACCACCGTTTTCAAGGGTTCGCAACGTGATCAACGAAATCAGAAAAGATGCCGAAACGCGCATGGATAAATGCGTCGAGTCATTCAAGGGCAATATCAGCAAAATCCGCACCGGCCGTGCACATCCCAACCTGCTCGATGGTATTCAGGTTGAGTACTACGGCACCGCGACGCCGCTGCGTCAGCTGGCCAACATCGTTGCGGAAGACTCCCGTACGCTGGCCCTGACCGTGTTCGATCGCAGCATGTCCGGGGCTATCGAAAAAGCTATCCTGACCTCCGATCTGGGCCTGAATCCCGCCTCTGCCGGCACCGTGATCCGCGTTCCGCTGCCACCGCTGACGGAAGAACGCCGTAAGGATCTGATCAAGCTGGTACGCTCTGAAGCCGAATCTGGCCGCGTTTCCGTGCGTAACGTACGCCGCGATGCCAACGATAAGGTGAAGGCGCTGCTGAAAGACAAAGAGATCAGCGAAGACGAAGATCGCAAGTCTCAGGAGGAGATCCAGAAGATCACCGATCTGATGATCAAGAAGATCGATGCGGCGCTGGCAGATAAAGAAAAAGAGTTGATGGATTTCTAATCCAGCCATTGCAGCGGTACTCCGGGGTGCCATTCGCACAGGCCGCTGCGCTGCTCCTTTGCTGCGGCCGTCTCTTGGTCCGTCGTTTCGGTAATAAGCGTCGCTTCGGCGGCGCTTTTGTTTGTTCGCTGCTGACGCGCCTTGGCGACGGCGCAAAATTCGCTGGGGAGGTGCGCTGGGTTAGCGTATCCTGTAGCGATTTGACCCAGTAATTCAGAGTATCCTCATGAAGACGCTGACCATTTTAGGTTCAACCGGCTCTATCGGCACCAGTACGCTGGCGGTGGTGCGGGCCAATCCCGGCGCGTTCCGCGTGGTAGCACTGGTGGCAGGCAAGAACGTTGATGTCATGCTGCAGCAGTGCCGTGAATTTTCCCCCCGCTATGTCTGTATGGCCAATGAAGGTGCCGCCGCCGCGCTGCGCCAGCGCCTGTTCGAGTGTGGCCTTGGTACGATTGCGGTGATGAGCGGGGAGCACGCTGCCTGTGAACTCGCCGCCCTGGATGAGGTCGATCAGGTAATGGCCGCCATTGTCGGTGCAGCCGGCCTGCTGCCGACGCTGGCGGCGATTCGGGCCAACAAGCGGGTGCTGCTGGCCAACAAAGAGGCCCTGGTGACCTGCGGACGTCTGTTTATGGAGGCGCTGTCCCACAGTCAGGCTCAGCTGCTGCCTATCGACAGCGAGCACAACGCCATTTTCCAGAGCTTGCCGACGGCGGTACAGCAACAGCTGGGTTTTGCCTGCCTGCGTGAGCATGGCGTGACCCGTATTGTGCTGACCGGCTCCGGTGGGCCTCTGCGTCAGCTGCCGTTGGCGGATTTTGATGCCGTCACACCGACGCAGGCCTGTGCCCATCCTAACTGGTCGATGGGGCGTAAAATATCTGTTGACTCTGCCACGATGATGAATAAAGGGCTGGAGTATATTGAGGCGCGCTGGCTGTTTAATGCTTCGGCGGAGGAGATGGAGGTGATCATTCACCCGCAGTCGGTGATCCACTCCATGGTGCGCTATCGGGACGGCAGTGTGATTGCCCAGCTGGGTAATCCGGACATGTGTACGCCGATCGCCCACGCTATGGCCTATCCCGATCGCGTGCCGAGCGGCGTTGCACCGTTGGATTTCTGCCGCATGGGCTCGCTGAGTTTTGAGGCGCCGGATATGGCGCGCTATCCCTGTCTGCAGCTGGCTATCGAGGCGTTTGCCGAGGGGCAGGCGGCAACGACGGCGCTGAATGCGGCGAATGAAATTGCGGTTGCCGCCTTTCTGGATGGGCGTTTACGCTTTACTGACATCGCCCGCTTGAACCGCCGCGTGGTGGAGCAGTTGCGCTGCGCTGAGCCGGACTGCGTTGAGGCGGTACTGGTGATTGATAGCGCTGCCCGCCAGTTGGCTCAGACGCTGAGCGCGCGTTTTTCCCGCTAAATTCATTTGGTCAGGTGTGCTGATTTGTGGCGCTAACAGCATGATGATATAGTCTGCGCCAGTTTTTTGCGCGCGCTGCGAAAAGAACGGTGTAAGGGCGGGGCATGATCCCATGCCAGCCGATGAAGGGTGCGCGCGGCTTTCTGAATTGAGATGATTGGGGGGCCGTGCTATTCACGGCCTTATTCATGCAGGAGTGACCGTCGCCGCAGGACTGCGCGTGGCGGGATGGACACGTTGAGGCCGCCCTGCTGGCTTGTTGAGGAAAAATTTACACGTATGTCATCCACACAACCAACTGTGATGAGCAGCGTAGCCTCTGTTCCCCGGCACGTTGCGATTATCATGGACGGCAATGGCCGCTGGGCCAAACATCAGGGTAAAATGCGTGTATTCGGACATAAGGCCGGCGTTAAGTCGGTACGCTGTGCGGTGCGCTTCGCGGTCACCCGGGGGATCCGGGCGCTGACGCTGTATGCCTTTAGCAGCGAAAACTGGAATCGGCCGCAGCAGGAAGTGTCGGCGCTGATGGAGTTATTTGTCCGTGCACTGGATAGTGAAGTCAAGCGACTGCATAAACATCAGGTGAGACTGAAGGTGATCGGTGATATCAGCCGCTTTAGCCCACGCCTGCAGGAGCGTATTCGACGCTCAGAGCAGATGACCGCTGAAAATACCGGCCTGACGCTGAACATCGCCGCCAACTACGGTGGGCGTTGGGATATCGTTCAGGGGGTGAAAACGCTGGCAGAACAGGTGCGTCAAGGGACGCTGCTGCCGGAGGCGATCACGGAGTCGATGCTGGGTGAGCAGGTCTGCCTGCATGAACAAGATTCCGTGGATTTAGTTATCCGTACCGGAGGCGAGCATCGGGTCAGTAACTTTCTGCTGTGGCAAATTGCCTATTCAGAATTTTATTTTACTGACGTGCTGTGGCCTGATTTTGATGAAACAACCTTTGAAGGTGCACTGAATGCATTTGCACAACGCGAGCGTCGCTTCGGGGGAACGACACCTATCAACGCAACCGATGCGTCATAGGGGGAACTTTTGCTGAAGTCGCGCATTATTACTGCATTAATTTTGGTCCCGGTGGTGATTGCCGTCCTGTTCTTGCTGCCGCCGTTGGGATTCTCACTGGTGACGCTCGCCGTCTGTATGCTGGCCGCCTGGGAGTGGGGGCAGCTGGCTGGCTTCGCCAGCCGCAATCAGCGTATCTGGGGCGCTGTGATCTGTGGCCTGGTGCTGGCCGCCATGCTACTGGGGATGCCTGAGTTCACCCGTAGCGTTCATTTGCCGCTGATCGCCGGTTCGCTGTGGACCGCAGCCGGGTGGTGGATTGTGGCGCTGGTGTTGGTGTTTTTTTACCCCAGTTCGGCCGGGTGGTGGCGTCATTCGCGCGCGCTGAGGGTACTGTTTGGCATCGTTACCATTCTGCCCTTCTTCTGGGGAATGGTGGCGCTGCGTCAGTATGGCTATGATGCCAACCATTATCGCGGTGCCTGGTGGCTGCTGTATGTCATGCTCCTGGTATGGGGGGCCGACTCCGGCGCCTATATCTTTGGCAAACTGTTCGGTAAGAATAAGCTGGCGCCGAAGGTATCGCCGGGGAAAACCTGGGAGGGGCTTATCGGCGGGTTGATGACCTCTGCGCTGCTCTCGTGGCTGTTTGGGCGTTATGCACCGCTGGATGTCGATGTTCGCGTGCTGTTAGTCTGCTCGGTTATCGCTGCATTGGCCTCTGTGCTGGGCGATCTGACGGAGAGTATGTTCAAGCGCGAGGCGGGGATTAAAGACAGCAGTCACCTGATCCCTGGCCACGGCGGCGTACTGGATCGCATCGATAGCCTGACGGCGGCGGTGCCAGTGTTTGCCTGCCTGATGCTGTTGGTATTTGGCCAGCCCTAAACGGGTAAGGGAGGATCGATGGGTGGAATCCTGTGGAGTGTACTGGCATTCTTGGTGGCGCTTGGCGTACTGATCACCGTACATGAATTTGGCCACTTCTGGGTTGCGCGCCGCTGCGGCGTGCGGGTCGAGCGTTTCTCCATCGGCTTTGGCAAGGCGCTGTGGCGTCGGGTCGATCGCCGGGGGACCGAATATGTGGTCGCGGCGATCCCGCTGGGTGGCTACGTTAAAATGTTGGATGAGCGGGTCGGGAGCGTGGTGCCGGAGTTGCGCCACCAGGCGTTCAATAACAAGAGCGTGCTGCAGCGTGCCGCGATTGTCAGCGCCGGTCCCATCGCCAACTTCTTATTCGCTATCATCGCCTACTGGCTGGTATTCGTCATCGGTGTGCCCAGCGTGCGCCCAGTGATCGCCAACGTGACCCCGGACTCTATCGCCGCCGCCGCCCATATTACGCCGGGAATGGAACTGAAGTCCGTTGACGGTGTCGATACTCCGGACTGGGAGTCCGTTCGACTGGCATTGGTGGGGCAGATTGGCGACGGCAGTACCACGCTCGGCGTAGGGCCGTTTGGCAGCCAGTTGGTGAGTGAAAAAACGCTGGACCTGCGGCGCTGGCAGTTTGATCCCGAGCGTCAGGACCCGGTTGTATCGCTGGGGATCATCCCGCGCGGACCGACCATTGAGCCGGTGCTGGCGGAGATACAAAAGGGGTCGGCGGCACAGAAAGCAGGTTTACAAGTAGGGGATAGGATAGTTAAAGTCAATGGCATTCCGATACGCGGCTGGCGTGATTTTGCGTTGCAAATCCACGATAATCCCGGCCATGCGTTGGCGCTGGATATCGAGCGTGCGGGGCTGCCGGTGTCGCTGGCGTTGACGCCGGAGAGTCGGCGCGCGGCGCGCGGGCTGACCGAAGGCTTTGCCGGCGTGGTTCCGCAGGTGATCCCGCTACCGGAGGAGTATCAAATCATTCGCCAGTATGGGCCGTTCATGGCACTGTATCAGGCGACAGACAAGACCTGGCAGCTGATGAGGCTGACGGTCTCCATGCTGGGTAAACTGATTACCGGTGATGTAAAGTTGAACAATCTGGGCGGCCCTATCTCCATAGCACAGGGAGCGGGGGCGTCGGCTGAGTATGGCTTGGTGTATTACCTGATGTTTTTGGCGCTGATCAGCGTCAATCTGGGGATCATCAACCTGTTTCCTTTACCGGTTCTTGATGGGGGACATCTGCTGTTTCTTGCGCTGGAAAAGCTCAAGGGTGGTCCGGTGTCCGAACGGGTTCAGGCTTTCGGCTATCGCATTGGCGTGATTTTGCTGATGCTGTTTATGGGGCTTGCACTTTTCAATGATTTCTCGCGGCTGTAATGGGCGGGATTGTTAGGAAGAACGCATAACAACGATGGCGATGAAAAAGTTGCTCTTAGCGTCGCTGCTGTTTGGCAGCGCAACCGTATACGGTGCAGATGGTTTCGTAGTGAAAAATATTCATTTCGAAGGACTGCAGCGGGTCGCCGTCGGTGCGGCGTTACTTAACATGCCGGTACGCGTAGGCGATACCGTCTCTGATGAGGATCTGAGTAATACCATCCGCGCGCTGTACGCCACTGGTAACTTTGAGGATGTGCGGGTACTTCGTGATGGTAACAATCTGATTGTGCAGGTTAAGGAACGTCCGACCATCGCCAGCATTACCTTCTCTGGCAATAAGTCCGTGAAGGATGAGATGCTGAAGCAAAACCTGGAGGCCTCCGGGGTTCGCGTCGGCGAGGCGCTCGATCGCACCACGCTTTCCAGTATTGAAAAAGGGCTGGAGGATTTCTATTACAGCGTCGGTAAATATAACGCTACCGTGAAGGCGGTGGTGACGCCGCTGCCGCGTAATCGCGTCGATCTGAAACTGGTGTTTACCGAGGGTAAATCGGCGCAGATCCAGCAGATTAACATCGTTGGTAACCATGCGTTCAGCAGTGCCGAGCTGCTGGGCCACTTTCAGCTGCGCGACGATGTACCGTGGTGGAACCTGATGGCTGATCGCAAATACCAGAAGCAGAAGCTGGCCGGTGACCTTGAGGCTCTGCGCAGCTACTATCTGGATCGCGGTTACGCCCGTTTCACCATTAATTCGACGCAGGTGAGCCTGACGCCGGACAAGAAAGGGATCTACATCACCATCAACATCACCGAAGGCGATCAGTATAAGCTGGAAGGGGTTGACGTTACTGGCAATATGGCCGGCTACAGCGCCGAAATCACCCGCCTGACCAAGGTTGAGCCGGGCGAGCTGTACAACGGCGCCAAGGTCACCAAGATGGAGGATGAGATCAAGCAGCTGCTGGGGCGTTATGGCTATGCCTATCCGCGTGTACAGACGCAGCCGGAGATCAATGACAAAGATAAGACCGTCATCCTGCATATGAACATTGATGCCGGTAACCGCTACTATGTGCGCCAGATCCGCTTTGTCGGCAACGATACCAGTAAAGATGCCGTACTGCGCCGTGAGATGCGTCAGATGGAGGGCTCTTGGCTGGGCAGCGATCAGGTTGAGCAGGGTAAAGAACGTCTGAACCGCACCGGCTACTTTGAAAATGTCGATGTTGAGACCCAGCGCGTACCGGGTACGCCGGATCAGGTTGATGTTGTTTATAAGGTGAAAGAGCGCAATACCGGCAGCTTTAACTTCGGTATCGGCTATGGCACCGAAAGCGGCATCAGCTTTCAGGTCGGGGTACAGCAGGACAACTGGCTGGGCACCGGAAATGTCGTCGCCATCAACGGTACCAAGAACGACTACCAGACCTATGCAGAACTCTCCTTAACCGACCCGTATTTTACGGTGAACGGCGTCAGTCTGGGCGGCCGCCTGTTCTATAACGACTTTAAGGCCAATAACGCCGATCTGTCTGACTATACCAACAGCAGCTATGGCTTTGACGGCACCCTGGGCTTCCCGATCAATGAGAACAACTCGCTGCGTACCGGCCTGGGCTATGTGCACAACGACCTGTCCGATATGCAGCCGCAGGTGGCGATGTGGCGCTATCTGCGCTCTGTGGGTCAGAATCCGAGCGACAGTGAACGCGCCAGCTACAAGGCCGATGACTATACCTGGACCGCTGGCTGGGCCTACAACAACTTGGATCGCGGCTTCTTCCCGACGGCCGGTAGCAAGGCTTCGCTGAACGGCAAGATCACGCTGCCGGGCTCCGATAATGAATACTACAAGCTGACCTTTGACAGCCAGAGCTATTTCCCGATTAACCAGGATCGTACCTGGGTGGTGCTGGGACGTACCCGTCTGGGATACGGTAATGGCTTCGGCGGCAAAGAGATGCCGTTCTATGAGAACTTCTACGCCGGTGGTTCTGGCAGCGTACGTGGCTTCCAGTCCAATAACATCGGCCCGAAGGCGGTGTACCTGAACAGCGATGGCAGCGTGGATCAGAACAAGACCGGCGGCAACGACGCGGTGGGCGGTAACGCCATGGCCGTCGCCAGTCTGGAGCTGATCACCCCGACGCCGTTCGTCAGCGAGCAGTATGCCAACTCCCTGCGTACTTCCGTGTTTATGGATGCCGGTACCGTATGGGATACCAACTGGGATCAGACCACCTACCCGACGCTGCCGGACTACAGCAAGGCGACCAACGTGCGCCTGTCAGCCGGTATCGCGCTGCAGTGGATGTCGCCGCTGGGGCCGCTGGTGTTCTCCTATGCCCAGCCGGTCAAGAAGTATGAGGGTGATAAGTCGGAGCAGTTCCAGTTTAATATCGGTAAAACCTGGTAACCGGAAACGCTATTATCTGAAGGAGGTTCTGTGGTGTGACGACGTCGTCGGCGCAGGTCTCCGGATATAAAGGCGCGGGATTTCCCCGCCCCCTTTTGCATATGCTCCGCTCAGCGCGTTCTTTTCTCTGGACGTGGTGAGACACGATGGGTCGGCGCCTGTGCAGTGACGTGTCATTGACACACCTAGGTGATGGTAAGGAGTTCAAAGTGAAAAAGTGGTTATATGCGGCGGGTCTGGGCGTAGCGATGGCTGTTTCCGCCAATGTGCAGGCTGCTGAAAAAATTGCTGTAGTGAACGTTGCCAGCGTTTTCCAACAGCTTCCGCAGCGTGATGCGGTGGCGAAGCAGTTGGAGAGCGAGTTCAAGAGCCGCGCCACTGAGCTTCAGGGCATGGAGCGCGATCTGCAGGGTAAAATGCAACGTCTGCAGCGCGATGGCTCCACCATGAAGGCCAGTGAGCGCACCAAGATGGAAAAAGAGATCGCCGCACAGCGTGAAACTTTTGCCCGTAAGGCGCAAGCTTTTGAACAGGATAACCGTCGTCGCCAGATGGAAGAGCGTAATAAGCTGCTGAGTCGTATCCAGGATGCTGTGCGCAGCGTGGCGAAAGACAAGGGCTACGATATGGTTATCGATGCCAACGCGGTAGCCTATTCTCAGTCTTCTGATGACATTACTGCTCAAGTATTGAAACAGGTTAAATAAGGTATGGCTTCAATTCGACTGGCTGACCTTGCTCAGCAGTTGAATGCCGATCTGCACGGTGATGGCGATCTCGTCATCACCGGTGTGGCATCGATGCATTCAGCACAAGCGAACCAGATTACTTTTCTGTCCAACAGCCGCTATCGTGAGCAATTGGCCACCTCTCAGGCTGGTGCCGTCGTGTTGACGCAAGCGGATCTGGAATTCTGTCCTCAGGCGGCACTGGTCGTGAAAAATCCCTACCTGACCTACGCCATGATGGCGCAGATCATGGACACGACGCCGGCGCCGGCGATCGGCATCGCGCCGAGCGCGTCGATAGATCCGACGGCGACGCTGGGCAACAACGTCTCCATCGGCGCCAATGCGGTGATCGAAGAGGGCGTGGAGCTGGGCGAAGGGGCGATCATCGGCGCGGGCTGTTTCATCGGTAAGTTTGCCAAGATTGGTGCCGGCACCCGCCTGTGGGCCAACGTCAGCGTCTATCATCAGGTCGAGATCGGCGCACACTGCTTGGTGCAGTCGGGTACGGTGATCGGCAGTGATGGCTTTGGCTATGCCAACGAGCGTGGTAACTGGGTGAAGATTCCGCAGTTGGGCAGCGTGCGCATCGGCGATCGCGTCGAGATTGGCGCCTGTACCACGATCGACCGCGGCGCCCTGGATGATACGGTTATCGGCAGCGGCGTGATTATCGACAACCAATGTCAGATTGCGCACAACGTCATTATTGGTGACAATACAGCGGTTGCCGGCGGTGTTATCATGGCCGGTAGCCTCAAGATTGGACGCTATTGCCAGATCGGTGGTGCCAGTGTGATTAATGGTCACATGGAGATTTGCGATCGGGCGGTGGTGACGGGGATGGGCATGGTGATGCGACCTATCACCGAACCCGGTATCTACTCTTCTGGCATTCCGCTTCAGCCAAACAAGGTGTGGCGTAAAACGGCTGCGCTGGTGATGAATATTGACGAGATCAATAAGCGTTTAAAGGCTGTAGAAAAGAAAGTCCACAGCGATTAATGCCCGCCGGGCCTGTGGCCCAATTCGATTTGCGGCCTGCGTCATGTCCCCTGAAGGAGTGAGGCAGGCCGTGTTGTTTGACATCCGTTTTTACAGGAAGAGTATTTTGACTACTGACACTCATACTCTCAATATTTCAGAGATTTTAGAGCTTTTGCCGCACCGTTTTCCGTTCCTGCTGGTGGATCGTGTGCTGGATTACCAAGAGGGAAAATTCCTGCGCGCAGTGAAGAACGTCTCCTTCAACGAGCCGTTTTTCCAGGGACACTTTCCGGGTAAACCAATTTTCCCCGGGGTACTGATCCTTGAAGCCATGGCGCAGGCCACCGGCATTCTGGCCTTTAAGAGCGCAGGTAAACTGGAGCCGGGCGAACTGTACTACTTTGCCGGTATCGATGATGCCCGCTTTAAGCGTCCGGTTCATCCGGGTGACCAGATGATCCTGGAAGTTGAGTTTCTGAAAGAGCGCCGCGGCGTAGCTCGCTTTAACGGTGTTGCCAAGGTTGACGGCAAGATCGTGTGCGAGGCGTCCATGATGTGCGCCCGTAACCGAGAGGCCTGATACGTGATTGATCAAACCGCCTTTATCCATCCCAGCGCCATTGTCGAAGACGGTGCGGTGATTGGCGCCGGTGTTCACATTGGCCCGTTCTGCTACATCGGTTCGCAGGTTGAAATCGGTACGGGCAGCGTGCTGAAGTCCCATGTGGTGGTCAACGGGATCACCAAAATTGGCTGCGATAACCAGATCTATCAGTTCGCCTCCCTCGGTGAGGTGAATCAGGATCTGAAGTATGCCGGCGAGCCGACCCGGGTTGAGATCGGCGATCGCAACCGCATTCGCGAGAGCGTTACTGTTCATCGCGGTACGGCGCAGGGCGGCGGGCTGACCCGTATCGGCAGCGATAACCTGTTGATGGTCAATACCCACGTTGCCCATGACTGCGTCATTGGCAATCGCTGTATTCTGGCCAATAACGCCACGCTGGGCGGCCACGTCAGCGTAGATGATTTCGCCATCATCGGCGGGATGACGGCCGTACACCAGTTTTGTGTGATCGGCGCGCATGTGATGGTGGGCGGTTGCTCCGGCGTTGCGCAGGACGTACCGCCCTACGTGATTGCCCAGGGTAACCATGCCACGCCGTATGGGCTGAATCTGGAAGGGCTGAAGCGCCGCGGCTTTGAGAAGGATGCCCTACAGGCGATTCGTAACGCCTACAAGATCCTCTACCGCAGCGGTAAAACCCTGGAAGAGGCAAAGCCGGAGATCGAGGCCCTGGCTCAGCGACAGCCGGCGGTGCAGCTATTCGTCGATTTCTTTGTCCGCTCCACCCGCGGTATCATCCGTTAATCCATGGTGGCGTCAGCGTTGGGTGAGCGCCAGCTTACTATTGGTCTGGTCGCCGGGGAGACCTCCGGCGATATTCTCGGTGCGGGGCTGATCCGGGCGCTGAAGGCGCGTCACCCCAACGCCCGCTTCGTCGGCGTGGCGGGTCCGCTGATGCAGGCTGAGGGCTGTGAGTCCTGGTTCGAGATGGAGGAGCTGGCGGTGATGGGCATCGTCGAGGTGCTGGAGCGTCTGCCGCGCCTGCTGCGCATTCGCCGCGAGCTGACCCGGCGCTTTACGGTGCTGCGGCCGGACGTGTTTGTCGGTATCGATGCGCCGGACTTCAACCTGACCCTGGAAGGTCACCTGCACCAGCGCGGTATTCGCACCATCCACTATGTCAGCCCCTCCGTCTGGGCCTGGCGTCAGAAGCGGGTGTTTAAAATCGGTCGTGCCACCGATCTGGTACTGGCCTTCCTGCCGTTTGAAAAAGCCTTCTACGATCGTTTCAATGTGCCGTGCCGCTTCATCGGCCATACCATGGCCGATGCGATGCCGCTGGCGCCGGATCGTGCCGCGGCGCGCCGCGCGCTGGGGATCGCTACCGATGCGCGCTGTCTGGCGCTGCTGCCCGGCAGCCGCAGCGCCGAAGTTGAGATGCTGAGCGCCGATTTCCTGCGCACCGCGCTGCTGTTACGTCAGACTTACCCCGATCTGCAGATCGTGGTGCCGCTGGTTAATGCCCGGCGTCGCGCGCAGTTTGAACGGATCAAGGCGGAGGTGGCGCCGGACTTGGCGGCACATCTGCTGGACGGTCAGGCGCGTAACGCCATGTACGCCAGCGATGCGGCACTGCTGGCGTCGGGAACGGCGGCACTGGAGTGTATGTTGGCCAAATGCCCGATGGTGGTGGCATATCGCATGAAACCCTTCACTTTCTGGTTGGCGCAGCGCTTGGTGAAGACGGAGTTCGTCTCGTTGCCTAATCTGTTAGCCGGTCGCGAGTTGGTGCCGGAATTGTTACAGCACGATTGCCAACCGCCGCGCTTGGCGCAGGCGTTGGCGCCGATGCTGGCCGATGGCGCACAGACTCAGGCGCTGAAGCAGACCTTTTTACAGCTGCACAGCCAGATCCGCTGTGGCGCCGATGCGCAAGCCGCAGAGGCGGTGCTGATGTTGGCCGCAGAGCCCCGGGAGTCCTCCAATGAGTGATATTTTTGTCTATCCCTGTGCCGGACGCATCGCCGGTGTCGATGAGGTCGGGCGCGGGCCGTTGGTGGGGGCAGTGGTGACGGCGGCGGTGATCCTGGATCCCGCGCGTCCGATTGCCGGGCTGGCTGACTCCAAAAAGCTGAGTGAAAAGCGACGCAACGCGCTGTATGACGAGATCGTCGAGAAAGCGCTGTGCTGGAGCCTGGGCCGGGCAGAGGCAGAAGAGATCGATCGCCTCAATATTCTGCAGGCTACGATGGTGGCGATGCAGCGCGCAGTGGCCGGGCTGGCGCGGCAGCCGGACTTTGTCCTGATCGACGGCAACCGCTGTCCGGCGCTGCCGATGGCGGCGCAGGCGGTGGTCAAAGGCGATAGCCGGGTGGCAGAGATCAGTGCAGCGTCAATCCTGGCCAAGGTGACGCGCGATCGCGAAATGGCCGCGCTGGATCGCCAGTATCCCGAATATGGCTTTGCCCGGCACAAGGGCTATCCTACCGCACTGCACCTGGAGCGCCTGGCGGCGCTGGGGGCCACCGAGCATCACCGGCGCAGCTTTGGGCCGGTGAAGCGGGTACTGGGCCTGTAGTCTGTCATTCCTTGCCTGGATGGCATCGTTTTCTGGTATTAAAAGGTAATCGTTCGATGGCGGAACCACGTTTTATACATCTGCATGTGCACAGTGACTACTCGATGATTGACGGGTTGGCCAAAACCGCGCCGCTGGTCAAGAAGGTCGCCGCGCTGGGGATGCCCGCCTTCGCGATCACTGACCACACCAACCTGTGCGGGCTGGTCAAGTTTTATGGCAGTGCGCACGGTGCCGGGATCAAGCCGCTGGTCGGGGCCGATGTCCTGGTCCGCAGCGAGACGATGGGCGATGAGCTGTCGGCGCTGACTCTTCTGGCCTGCGATAACCAGGGTTACCAGAATCTGACCCAGCTTATCTCACACGCCTACCAGCGCGGCTATGGCGCAGAGGGGCCGACGATCGATCGCGATTGGCTGATCGCGTACCGCGCCGGGCTGATTTTGCTCTCCGGCGCCCGTCAGGGTGATGTCGGCAAGCTACTGCTGCGCGGTAATCAGACGCTGGCCGGTGAGTGCGTTGATTTTTATCAGCGCCACTTTCCCGACAGCTACTTTTTGGAGCTGGTGCGTACAGGGCGTCCTGATGAGGAGAGCTATCTGCACCTGGCGGTGGAGCTGGCGCAGCAGCGAGATTTACCGCTGGTGGCGACCAACGACGTCCGCTTCTTGGAGACCTCGGACTTTGACGCCCATGAGATCCGCGTCGCGATCCACGACGGTTATACCTTAGACGATCCCAAGCGTCCGCGTAACTATAGCGCTCAGCAATATATGCGCAGCGAAGAGGAGATGTGCGAGCTGTTCGCCGATCTGCCGGAGGCGCTGCAAAATAGCGTAGAGATTGCTAAGCGTTGTAACGTGACGATTCGCCTCGGCGAGTACTTTCTGCCGCAATTCCCGACCGGGGAGATGACGACGGAAGCGTTCCTGGTGAAGAAGGCGCATGAGGGGCTGGAGGAGCGTCTCACGTTCCTGTTCCCTGATGAGGCGGACCGCGCCCGACTGCGCCCGCCGTACGATGAGCGTCTGGAAATCGAGCTGAAGGTGATCAACCAGATGGGGTTCCCCGGCTACTTCCTGATCGTGATGGAGTTTATCCAGTGGTCAAAGGATAATGGGGTTCCGGTGGGACCGGGGCGCGGCTCCGGCGCTGGCTCGCTGGTGGCCTATTCGCTGAAGATTACCGACCTCGATCCGCTAGCCTTCGATCTGCTGTTCGAACGTTTTCTCAACCCGGAGCGCGTATCCATGCCCGACTTTGACGTCGACTTCTGCATGGAGAAGCGCGATCGGGTGATCGATCACGTCGCCGATATGTATGGCCGCGAGGCGGTATCGCAGATCATTACTTTTGGTACCATGGCGGCCAAGGCGGTGATCCGCGACGTGGGACGTGTGCTGGGTCATCCCTACGGCTTCGTCGATCGCATCTCCAAGCTGGTGCCGCCGGATCCGGGTATGACCCTGGCCAAGGCCTTTGAGGCGGAGCCGCAGCTGCCGGAGATCTACGAGGCAGATGAAGAAGTGCGGGCGCTGATCGATATGGCGCGCAAGCTGGAGGGTGTCACCCGCAACGCCGGTAAGCACGCCGGTGGGGTGGTTATCTCCCCGACCAAGATCACCGACTTCGCGCCGCTATACTGCGATGCGGAGGGGAACCACCCGGTGACCCAGTTTGACAAGAGCGACGTGGAGTATGCCGGCTTGGTGAAGTTCGACTTCCTGGGCCTGCGTACCCTGACCATCATCAACTGGGCGCTGGAGATGATCAACGCCCGCCGTGCGTGTCAGGGGCTGGAGCCGGTGGATATCGCCGCCATTCCGCTCGACGATCAGAAGAGTTTCGATATCCTGCAGCGGGCGGAGACCACGGCGGTATTCCAGCTGGAATCGCGCGGGATGAAGGATCTGATCAAGCGTCTGAAGCCGGACTGCTTCGAGGATATGATCGCGCTGGTGGCGCTGTTCCGCCCCGGCCCGCTGCAGTCGGGGATGGTGGATAACTTCATCGACCGTAAGCATGGGCGTGAGGAGCTCTCCTACCCGGATCGCGAGTGGCAGCATGAAAGCTTGAAGCCGGTGCTGGAGCCGACCTATGGCGTGATCCTGTATCAGGAACAGGTGATGCAGATAGCCCAGGTGCTGGCCGGCTACTCGCTGGGCGGCGCTGACCTGCTGCGCCGTGCAATGGGGAAGAAAAAGCCGGAGGAGATGGCCAAGCAACGCTCGGTGTTTGAAGAGGGTGCCAGAAACAACGGCGTCAACGGCGAACTGGCGATGCACATCTTCGACCTGGTGGAGAAGTTCGCCGGGTATGGCTTTAATAAGTCGCACTCCGCCGCCTATGCGCTGGTCTCTTACCAGACGCTATGGCTGAAAACCCACTATCCGGCCGAGTTTATGGCGGCGGTGATGACCGCCGATATGGATAACACCGAGAAGGTGGTCGGGCTGGTGGATGAGTGTTGGCGCATGGGGCTGAAGATCCTGCCGCCGGACATCAACAGCGGGCAGTACCACTTCCACGTCAACGATGAGGGCGAGATCGTTTACGGTATTGGCGCCATCAAAGGTGTGGGGGAGGGTCCTATCGAGGCGATCATAGAGGCGCGCAACAGCGGCGAACAGGGCTATTTTAAGGATCTGTTTGACCTGTGCGCCCGAACTGACACCAAGAAGCTGAACCGTCGGATGATGGAGAAGCTGATCATGTCCGGCGCCTTCGATCGCCTCGGGCCGCACCGCGCGGCACTGATGAGCTCGCTGAGCGATGCGCTGAAGGCCGCCGAACAGCACGCCCGCGCCGAGGCCATCGGGCAGGTGGACATGTTTGGCGTGCTGGCGGAAGAGCCGGAGCAGGTAGAGCAATCGTATGGCAGCGTGCCACCCTGGCCTGCCCAGATGGTGTTGGACGGTGAGCGTGAGACCCTGGGGTTGTACCTGACCGGACATCCGATCACCCAGTATCTGAAAGAGATCGAACGCTATGCCGGCGGCGGTCGTCTGAAGGATATGCATCCGACGGATCGTGGCAAGATGACCACCGCCGTGGGACTGGTTCTGGGGGCCCGGGTGATGACCACCAAGCGTGGTAACCGTATCGGAATGTGCACTCTGGATGATCGTTCCGGTCGTCTGGAGGTGATGTTGTTCACCGACGCGCTGGAAAAATACCAGCATTTGCTGGAAAAAGACCGTATCCTGATCGCCAGTGGACAGGTCAGCTTTGATGACTTCAGCGGCGGCCTTAAAATGATCGCCCGCGAGTTAATGGATATCAGCGAAGCCCGTGAAAAATATGCACGCGGACTTGCCATCTCGCTGACTGACAGGCAAATTGATGATCAGCTTTTAAACCGTCTCCGTGAAGCGCTGGAACCACATCGTTCGGGGACGATCCCAGTACACCTGTATTATCAGCGTGCAGATGCGCGGGCCCGGGTTCGCTTCGGTGCAGCCTGGCGTGTGACGCCAACGGATCGTCTGCTGCTCGATCTGCGCACGCTGGTGGGTAGTGAACAGGTTGAACTGGAATTTGACTAATATAGGAATACTATGAGTCTGAATTTTCTTGATTTTGAACAGCCGATTGCCGAACTTGAAGCGAAGATCGATTCGCTTAACGCTCTCAGCCGTCAAGACGAAAAATTGGATATTAATATCGACGAGGAGGTTCAGCGCCTGCGTGAGAAGAGCGTTGAGCTGACCCGTAAGATTTTTGCCGATCTGGGCGCCTGGCAGATTGCCCAGCTGGCGCGTCACCCGCGCCGCCCCTATACCCTGGATTATATTCAGCATATTTTCACCGATTTCGATGAACTGGCCGGCGATCGCGCCTACGCCGACGATAAGGCTATTGTCGGTGGCATGGCTCGTCTGGACGGGCGTCCGGTGATGGTGATTGGCCATCAGAAAGGACGCGAGACCAAAGAAAAGATCCGCCGTAACTTCGGCATGCCGGCGCCTGAGGGCTATCGCAAGGCACTGCGCCTGATGGAAATGGCAGAGCGCTTTAACCTGCCAATCGTCACCTTTATCGATACGCCGGGTGCCTATCCGGGCGTGGGGGCGGAAGAGCGTGGCCAGTCTGAGGCCATCGCACGTAATCTGCGTGAGATGTCTGGACTGAAGGTGCCGGTCATCTGCACGGTTATCGGCGAAGGCGGCTCCGGCGGCGCGCTGGCTATCGGCGTTGGTGATAAGGTCAACATGTTGCAGTACAGCACCTACTCGGTGATCTCACCGGAGGGCTGCGCATCCATCCTGTGGAAGAGCGCCGACAAGGCGCCGCTGGCGGCAGAGGCCATGGGGATCACCGCACCGCGACTACAGGAGCTGAAGCTGATCGATTCGGTGATCCCGGAGCCACTGGGCGGTGCCCATCGCGATCCGCAGGCGGTGGCGGCCAGCCTGAAGACTCAGCTGCTGGCCGATCTGGAGGACCTGGATACCCTGGAGAAAGAAGAGCTGCTCGACCGTCGCTATCAGCGTCTGATGAACTACGGTTACTGCTGATCCCCATACCGTGGTATCCCTTTATATCAAGCCCGGGAACGGGCTTGATGTCTTTATTTTCTGTATGTTTTTCCACGTCATACGTTAACGCTTTTGTCGCGGACACGGCATAATTCGCAACACCTTATAGGCCCCTTGGGAGATATAGTGCAGCTCAATCGTCTTCATCACATCGCCTTGATTGCGTCGGACTATGCGCGTAGCAAGGCGTTTTATTGTGATATCCTCGGCTTTTCTTTGGTAAATGAGCATTATCGTGCTGAACGTGACTCATGGAAGGGCGATTTGGCGCTGAACGGCGTTTATACTCTGGAACTGTTTTCCTTTCCTGCACCGCCGCCACGGGTATCTACGCCAGAGGCTTGCGGTTTACGCCACCTGGCTTTCAGCGTTACGGATCTGGCATTGGCCGTTGCGCATCTCGCCAGTCTCGGCGTAACGTGTGAGCCGATACGTTGTGATGAATATACCGGACGCAGCTTTACTTTTTTTCGCGATCCGGATGGATTACCGCTGGAGTTGTATCAGGAATTGTTGGTAAAGAAAACAGTTTCTATAGTAAACTAATAGATGGTGTGCATGTGTTATTTTAAGCACTATGGTAGTATGGCACGCTTTAGATTTTTCTCTCCGGGCAATTAGTACACTATGCAAGAGCAAACTTTCCGCGTAGGCGAGTGGTTAGTACTGGCAGCAGACAATAAAATCACCCGCGAAGGACGCGTGTTGGTACTTGAGCCCAGACTCATCGACATGTTGAGCTATTTTGCTCATCATCCTGATATGGTGTTGAGCAGAGATGAGCTGATTGATAATGTATGGAAACGGAATATCGTTACCAATCATGTTGTTACTCAGTGTATCTCCGAGTTGCGCAAGTACTTGAAGGATGGTCGTCCCGAAGCGCCAGAGTATATCGTGACCGTGCCGAAGCGTGGTTATAAGCTGGTTGAGTCGGTCATTTGGTGTGGAGAGGAGAGTCTCGAACAGCTGGTTGCGGCGGTTTTACCGGCAGAGACGCCGTCGTTCCCCGCTGCTGCCGAAGCAGTCACGCCGTCAGGGTCAGCCAGCCCTGCGTTCGCCGCGGAATCTGGTGCTGTTACGCCGCCCCCCGCATCTACGCCGCTCCTTATGGCGCAACCTGCGTCGTCGTGTGATACACCGGTGATGCCTCCAACGTCTGCGCTTACTGCCGACGCCGCGCCGACGCCGCGGCGCCTGCGCTCCTCATCCTGGGTCTGGGTGGCTTTTTGGGTGACGCTGGCGCTGTGCGCGGCCTTTGTCGGGCTGGCGGTGTTCAGTCACCGGGGACCGGTGGTGTCCCATCCGATGCTGCTCAATCCACGCGATATTGATATCCGTATTCAGGGCGGTAACCGCTGCAGTAACTGGACCAATCAACTCTCCTATGTCATCGGGCTAAGTGAGGATCTGGCCCAGGGGCTGAATACCTACTCTACCTTCCTGGTCCACGATCAGACCAACTATAACTATGGTGGCAAAAGCAGCTCCGGCAAGTCGCTGTACATCGAGTTTGTCAATCAGCGCCACTATCGGGCGCAGCAGTGTTTCCTCTCTGTTCGCCTGGTAGACAATGCGGATAATTTGGTCATGCTGGAGAAGCGTTATTTTATCACACCGGATAACCTGCTCAGCGTACAGAAGGACTTCATTAATAGCATCTTTACCGTGCTCAAGGTCAGTATGCCTCCTTCGCTGGATAAGCGTTATGAGACGCTGATGCCTACGCACAGCCAGGTGTTGCAGCAGTATTACCATGCCCATCAGTTGCTGTTGCAGGGCGACAGCGAATCACTCAATCAAGCCAGCCAGCTGTTGACGCAGATTATTCAGCAGGACCCCGACTTTGTGTATGCCAAGGCGGAAAAGGCGCTGGTCGATATTCTGCTTAACTCCTATCAGCCCCTCAGTGCTCCGCAGCTGACAGCACTGCGCCAAGAGATCAATGACGTAGAGCATAACCCGCTGCTGCAGGGGACACCGATCATTCAGCAAATTTATACTGTCGACTATCTGGGGCAGGGGAAGGTGGCTCAGGCCTGCTCCGCTATCAATAAGGGCATTGATCTGGAAATGTCCTGGTTAAACTATGTGTTGCTGGGTAAGGTTTATGAGCTAAAGGGTCAGAATAACCAGGCGGCCGATGCCTATATCACCGCCTTTAATTTGCGACCGGGTCATAATACGCTGGACTGGATTAAAAATGGTGTATTCCAAACTAATATTGAGCGCGTCGCACCTTACCTACTCAATTACAATGTAAATAAATTTTGATAAATTTGTATAATGATTGTTCGCGCCCGCCTTCGGTGATGAAGGCGGGTTTTTTTTGATCCAGTATAATCCAGATAAAACCTCAATATAATGCGGCGATTTGTTTTTTGATTACATTTGTGTGATGAAGGCATTGAACATTTTATTGGTATTTTAGTGTATTTTTTGTGCTATTTTTTTATATCAACATTGCATCAACGTATTGTATTGTATGATGTAATATGATTTGTCCTGATGTTTTTTAGCCTAATCTAAAAAAATATCAAGATGTCATTTATTGAGACACGCTGAGAATTTAACTTTACCTTTAGGACTTTGCTCCCCGGGGTCATTACTATGCCTGCCATCAAGTCGGATACTTGCCAGACATTAGTAAGCAAATTCGACTTATCTGAAAATTAATCAGGAGCAACTTGAGCATGTCATCGAGCAAAAAAATCGGGCTTGTCGCCTGTACCGGTGTTGTTGCCGGTAATATGATGGGGAGCGGCATTGCACTTCTGCCGGCGAACCTGGCGAGTTTAGGTTCCATCGCCATTTTCGGCTGGATCATTTCTTTGGTTGGTGCCATGTCACTGGCCTATGTCTATGCGCGACTGGCTACCAAAAACCCGCAGCAGGGTGGTCCTATCGCCTATGCCGGTGAGGTTGGTCCTGCTTTTGGTTTCCAGACCGGTGTGCTTTATTACCACGCTAACTGGATCGGTAACCTGGCCATCGGTATTACCGCCGTCTCTTACCTGTCCACCTTCTTCCCGGTGCTGAACAGCCCGATTGCCGCCGGCATCGCCTGTATCGTCATCGTATGGATCTTCACCTTCGTTAACATGCTGGGTGGTACCTGGGTGAGCCGTCTGACCACTATCGGTCTGGTTCTGGTACTGATCCCGGTTGTGGGCACCGCCATCGCCGGTTGGGCCTGGTTTGATCCGGCTGTTTATCACGCTAACTGGAATACCTCTGGCGGTACTGATACTCACGCTGTTGTTAAAAGTATCCTGCTGTGCCTGTGGGCGTTCGTCGGGGTTGAATCCGCCGCTGTGAGTACCGGCATGGTGAAAAACCCTCAGCGTACCGTTCCGCTGGCAACCATGATGGGTACCTGCCTGGCCGGTATCGTTTATATCGCCGCAACTCAGGTTATCGCCGGTATGTTCCCGGCCAGTGAAATGGCTGCCTCTGGCGCGCCGTTCGCTGTTTCCGCTTCTGCCATGGTCGGTCACTGGGCTGCTCCGGTTGTTTCCGCCTTTACCGCATTCGCCTGCCTGACCTCTCTGGGCTCCTGGATGATGCTGGTTGGCCAGGCCGGTGTCCGTGCCGCCAACGATGGTAACTTCCCGAAAGTTTACGGTGAGATGGATAAGAACGGCATTCCGAAGAAAGGCCTGCTGCTGGCTTCCGTGAAAATGACCGTACTGATGGTGCTGATCACTATCCTGAATGCCAGCGGTGGTAAAGCCTCTGACCTGTTCGGCATGCTGACCGGTATCGCCGTGCTGCTGACCATGCTGCCGTACTTCTACTCTTGCGTTGACCTGATTCGCTTCGAAGGTGCCAACGTTAAGAACATCATGAGCCTGGTTGCCGCTGTACTGGGGTGCTGCTTCTGCTTCATCGCTCTGATGGGCGCAGGCAACATGGAGCTGTCCGGTACCTTCATCGTCAGCCTGATCATCCTGATGTTCTATGCACGTAAGATGAATACCCGCAAGACACAGAATACTGAAAACAACAGTAACGCTGCGGCATAAGTAAATAAGTAAGACGATTTAGTAATCATAACGATTACACACAGCAAGTAATTTAACGACTTTATCCAGCCTCTCTCTACTGCGACACAGTCCCGCCGAACGGGAGGGAGAGGCCCGCATTTTGCCTGGAGAATTAAAGTATGAATATTATTGCCATCCTGAATCACATGGGTGTTTACTTCAAAGAAGAGCCCATCCGTGAACTGCATAAGGCACTGGAAGCACAGAATTTCCAGGTCGTGTATCCGAACGATCGTGAAGACCTGCTGAAGTTGATCGACAACAACGCACGTCTGTGCGGCGTTATCTTCGACTGGGATACCTACAACCTGGATCTGTGCCGCGACATCAGCGAGATGAACGAGCACCTGCCGGTTTACGCCTTCGCCAACACCCACTCTACCCTGGACGTTAGCCTGAGCGATCTGCGCCTGAACGTTGAATTCTTCGAATATGCACTGGGTGCAGCCGAAGATATCGCGCTGAAAATCCGTCAGACCACCGACGCCTATGTAGACGAAATCCTGCCGCCGCTGACCAAGGCGCTGTTCAACTACGTTAAAGAAGGCAAGTATACCTTCTGTACTCCGGGCCACATGGGCGGCACCGCGTTCCAGAAGAGCCCGGTAGGTAGCCTGTTCTATGATTTCTACGGCGCCAACGCCATGAAATCTGACATCTCTATCTCTGTCTCCGAGCTGGGCTCTCTGCTGGACCACACTGGTCCGCACAAAGAGGCTGAAGAGTACATCGCACGTACTTTCAACGCTGAACGCAGCTACATGGTGACCAACGGTACATCTACTGCCAACAAGATCGTCGGCATGTATTCTGCGCCGGCCGGCAGCACCATCATGATTGACCGTAACTGCCATAAGTCTCTGACTCATTTGATGATGATGAGCGACGTTACGCCGATCTACTTCCGTCCGACCCGTAACGCCTACGGTATCCTGGGTGGTATTCCGAAGAGCGAATTTGCCCGTGAAACCATCGAAGAGCGCGTGAAGAACACCCCGAACGCGACCTGGCCGGTACACGCCGTGGTGACCAACTCCACCTACGACGGTCTGTTCTACAACGCTGAGTACATTAAGAAGACCCTGGATGTTAAATCCATCCACTTCGATTCAGCCTGGGTTCCTTACACCAACTTCAGCCCGATCTATAAAGGCCTGTGTGGCATGAGCGGTGGTCGTGTAGAAGGCAAGGTTATCTATGAAACCCAGTCTACCCACAAACTGCTGGCGGCCTTCTCTCAGGCGTCCATGATCCACGTTAAAGGTGACATCAACGAAGAAACCTTCAACGAAGCGTTCATGATGCATACCTCTACTTCTCCGCACTACGGTATCGTTGCTTCCATCGAAACCGCCGCGGCGATGATGAAGGGTAATGCTGGTAAGCGTCTGATCAACGGTTCTATCGAACGCGCCGTTCGTTTCCGTAAAGAGATTAAACGTCTGCGTAGCGAGTCTGATGGCTGGTTCTTCGACGTATGGCAACCGGAGCACATTGATGAAGCGAAATGCTGGAACCTGGATCCGAAAGAATCCTGGCACGGCTTCAAAGACATCGATGAAGACCACATGTTCCTGGACCCGATCAAGGTTACTCTGCTGACCCCGGGGATGAAGGAAGATGGCACCATGGCAGACACCGGTATCCCGGCCTCCATCGTTGCCAAATACCTGGATGAGCATGGCATCATCGTTGAGAAGACCGGTCCGTACAACCTGCTGTTCCTGTTCAGCATCGGTATCGACAAGACCAAGGCCATGAGTCTGCTGCGTGGTCTGACTGACTTCAAACGTGCCTATGACCTGAACCTGCGCGTTAAGAACATGCTGCCTTCACTGTACCGTGAAGATCCGGAGTTCTATGAAAACATGCGTATCCAGGAACTGGCCCAGGGCATCCACGCGCTGATCCAGCATCACAACCTGCCGGATCTGATGTACCGTGCCTTCGAAGTTCTGCCGACCATGGTGATGAACCCGCACAACGCCTTCCAGATGGAGCTGCGTGGTCAGACCGAAGAGGTTTACCTCGAAGATATGATCGGCAAAGTTAACGCCAACATGATCCTGCCGTACCCGCCGGGAGTTCCGCTGGTAATGCCGGGTGAAATGCTGACCGAAGAAAGCCGTCCGGTGCTGGAGTTCCTGCAGATGCTGTGCGAAATCGGCGCTCACTATCCGGGCTTCGAAACCGACATCCACGGTGCCTATCGTCAGGCTGACGGTCGTTACACTGTGAAAGTTCTCAAAACTGAACAGAAGTAATTGATGACCGAGGGCGTCCCGTCAGGGGCGCCCTTTATTTTTACCCTCCGTTCTATCCCCCGCCTCAGGGAGAATCTATGAAAACACCCTCACAACCGCGCGCAATCTACTATGTCGTAGCGCTACAAATCTGGGAATATTTCA
This sequence comes from Edwardsiella ictaluri ATCC 33202, assembly GCF_000264785.1. GTDB lineage: Bacteria > Pseudomonadota > Gammaproteobacteria > Enterobacterales > Enterobacteriaceae > Edwardsiella > Edwardsiella ictaluri. Next base: position 36,742 of record NZ_AFJI01000062.1, on the reverse strand, counting down.
GCTTTTACGGCATGCGTGCGTTACTGATCCTCTATCTCACCCACCAGCTCGGTTATAATGATACCCATGCATTCAGCCTGTATAGCGCCTATGCATCGCTGGTTTATGTCACGCCTATTCTGGGCGGTATCCTGGCCGACAAACTGCTGGGTAACCGTATGGCGGTGGTTACCGGCGCCTCGCTGATGACACTGGGACACGTCGTTCTGGGACTCAGCGCCGTCTCTCCGTTCTCTCTCTATCTTGCCCTGGCCATCATTGTGTGCGGCTATGGCCTGTTCAAATCGAATATCAGTTGCCTGCTCGGCGAACTCTACTCTGCAGAGGATCCGCGCCGTGACGGGGGCTTCTCCTTACTGTATGCAGCGGGAAATATTGGCTCGATCATAGCGCCGATTGCCTGTGGTCTGGCCGCTGAACGGTACGGTTGGCACGTCGGCTTTGCGCTGGCGGGGATCGGTATGTTTGCCGGTCTGATGATTTTTATGTGTGGACACCGCCACTTCCGCCATACGGATGGCGTGAACCGTCAGGCACTGCAGGCGCGCAGGGCCGTGTTGCCCAACTGGAGCTGGTTGCTGCTGGGGCTGTTGGTCTCCCCGCTGCTGGTTGCGGTCCTGTTTTGGCGCGACTGGTCCAGCTATGCGTTGGCGCTGGTCTGCGCGGTGGCGATGATCATCCTGGGTAAAATTTTTCGCCGGGCAACGCCCGAACAGCGTCGCGGGCTAATTCAGATAGTGATTCTGATGGCGCTGGGGACGCTGTTCTGGGCCTTTGCCCAGCAGGGTGGTAGCTCCATCAGCCTGTTTATCGACCGCTTTGTGAATCGCCATCTGCTCTCCCTCACCGTGCCGACGGCGCTGTTCCAGTCCGTGAACGGTTTTGCCGTGATGGCCTGCGGGGTGGTTTTAGCCTGGCTGGTCAGCGGGCACAGCGGCGGTAACCGTATTTTGCGCATTTGGGGCAAGTTTGCACTGGGACTGGCGCTGATCAGCATCGGCTTCGGTATTTTGACCTTCAACGCCCGCTGGGCGGCGCTGCACGGGCAGGCTTCCATGGGGCTGACCGTGCTGGGGCTGGCGGTAATGGGCTGCGCAGAACTGTTTATCGATCCGGTTGCGATGGCGCAGATCACGCGCCTGACGATCCCCGGAGTGACGGGCGTTCTCACCGGGATCTATATGCTGGCGACCGGATCGGTAGCCAACTATCTGGCCGGGATCATCGCCAATCAGACTGCCGAATCCAGCTTTGCCCACGGCGGAGAGGCGATCACCCATTCTGTGATGGCCTATGCCAAGGTGTTTAGCGATATTGCCTGGGGGGCGCTGGGATGTGTCGCGCTGGTGGCCGTGATTTGGCTGATTAACCTGCTGCTGGTACGGCGTGCTGCGTCGTAGGCGGTGTCAGAGTAAAATCGGGTACCGGGGATGCCGCCCGTATGGCGGCATTAAACGGCACGGAGAGCGCTGGCGTTTACTGTGGGGAGATCAAGAGGCTTGCTTCTCGCGTAATTGCTGGTTAACGTGCTGATACTTATCGATGCAGGGCGGTGAAAGCCGCAAATACTTCCATGAATACCCTAGATATCCAGAGGCATATTGCCGACAGGCTGGCCGGGCGTCGGCGTCTGTTGGTGGCCTTTAGCGGCGGCCTGGACTCCACGGTGCTGCTGCATGCGCTGGTACAGCTGCGTGCCAGCTGTCTTCCCCATTTACGCCTGCGGGTGGTGCATGTGCACCATGGACTGAGCCATTTTGCCGATCAGTGGGTCGACCACTGTGAATCGGTATGCTACCTGTGGCAGGTGCCGCTGCACGTACTGCATGTTCAGGTTGATACCCAGCGTAACAGCGTAGAGGCGGCGGCGCGCGATGCCCGCTACCAGGCGATTGCCGAGCTGATCGATAGCCGCGAAACTCTGCTGACCGCGCAGCATCTGGACGATCAGTGTGAAACCTTCCTGCTGGCGCTTAAGCGAGGCAGCGGCCCAACCGGGCTATCGGCGATGGCACAAAGCATGCCGTTTTTCGTCTGTGAACAGCTGCGTCCGCTGCTGGATATCTCGCGTGAGCAGCTAACGGCCTATGCACAGGTGCACGATCTCTCTTGGGTTGAGGATGACAGCAATGCCGATGCCCGATTCGATCGCAACTTCCTGCGTATGCGCATTGTGCCGCTGCTGCGTGAGCGCTGGCCCCATTTTTCAGAGGCTGTGGCGCGCAGCGCCAGCCTGTGCGCCGAACAGGAGCAGCTGCTGGACGAACTGCTGATGGAGTCGCTGCAGGCGCTGATGAGCGAAGATGATGCCCTGAGCATCGACGGCCTGCTGCCGCTGTCCGAGGCCAAACGCTATGCGCTGCTGCGGCGCTGGATCGCCTGCTTTGGCGTGATGATGCCGACGCGTGAGCAGCTGCAGCGCCTATGGCATGAGGTTGCGTTGGCCCGTGAGGACGCCGAGCCGCAGCTGCACCTGGCCAAGTGTCAGGTGCGTCGCTTCCGGCGTAGGCTCTACCTGCTGCCAACGCTGCGCTCGCTGCGAGACGAGGTGCTGCGCTGGGATCCGCATCAGCCGCTGACACTGCCAGATGGACTGGGGGAGTTGCAGATGGGTAGTCGGGGTGTCTGTGTGCGTGCGCCGACGCCCGGCGAAGCCGTTACCATCCGCTTTTGTGCACAGGGTGTGCTGCGCATTGTCGGACGCCGCCACTCCCGGGCGATAAAAAAAATCTGGCAGGAGCTGCATATTCCGCCCTGGGAGCGTGAACGAACCCCGATGCTGTATTATGGTGAGAGCCTGATCGCCGCGCTGGGCGTGTTTGTTACCCAGGAAGGACAGGCGGTGGCTGGGGCGACGATGTGGAATATTCACTGGTCTAAAGACTGGATGTAGGATATGACAACGGATTTCTCAGGAGGATAGCGATGAAACGGGGTGTGATGGGGATACTGGCGCTTGTGCTGGCGTTGCCCCTGGCAGCACAGGCAGGTGGTGATGCTGCCGCCGGACGGCAGAAGTCTGCATCCTGTGCCTCTTGCCACGGAGTACAGGGGCAGGGGCTGGCGCCGATCTATCCGCCGCTGGCAGGGCTGAGTGCGCAGCGTCTGGTGGAGGCGATGCAGGGATATAAAATGGGGACGCGCCACGGTGGGCAGGCGGGGATTATGTCGGCCTATGTGGCACGGCTCAGCGGACAGGATATGGCAGATCTGGCGGCGTACTATGCCAGTCTGACGCCACCGGTTGCACCGTAATGGGTGGCCGGGGCGCAGTGGATCCCCGACCACATGGGAGAGCGCATGCCGTTACGGTATGCCGATGATGATGGTGCCCAGCATAGGGTGGCTAAAGCGGGTAATGTGATCCAGGCGCAGCTCGCGTTGCTGGCCCTGGCTGGTGACCAGCAGATATTCCACGTGCTTACGGGAGATTATATCGTTGGCCTGCCCCTCGAATGTTTCGTCGTCGCGCAGAACGATCTGTAAAACCAAATGGTGCTGGCAGGCGAGCTCCAGGCTGTCGTAATCATCGCAGTTGATGGCTTGATACTCTTCAGTCGTCGACATAATCACTCACCAATAAGTTCGCGGCGGCATAGGCCGCCTGTTCCCTAACGGCCGGTGGCAGCTGTTCATCGGCCGCAACCGCATCCAGTGCCTTTAAGGCACATCCTATCGCATCGGGGATATAGCCAAGGTCGCCGCTGGCGATCTCTGCATATCTACGCCGAACCAACGCAGAGTATTGTTGCAACGTCTTCTCCTATAGAGCGTAACCCGATGGCGTTATCCTGCGGGCGAGGTGCGCTTACCTGCGGATAAATCTCCATTTTGACTATATCACAGCGTTGCGTTAGCGGCAGCGGGGCTCAACGGTACCCGACGATAAAAAGTGTGCTTTTCCCCCGGCATGGATTCGTGCCGGACGGTAAAAACGGGTAAAATGGCGTAAAGATTCGAAATGGGGAAACGCATGGCACTGAAGGCAACCATTTATAAGGCCAACGTCAATATTGCCGACATGGATCGGCACCACTATCAGGATGCTTCGCTGACGCTGGCGCAGCACCCCTCCGAGACGGAGCAGCGCATGATGCTGCGCCTGCTGGCTTGGTGCTGCCATGCGGATGAGCGTCTGACGTTTACCAAGGGACTCTGCGCAGACGATGAGCCAGCGTTGTGGCTGCGTAACGACTACAACGGCGTGGATCTGTGGATTGAGCTGGGCCTACCGGATGAGAAACGTCTTAAAAAAGCCTGCTCACTCTCGCGCCAGGTGGTGCTGTACACCTATAGTGAGCGTGCCGCGCGGGTCTGGTGGCAGCAGAATCAGGCGCGGCTGGCGACGCTGCGCCCGCTGAGTATCTATTTTATCGATGATGAGGCCCTGAGCCGACTGGCGGCGCTGGCGACCAGAACCATGGATTTGCAGGTGACGCGCCAGGAGGGGCAACTGTGGGTTTCCGATACGGCTAACAGCATAGAAATCGCGCTGGATGTCTGGCAGCAGGGTAGCGTCTGAGATGCTGTATATCAACGCCCGCCTGATGATCCCCGAATGGGAGATCTCGCTGAGCGCCATTCGCGCGCAGGGAAACGGCGGGCAGAATGTCAATAAGGTATCCAGCGCCATTCACCTGCGCTTTGATATTCGTGCCTCCAGCCTGCCGCCGGTTTACCAGCAGCGGCTGCTGGCCATGCAGCACCATTTGATTACGGACGACGGCGTGGTGGTGATCAAGTCCCAGTCATTCCGTACCCAGGCGCAGAACCGCGACGATGCGCTGGCCCGCCTGGCGGCGCTGATCCGCCAGGCCACAGAGGTGGCTAAGCCACGCCGGGCCACGGCGCCCAGCCGCGGCGCGCGCCGTCGGCGTACCGACGATAAAACGCGGCGCGGATCGTTGAAGTCGTTGCGCGGCAAGGTCATTCCGGGTTAGGGCGCTTTTTTCGCGCTGCCGCAGGGTCGGCGGAGCCGGGGGACATGCAGGTCGCCCGCTTGATATTGCATTCGTTTGCACAGTAGGAGAGAAACTGTGAAAAAAATGGCTATTTCGCTGTTGTTGGCGGCGGGGGTGATCACCCTGTTTGGGTGTCATGCGCGTACGCAGTACGCTGAACAGCCTCTGGTGCCGATGGCGCAGAGTTTTCAAGGCACGCTGCCGTGCGCCGACTGCGGCGGCATGGAGATGTCGCTGTTTTTGGACAAGGACGGCAGCTTTGTCCTGAAATCGATCTACCGGGCCAGCCGCGACGGCGATCAGAGCTTCGCCGAATACGGGCGCTGGCAGCGTACTGCCGATCGCCTGGTGCTGATCGGCAGCGACGGTGAGAAGCGTTACTTCCGTCCGGTCGGGAATGATATGCGCCTGCTGGACACCAATGGTAATGAGATAGACTCGCCGTTCAACTACACGCTTAAGGCGGCCACGTCGCCGCTGCCGGTGACGGCGATGAGCGTGAAAGGGATGTACCGTTATATGGCGAATGCCGCCACGTTTCACGACTGCGCGACGGACAACGTGTATCCGGTGAGCAGCACGGTCGAGCTCGAGCAGGCCTATATTAACGCCCGCCCGGCGCCAGGACAGGCGGTTTACATGGAGATGAAGGGGCACTTTGCGGTGCTGCCCTCCATGGAGGAGGGACAGGTGGCGAAAACGTTGGTGCCGGACGGCGAGGCCCGTTTTGACGCCCGCGGCCACTGCCGCTGAGCGACGCGGGTGGCGGCCCGCTTACAGGACGTCGCCGTGGTACAGTCGCACAAACTTGTCCCACAGCTGCTCTTCGCTTTCGGCGTGCGCCGGATCGCGGATGATGGTGTTATCGATCGGGCAGACCTTGATACAGGTCGGTTCGTCGTAGTGACCGACGCATTCGGTGCAGCGCGCCGGATCGATCTGGTAAACCTGTTCCCCCATCGAGATCGCCTGATTGGGGCACTCAGGTTCACACATGTCGCAGTTGATGCACTTCTTGGTAATCAGTAACGCCATTCTAGTCACTTACGCATATAGTCTTTAAAAATCATCTGGATAGTGTAACTTTATATTCCGCACTATCACGCACTGTCTGTATTTTTGCACAGTATAAACCACATTGAAAAACCTTTCTGCGCAACGCAAAATAGTAACGCAAGGGCAACTCATTACTATAAAAACATTGCATGTGTGAACTTGGGTGTTAATCCTCAATAATTCATGGAATTACTATGCCCCAGATTGCAACGTAGGGACATAAAAATACCAATGGTGATGAATTTTTAAACGCGGCAGAATGTTGGGAATCATGTAAATCACCTTATACCAGTACTCACATGAAGGTCTGCGTTGCTGCGGCAAAAGTCATACTCAACCATCAGGGGCAAATGTGCCGTTCAAAGTATGAAGAGGACAGCCATCTGCGTATTGAGTTCAGCAGATCGGGAAAAACGGTTATCTATGCTGAGTTTCCCAAAAGGATGGAACTGAAAGGCCGAAAATTGGGGGGAGTGGCCGGAAATGACATTGGAACAAGCGCGCGAGAAAGCGCGGCTTGTCGCAGAGGGAGGGCTGCGAGCGGAGTCCGTCCATCAAGCTCTTAACGCTTACAGGGATGACCTTGAAGCAAAAGCGTTACGTAAAAAATGAGGAGAGCATAGTTTCAGCATCTATTGCTGCCGGATTAACCAGCTTGAGAAGGCGTTCGGCCCGCGCGATGTTTTTAGCGATGTTAGATGTTACCTATAGTCAGCTTATTGAAGCATTGGATCAGTGGGTTATCGCAAAATCTAATAATCAGGCTATTGAGCTGTTCGCAGAACTGCGCCGCTTCTGGAAGTTCGCGGCTCCGTTATTTAGAGCCGCTAACAAAACCGTTCAACAAAGCGCAAGCAGATAACAGCACAAGCCAGCGTCAGCAATGCAAGATGGGTATCCAGCCGCCGTTCGAAACGAATACCCAGCTTGCCAAAACCCGCTAACCACCCATGAGTTCGCTCTACAACCCAGCGATAACGACCCAAGCAGTCATGGCTATCAATGCATCGCCGGGCAATACGGGCCTTGATTCCCCGTCGCCTCAGATAATCCCGGCAACGGCGAAAATCATACCCCTTGTCTGCGTGTCGCTTGTCAGGCCGATATCGTGGTCGCTCCCTCTTGCCTGCTAACGCCGGGAGGGCATCCAACAATGGCTCAAACATTATCGGGTCATGGCGATTGGCTCCAGAGACAAGCACGGCGCGTGGGATGCCCTGACGTTCCAGCACTATGTGTCGTTTACTGCCCAGCTTGCCTCTGTCTGTCGGGTCACGTCCTGTTTCCTGGCCACCCGGGGGCTGGCTACGCTCGCGCCATCGAGGCGTGCTCTGCTCCAGTCGATGTGACCCGCTTGGTGTAGCCGGGTCATCAGAGCCACGTGAAGTCGCAGCCAGATGCCTTGAGCTTGCCAATCGCGTAGGCGACGCCAGCACGTCATTGCGCTGCCAAAACCCAGCGACTGGGGCAACTCCTCCCAGGGTATCCCAGTCGTAAGGACAAACAGAATACCGTTGAGAACGGCATCGTCATCAAGGCGTGGGCGGCCACCCCGTGACGAAGGCGGTTGGGGCGGCAGAAGTGGCTGTCAGGATTTCCAGAGCTGCTTACTGATGATTTTTCGTGTCATGCCTGCTATATGGGGATTGACGTTATTCGAATCAACTCGGTTTTGTTAGCGGCTCTTAATGTTGTGGTTAGAGACCCGTTGTTGTTGGTAGCACCTGCAGGCTTCGTTGTTTTTGTATGACTCTTGTCATACACTTGCTTTACTAACTATAGAAAAATATAGCAGGGGTATAGCAAGTGTCAACCATTTCTATTCAAGGTAAAGGCAGTAAGCAAATCGCGTTACGAGTAGATCCAGCTCTTGATGCCGGAATTCAGCAGGCACTTAAAGCTGATGGTGATGCCTCTGTTTCCGCGTGGATTAAGCGAATTATCAGGAAAGAGCTTCAGTCGCGTGGTATTAAGACAAAAGAGTAGCGGCCAGATATACTCTTGATAAAAGAGTATCAGAGGTAAAAATGATGGCGAAAAATAGTAGCTCCACCAATAGATACGGTATCAAAGTCGTAAAAAGAGACTGCGTGAGCGGGCAGTTCGCCCCCGTCGAAATGAAGCTGGACGGGCCGGAAGGCGAGCGAGTGATTAAAAAGTCGGCAGAGCGTATTTATGCCAGACACAACAAGGTTATTAAGGCGTTGGCTAACCGATGATGGATGCACATCTGGTCATTGGAATTCACGATTTTATTCTTGCTCATGAGCCGGGGCTGGTTGGCTATCAGGATGCTGGCCGGGTTGATGCTACGCTGGCGCGGGTGGATAACCGCATTCTGTATGAACAGATGAATGATATTTTCCAGATAGCCGCCGCTTATGCAGTTTCCATTGCCAGAGGGCATGTTTTTGCTGATGCTAACAAGCGAACAGCACTGGTAACGGCGTTGACATACCTTGATATGCAGGGTGTGAACCTTAAACGGACGCAGAAGCTGGAAGATATTATGGTGGATGTGGCCGAGGGAACGCTGGATTTGGATGATTTGGCAGATATTTTCTATACCCTTAGCGATGTAAATGCTTCCTGAAAACAGCCCGATAAATCGGGCTGTTATGGTTCTCAGGCTAACACTACTTTCACGCTACCCGGCGTCCGGCGCGGCTTTCCAACCACGATTTGCACGTCGCGCCCTAAGCGGGTCAGACATTCCAGCATTTTGGCTTCACTGATGCCCCGGAACTGCCCACGCAGCATATTGGACAGTTTGGGCTGCGTCATCCCCAGCAGTTTTGCTGCTTGTTCTTGCGTCAGGCTACGGCTTTTAATGATGTTTCCAATAGTGGTGGCAAGCTGAGCTTTTAACAGCATTTCCTCGGCATCATCTCTGCCAATATCGACATAAACGTTGCCGCTGCTGACTTCAATATCATGGCTCATATTATGCTCCTCTGGCATGGTTTTCTGCGGCTTTTAGCCGTTCGCGGATCTTGTCCATATTGAGCTTTGGCGTGGCGATTCCCGATGAAGACTTTTTCTGGAATACGTGCGAAACGTAGACGGCATCACCGAACTTAACGGTATACACTGCACGATAAGTATCACCGAGAAAGTCTTCTACTACCTCAAGTACGCCAGCTCCACTAAACCCCTTCAGTGGCTTGGTCTGTGAGTGTTTACCTCCTACCTGTGCCAGATGCAGGGCATAGCCGAAAATATCCTGTACTTCTTCAGGCAATGACTGGAGGTCTTTTTTTGTACTACCAACCCAATATAGTGACTTCATCCGCGTTATCCATGCGTCAGATTATATCTATATGGATATAATCTAATATGGCTGGTGGCTAATGTATAGTCAAACTGGAAAGGGGATACATTGGCGTAAATTAGGTAGGTGGCGCCCCAACCAGTGCTTAGATAAAGCGGTACAGTGCGCATCGCATACCCGTACTCTTTCTTATATCAGAACAAAGGTACTGCGCGGCTTCCTCAGAATATCCCGCACGGCAAAGCGGGCATCGCGCGCCAGATCGTCGGCGGTGCTTTCCTTCTGTTCCGCCAGTTTGCTATCGTGGGCGGTGGCGTCAAAGTTGCGGTAGCGCTCCAGTTGGTTGGCGTGCGTCAGGCTATATACGGCGCGACGGTAACGGTGCAGGTTGACGCTTTCGCCATCCAGTTGCTCGCTGGTGGTTTCCTGAATACAGGTGACACTGCGCTGCTCCTGCTCCTGCTCCTGCTCCCTTGCGCTGGATTATCTGGTGTTTGGCAACGCCTACTTAGAGCGGCAGGAAAACCGGCTGGGACAGCCGTTAAAACTGGTGCCGGCGCTGGCGAAAGACGTCCGGCGCGGCAAGGCACTGGATAACTATTTCTTTGTCCAGCCAGGTCAAGTAGATCATGAGTTTACGCCGGGCAGCATTGGTCACCTGCTGGAGCCGGATATCAATCAGGAAATCTACGGCCTGCCGGAGTACCTGTCCGCCCTGAACGTGGCATGGCTGGATAACGCCGCCACGCTGTTCCGTCGCCGTTACTATAAGAACGGCGGTCATGCCGGTTTCATCCTCTACCTGAGCGCTCCTGCTCATAACGAAGCAGATATCGAAGCATTGCAGGAGGCGCTGGCGGATAGTCGTGGCCCTGGCAACTTCCGTAATCTGCTGATGTACCTGCCAAACGGTAAGCCGGACAGCGTGAAGGTGATCCCTATCGGTGAGGTGGCAGCAAAAGATAACTTCTCCGATATCAAAAGCGTCAGTCGTGACGATCAGCTAGCCGTGCACCGGGTACCGCCTGCCCTGATGGGGGGCCGAGTAACGCCGGAGGTTTTGGCTATGCCATCAAAGCGGCGAAGGTATTCAACTGCAACGAGATAGAGCCGCTGCAGGCGCGGTTCAAAGAACTGAACGACTGGCTGGGGATGGAGGTTATCCGCTTCAGAAAGTACCGCCTTGCTGATGATGACGCAGGGCCATCCTGACCTTTACCTGTACTCATCAGCGCCACAGTGTACTTCTCAGCCCGCTTCCTGCGGGCTTTTTTACGTCTTCTTACCGCCAGAATCTCCGGTCAACACCGCCAGCGCGCCGTTGTGACCCTGCCACGCCTGCGCAGTAAATAGATCGCTTTTTTGGCACTTGTTCTGGGGCACTGTGGCGGGCCGTACAGAGGGCTGAAGGTGAGTTTTAAGGCGAACGGGGAGCATGCGGATTTATTCAGTCTGTGTATGCAGTACGGCGATAAGATAGGCAGTAATCTGGGATTTGACGGGCATTTTTGGATCGCGCGTCGGAAAAAGGTAACTTCCGTAACTCCTACGTAAAAAGTAATTTAATACCATGATTTATTTATAGAAAAAAGGTTACCCCTAAAAGGTAATCTGAGGGAACCAAGAAGGTAATCTATTTTTCAATATCGTATAAAACAATTTGTTATGTAATTTAAAAATGACTCTTTAAAAAGGTAACCTGATAACCTTTTGGTTACCAAAAACTTACCCTTCCTATTTTTAATAAAATTTTTTAAATTCAATGCATTGCTTATGTTTTTTATTGCAGATTACCAATGTTATCTTTTTCCGAGGCCCCCACGGACTTTGGGATATATGAGAATAGATCGAAAAATAACCGTCTTGCCGATTGTTCTCTATTCGCAATGAGTACTGTGGGTTTGGTGTGAAACTGGCGGTGCAGTGTTGTAAGAAAAGGAAGGTGGCTGGCCAGATCTGCGTTACGAGGTTGTTCTACTACCGTTCCTGTATAATTTACAAAAGCAACGTAAAATGTAATGTATGTTATTAATCTATTGTTTTATAAATTTTTTTGCCCAATGGCACACATGTCGCAGTTGATGCACTTCTTAGTAATCAGTAACGCCATTCTAGTCACTTACGCATATAGTCTTTAAAAATCATCTTGATAGTGTAACTCTATGCTCCGCACTATCACGCACTGTCTGTATTTTTTCACAGTATAAACCACATTGAAAAACCTTTCTGTGCCGACTATTCCAGCGTTTTGACCGGCGCACAGCTGTTGCGGATAGACTGGCAGGCGTGCTCTGCGTTCTGCTGGACAATCCCCATATACAGCAGATCCGTCAGGGCGCTTTGCGCTTTGCGCAATGCGTGAGGAGATGGCAGTGGTCTGATCGGCGTGGGCATCGATGACGATATACAGCGTCAGCGACGCCAGATCCTGCAGGGGATTGGGAGAGAAACCGGTCAGGGCCAGCACCTGGGTGTTGCGGCGGCTATGTTGACCTCTTTGCGTTCGCCGCTGTAGGAGATGGCCATCAGGAGATCCTGCGGTTGCATGGCTTGGGCACAGGCTATCTGCATATGGGTATCCGATTCGGCGTAGGCCGCCAGGCCAATCTGCATCAGCTTATTGGCGAAGTCCCTGGCCACCAGGCCGGAGGCGCCGAGGCCGGTAATGACGATGCGCCGGGCGCCGAGCAGCATGCGCAGCGCCCGCTGCAGCTGCTCCTCATGGTTGATGGTCAGGGTGGACTGCAGCGCCGCGATCTTTTCCGCCATCAGCTTTTCGCCGACCACCTTGAGCGGATCGTGGCGTAGAATACCGTGATGGAGCGCGGCCTCGTTAGCCGGCGCTTGATGGCGCAGCAGATGGGCCGAGATATCCTGCTTTAGCGCGGGAAAACCGCGGAAACCCAGTTTTTTGGCGAATTTAACCACGCTGGACTGGCTTATGCCGAGCGTATTGGCCAGCTCCTGAGAGCTCAGCTTGCCCAGTTGCTCCGGCGAGGAGAGAATAAAATCGGCCAGCTTACGCTCGTCTCGTTTTGTGCCAGCGAATGATAAAGCTGCTTTATTCTCACCAAGCTGCTCATAAATGTCCCCTTTGCATGCGAGGGGATAGTTTGCCATAGTCAGACTCATGAGGCGAAACCTCACTTGCTGCATAAACACCATATCATGACGCCATCGTCATCATTTGTCTGCGCGAGTGACATAGACCCGACGCGGGTAACGGGAGGCGGTCGTGATACATCAGCGGGAACATTCGGTGTGCAGGCAGGTCTTTTTTGACCTGGACGGTACGCTGCACCGCCAGGATCTGTTTGGCTGCTTTCTGCGTTTTATGCTGTGGCGACTGCCGCTGAATTGGCCGCTGGTGCTGCTGTGCCTGCCGCTGGTGGGGCTGGGGCTGCTATTCGCCGGGAGGGCGGCGCGGCGTCCGGTCAGCCTGCTGCTGTGGAGTATGACCGCAGGCCGCCCGGAAGGGTGCCTGCGAACGCTGGAGACGCTGTTTGTGGAGCAGTTTCGCCACCGGGTCCAGCCCTTTCCCCTGGTTAGGGCGCGCCTGGATGACTATTTGGCGAGCCCGATGACGCGGGTCTGGCTGCTGACCGGCTCACCCGAGCAGCTGGTGGAGCAGGTGTATCGTGACAGCGGTATTCTGCTGCGCGTGACGCTGATAGGTACTCGGATGCACCGTCGCTTCGGTGGTTGGACGCTGACGCGCCGCTGTCTGGGGCGGGAAAAGGTGCGCCAGCTGGAGCGCTGTCTCGGGCGCCCGCTGCGGCTGTACAGTGGCTATAGCGATAGCCGCCAGGATGATGTGGTGCTGAGCCACTGCCGCTTTCGCTATCGGGTTGATAAGGAGGGCGCGCTGCGGCGCCTGCCTTAATCGGGGGCCCCACCGTCGGCGGGGCAGGGGTTCACAGCGCGGCGCGGAAGATCGCCACGATCTCTGCATGACTGGCCTGGATCGGGTTGGTTAGACCGCAGGCATCCTTCAGGGCGTTGTTGGCCAGGGTGTCCAGATCCTCTTCACGAACCTTCAGCTCGCGCAGACCCACCGGGATCGCCACGTCGTGGGCCAGGCTGCGGATTGCGGCGATGCAGGCCTCAGCTCCCTGCTCGTTGTCCATATCCTGAACTGCGACGCCCATTGCTGCCGCGATATCCTTCAGACGACCTGCGCAGGCACGGGCGTTGAAGCTCTGCACGTGGGGCAGTAGTATCGCATTGCAGACGCCGTGTGGCAGATCGTAGAAGCCGCCCAGCTGGTGAGCCATCGCATGGACATACCCCAGAGAGGCATTGTTAAAGGCCATCCCTGCCAGAAATTGGGCGTAGGCCATGGCTTCGCGCGCCGCCATGTCGTCGCCGTCGCGGACGGCGTCGCGCAGATGGGCGCAGATCATCGTGATGGCCTTCAGCGCGCAGGCATCGGTGATCGGCGTCGCAGCGGTAGAGACATAGGCCTCTACGGCGTGGGTCAGGGCATCCATTCCGGTAGCGGCGGTCAGCCCCTTCGGCATACCGCGCATCAGCTGCGGATCGTTGACGGAAAGGATCGGAGTGACATGCTTGTCGACGATGGCCATCTTAATGTGACGCTGTACATCGGTGATGATACAAAAGCGCGTCATTTCAGAGGCGGTACCGGCGGTAGTGTTGATGGCGATCAGCGGCAGCTGCGGGTGCTGTGAGCGATCGACCCCTTCATAGTCACGGATATCCCCGCCGTTGGCCGCCACCAGCGCGATGCCTTTGGCGCAGTCGTGGGGCGAGCCGCCGCCCAGCGAAATTACGCAGTCGCAGCCATGCTCGCGCAGCAGCGTCAGCCCTGCGGCGACGTTATCGGTGGTCGGGTTGGGATGCGTGCCGTCATACACCGCGCTTTGAATGCCCACCCCGGCCAGCAGTGCCTGCACATCGCCGACGATGCCCAGACGGCTGAGCACGCTGTCGGTGACGATGAGCGCCTGGTTGTAGCCGTACTCTTTCATCGTCGCCGCCGCCTCGTTCAGGCAACCGCGACCGATCATATTTACACTGGGAATAAAAAACGTTGAGGTCGTCATCGACAACTCCTTTGGTGTTAGTAAATTAACAACCAAGATAGCCTGCCGATGAATTATTACAGCGATCCCGCGCACGGAATGATGAAAATTAAATGTTTAGAAAACTAACAATTAATGTTTTCCTGTATTAAATTGCCATAACCAGCCGATATCGCTGCTATTTTATACTTTTTTAAAGCGATTTTTTACTGAACGAATAATAAGTTGGCATCCGCCGATGCGGCTGCAGTGTGGCTGCAGACCGCCGCGCGCAGAGTGTTATTATTTTACCATTTGCTGGTGCGTGGCGACCTGCTCCAGCCCGCCCGCATTGACGGCGTGGCGGTAGCCCATCTGCAGCAGCAGCGCTTCCGCCTGGCCTGACTGGCGTCCGCTGTTGCAATAGAGGTGCAGAGTGTCATTCTTGTCCTGGGTCAGAGTGCCAATGCGCTGCGCCAGGTTTTTGAGCGGAATATTGTGTGCGCCCTTGACGTGTTCCTGCCGGTATTGCTCCGGTACACGGACATCGATCCAGTACTCTGCCGCCCACAACGGGGCGGATGTCGCCAGCAGGCCTGCCATCATCAGGCCCTGTTTCATGCGCCGAATTTGTGCAAACATCCAGATATCTCCTGAGAATAATTAGGCTATGCCCTTTTTCCCTCCTTGATACGGTGGGCAGGTGCCGGCGTATCATACGCCTGCGCCGCGGCAGCTGTCCGCTTCCGCGTGGAGAAATGGGGCAATAGCGCCAATTAGACGCGGCGGGTGCGCAGGGGCTGTGTATAATGCGCGCCGGAAACAGAAAGGGGTAACGTGTGACGCAACGCGATGACAGTGACTGGATGCGCCATGCCCTGCAGCTGGCGGAAAAGGCCCGAGCGCAGGGCGAGGTGCCGGTCGGCGCCGTTTTGGTATTGAACGATCGGGTGATTGGCGAGGGGTGGAACCGGCCGATTACCCGTCACGATCCGACTGCACACGCCGAGATCATGGCGCTGCAGCAGGGGGGGGCCGTCATGCAGAATTACCGTCTACTGGAGGCGACGCTGTATGTAACCCTGGAGCCCTGCGTGATGTGCGCCGGGGCGATGGTGCACAGCCGCATCCGGCGGCTGGTATACGGCGCGCCGGATCTCAAGACCGGCGCGGCGGGTTCGCTGCTGGATGTTCTGGGACACCCGGGAATGAATCACCGGATCGAGGTATGCGGCGGTGTGTTGGCCGATGCGTGCGCAGCGCAGCTGAGCGATTTTTTCCGCCAGCGGCGGGCGCAGAAGCGGGCAGAGCGAGACGCCCGCCGCAGTGCCCACAGCGACGACGCAGAGTAAGGCGCTGATCGGACGGCGCGGCTCAGCGTGGGCCGAGCAGCGCCAGCTGGGTCGCCTCTGCCGCCTCTCGCTTCTCCTTTTCCTGCAGATAGCCGCGCAGGCTGACGGTATAGCGGCGAATGTTTTCGACATACTGATAGGCTTCATGCCCACGCGCATAGCCATAGGTCAGCCGCTGGTAGTATTTCTTTTGGCTCAGCAGCGGAAGACGCTGTTTGACATCTGCCCAGCTGTCGGGATTTGCCCCCTGTTTTCGGGTCAGCTGGCGGACATCCAGCATGTGTCCATAACCCATATTATAGGCGGCCAGGGCGAACCAAATCCGCTCATCCTGTGGAATGCTCTCCGGCAGCCTCTCCATCAGCCGCTCCAGGTACAGAGAACCACCGGCGATGCTCTCCTCCGGATCGAGGCGATCCTTAACCCCCAGCCCTTCGGCGGTGGCGCGGGTCAGCATCATCAGCCCGCGTACGCCGGTCGGCGATGTGGCCTGGGGATTCCAGTGCGACTCCTGATACGAGATTGCGGCCAGCAGCCGCCAGTCCATTTTGCGCGCATGCTGGGTAAAAAAGTCCTGTAGCGACGGCAGCACGCTATCGATGGCGGAGAGGAACGTACGGGTATCGACGTAGTCGAAGCTGCCGACGTGGCCGATATATTTTTCCTCCAGGCGCGCCAGGGTACCGTCTTCAGCGCTCTGGCTAAAGAAGTCCAGCATCGCCGCGTACAGGCTGTCATCCTCGCTGCGGTTGAGATACCACATGACCGGCTCTTCATCGCTGATATCGAAGGCGACCGCCACCTGCGGGTGGATGCGCTGAAACAGGGAGATCGCCATCGAATCCGCCACCGTATAATCCAGCTTGCCTTCGGCGACCTGCTTAAGCAGCTCGGTTGCCGACAGGCTGTCGCTGCTCTGCCACTGCAGGCCAGGGTACTTTTGCTGACGGTAGTGCTCCAGGGTGGTGATATGGGCCGATCCGGACTGCACCATCAGGGCGCCGCTGAGATCGGCCAGGTTACGCGGGCGCACCTTGCCCTGGCGGTAGACCAGCTGCTGGGAGACGGAGTAATAGGTCGGCCCGGTGCGATAGCGGTGCAGCCGCGCGCTGTTGTACAGCAGTCCGGCTGCAATCATATCGGCATTCTGTCCATCCAGATCGTCAAACAGACCCGGTAATGTGGGGCGTACAGTGACGTGCAGCTTCACGCCCAGATAGTCGGCGAAGCGCTTGGCCAGCTCATAGTCCAGGCCGGAGATCGCATTGCCCTCACGCTGATAGGTGAGTGGCGAGACGATGGTGCTGACGCGCAGCTCCCCCCGGTCGAGGATCTGTTGTAGCTGGTTTTCATTACCGCTGCGCCACGGAATATTGGGCCACAGCGCCAGCGCTAAAAGCGCAGAGACAATACCGATAAGGTAATAATTATATTTTATACGTTTCAAATAGTTATCCCATGACGGTCTAGCGGGATGCGGTTGCTGGTGTTAAAAGTGGAATAAAGGTCAAGCCAATCATGCAGGCGCATTTTGCTTAACAAAACGCCAGCGTGCAACTTTAACCGCATTATTGATCAATAAACCAGCCCACTGCGCTCTTTACAAGAAAGGCTACGCAAACGGTTTCGTCGGCGCGGGAGATTCACTATAATGGCGTCCGGTTTCCCCCTGTTTCGCCCATTGAGGCGGCTGTAAACAGCTTCCTCGCAGACGAGAGAATCAAATCATCATGGAAATTCTGCGCGGCTCTCCCGCTTTATCGCCCTTTCGTGTTAATCAGCTGCTGTCTGCCTGCCGCGACGCGTCCCTGCTTATCGACGCGATTTACGCCGAGTACATTCACTTTGCCGACGTCAGCGTGCCGTTGGATCCGGTGGCGCGCGATACGCTGTGCCAGCTGCTGACCTATGGGCCATCGCAGGCGGCCCGCCCGCAGTCAGGACGGCTGCTGCTGGTCACGCCGCGCCCGGGCACGATCTCCCCCTGGTCATCCAAGGCGACGGATATCGCCCGTCACTGCGGACTGGTGCAGATCCGCAGGCTGGAGCGCGGTCTGGCTTACTACATTGAGGGTGAGACGCTGGATCAGGTGCAGTGGCAGACGCTGTGCGATCTGCTGCACGATCGCATGATGGAGCGGGTCTTCACTGAGCTGGAGCACGCCGGGCAGCTGTTTGAGCAGCATACGCCGCAGCCGGTGCAGTCTGTGGATATCCTTGGTGGGGGATGGGCCGCGCTGGAGGAGGCCAACCAGCGCCTGGGGCTGGCGCTGGCGCAGGATGAGATGGACTACCTGATCAACGCCTTTGTCCGCCTGGCGCGTAACCCGAGCGATGTCGAGCTGTATATGTTCGCACAGGCCAACTCGGAGCATTGTCGTCACAAGATTTTTAATGCCGACTGGATTATCGACGGGCAGCTGCAGGAGAAATCGCTGTTCCAGATGATTAAAAACACCTACCGGCAGACGCCTGAGCATGTCCTGTCCGCCTATAAGGACAACGCGGCGGTCATGGAAGGCTCTGCGGTGGGGCGCTTCTTTGCCGACGCCGACAGCGGTTGCTATGACTTCCATCAGGAGCCGACGCACATCCTGATGAAGGTGGAGACCCACAACCACCCGACGGCGATCTCGCCCTGGCCGGGGGCAGCGACCGGCTCCGGCGGGGAGATCCGCGACGAGGGGGCGACGGGGCGCGGCGCCAAGCCGAAGGCGGCGCTGGTCGGCTTCTCCGTCTCCAACCTGCGTATCCCGGGCTTTGAGCAGCCCTGGGAGCAGGACTTTGGCCGTCCGGCGCGCATCGTCAGCGCGCTGAATATCATGACCGACGGACCGCTGGGTGGCGCGGCGTTTAACAATGAGTTTGGGCGTCCGGCGCTGCTGGGTTACTTCCGCACCTATGAGGAGCGGGTCGACAGCCATAACGGTACGGAGCTGCGCGGTTACCACAAACCGATCATGCTGGCAGGCGGCCTCGGCAACATTCGCGCCGGGCACGTGCAGAAGGGGGAGATTACCGCCGGTGACTGCCTGATCGTGCTGGGCGGTCCGGCGATGAATATCGGCCTGGGGGGCGGCGCCGCCTCGTCGATGACCTCCGGTCAGTCCGATGCCGATCTCGATTTTTCCTCGGTGCAGCGTGATAACCCGGAGATGGAGCGCCGCTGCCAGGAGGTCATCGACCGCTGTTGGCAGCTGGGCGATGCCAATCCGATCCGCTTTATCCACGATGTGGGCGCCGGCGGCCTTTCCAATGCCATGCCGGAGCTGGTTAACGATGGCGGCTGCGGCGGCCGTTTTGAGCTGCGCGACATTCCCAACGACGAGGCGGGCATGAGCCCGCTGGCGCTGTGGTGCAATGAGTCACAGGAGCGCTATGTCCTGGCGGTGGCGCCGCAGGATCTGGCGTGCTTTGCCGCCATCTGCGAACGGGAGCGAGCCCCTTACGCGGTGATCGGCGAGGCGACAGAGGCGCGTCAGCTGACCCTGAGCGATCGGCACTTTGACAACCGTCCCATCGACATGCCCCTTGACGTGCTGCTGGGGAAAACGCCGAAGATGACGCGTACGGTGGAGACCCTGCGGGCCACGGGGCATGCCCTGGATCGCGGCGGCATCGTGCTGGCCGAGGCAGTACACCGGGTGATGCACCTGCCGGCGGTGGCGGAGAAAACCTTCCTGATCACCATCGGCGATCGCAGCGTGACCGGCATGGTTACCCGCGATCAGATGGTGGGCCCGTGGCAGGTTCCGGTAGCCGACTGTGCCGTGACCAGTGCCAGCCTGGACAGCTACTACGGCGAGGCGATGTCGCTGGGGGAACGCGCCCCGGTGGCGCTGCTGGACTTCGCCGCCTCGGCCCGTCTGGCGGTCGGGGAGGCGCTGACCAACCTGGCGGCCTGTCATATTGGCGATATTAAGCGGATCAAGCTCTCCGCCAACTGGATGGCGGCGGCGGGGCATCCCGGCGAGGACGCCGGCCTGTATCAGGCGGTGAAGGCGGTGGGTGAGGAGCTGTGTCCGGCGCTGGGGCTGACCATCCCGGTCGGCAAGGATTCGATGTCCATGAAGACCCGTTGGCAGCAGGAGGGACAGACACGGGAGATGACCGCCCCGCTGTCGCTGGTGATCACCGCGTTCGCCCGGGTGGAGGACGTGCGGCGTACGGTAACGCCGCAGCTGCAGCCCGCGCAGGATAACGCGCTGTTGCTGATCGATCTGGGCGCCGGCCGCAACGCGCTGGGGGGCAGCGCGCTGGCGCAGGTGTATCGCCAGCTGGGGGATACGCCCGCCGACGTACGTGATACGGCGCAGCTGGCGGGCTTTTTTAGCGCCATGCAGGCGCTGGTGGCGCAGGGGCTGCTGCTGGCCTACCACGATCGCGGCGACGGCGGGCTGCTGGTTACCCTGGCAGAGATGGCCTTTGCCGGCCACTGCGCGCTGGATATCGATATCGCCGCGCTGGGCGACGACGCACTGGCGGCGCTGTTCAGCGAGGAACTGGGGGCGGTGATCCAGGTGGCGCGCCGCGATCTGGCGGCGGCGCAGGCGCTGCTGGCCGGACACGGTCTGGCGGCGGTCAGCCACGAGATAGGTCGGGCGCTGCCGGGCGACCGCCTGCGGATCCAGCGCGGTGGACAGACGGTGTATGACCAGAAGCGCTCTACGCTGCGCGCCTGGTGGGCAGAAACTACCTGGCAGATGCAGCGTCTGCGCGATAATCCCCTGTGCGCCGATCAGGAGCATCAGGCCAAGCTGGTGGAGGAGGATCCCGGCCTTAACGTGACCCTGAGCTTCGATCCGCAGGAGGATATTGCGGCGCCCTTCATCGCCCGCGGCGCGCGACCGCGCCTGGCGGTGCTGCGGGAGCAGGGGGTGAACTCGCACGTCGAGATGGCCGCCGCCTTCCATCGCGCCGGGTTTGAGGCGCAGGATGTGCACATGAGCGATATCCTTTCCGGGCGGACGACGCTGGAGGCATTCCAGGGGCTGGTGGCCTGCGGCGGGTTCTCTTACGGCGACGTGCTGGGCGCCGGAGAGGGCTGGGCCAAGTCGATTCTGTTCAACGCCCGCGCCCGCGACCAGTTCGGCGCCTTCTTCCTGCGTCCGGATACGCTGGCGCTGGGGGTGTGTAACGGCTGCCAGATGATGTCTAACCTGCGTTCGCTGATCCCGGGCGCCGAGCTGTGGCCGCGCTTTGTCCGCAACGCGTCCGAGCGCTTTGAGGCCCGCTTCAGCCTGGTCGAGGTCAGCGACAGCCCGTCGCTGTTCCTGCAGGGGATGGCCGGGTCGCGCCTGCCGATCGCCGTCTCCCACGGCGAGGGGCGGGTCGAGGTGCGCGATGAGGCTCACCTGACGGCGCTGGAGCAGCAGAATCTGGTGGCGCTGCGCTACGTCGACAACGTTGCGCAGGTTACCGAACGCTACCCGGCCAACCCGAACGGCTCCCCCAACGGGATCACCGCGCTGACCACCCGGAGTGGGCGGGCGACGGTGATGATGCCACACCCGGAGCGGGTATTCCGTACGGTGAGCAACTCCTGGCACCCCGCCGGGTGGGGCGAGGATGGCCCGTGGCTGCGCATGTTCCGCAATGCGCGGCGCGTGCTGGGCTGAGCCGCACGGCGGGATAGCTGGCGGCCTTCAGGCCGCTTTTTTCTTCTGTTTCCTGCGCGCTAAAAAAGCGTCGCGATGCCGTTGGCGCTGCGCTGGGATTGCTCTTAATATGACACAATATTAATTGTGACCACTTTTTATTTTGAGTGAGTTATGCAACCATATTCTCGGTTGCTCATTTGGCCCTTTATGTCAGCGCCTATCACGGCCGGCTCCATAAAACATCGAATGACGCCATTAGCACGGCGCCTACCGTCCGGAAATATCGATAACAGCCGCCTCGGCGCTTTATCAGGCACAGGACGACACGTTGAGTGAGGCGCCACCTATTCTGCCCTGTGCCGATAAGGCGCAGGTCGCGCGACGGGGCCGCAGCCCCGTCGGCACGCCATCAGGCCCGCCGGTTACCCGCCGCCGGGCTTTTCCCGTTATGGCCGTTCGGTTAGCCTGTGGCGACCCCCTTTGACCTTTGGGAGTGATGCCGTCATGCCGTGGCCCCTGTTTCCCCGTTCGCTGCGCCAGCTGGTGCTGTTGGCCTTTCTGCTGGTGCTGCTGCCCCTGCTGGTACTGGCCTATCAGGCCTATCAGAGTCTGAATCACCTGAGCGCCCAGGCGGCGGATATCAACCGTACCACCCTGAGCGATGCCCGTCGCAGCGAGGCGATGGCCGCGCTGGCGCTGGAGATGGAGCGCAGCTATCGTCAGTACTGCGTGCTGGGGGATGAGACGCTGGCAGCGCTGTATCAGCGTCAGCACGCCCAGTACCGTCAGCTGCTGGAGCGCCACGCTGCGCTGTTGCCCGGCGGCAGCGACTACGCGCAGCTGGATGCCCTGCTGCGGCAGCTGGTCGCGCCGCGCTGCGCAAACAGCCTGCCGCTGGCGATCGCCGACGGTCAGCTGGCTCAGTTTTCCCGCGCCAACGGCGCGATGGTGCAGGCGACCCGTAACGTGCTGTTTGGCCGAGGTCAGCAGCTGCAGCAGGCGATCGCCGGGCGAGGCCGCTATTTTGGCTGGCAGGCGCTGGTGCTGTTTCTGGTCAGTGTGCTGCTGGTGGCGCTGTTTACCCGCATGATCATCGGCCCGGTGAAGGGCGTAGAGCGCATGATCCGGCGCCTGGGGGAGGGACTGAGCCTACAGGCGTGTCCTCCTTTTCGCGGGCCGCGTGAAATCCGTACGCTGGCGCAGCGCATTCTGTGGCTCAGCGATCGGCTGGCTTGGCTGGAGTCCCAGCGCCATGAGTTTTTGCGCCATCTCTCCCATGAGCTGAAGACCCCGCTGGCCAGCCTGCGGGAGGGCACCGAACTGTTGGCGGACGGGGTTGCCGGACCGCTGAGCCCGGATCAGCGCGAGGTGGTGGCGATTCTGGATGACAGCAGCCGTCGCCTGCAGGTGCTGATCGAACAGCTGCTGGACTATAACCGCCGCCTGGCCGATGCCCCGCTGGAGTCCGCCCAGCTGGATCTGGCCGCGCTGTTGGAGCGGGTGGTCACCGCCCACTGCCTGCCGGCGCGGGCCAAGAATATCCAGACGTGTTACGTGCTGGAGGAGACCCGTTGCCGCGTGCAGCCGGTGTTGCTGGAACGGGTGCTGGAGAATCTCTATTCCAATGCGGTGCACTATGGCGCGGAATCCGGTACCATTTGGCTGCGCACCCGCAGGGAAGGGGAGTGTCTGGTGATCGAGGTCGCCAATAGCGGCACTCCGATCCCGGCCAATGAGCACGCGATGATTTTTGAGCCTTTTTTTCAGGGGAGTCATCAGCGCAAAGGTGCTGTCAAGGGCAGCGGTCTCGGTCTGAGCATCGCCCGCGATTCGCTGCGCCGGATGCACGGCGATTTGCGCCTGGTCGCCGACGATGAAGCCGATGTTTGCTTCCGCCTTGAACTCCCGATAGTGAGATAACAGCAAGCATGAGTATGTGGTTCTTACCCCTTCCGAGTCCTCCCATCTGCGGTCGTTTGCTGCGGCGACCACCTGTTCTCCTGTGGCTGATGATGCTGCTGTTGCTCAGCGGTTGTAGCCGCGGTGGCGATCGCGCCGTGGAGTCCGCCGGGGTGCGGACCTGCACCGGCACGCCGGTGATGCGCGACTATCAGCATGCCGCCTGTGATACGCTATGGCAGGAGCAGTCCCCCCTGACGATGGGGAACGGCCTGTACTGGCTGCGCGCCATGACCTGCGCAGAGCGCATGAACCGTACCCAGGCGCGGGCGCAGGCGCATCGGTTAGGAGGAGAAAGCTGGCAGGCGGCCCTTAAGCAGAGCCTGTTGGTGGGACGCGCCGATCCTAGCGTAGCCGAACGCCGTCAGATCCTCGATCGCCTGGCGAGCCTGGACGGGCAGATCCCGCCGACGCTGCAGCCCCTGGTGCAGCTGTGGCGCGCCCAGCAGACGTTGGCGATCACCCTGCAGGAGGAGCGGGCCCGCTATCAGCGGCTGCTTTCCGCCAGCGAGACACAGCTGGAGAGCCTGCGCGATGAGCGGCAGCTGCTGCAGGCGCGTCTGGATGAGACGCAGCGTAAGCTGGAAAACCTCACTGATATTGAACGCCAGCTGTCATCGCGCAAGCAGATGGTACCGGAGGCCAAGAGTCTCCCGGCACCGGCAGGCAGTGACGCGAGCAAGGAGCCCTAACGGATGACATCCGCCCACTCTGCCAGCCTGCTGCTGGTCGATGATGATCCCAGTCTGCTGAAGCTGCTGGGCATGCGTCTGAGCAGCGAGGGGTTTCGGATAACGACCGCCGCCAGCGGCCAGGAGGCGTTGCGTCTGTTGGCCCGCGCTCCCATCGACCTGGTGATCAGCGATCTGCGCATGGACGAGATGGACGGCCTGGCGCTGTTCAGTGAAATCCAGCGGCGTCAGCCGGGGCTGCCGGTGATCATCCTGACCGCCCACGGATCGATACCAGACGCCGTGTCGGCCACCCAACAGGGGGTCTTCAGCTTCTTGACCAAGCCCGTCGATCGCGATGCCCTGTACCGCGCCATCGACGATGCGCTGGCGCAGTCGATGCCGCAGGGCGGCGATGACGGATGGCGTCAGGCATTTGTGACCCGTAGCCCGCTGATGCTGCGTCTGCTGGAGCAGGCGCGAATGGTGGCCCAGTCGGACGTCAGCGTCCTGATCAACGGCCAGAGCGGGACCGGCAAGGAGCTGTTGGCGCGGGCGATACACAGCGCCAGCCCGCGCGTCGGAAAGGCCTTTATCGCCATCAACTGCGGCGCGCTGCCGGAGCCGCTGCTGGAGTCAGAGCTGTTTGGCCATGCCAAGGGCGCCTTTACCGGCGCCGTCAGCAGCCGTGAGGGGCTGTTTCAGGCCGCCGGTGGCGGTACGCTGTTTCTGGATGAGATCGGCGACATGCCCCTGACGTTGCAGGTGAAGCTGCTGCGGGTGCTGCAGGAGCGCAAGGTCCGCCCGCTGGGCAGCAACCGCGACCTCGATATCGACGTGCGTATCATCTCCGCCACCCACCGCAACCTGCCCAAGGCGATGGAGCTGGGGGAATTTCGCGAGGATCTGTTTTATCGCCTCAACGTGGTCTCCCTGCGTCTGCCGGCGTTGAACCAGCGCCCGGAGGATATTCCGCTGCTGGCCGCCCACCTGCTGCGCCAGGCCGCCGAGCGTCATAAGCCGCTGGTGCGCAGTTTCTCCAGCGGTGCGATGAAGGCGTTGATGAGCGCCAGCTGGCCGGGTAATGTACGCCAGCTGGTCAATGTCATCGAGCAGTGCGTGGCGCTGACCACGGCGCCGGTGATCGGCGAGGCACTGGTGGAGCAGGCGCTGCAGGGCGAAAATACGGCGCTGCCGACCTTTGTCGAGGCGCGTCACCTCTTTGAGCTGCACTACCTGCGTAAGTTGCTGCAGATCACTAAAGGGAACGTGACCCACGCGGCGCGTATGGCCGGTCGTAACCGCACCGAGTTTTATAAGTTGCTGTCACGTCATGAGCTAGATTCTAATGATTTCAAAGAGTAATCTTCTGATTTTTTCTCATGTGGCGGGGATAGCCCGCCGCTGCCGCTAAACAAAGTCGCCGGAATGATTTACACTCCCTGCGGATTTTTATCAGTCAGGCTGCGGTATGCCGCGTGCGGCGCCCAGCGGCATATCGGACAGTGAGTATTTATGAGTCGAACCCTCTCCATCGCACTGGCCCAGCTGAATCTGCTGGTCGGTGATATCGAAGGCAACGCCGAGCGTATGCTGGCCACTCTGGCGCAGCAGCAACAGGCGGGTGCCGATGCCGTGATGTTCTCTGAGCTGGCGCTCTGCGGTTACCCGCCGGAGGATCTGCTGTATCGCGACGATTTTCATCAGCGCTGCCAGAGTCAGCTCGCGCGTCTGCAGCAGGCCTCCACCGGGATCGCCGTGATCGTGGGCCACCCTTGGCGCGACGGCGATTGCCTGTATAACGCCCTGTCGGTGTTTGCCGAAGGACGTCTGCTGGCCCGTTACTACAAGCAGCGTCTGCCCAACTATGGCGTGTTCGATGAGAAACGCTACTTTAGCGCCGGGGATACCCCATGCACCGTCACCCTGAAAGGCTACCGCCTGGGGCTGCTGATCTGTGAGGACGTGTGGTTTGATGCGCCGGTCGATGCGCTGGCCGCCGCCGGGGCTGAGGTGCTGCTGACCATCAACGCCTCGCCGTATAACCGCGAAAAGCCTTACATGCGCAATACCCTGCTGGCGGATCACTGTCGCCGGACCGGCTTGCCGCTGCTGTACCTCAACCAGGTGGGCGGGCAGGATGAGCTGGTGTTCGACGGTTGCTCCAAGGCCTTTGATGCCAGCGGCGTGCTGACGCACCGTCTGGCTGCCTTCAGCGAGCAGGTGACCCAGGTTCGCCTGGACGATGGACGCCTGCTGCCAATGACCTCGCCGGCGGCTGAACTGCCGCCGCTGGCGCAGATCTATCAGGCGCTGGTACTGGCGGTGCGCGACTACGTCGGTAAGAACGGTTTTCAGGGCGCGGTGCTGGGGTTGTCAGGCGGGATCGACTCCGCGTTGACGCTGGCCATCGCGGTGGATGCGCTGGGCAAAGAGCGGGTGCAGGCGGTGATGATGCCGTTCCGCTACACGGCCGACATCAGTGTCGCCGACGCCCGGGAGCAGGCGCTGACGATGGGGGTCGAGTTTGACATCCTCTCCATCGAGCCGATGTTCGATGCTTTTATGGGGCAGCTGGCGCCGATGTTCGCCGGTACCGAACGCGATACGACGGAGGAGAACCTCCAGGCGCGCTGCCGCGGGGTGGTGTTGATGGCGCTGTCGAACAAGCGCCGTCGTCTGGTGCTGACCACCGGCAACAAGAGTGAAATGGCGGTCGGCTATGCTACGCTGTACGGCGATATGGCCGGTGGTTTTGACGTGCTGAAGGATGTGCCGAAGACGCTGGTATTCCAGCTGGCCCGCTACCGCAATACCCTGACGCCGGTGATCCCACAGCGGGTTATCGACAGGCCACCCTCCGCCGAGCTGGCACCGGATCAGATCGATCAGGATAGCCTGCCGCCCTATGATATTCTGGATGCTATCCTGCAGGGTTACGTCGAACAGGACAGGTCGGTAGCGCAGCTGGTGGCCGACGGCTTCGATGAGGCTGTGGTACGCAAGGTGATCCGTCTGGTGGATATCAACGAATACAAGCGCCGTCAGGCCGCCGTGGGGCCGCGCATTACGGCGCGTAACTTTGGTAAAGATCGCCGTTATCCGATTACCTCCGGCTTTGGCCGCAAAAACTGGTGACTGAGGAGCTGTGATGAAAAAAATTGATGCGATTATTAAGCCGTTCAAGCTGGATGACGTGCGTGAGGCGCTGGCTGAAGTCGGCATTACCGGGATGACGGTAACCGAAGTCAAAGGATTTGGCCGCCAGAAGGGACATACCGAGCTGTATCGTGGCGCGGAGTATATGGTGGATTTCCTGCCCAAGGTAAAGCTGGAGATCGTGGTGGCTGACGATATCGTCGATACCTGCGTTGAGACCATTATGCAGACGGCACAGACCGGTAAGATCGGCGACGGTAAGATTTTTGTCTACGACGTGGCGCGGGTCGTCCGTATCCGCACCGGCGAGCAGGACGAAGAGGCCATCTGATCCCCGGGGGCTGCGGCAGCCACTGTTGTCTATCGGCGTCTCCTTTCCCGGGGCCGCCGAACCTTTCCTTTCCCGGTGTGCCGCTTCCCTGCGCGCCCCGCGGTGCGGGTGTTTTGTTCGAATATAACCCTTTCTCATTCGAAAAAGAAAATGTTGCTGTGGCAGGAAAGCGCGCCCGCCTTGCTTCTCGCCGCCTGGTCAATCCGTTACACTGCAGGGGTATCCGTATTGAACTCATTGACGAGGCGTGCCCATGTATCAAGATCTGATTCGTAGCGAGCTGAACGAAGCGGCGCAGACACTGAATAATTTCCTGGCCGACGAGGCCAACATTCTGGCAATCCAGCAGGCAGCTCAGCTGCTGGCGGCCTCCTTTAAGGCCGACGGTAAGGTACTCTCCTGCGGCAATGGCGGCTCCCACTGCGATGCGATGCACTTTGCCGAGGAGCTGACCGGCCGCTATCGGGAGAACCGCCCCGGGTATCCGGCGATCGCCATCTCCGATCCCAGCCATCTCTCCTGTGTCAGCAACGATTTCGGCTACGACTATGTTTTTTCGCGCTACGTTGAGGCTGTTGGGCGTGAAGGGGACGTACTGCTGGGGATCTCGACCTCCGGCAACTCCGGCAACATCATCAGGGCCATCGAGGCTGCGCGTGCCAAAGGGATGAAGGTTATCACACTGACCGGGAAAGATGGCGGCAAGATGGCCGGAAGCGCCGACGTGGAGATCCGGGTGCCGCATTTCGGCTACGCCGATCGTATTCAGGAGATCCACATCAAGGCGATCCATATCATGATCCAGCTGATCGAAAAAGAGATGGCGTCAGTCTGATGACGACGGGGCAGGCGGCGTCTGCCCCGCGATAAGGAGCGGGAATGTGTGAACTGCTGGGCATGAGTGCCAACGTGCCGACGGATATCTGCTTTAGCTTTACCGCGCTGGCGCTGCGCGGTGGCCGTACCGGCCCACACAAGGATGGCTGGGGGATTGCCTTTTACGAGGGGAAAGGCTGTCGGACCTTTAAGGATCCACAGCCCAGCCACAGCTCACCGATAGCCCGCCTGGTACGCGAGTATCCGATCAAATCCTGCGCCGTCGTCTCCCATGTGCGCCAGGCTAACCGGGGGGCTGTCTCCTTGGAGAATACCCACCCGTTTACCCGCGAGCTGTGGGGGCGTAACTGGACCTTTGCCCATAACGGACAGCTTGAGGAGTATCTGTCGCTGCCGACGGGAATGTATTGTCCGGTAGGGCAGACCGATAGTGAATATGCCTTTTGCTGGTTATTGCAACGGATGCGTACCCGTTATCCCCGGCCTCCGGACGATATGATGGCGCTGTTTCATTTTATCGGTGACTGTGCGGCCGAATTGCGCGAGCGCGGGGTGTTCAACATGCTGCTTTCTGACGGGCGCTATGTGATGGCCTACTGCAGCACCCAGCTGCACTGGATCACCCGGCGCGCGCCCTTCGGCAAGGCGACGCTGGTGGATGAGGATGTGGCGATCGATTTTCAGGCCGAAACGACGCCGAATGACGTCGTTTCGGTGATTGCGACCCAGCCGCTGACCTGCGATGAGGAGTGGCAGCGGATCGCGCCGGGGGAGTATGCCTTATTTTGCCTGGGTGAACGCCAGACGTGACAGAGCGCCTCTGCCCGGCAGCGCGCCGCTGACCACGTAGCGGCCATCCTGCACGTTGACCTGCGGCGGCAACGCATTCTGGGCAAAGTATTGATAGCCCGGCTGCAGCTGGCGCCAGAAGCCGATGTAGCTGGAGTTACGATGGAGCTGCATGTTCCTGTCGGTCATCCGGAATGGATAGATATTGATATTGACCAACGTCTGGCCGCTGCGGAATGCGCTCTGTACATAGCGGTAAATTTCCGAGATGCCGTCGTTGGTCATGGCATAGCAGCCGATCGACACGCAATCGCCGTGGATCATCAGGTAGTTGCCGGAATAGCCGTGGGACTGATCGAAGCTGTTCGGATAGCCGATATTGATGGCCTGATAATAGCGGCTATCGGGCTTCAGGTGGCGGGCGTCGATTTGGTAAAAGCCCTCCGGGCTCTTAAAATCCCCTTCGGTGCGCTTGGGACCCAGGCCGCCGGAAAACTTACAGATCGGGAAGCTTTTTACCAGCCGGTATTTATCCTGTACTTTGGCATATAGCTCCAGCTGACGCTCCTCCTTGAAGATTTGAATATAGACCTGCGATCCCAGCAGACTATTGGCGTCGTTGAGTGGAGTGATACCGGACTCGCTGGCGGACGATTTGCTCGCCGCCAGTGGCAATGTCAGGCATATCGCCAGAATGGCAACTATCTTACCCATTTAAGAACCTGTCAAAGAGAGTAATACCAGTAATTTTTAGGATAAGGTCGATTGACGATCCCCAAAGTAGGCACAGTGTAATCCAGAGCTGAAGGGTATCGTGAGTGTTTTTTTTTGTTCACGGCGGGTAAAACGACACGCCGCCGCCTTACGCTCTTTTTTATAACCAGAGGTGTGAATTCCACCCGCTGATTATATCTATTTTATAGGATTGGACGCTGAGGTGGCCTTGTCCCCCGGTGGCCTTGTCCCCATAATGTGCGCCATCCATAAACGGTGTGCCGCGAGGTGTACACCCGTAAGACAGGCAATAGGCATGATGAAACATCAATCAACCGGACACGGGCCGATGACCCGCTTTCTCGCGCTGCTGACGGCGGTACTGCTGCTGAGCGGCTGTGGCCCGACCCAGGTGGATCTCGCCGGGAAAACCATGGGCACCTACTATGCGGTTAAATATGTCGGCGTGGACGGTGCTCCTGCGCCGGCAGTGGTTCAGGCCGAGATCGATCGCCGCCTGGAGCGGGTCAACGATCAGATGTCCACCTATCGCCCCGGTTCAGAGCTGAGCCGCTTTAACCAGAGCCGCACGGTGGACGTGCCATTCCCGGTGTCGACGGACACGGCGCGGGTGGTGAAAGAGGCACTGCGCATCAATAAGCTGACGGACGGTGCGCTGGATATTACTGTGGGGCCGCTAGTCAATCTGTGGGGATTTGGCCCAGAGGGGCGCCCGGATCGTGAGCCTGCAGCGGCACAGATAGCACAGCGCCGCGCCTGGGTCGGTATTCAGCACCTGTCGCTGCAAGGCAATGCCCTGGTGAAGGATATCCCCCAGCTGTACGTTGACCTGTCGGCTATCGCCAAGGGATATGGGGTGGACGTCGTCGCCAGGTATCTTCAGTCGCTGCATATTGAGAACTATATGGTCGATATCGGCGGCGAGGTGCGAACCAAAGGGGATAACGGCGAGGGAGTGCCGTGGCGTATCGCCATTGAGAAACCGTCGGGCGACGCCCAGCAGCAGGTGCAGACGATCATTCAGCCAGGGCAGATGGCGATAGCAACCTCCGGCGACTATCGCAACTATTTTGAGCAGGATGGCCTGCGCTTTTCCCACGAAATTGACCCCAATACCGGACGTCCGGTAACACACCGCCTGGCATCGATCACCGTGTTGGCACCGACCTGTATGACCGCCGATGGCCTCTCCACCGGGCTGTTTGTGATGGGGCCGGATCGCGCGATGGCGCTGGCGAATCAGATGCACATCCCCGTCTATATGATCGTCAAGGGCGAACACGGTTTTGAGGAGCGCGCCTCGGCGGCGTTTAACGCCTATCGGGCACCGGGCAAACCTTAGCCACGGTGCCATATCCATAGGCACCATGGCCGCGGCACCGCGCTCCTGTTGCGCTATCAGCCCGGCTAGACGCTGGCGTGGGGCTCGTCGTGGTGCGCCGCGCTGCGCTGGCTGTAGGCGTGTAGCAGCAGGGGCAGCGCCACGAAGGCGGCGGTGCCTCCCAGCAGCAGCAGGACGTAGCGCGCCGGTGAGCCGACCGGGATCTGATCCGGCGGAATAAAGCTGAGCACAAAAGCCAGCAGGGCGGCGATCAGCCCGATGCCAGCCACCAGCCAGACCCCTGCGTTGCCACCGGGGATCCGGTAGGGGCGTGGCGTATTGGGCTGGGTGTAGCGCAAGGTGATCACCGCCGCAAACATCAGGATATACATCAGCAGATAGAGAATGGCGGCCAGCTGACCCAGGATTTGAAACGCGGCCTGCACAGATGGCAGGCAGACCAGCATGATCGCCATCAGCGTAACGATGGCGCCCTGCAGCAGCAGAATATTGCGCTGTACGCCGCTGCTGTTGCTCTGCTGCAGCAACGGCGGCAGATATCCCTGCCGCCCCACCTCAAACAGGCCGCGCGATGGCCCGGCAACGATCACTGTCACCTGCCCCAGCACCCCGACGGCGACCATCAGTGCGACGACATGGCCGAGCCAGGGGACGCCGAGCGAGCTAAACAGCAGGTTATAGGCCACCAGCAGGCTCTGAACCAGGTTGATGCGATCGGCGGGGATCAGTGCGCTGATGGTCAGGGTACCCAGCACCAGTACCACCACGGTCAGCAGCGCACTGATCCCGATAGCCAGCGGATAGTTACGCGATGCGTTGTTCAGCTCGCGTACGTGGACGGCATTGATCTCCATTCCGGAGTAGAACAGAAAGACGCTGGCGGCCAGTACCAGGTTATGCAGATGGGTAATGTTGGGAAACAGCGCGTCCCACCCCAGGGTAAAGTGCAGCGGGTTACCGCGGGCGATGTAGAGGATACCGCAGCCGATCAGGATCGCTGCCGGGATCAGGGTGCCTATCATCCCGGCGATGGCGCTGATGCGTGATGCCGACCGGACGCCGCGCAGGTTAATCCAGGTCGCCAGCCAATAGACGAGCAGCACGATACCCAGGGTATAGAATGCATTGGACGCCAGGTGGGCGTCGGCCCCGGGGAAGGGCAGCGCGTAGGCCAGCGCGACGGCGGTAAAGATCAGCATGGTGGGAAAGCAGATGGTAGTCGCCAGCCACTGTAGAAAGATGGCCAGCAGGCCATAGCGATCGCCAAAGGCCTGGCCTATCCAGCGAAAAACCCCGCCCTTCTGTGGCCAGCCTGTTGCCAGTTCGGCGGCGCACAGAGAGACCGGTACCAGGAAGCACAGGGCGGCGAACAGATAGAGGAAGACGACGGCCAGTCCGTACTCGGCCTCGGCCGCCAGTCCGCGCAGGCTGACCACGGTGGTGATGTTCATCATGGCGAAGGTACCAGCCCCCAGGCTTGCCGCCGCCAGCACAGGCTTGCTGCTCGATTGTGAATTCATGATAAGACGCTCACGATAAGGGGCCGCACCGGGCGGCCCGGGTGTTGCGGTTACTGCTGATCGGCGTTGGCCGGTAGCCAAGAGGGCTTGCGGCAGGCATAGGTAATCAGCGGAATAATGAAGAAGCAGACCGATCCGACCATCAGGATCAGGATATAGCTGCCCGGATTACCGACGGGGATCTGGGAGGGGGGAATGAAGCTGAGGACGAAAGCCACCAGGGAGCCGATAAAACCGGCACCGGCGATAAGCCACATCCCCACCGCGCCGCCGGGGACCCGATATGGACGGGGCGTATTGGGCTCTTTATAGCGCAGGTAGATGGCTGCCGCGAACATCATGATATACATCAGTAGATAGAGAATGGTCGCCAGCTGTCCCAGGATCTGATAGGCGGACTGCACTGAGGGTAGCACCACCAGCAGAACGGAGATGATACTGACGACAAGACCCTGGAAGATCAGAATGTGCTGTTGTACGCCGTGGCGATTGGTTTTTTGCAGGAAAGGGGGCAGATAGCCGGAGCGACCGACCTGCAGCAGACCGGTGGACGGCCCCGCAACGATGGCGGTAATTTGTCCCAGCACCCCGAACGCCAGCATGGCGGCCAGCACCTCGCCCAACCAGTGCAGGCCAAAGTGGTCAAACAGCGCGTTATAGGCGATGAGCAGGCTCTGCACCAGGTTGATTTGCTGCTTGGGGATCAGGGTGGCGATACACAGGGTACCGAAGACAAAGATAACGACGGTGGCGACGGCGGCGCTGATGATGGCCAGCGGATAGTTGTGTGATGGATTGTCCACTTCGACCACGTGGACGGCGTTGATCTCCATCCCGCCGAAGAACAGGAAGATACTGGAGGCCAGCACCAGATTGTTCAGGTTGGTCAGATCGGGGAAGAAGTCGGCGGCGCGCGCCACAAAGTGTACCGGGTTACCGTTAAGAACATACACCAGTGTCAGCACCATCAGGATGATGGCCGGGATGATAGTCCCGATAAGCCCGCCCAGCGTTGCCAGTTTGGCGGAGGATTTAACCCCGCGCAGGGCGACCAGGGTGGCCAGCCAGTAGACCAGCAGTAGGATCACCACGGTATACAGCCGGTTGGCGGCAAGATGGGAGTCGGCGTCGGGGTGCGGCCCGATAAAGGCCAGCGATACGGCGGCGAAGATCAGCACCGTAGGGAACCAGATAGTGGTCGCCACCCACTGTAGATAGATGGCGACGAACCCCCAGCGGTGGCCAAAGGCCTCACTGATCCAGCGGAAGACGCCGCCCTTCTGCGGCCAGCCGGTCGCCAGCTCGGCGGCCACCAGTGAAACGGGGATTAAAAAGAAAACGGCGGCAAAAAGATAATAGAAGGCAGATGTAATACCGTACTCGGCTTCGGATGGCAGACCACGTAAACTGACTACCGTGGTGATATTCATTATTGCCAGCGTCACGATGCTGAGCTTGGCGGAAGGTTTCCCTTGCGTCGTGGAGTCCGATGTGGAGGCCATAAATGCTCCTTGATAAAACCTGATTTATACGTGCTTCATGTGTCAGCTATGCGAAAATAAAGAGGCATATAGGCCGGGATAACCCGGCCTGTGCATATATTGATGGCGCTGTCCCATTACGGTGCATCGATGTAATGTAGCGTAATGGGATGGTCGGATGACATTATTTAATGCCAAGCACCTCATTACGTGCGGCAGTTACACAATCCACAACGTGTTGCATAATTTCATGGGTTAAGTGAACATTCATCGGATACACTTTCAGAGCAAATACTGTTGCATCGGGATCGTGCGCATCACGGTTATATTTAGTAACCCGGAATCCAGTACTGAAACTCATATATGGAGTATATTGCCCGTTGATTTTCTTACCGTTACGGAACCACTCGT
The DNA here is from genome assembly GCF_000264785.1 of Edwardsiella ictaluri ATCC 33202. Lineage (GTDB taxonomy): Bacteria > Pseudomonadota > Gammaproteobacteria > Enterobacterales > Enterobacteriaceae > Edwardsiella > Edwardsiella ictaluri. Next base: position 2,243 of record NZ_AFJI01000062.1, on the reverse strand, counting down.
AGAGTTTATTACCGACATCCATGGTTAATTTATTATTGGTGAGCAACTGAGATTTGTAGGACGGGTCGTTCAGCTCATGCTGGTATTGCTGATGGGCCATAACGCCTTCCGGATAAATACGGAACAGCGTAACCAGACTGTAGTCATCGGGGTTGACGCAGACGGTAGCGGCATTTTCATGCAGCAGATTACGCAGGTAATACTGGTTCTCCAGAATACCACCCATGATGGCCTGGAAGCCCTCATAGCCGAAGTATTTCATCGTGGCCCAGCCTGCCAGTGCGCCGGTTGCCGCACGGGAGACCTCCAGCGTGTAATCCAGCGGGTTGTATGGAGATCGCGGCTGCAGATAGGCAGAGCCCGGGCGTTTCAGGATGCTTTCAAACTCTTCCGCGTTGCGATAGGTGAAGCAGCTGCTGGCATAGGGGGTAAAGCCGGCTTTATGGAAGTCAAATCCGATGGCGTCAGCGTACTTCATGTCCTGCAGGGCACGGCAGTTGGCCTCGATGAACGGCAGCAGCTCCTTGGTGAACTGCAGCGGGTTTTTGGCAAAATCATATTTCTTAAAGGCCAGCCATGACCAGCTGGTAACGGCATCGCAGTACAACAGCGCCTTGCCATAGGGGGCAGCGTTGGGGTATTTATCCAGCAGTTTACGTGCTCCGCCCACCGGGTCAAAGGCGTTGGCGTCGGTGGTACCCATGGTACATACCACGGATGCCACCGGGATTTTTTGGGCCTGCAGCGATTTCAGCACCGCCTCCAGGTCGTTCAGATCCATCGCGTTGGTGTCAGGATCGGTCTTGATGCGGATGATGTTGTCCATCCCCAGACCCATCCAGTCGGTGCTGTTCAGCATTGTATAGTGCGCCTGCTGAGAGCAGAGCACCTTGGCATCGGTACGGACACCGCTGTGGCGGGAGTTCGGCAATACGCGGGTCAGCGCATACTTAACATGGTAGGTCCAGCAGCCTGAGCCGCCGTAGGTATACAGGCAGCCGGCGTGTTTGGCATCCCAACCGATCATGTTGGCCAGCATCCCGGCGCTTTCCAGCTCGGCGCGGTGAACGTTCCAGGAGTATTCACCTTCCAGAATGTTCGGGGAGAAAATTTCTGACATCACGGCCGCAATAATAGAGGCGGTGTTCGCCTGTGGGATCACGTTGCACATGGTCAGCGGGTGGCCCCAGTTAGGCAACCCTTCAAACAGAGCGCTGGTCTCAGCAATGACCTGGTCGCTGCTGCTCATTTTATCGGCCATTTCAATGTCTTTGACTTTATCGAAATCGATAGTCAAAGCCGGATTCCGTCCCAAATAGGCGGGGCCGCCGTCGGCAGGACGTAGCTTATTCAGCTGTTCAATGGCTTTGGCTATCGATTTGGTTAAAGGATCATGATCGTCACTGAATGCAGACGGAAATGCAGAACGCATCTCTTCGCGGTATTTAGCCCACTGTTTGTCATTATTGCAGTTACACGCTTTCATTTTTAATGTCCTTGATATGGTCTCTATCACGTCAGTGATAAGCCGCAGACCAATTTCCCTGATGGATGACACCACAGAGAAAAGGGAAACGACTATGGGAATGTCAGTAAACTCTATATTGCATGTATTAACTCTGTCTTCTGGAAACGAAAGTTGTGGCGGTATTAAAACAGCATGTTGTACCGTGCTGAACGTGTCGATTAAAATAAGTTAAGCTTGCGCAGTCAACGTTTTTAATTCTAGCACCGCAGATGTGCTTATCATGAAATAAAGAGTGTAAATGCGACAAAAGTCCGATCGTGATGGAAATCGAGCTGATAGTTTTATAATATAAATTCAGCCATGTCGTGAGTGCACTATTGCATGACAGTTATCCCTATTGTGGCGCAATATCATGACTATGCAAATACTGTACCTAAATATTTAAATGGCTTTGATTGCTAATTTCGAGTGAAACAGAGTGGGTGACATATGAAACATTATGCAATGGTTGTCTTTAATTACATGAGAAATAATTATCTGTGAGGTGTTTTTCGTGTGATTAATATCACCATGCTGTAATCAAAGCAGGCTTAGAGTTTAATTGTGTCATTATTTATAAACGGATGGTAATGGTTTTATTGAGTGGCTATATCCGACACTGCCGTTACGATAGCGCAGCGGTTGAATTGCCTCAAGAATACTGCACTCTCATACAGTGTGTTTGAGGCGTGGAACGGGTTGATGCGGAATATCATCTACATCCATATGGGCTTTA
>NZ_AFJI01000061.1 GCF_000264785.1 Edwardsiella ictaluri ATCC 33202 | reverse complement strand
GACGGCGCTGGACCGCAACAACGCCAACGTCGGCGCGGGGTACATCGAACGCAAGGGCGAGCAGTACCTCATCCGTGCACCCGGGCAGCTGACCTCCATCGACGACATCGGCGACGTCATCCTGAAATCGGTCCAGGGACGTGCCATCCGCATCCGCGACGTGGCCGACATCGGCATCGGCAAGGAGCTGCGTTCCGGCGCGGCGACCGATAACGGCGCCGAGGTCGTGCTGGGGACGGCCTTCATGCTGATCGGCGAGAACAGCCGGGAAGTCTCCCAGGCGGTTGGCCGCCAGATCGAGACCATCAACAAGACGCTGCCTCCCGGCGTCCACATCATCACCGTCTACGACCGGACCAACCTGGTCGACAAAGCCATCGCCACGGTCAAGAAGAACCTGCTGGAAGGCGCGGCACTGGTCATCGTCATTCTTTTCCTGTTCCTCGGCAATATCCGCGCGGCGCTCATCACCGCGATGATCATTCCCCTGTCCATGCTGTTCACGTTCACGGGCATGGTCACCTACAAGGTCAGCGCCAACCTGATGAGCCTGGGCGCGCTGGACTTCGGGATCATCGTCGATG
>NZ_AFJI01000060.1 GCF_000264785.1 Edwardsiella ictaluri ATCC 33202 | reverse complement strand
GGACGCTTCGATCCCAATCAGACATGCAGGAATATTTGCCAGCGTCTGGAGCAATTCTTTTCGGCCAGTTCGTTTCGTATAAACCGGTTTGCCGGCCTGGTTTAACCCGCAGAGTTGAAAAACATTTTTAGCCAGATCAATACCCAGAAATACGATATTCATGGTGATTCTCCTGGTGAGCACATTTCGTACAGTTAACCGCAGCGGGAGGAGGTAGTCCATCCCATTAATTGGGAAAAAAAGTTTGGCGGCATGGGAGTAACCGAATTGCGTCGTTTGCGCCAGCTCAAGGAAGAAAATCTACGTTTGAAACGTCTGGTGGCAGATTTAAGTTTGGACAAAGAGATGCTGCAGGAGGTTATCAAAAAAAAGTTCTAAGGCCGGCGCAGAAGCGCGAGGCCATCGCCTGGCTGTTGGAGGCCTACCGTATCGGGTTACGTCGGGGTTGCCGTCTGATGATGCAAAGCCGCACGGTGTATAACTATCGTAGCTGCCGTGATGATCGGGCCGTCACCTTACGGATAAGGGAAATAGCTGAAACCCGCATTCGCTACGGAGTTCAGCGTATTCATATTCTTCTACGCCGCGAAGGTTGGCTGATTAATCATAAGAAAACACACCGAATTTATTGTCAGGAAGGTCTGAATTTACGGACGAAACGCCCCCGACGGCATGTGATAGCCCGGCAGAGAAGCGTCCGTCCGGAAGTGACGGCCATAGACCAGTGCTGGAGCATGGACTTCGTTGCTGATAATCCGTTCAACGGACACCGTATCCGTGCATTGACTGTAGTCGATAATTTTAGTCGTGAGTGCCTGGCGATCCATGTAGGTCAGGGGCTACGTGGGGAAGATGTCGTCACGGTGATGGCGCGTTTAAAAGCGTTAAGACAGCGGGTTCCCGAACGGCTTCAGACAGACAATGGCAGTGAATTTATATCTAAAGCGCTGGATCACTGGGCATATGAAAATGGTATAACAATGGACTTCTCACGGCCGGGAAAACCGACGGATAATGCGCTGATCGAGTCATTTAACGGCAGTTTTCGGGATGAGTGTCTGAACGTTCATTGGTTCCTGTCACTGGACGATGCGCAGGAAAAAATCGAGCAGTGGCGACAGGAATATAACCGAAGCAGACCCCATTCATCGTTAAATAACCAGACTCCGGAGGAATTCATCCAAAGCCTGCAAAAAGGCCCGGATCTCTGATTTAGCCAGGCCCTAATATTGGGGGGAGATCATTCTATGATGGCCTCTCCGAAGAGAAAACACCCTGCCAGCGTACTGCTCACAGGGTGGGGACCATCTCATTAGGCTCCCAGAGGGAGCCTTTTTGCGTGGCGGATGCCGTCTTATTGCTGAGAAGACTGAATGGCGGTCAGTGCCACGGTGTAGACGATATCGTCTACCAGTGCGCCGCGGGACAGGTCGTTGACCGGCTTGCGCATACCCTGCAGCATCGGCCCGATGGAGACCAGGTCAGCGGAGCGCTGTACTGCTTTGTAGGTGGTGTTACCGGTGTTCAGATCCGGGAAGATGAACACGGTCGCTTTACCGGCTACCGGCGAGTTCGGCGCTTTGGATTTGGCTACGTCGGCCATGATGGCAGCGTCGTACTGCAGAGGGCCGTCAATCACCAGATCCGGACGTTTTTCCTGCGCCAGACGGGTTGCTTCGCGGACTTTCTCCACGTCGCTTCCCGCGCCAGAGTTACCGGTGGAGTAGGAGATCATCGCCACGCGCGGGTCGATGCCAAAGGCTGCGGCCGAGTCGGCGGACTGGATGGCGATTTCGGCCAGCTGTTCAGCAGTCGGATCCGGGTTGATGGCGCAGTCGCCGTACACCAGCACCTGCTCCGGCAGCAGCATGAAGAATACGGAGGAGACCAGAGAGCTGCCCGGGGCCGTTTTGATCAGCTGCAGCGGCGGACGGATGGTATTGGCAGTGGTGTGTACCGCGCCGGATACCAGGCCATCGACCTCATTCTGCTCCAGCATCAGGGTACCCAGCACTACGTTGTCTTCCAGCTGCTCACGGGCGACGACCTCGGTCATCCCCTTGTTCTTGCGCAGCTCGACCAGACGTGGAACATATTTTTCACGTACGGCGACCGGATCGACGATTTCGATGCTCTTGCCCAGCGTCACGCCCTGAGCTGCGGCAACGCGCTGGATTTCGTCCGGGTTACCCAGCAGCACACACTGTGCGATGCCGCGTTCGGCGCAGATGGCGGCCGCTTTGACGGTGCGCGGCTCGTCGCCTTCCGGCAGGACGATACGTTTACCGGCCTTGCGGGCCAGCTCGGTCAGCTCGTAGCGGAACGCCGGTGGAGAGAGGCGACGTGAGCGCTCAGAGGCCGCACTCAGGGACTCGATCCACTGCGCATCGATATGGCTGGCCACGAAGTCCTGCAGCTTCTCTATGCGTTGATGATCGTCGGCCGGCACTTCCAGATTGAAGCTCTGCAGGCTCAGAGAGGTCTGCCAAGTGTTGGTATCGACCATGAATACCGGCAGACCGGTCTGGAAGGCGCGCTCGCACAGTTTGTTAACGCGTGCGTCGACTTCATAGCCACCGGTCAGCAGCAGAGCGCCGATTTCAACCCCGTTCATCGCAGCCAGACAGGCGGCGATCAGGACATCCGGACGATCGGCAGAGGTCACCAGCAGGGAGCCCGGACGGAAGTGTTCGAGCATGTGTGGGATGCTGCGTGCGCAGAAGGTGACGGACTTGATACGGCGGGTCTGGATGTCGCCGGCGTTGATCACGCGCGCCTTCAGGTGGTTAGCCATGTCGATGGCGCGGGTCGCAATCAACTCGAAGCTCCACGGAATGCAGCCCAGCACCGGCAGCGGGCTGTTGGCAATAACCTGTGCGGCATCCAGGGTCGCTACGCGTGCCTTACCGGAGTCGTCGAAGATTTCAGACAGATCGGGGCGGGTGCGTCCCTGTTCGTCAACCGGTGCGTTCAGCTTGTTGATAATCACGCCGGCGATATTCTGGTTTTTGCTGCCGCCGAAGCTGGAACGGGCCAGTTCGATGCGCTCTTTCACCTGATCGACAGTGTCGCTGCCCATCGCCATCACGAAGACGATTTCGGCGTTCAGGGTCTTGGCGATTTCGTAGTTCAGGGCGTTGGCGAACTGGTGTTTGCGGGTCGGCACCAGGCCTTCAACCAGCACCACCTCGGCATCTTTGGTGTTTTCATGATAGCGGGCGACGATCTCCTCCATCAGTACGTCCTGCTGGTTGGAGCTCAGCAGCGCTTCCACGTGGGACATGCGCAGCGGCTCGGCCGCCGGGATGGTGGAGTTGGCGCGGATGATGGTGGTGGTCTGATCCGGCGCATCGACGTCGGTATGCGGCTGGGCGATCGGTTTGAATACGCTCAGACGTACGCCTTTTTGTTCCATGGAACGAATGACACCCAGGCTAACGCTGGTCAGGCCAACGCTGGTGCTGGTGGGGATCAACATGATTGTACGGGACACGATAGCAACCTCTTGTGAGTATTCCGCAGCGGGCCCAGGGAGGCCGGGCGGTGACAGGGAGTCTTTAGCGACCGGGGGCGACGGGCGCCCTCGGCGAATAACACCGCCTGCCGGAGCAGGCGGTGTGGGCGGGTTAGGCGGTCAGACGGGAGGCGTCCTGCGCGATAACCAGCTCTTCGTTGGTCGGGATAACCATGGCCAGGCGGCTGCCGTCCTTGGTGATCACGCCAGATTTGCCGAAGCGGGCGTCCAGGTTACGTTGGTGGTCGATTTCCAGACCCAGCAGCGCCAGTTTGTCCAGCGTCAGCTCGCGCACCATGGCGGCATTTTCACCGATGCCGCCGGTGAAGATCACTGCGTCCAGACGGCCGTCCATCAGCGCGGTATAGGCGCCAACATATTTGGCCAGACGGTGGCAGTAAACGTCCATGGCGCGCTTGGCGTCAGCCTTGGTGTCGTAGTTGTCTTCCACGTAGCGGCAGTCGCTGGTGACTTCGGTCAGGCCCAGCAGGCCGGATTCTTTGGTCAGCAGGGTGTTGATTTCGGCTACGCTCATGCCCAGGGTATCGTGCAGGTGGAACACGATAGCCGGATCGATGTCGCCGGAGCGGGTGCCCATGACCAGTCCTTCCAGCGGAGTCAGACCCATAGAGGTGTCCACGCACTCGCCGTTGCGGATGGCGCTGACGGAGCCGCCATTACCCAGGTGGCAGGTGATCACGTTCAGCTCTTCAACCGGCTTGTTCAGCATTTTGGCTGCTTCGCGGCTGACATAGTAGTGGCTGGTGCCGTGAGCGCCGTAGCGGCGGATACCGTGCTCTTTGTACAGATGGTACGGCAGGGCATACAGGTAGGACTCTTCCGGCATGGTGGTGTGGAATGCGGTGTCGAAGACGGCGACGTTCTTGCCTTTCAGCAGCGGGAAGGATTTGAACGCTTCTTCGATGCCGATCAGGTGCGCCGGGTTGTGCAGTGGTGCAAACGGGATAGCGTCTTTGATACCCTGCAGAACTTCGTCATTGATGACAGCAGAGTGGGTGAACTTCTCGCCGCCGTGAACGATACGGTGACCGATGGCAGTCAGTGAGGCGGAGAGCTCCGGCTTCTGTGCCAGGATGGTGTTTACGATGAAGCTTAAGGCTTCGCTATGAGCCGCGCCTGCGCCCAGCGCCGCTTCGTGTTTTGCACCGTCCATTTTCCATTTAATACGGGCTTCAGGGAGGTTAAAACATTCGGCTAAACCAGACAGGTGCTCTTCACCGTTTGCCGCGTTGATGATGGCGAATTTCAGGGAAGAACTGCCGCAGTTAAGAACCAGTACCAGCTTCGACATGGAAGTACCTACTTGTTATGCGTGGTTAGAAAATGTACCAGACAGGCGCTAAGCGTAGCGCAATACACTGTCGGCATTTATGATTAACATCATGCGCGGTACGATCTGGCCGCGGGCCGTGAACGCACCGTTCATAAACGGTGTTGCATCAAAATATCCGCCCGTAGGCGGCCACGGTATTCAGGATAGCGTCCCCGGCGTCGCCGGGAGTACCCTGAACCATGCAGGTTCACAGCAGCGCGCTTTGGCGCTGCGGCATGTCTGCCACTGTCCGTCGCTCCCCGCAGGGGAGTGCGCTGCTGTGAGCCCGCCCGTAATGGTTTTCGCCAGGCCGTGACGGCGATGACACTCCTTAATACGGGGGCGATGAGTGCGGGCGTCAGCGATATGGAGGATTTTTTACCCTTCTTGACTGACGGCGGCCTCAGGCCGGCCTAGAATACCGATAGCGGCCTTTAAAAACAAAATAAATTTGATGCTGCATATTTTTTGTTTTCATTTTGCGTTTTTTTTTTAACTATTATCGAATAAATTGAGGTTGTCATGTCATCAGCCCCCACGCCACACGTCGCCTGGTTTCGCCTTTTCCAGCGCGGTCAGATCTATATGAAGACCTGGCCGAATGAAAAACGTCTGGCGCCGGTGTTCCCGGAAAACCGTGTGACCCGCGCTACCCGCTTCGCCATTCGCTTTATGCCGCCGATAGCCATGTTTACCCTGTGTTGGCAAATTGCCCTGGGCGGTCAGCTGGGGCCAGCCATTGCGACGGCGCTGTTTGCCTGTAGCCTACCGATGCAGGGGCTGTGGTGGCTGGGCAAACGCGCGGTAACGCCGCTGCCGCCGACGCTGCTACAGTGGTTTCATCAGCTGCGCGACAAGTTGCAGGCCTCCGGCATTGCCTTGGCGCCCGTCGACGGTGCGCCGACCTACCAGTCGCTGGCGGAGCTGTTGCGCCGCTGCTGTAAGCAGTTGGATAAAACATTTCTGGATGATATCTAAGTGCTGGTGTTAATTATTTGTGCTCGAGATTGGGGTGTCGTGATAATTAATGGTCGCGGGTGGCGTTTGTTAGGCTTTTTACTGGTCCAAATCTTTGCCTGGATCAAAAAACGCTTTTTATTGCACTGTCGATGAATTTGGCAATATGTCATGCTGAGTGGCGAATATTGACCGTGGTAACTCTGGCCGTCGTCGGCCGATAAGGACAGTAAAGATGGAAATGACCAATGCACAGCGCCTGCTCCTCTCCAATCAGTATAAAATGATGTCGATGCTCGATCCGGAGAACGCCGAACGCTACCGCCGTCTGCAGACGATCATTGAGCGGGGGTTTGGCCTGCAGTTGCGCGAGTTGGATCGTGATTTTGGCGAACTGCCGGAAGAGACCTGTCGCAGTATCATCGATATAATGGAGATGCATCACGCGCTGCAGGTCTCTTACAATAACCTGAAAGATCGTCAGGATATCGATGCGCGCCGCCTGGAGTTCCTGGGATTCGATGCGGCGACGGAGGCGCGCTATCTGAGCTACGTCCGTTTTCTGGTGAATACTGAAGGGCGCTATACCCACTTTGACTGCGGCTCCCATGGTTTTAACGCCCAGACCAAAATGTGGGATAAGTACCTGCGCATGCTGGCCGTCTGGCATGCCTGTCCGCGCCAGTACCATTTAAGTGCCGTCGAGATTATGCAAATTTTGAATGCGTAACGGCGGTTGATTTTGTCATGAGGAGTACCCGTGAAGTGTAAAGGTTTTTTGTTTGACCTCGATGGAACCCTGGTGGATTCATTGCCGGTGGTTGAACGTTCGTGGATTAACTGGGCCAAGCGTCAGGGGATCAATCCTCAGCAAGTATTGGAATTTATTCATGGTAAGCAGGCAATCACCTCCCTGCGCCACTTTATGCCGGACGCCGATGAGGCGCGCCTGCAGGAGGAGTTTGACTGGCTGGAGGCGCTGGAGTCGCGCGACACCGACGGTATCGCCGCGCTGCCTGGTGCCGCCGCGCTGATTGCCCGTCTCGATGCGCTGGCGATCCCTTGGGGGATCGTGACCTCGGGGTCGGTGCCGGTAGCCTACGCGCGCTGTAAGGCCGCCGGGCTGCCTAAGCCGGCGGTGTTTGTCACCGCAGAGCAGGTGCAGCGTGGCAAGCCGGAGCCGGATGCCTATTTGCTTGGGGCACAAAGGCTGGGGCTGGCGCCGGGCGCCTGTGCGGTGGTCGAGGATGCCCCGGCCGGGATCCTGGCCGGATTGACCGCGGGTTGTCAGGTGATCGCCGTCAATGCCCCGTCGGATACCCTCAAGCTGGATAAAGTCACGCTCAATCTGCACAGTCTGGCGCAAATCACGCTGACGCGCGTTGATGATGATGCCGAGATCACGCTGTAGACAATGTGTAAATGGAAAAGTCGATTAACCCCGCCTGTGCGGGGTTTTTTTATGGCATGATTCAGGATAACTAACCCGTTTTTGTTATTCGTCGATGCCGGTATCGTCGGACGGGAGAGGACACCGCAGTGGGAGAGGGTGTTGTAAAGGGAGATGCCGTGAACGGTCAGTTGGTGTGGGTATTAAGCTTACTGCTGGTGGCCATCGTGCTGTTTGCCACCAACAGACTGCGGATGGATGTGGTTGCCCTGCTGATCATCGTTACGTTCGTGTTGAGTGGAACGCTGACCCTGGCCGAGGCTACCGCCGGTTTCAGCGATCCCAATGTGCTGCTGATCGCCGCGCTGTTCGTGATCGGTGATGGTCTGGTGCGCACCGGTGTCGCCTATCAGGTCGGTGAGTGGCTGATGCGGGTAGCCGGCGACAGCGAGGCCAAGATGCTGGTGCTGCTGATGGGCACGGTCGCCCTGCTGGGTGCGGTGATGAGCTCGACCGGGGTGGTGGCCATCTTTATTCCGGTGGTGTTGAGCGTGGCGGCGCGGATGAAAACCGCACCGGGGCGGCTGATGATGCCGCTGAGCTTTGCCGGGCTGATTAGTGGGATGATGACGCTGGTGGCTACCCCGCCTAACATGATCGTCAGCAGCGAACTGGTGCGTGAAGGGCTTGGCGGACTGCGCTTCTTCAGCGTTACGCCCATCGGGGTCATCGTACTGCTGCTGGGGATTGGCTATATGCTGATAGCCCGTCGCTGGCTGGGCGCCGCACAGCAGGCGCCGCACAAGGATAACTGGCAGCGGCGTACCTTTCGCGATTTAATCCGGGATTATCGTCTGGCCGGGCACGCCCGACGTCTGGCGTTGCGTCACGGCTCGCCGCTGATAGGCCATACCCTGGATGAGCTGCATCTGCGCGCCCGCTACGGCGCCAATGTGGTGGGGATCGAGCGCTGGCGTAAGTTTCGCCGGGTGATGGTCAGCGCCTTTGGCGATACGGAGCTGAAGGCACGCGATGTGCTGCTGGTCGATATGTCCGACCCGCAGGTGGATGTTCGCGTCTTCTGTGCTGAGCAGCAACTGGAGCCGATGGTGTTGCGCGGCGAGTACTTCTCTGAGCAGGCGCGCGACGTCGGCATGGCTGAGGTAACCCTGGTACCGGAGGCCGAGGTGATCGGCAAAACCCTGCGCGAAGTCACGTTTCGTACCCGCTATGGGCTGAACGTGGTCGGTATTCGCCGCAATGGCAGCGCGCTGGAGGGTAAGCTGGTGGACGAGCCGCTGCAGATGGGCGATATCCTGTTGGTCATCGGCAGCTGGCGCCAGATCCGCCAGCTGCGTCAGCTACAGCAGAATGCGCGTAACTTTGTGGTGCTGAGTCTGCCGGCGGAGGTCGACGACGAGGTCCCCGCGCTCTCCCAAGCCCCCCATGCGCTGTTTTGTCTGGCACTGATGATCGCCATGATGCTGACGGCGGAGATCCCCAACGTCATCGCCGCGCTGATCGCCTGCCTGCTGATGGGCAAGTTTCGCTGCATCGATATGGAGAGCGCCTACAAGGCGATCCACTGGCCCAGCCTGATCCTGATCGTCGGCATGTTGCCCTTTGCGCTGGCGCTGCAGAAAACCGGCGGGATCGAGCTGGCGGTACGTGGGCTGACCGATGCCGTCGGCGGTCTGGGGCCGCGCGGCATCTTAGGCTGCCTGTTTGTGCTGTGTGCGGTGATCGGGCTGTTTATCTCCAATACCGCCACCGCCGTACTGATGGCGCCTATCGCCATCGCCGTGGCGCGCGAGCTGCAGATGTCGCCCTATCCCTTTGCCATTATTATCGCCATTTCGGCCTCGGCGGCCTTTATGACCCCGGTATCTTCACCGGTGAATACTCTGGTGCTGGGGCCGGGCAACTACCGCTTTGGCGACTTCGTGCGCATCGGGGTACCCTTTACGCTGCTGGTGATGCTGGTCAGCGTGGCGGTGGTGCCCTGGCTGTTCCCGTTTTAGGAGGGGCGCGATTGCTCAGATTACAACGGGGTATCCTGGCTGATCTCATCCAGTGACAGGGTGAAGCTCGGCACGAAGATCTGCATAAAGTACGCCATTTCCGGGCTATTGCGCTGATCCAGGGTTTTTTCCAGCCGTGCTTTGGCCAGCAGAAATTCCTGGTTGCCGGCGGCGAGCTCCTCCAGACATTTCAGATAGGCACACAGCGCATCGGCCTGTTTGACTATGTGGCGCTCTTCCGGTGGGTAACTGCGCTCATCGATCAGCGGTAAAAAATCCTGGCGCAGCTCGGCGGGCAGCATGGCCAGCAGCTTCTGCTGCGCCATCTCCTCTATCTTTTTGTATTCGTGGGCTATCTGTGGATTATAGTACTTGATTGGCGTCGGCAGATCGCCGGTGAGCACTTCGCTGGCGTCGTGGTACATGGCCTGTAAGGCGACACGCTCGGCGTCCACGCTGCCACCAAACCGGCGGTTTTTGATAATCGCCAGGGCGTGGGCGACAAAGGCAACCTGCAGGCTGTGCTCGGAGACGTTTTCGGTGCGCACGTTACGCATCAGCGGCCAGCGGCTGATCAGTTTCAGGCGGGCGAGATGGGCAAAAAAATGGCTCTGGGTTTGGCTCATGGTGATGTCATGCCTGTCGCAGTAATGGATCTCATCATTATGCGTCAAAATGATAGCGGCGCCCATGGGCGCCGTTACGGGATCAATATTTCTGGTGATAGGTCGATAGGAAGCGCCCCAGCTTGAGGATGGCACTGTCCAGCTCGTCAACATGCGGAAGGGTGACGATGCGGAAGTGATCCGGCTCCGGCCAGTTGAAGGCGGTCCCCTGCACCAGCAGGACTTTTTCCTGCAGTAGCAGATCCAGCACCATCTTCTGATCGTTGTGAATATTAAAGCGTTTGGCGTCGATCTTTGGGAACATATACAGCGCCCCGCGCGGCTTGACGCAGGAGAGCCCCGGAATTTGGTTGATCAGCTCCCAGGCGCGGTTACGCTGTTCATACAGCCGACCACCCGGGCAGATAAACTCGCTGATGCTCTGATATCCGCCCAGCGCAGTCTGAATGGCATGCTGCATCGGCACGTTGGCGCACAGGCGCATGGAGGCCAGCATCTCCAGCCCCTCAATGTAGCCTTTGGCGTGCTTTTTCGGCCCGCTGAGCACCATCCAGCCCTGACGGAAACCGGCCACGCGGTAGGTTTTGGAGAGGCCGTTAAAGGTGATCACCAGCAGATCCGGCGCCAGCGTGGCAATGGATATATGCTGCGCATCGTCATACAGGATCTTGTCGTAGATCTCATCGGCAAAGATGATCAGGTTATGTTCGCGGGCCAGATCCACAATCTGCTCCAACAGCGCCTTGCTGTAGACAGCACCGGTCGGATTATTGGGGTTGATGATGACGATGCCGCGGGTGCGCGGGGTGATTTTGCTACGGATATCGTCAATGTCGGGGAACCAGTCCGCCTGCTCATCGCAGCGGTAGTGAACCGCGTTGCCGCCGGAGAGCGCAACGGCAGCGGTCCACAGCGGGTAGTCTGGGGCCGGAACCAGCATTTCGTCATTGGTGTTGAGCAGTGCCTGCATGGACTGCACGATAAGCTCGGAGACGCCGTTGCCGATGTAGATGTCCTCGACGCTGACGTCGCGGATGTCGTGGGCCTGGTAGTGCTGCATAATGGCCTTGCGCGCCGAATAGAGTCCTTTGGAGTCGCTGTAGCCCTGCGCCGTCGGTAGGTTACGGATCACGTCGACCAGAATTTCGTCAGGCGCTTCAAAGCCGAAGGGGGCCGGGTTGCCAATGTTCAGCTTGAGGACTTTATTGCCTTCTTCTTCCAGCCGCTTGGCTTCTTTGAGCACCGGGCCGCGGATGTCGTAGCATACGTGGTCCAGCTTGTGGGATTTTTCGATCGGAGACATAACACTGTGGCCTTATTTATATCAGCGTTGCCGCTGACGGATCGGTGTTCTTACTGACACGGCAATATAAAATACTGTACTCCCCGCGATCGGGGTTTAGAAGACAGATGCCTGTTTTTAGTGCAAAACAGTATTATTCACGGCTAATGCTTAGCAAAATAGATGGTGTTATGTATTTTTTGCAGTTTATTTAACTAATTAATTAGTATTTATTGGATAAATAAACTGATAAAAAGAACGAATGACGTAAAGTTACGACAACAGAGAGGGAGAGCCGGTGAAAAAAACAACGCAGACAGAGTGGGTAGCCCCCCTGCGGCGCCTGCCGCGCAGTCTGGCGCCGTTGCTGCATCTGCAGCGGCGCCACTACGGTGAGGTGCTGAATCCTGTCCGCTGGTGGGGGCGCTTTCCCCGCCTGTTCTGGCTGATGGCGCTGTTCGTTGGCTATCTGGAGCGTCGTCGCGCGACGCTCTCCCCCGGTCTGCGGGCGTTGGTGATGACCCGGGTCTCCCAGCGCTGCGACTGTGCCTTCTGCATCGATGCCAATGGGTTGCGTCTGGCGCAGCGCTGCGGTTCGCTGGATAAGGTGCTGGCGGTCGCGACATGGCAGGAGGCCGATTGTTTTGATGCGATGGAGCGGGCGGCGCTGGCCTATGCCGATGCCGTCAGCGCTACACCACCGCAGGTTTCTGCGGCGCTGAAGGCGGAGCTGCGCCGCCATTTCGACGATTGCGCGCTAACCGAGCTGACGGCGCTGGTGGCGTTTCAAAATCTGTCGGCGCGCTTTAACGCTGCGCTGGATATCCCCGCGCAGGGGCTGTGTACGCCCGCTACCGGGCGTCGGGGGGACGAGGATGCTTGATCGCTATCTGCACCCACCGCTGAAGCCTGCGCTGGCCCGTCTGGCCACCGGGCTGGATCGCCGCGGGGTGAGAGCCGATGGCCTGACGCTGTTCGGCTTCGCCATCGGCGTCATGGCGGTGCCGCTACTGATGTGGCAGCAGTATGGCATGGCGCTGGCGGCTGTGCTGATTAACCGGCTATGCGATGGGCTGGATGGAGCGCTGGCGCGCCGCCAGGGGCTCAGCGATGCCGGAGGGTTTCTGGATATCGCCCTCGATTTTCTGTTTTATGCCTTGGTGCCGCTGGGGTTTGTGTTGGCCGATCCGGCGCTGAATGCGCTGCCCGGTGCCTGGCTGCTGTGCGCCTTTATCGGTACCGGCAGCAGCTTTCTGGCCTTTGCCGCGCTGGCGCAAAAGCATCATCTACAGGCGCTGGCCTATCCGCATAAATCCTTTTATTACCTCGGGGGGGTGACAGAAGGCACGGAGACCATCCTGCTGTTTATCGCGTTCTGCCTGTGGCCGTCCCTGTTTGCGCCGCTGGCCTGGCTGTTCGGGGCGCTGTGCTGGTTTACCACCCTGACGCGGGTGTGGGGTGGATATCACACCCTGCGCCGGGTGGCGCAGGGTGAATAAAGGTCACTGCGGCGCCGATGGGGATCTGACGCCCATTGTGCAGTCAGTGCCAACCGCTTTCCGGGCCACGCTCTCCCCGGGCGACCGGGTTGGCCGGATTGGCTGACCATTCGTACCAACCGCCGTCATAGACGCCGATGCGCGGCCAGCCCATGGCCCGTGCATACATGAAGGCTTCGGCGGCCCGCCAGCCGGTGCCGCAGTAGAAGGCGACCTGCTGATCTGGTGTGATGTGCCAGGTGCGCCACATGGCGGCGATGTCGTCACCGCTGCGCATGGTGCCATCGGGGTTATGGAAGTCTTCCATATGAGTGGCATCGCTGCCGGCGTGGCCCCAGCGGGCGCCGGCGATCTCGCCCTTGGGCTTGATGTAGCTGTAGCCGCTGGTGGTGCCGGTGAATTCAGGCCAGGAGCGGATGCTGACCAGTGAGGCATCGCGGCGATTCAGCAGGGCGCGCGCCTGGGCGGTGGAGAGCATCAGCTGTGGATCTCCGGGGAAGGGGGCGCCAAAGTCAGCGGCTGGCGTGGGATCTGTGGGAAGACCGCGTTCGACCGGCAGATCGGCGCGCTGCCAGGTCTGAAAACCTCCGTCCAGCAGGCGCACATCCTTCACCCCGGCGTAGAGCAGGATCTGCGCGATCCGGGCGGCGGCATAGACGTCGCGGCCGTATAAGATCACCGTGGTATCGCTGCGGATGCCCTGCTTGGCCAGCAGTGTCTTCAACTGGGCGTCGGAAACCTTATTCCACAACGGCTCGCTCTCCACCATATTGGTGTCGATGTAGCCAGCGCCGGGGATATGGCTGAGCAGGTACTGCTTTGGCACGCCCCAGGCTGCCTCAAACACTTTCCACTGACCGGCAGGCGGGTTGGCCACAGCCTGACCCTGCTGCAGATCGTGCAGCCATTGTGGATAAACCAGCTGTTCATAGTGGGCCAGACGCTGCAGACGGTCAGGCTGGCTGAGGGCATTGCTCAGCGGTTCGATATGGCTGAAGCCCAGCGCCTGAAGGCGGCGGGAGGCAGCATCGATCTGCGCAGGTGAGCCGTACAGTGCCAGGGTTCGCTGGCTGTCCAGATGGTGGTCGCTGAGCCAGGCGCGTAGCTGCGTATCGTCCATCAGCGACAGCCAGTCGGCGGCGAGGTTGAGTGCGCCCGGCTCGTGACCAGAGGTACCCTGGTCTGGCCAGCCGTTATAATAGGCACTGGGTCGGGTGTCGATGACGACGCCCTGCCGGGCCTGCAGCGTGTGCAGTGGGATAGCCTGTGCGATGGCGCCGCTGCACAGCGTAATGGCCAGCCACAGAGTACCGACCAGCGAAAGAAGTGGTTTCATATACCCTTATCCATCATACAAAAGCACGTGGGAGTGGGCGATGCTACACCAATCCAGGCCTGAACGCACAATCGTTGTCGCCCATCAAAGGGGATGTCGGCGCTTATGCGTACTCTTATTCGTTTTATGCAGAGGGCGATGCCGTGTCCAGTCATGTGAAGTATGGGGTTGTGGGGAGCGCTGCGGCGGTGGCACTACTGGTGCTGTGTTGGCCAGAGGCGCGTCACGAGGCTATGCGGATCGGGCGTCTGCTCGCCTCTCTGGACCTTGCTGCGCTGTTGGCTTACCTGCGGTCATTCGGTCCCTGGGCGATGCTGGCCTCCTTTTTTCTGATGATTTTTCAGGCGCTGGTGGCGCCGCTGCCCGCGTTTGTCATCACCTTTGCTAATGCAGCGCTGTTTGGCTGGTGGCAGGGGGCATTGCTATCCTGGTTCAGTGCTACGGTGGCGGCGGCCCTTTGCTTTTGTCTGGCGCGCATGCTGGGGCGGGATACGTTGGCGCGCTGGGTTTCATCCGGTACGCTACAGCGCTGCGACGGCTTCTTTTCCCGTTATGGTCGCTATACCGTGCTGGTCTGCCGGCTGTTGCCCTTTGTCTCGTTTGACGCGGTGAGCTATGCCGCCGGGTTGACCTCGATGGGACTGATGGAGTTTTTAGTCGCGACGGCGCTGGGACAATTGCCGGCAACGCTGATCTATTCCTATGTCGGTGCGATGCTGAGCGGTGGTATCCAAATGATGCTCAGTGGATTATTGGTATTATTCGTAATAAGCATTATGATTTACGCGATTAAGCATAAATCTGCTCAAAATGATTAATTTAAATTAATCTTTGTCGAAGATTAAAACGCGGAGGGAATCATTTATATAAGCCAAGCTTAACTATTAGTTATTGGCGAAAGTTTTGATTTATGGTTTTTGTTTTTAATAAATTTAATTTTATCAAATAGTTGTTATTTATTTGCGGGGGGTGATCTATCCTGGGTTGTAGTATTGTGCAGCAAAAAAGTCTTTGCTAGTCCCTATGTTTTATTTGCCATTTTCAGCCATAATTATTGATAACGTAACGTGATCTTTATCGGTTTTCCAGTGTTTCTTTAGTCTGATTTATTCATGGCTGTATGTCTGATGAAGCAGGTGCTTAAAGATTATCTTATGTTGTGAACACCAAGGTAAACTGTTTTTGATTAATAACGAGAAAATATATGAGCCACGGACCACGTCCCCCCATCAATCTGGATTTGGATTTATTGCGCACCTTTGTTGCAGTGGCCGATGTGAAGACGTTTGCCGCTGCTGCCACACGGGTGCAACGCACACAGTCTGCCGTGAGTCAACAAATGCAGCGCCTGGAGCTGCTGGTGGGAAAAGAGCTGTTTGCCCGCAAAGGACGCAATAAGTATCTGACGGATCACGGCGTGCAGTTGTTAAACTATGCCCGCAAAATCCTGCGTTTTAATGACGAGGCCTGCCACTCCCTGATCAACGATCACCTGCAGGGGAGGCTGGTGGTGGGGGCGACCGACGACAGCGCCGACAGTATCCTGCCGCAGCTGCTGGGCCGCTTTACCGCGCTATACCCCAAGCTGGCAATTGATGTACGTATGCAGCGCAACGCCGATATTCAGCTGATGCTGTTGGATAATGAGGTTGATCTGGCTGTTTCAATGGGGTGTGAGCCGTCTTTGTCCAGTACTCTGCTGCGCCGATCTCCGACGGTGTGGTTTTGCGCCACCGACTATGACTTTACGCCCGGCATACCGATAGAACTGGTGGTGCTGGATGAGCCGAGCACTTTCCGCAGTCTGGCAACTACGGCGCTGGATGCTGCCGGTTTGCCCTGGCGTCTGGCCTATGTCGCATCGACGTTGCCGGCCCTGCGGGCGGCGCTGAAGGCAGGGCTGGGGATCTCGGCCCGCCCGATCGAGATGATGAGCTCATCACTGCGGGTACTGGGCGAGGCGGGTGGTCTGCCGCGTCTGGCGGATACCGAGTATAACCTCTGTCTGGCGCCACAGTGTCGTAATCCGCTGGCAGTGACGTTGTTTGATGCGCTGCGCGAGGGAGATGAAGGGGGCGTCACCACCTCGAGAGAGACAGACAAAGATTGATAAAGAAAAATGATAAATCACTGTGAATATCAATTAATCTAACGATATATCATTTTATTAAAGAATTAATTTACATTAATCATCCCGGCGTCTGGCGCCGGTTCCTTTTCGCTTATTGCTCGCCTTGATATAAATAAAAATCATTCTTAATACCAGCCGTTCACTGTCTGGCCTGTATTCCATTTCATTTCTATAAGTTATGCTTTTTACTAATATCATCCTACGATTAAATGTGCGCTAGATCATAAAAATGTCGCAGATACCTCATCCTGAGAACAGGAATTGCGTCAATAAATGATATAGTAGAAACCAAAAGTTCACGTTTTTTTACATTCCAGCCACGTTTATTTGGGGACTTATGTCGGTTGTCTACGTGGCGGTGTTGGATAACGAGGGGTGTTCGTTGCATTAATGTAATCGAATGTTGTATTTCCTTTTGCTAATGTTGACAAAAGGTTATCTGTGGGGGTAAAACACACGGGGTTACGCTGTATGCGCGCGCATATGCCTATCAACAGTAGTTCCTGTGATGATTTCCTTCCCTTGGGCGCTGTGGTAATTGTCTGCTGGAGCGATTCGGCTGCGGGCAATACCGCGTTAAATGAGTAAGCATAAGAGTATGTCAACAGCCACTGAAGTTATCGCCCAGCACTGGGCATTCGCCGTTTTTGTTCTCGTCGCTCTCGGACTGTGTGGGTTCATGTTGCTTGGGGCCTATGCCCTGGGGGGCAAGGCCCGTGCCCGCACCAAAAATATTCCCTATGAATCCGGTATCGACTCGGTTGGCTCGGCCCGCCTGCGCCTCTCCGCCAAATTTTATCTGGTCGCCATGTTCTTCGTTATTTTCGACGTGGAGGCGCTCTATCTTTACGCCTGGTCGGTTTCGGTACGTGAAAACGGCTGGTTGGGGTTTGCCGAGGCCACGCTGTTTATTCTGATTCTGCTGGCCGGCTTATTTTATCTGGTGCGCATTGGCGCCCTGGAGTGGACGCCTGCGCGATCCAAGCGCCGCATTACCCACGAAAGCCCCATCGTCATGACCGACAAACGCCCGCAGTAGCCGACGGATGGTGGCCCGTGACGCCAGGAATTACCCGCTTTATTAAGATATGAGGCAACAAAGATGGATTACACGCTGACGCGCATCGATCCTGACGGTGATAACGACCGTTACCCCCTGCAGAAACAGGAGGTGGTGAGCGATCCTCTGGAGCAGCACGTTCACCGCAGCGTCTACATGGGTAAGCTCGATCACGCCCTGCACGATATGGTCAACTGGGGACGCAAGAACTCGCTGTGGCCCTATAACTTCGGTCTCTCCTGCTGCTATGTGGAAATGGTGACGTCGTTTACGGCGGTGCATGACGTGGCGCGCTTTGGTGCGGAAGTGTTGCGCGCCTCACCGCGACAGGCGGATTTTATGGTGGTCGCCGGCACCTGCTTTACCAAGATGGCACCGGTCATCCAGCGTCTGTATGAACAGATGCTGGAGCCGAAATGGGTGATCTCCATGGGCGCCTGCGCCAACTCCGGCGGTATGTACGATATATACTCCGTGGTTCAGGGGGTGGACAAGTTTATTCCGGTGGATGTGTATATCCCCGGCTGTCCGCCGCGCCCGGAGGCGTACATGCAGGCGCTGATGCTGCTGCAGGAGTCGATTGGTCAGGAGCGTCGCCCGCTCTCCTGGGTAGTCGGCGACCAGGGCGTTTACCGCGCCAATATGCAGTCGGAGCGTGAGCGTAAGCGCGCGGAGCGCATCGCGGTGACCAACCTGCGTACGCCCGACGAGATTTAAGCGCCGCGCGGCGGGCCGTCGGGCCCGTCGTTGGAATTTAGCCCGTTTTGCCCCGCGATGCGGCGGCAAGTGTCATTCAATGCGTGGTGATAAAAAATTATGACAGATTCGACGACGCACGATCGCGAGATGTCGGCGTGGCAGACCCACGACCATCTGGACGATCCGGTTATCGGGGAATTGCGTAACCGCTTTGGCCCGGAGGCATTCAGCGTCCAGCCGACCCGCACCGGAATGCCGGTGGTGTGGGTCAAGCGCGAGCAGCTGCTTGAGGTGATGGCGTTCCTGAGACAGCTGCCCAAGCCCTACGTGATGCTATTTGACCTGCACGGTATGGACGAGCGTCTGCGTACCCATCGTCAGGGACTGCCGGCGGCGGATTTTTCCGTGTTCTACCACCTGATCTCCATCGATCGCAATCGCGATATTATGCTCAAGGTGGCCCTGGCCGAACAGGATCTGCACCTGCCGACGGTGACCCGTCTGTTCCCCAACGCCAATTGGTATGAGCGGGAAACCTTCGACCTGTTCGGCATCACCTTCGACGGTCACCCTCATCTGACGCGCCTGCTGATGCCGCGCACCTGGCAAGGGCACCCGCTGCGCAAGGATTACCCGGCGCGTGCCACCGAATTCGATCCCTTCGAGCTGACCAGGCAGAAGCAGGATCTGGAGATGGAGTCGCTCAAGTTCCGTCCGGAAGAGTGGGGGATGCAGCGCGGTACCGCCAACGAAGACTTCATGTTCCTTAACCTGGGGCCGAATCATCCTTCATCCCACGGCGCCTTCCGCATCGTGCTGCAGCTGGATGGTGAGGATATCGTCGACTGTGTGCCGGACATCGGCTATCACCACCGCGGTGCCGAGAAGATGGGCGAGCGCCAGTCTTGGCATAGCTACATTCCCTATACCGATCGCATCGAATACCTGGGCGGCTGCGTCAATGAGATGCCCTACGTGCTGGCGGTGGAGAAATTGGCCGGGATCGAGGTGCCGGAACGGGTGAAGGTGATCCGCGTGATGCTCTCCGAGCTGTTTCGCATCAACAGCCATCTGCTGTATATCTCCACCTTTATTCAGGACGTCGGCGCTATGACGCCGGTGTTCTTCGCCTTTACCGATCGTCAGAAGATCTATGACATCGTCGAAGCGGTCACCGGTTTCCGTATGCACCCGGCGTGGTTCCGCATCGGTGGCGTGGCACACGACCTGCCCAAAGGCTGGGATCGCCTGCTGCGCGAGTTCCTTGAGTGGATGCCCAAGCGTCTGGACTCCTATGTCAAGGCGGCGCTGCACAACTCCATTCTGAAAGGGCGTTCCATCGGCGTGGCCGCCTATGGCGCCAAGGATGCGCTGGCCTGGGGCACCACCGGCGCCGGTCTGCGCGCGACCGGTATCGCCTTCGACGTGCGCAAGTGGCGGCCGTACTCCGGCTATGAAAACTTTGAGTTTGAGGTGCCGACCGCCAGCAACGGCGACTGCTATGACCGCGTGATGCTGAAGGTGGAGGAGATCCGCCAGAGCCTGCGTATTCTGCAGCAGTGCCTGAAGAACATGCCGGAGGGGCCGTTCAAGGCGGATCACCCGCTGACCACGCCGCCGCCGAAAGAGCGCACGCTGCAGCATATCGATACCCTGATCAACCACTTCCTGCAGGTCTCCTGGGGGCCGGTGATGCCGGCTAACGAGTCGTTCCAGATGGTGGAGGCGACCAAGGGCATTAACAGTTACTACCTGACCAGCGACGGCGGCACCATGAGCTATCGCACGCGTATCCGTACACCGAGCTATGCACACCTGCAGCAGATCCCGTCGGTGATCCGTGGCTGTCTGGTGTCCGACTTGATCGTGTACCTCGGCAGTATTGATTTTGTTATGTCAGATGTGGACCGCTAACCATGACAGAAAACGTATTGGATAAGGATTCGGTTTTTGTACTCAGCGACAGCGCGCGTGCTGAGATTGAGCATGAGATCCAACACTACGAAGATCCGCGTGCCGCCTCGATCGAGGCGCTGAAGATCGTGCAGAAAGAGCACGGGTGGGTACCGGATCCGGCCATCGACGCCATCGCCGGTGTGCTGGGGATCCCGGCCGCCGATGTCGAAGGGGTGGCGACGTTTTACAGCCAGATCTTCCGCCAGCCGGTCGGGCGTCACATCGTGCGCTATTGCGACAGCGTGGTATGTCATATCACCGGCTACCAGGGGATCAAGGCAGCATTGGAGCAGACGCTGGACATCCAGCCGGGCGAAACCACCTTTGATGGCCGTTTTACCCTGCTGCCGACCTGCTGTCTTGGCAACTGCGACAAGGGGCCGAACATGATGATCGATGACGATCTGCACGATCATCTGACGCCGGAGCGGGCCATCGAACTGCTGGAGCGCTACAAATGAGAGAGATTATTCGTACCGTAGAATCTCACCCGCTGACCTGGCGCCTGCGCGATGACCAACAGCCAGTATGGCTGGAGGAGTATCGCGCCAAGAACGGCTACCACGCCGCAGAGCGTGCCCTGAAGGGGATGGCGCAGGATGAGGTGGTGACGCTGGTCAAGGACGCCGGGCTTAAAGGGCGAGGCGGGGCTGGCTTTTCCACCGGGCTGAAGTGGAGTCTGATGCCCAAGGACGAAAGCATGAACGTCCGCTACCTGCTGTGTAACGCGGATGAGATGGAGCCGGGCACCTATAAAGACCGCCTGCTGATGGAGCAGCTGCCGCACCTGCTGGTGGAGGGGATGCTGATCGGCGCCTATGCGCTGAAGGCTTACCGCGGTTATATCTTCCTGCGCGGCGAGTATGTGAGGGCGGCGGAGAATCTGCGCCGGGCGATCGACGAGGCCCGCGCGGCGGGGCTGCTGGGTAAGAATATTTTTGGCAGTGGTTTCGACTTCGATCTGTTCGTGCATACTGGCGCCGGGCGTTACATCTGCGGCGAAGAGACGGCGCTGATCAACTCGCTGGAGGGGCGCCGCGCCAACCCGCGCGCCAAGCCGCCGTTCCCGGCCAGCGCCGGTGTCTGGGGCAAGCCGACCTGTGTGAATAACGTGGAGACGCTGTGCAACGTGCCGGCGATCATCGAGCACGGTGTCGCCTGGTATCAGGGATTGTCTGCCGGAAAGAGTCAGGATGCCGGCACCAAGTTGATGGGCTTCTCCGGTCGGGTGAAAAATCCCGGTCTGTGGGAGCTGCCCTTTGGCACGACAGCGCGCGAAATCCTGGAGGACTACGCCGGGGGGATGCGCGATGGGCTGAAGCTGAAGGCGTGGCAACCGGGCGGGGCGGGTACCGATTTTCTGACCGAGGCGCACCTGGATCTGCCGATGGACTTCGCCAGCATCGGCAAGGCGGGCAGCCGTCTGGGCACTGCGCTGGCGATGGCGGTCGACCATGAGATCAACATGGTCTCGCTGCTGTGCAATTTGGAGAGTTTCTTCGCCCGTGAGTCCTGCGGCTGGTGTACGCCGTGCCGCGACGGTTTGCCGTGGGGGCTGAAGATCCTGCGTGCGCTGGAGCGCGGCGAGGGGCAGCCGGGGGATATCGAAACCCTTGAGCAGCTGTGCCGCCTGCTGGCGCCGGGTCATACCTTCTGCGCCCACGCCCCCGGGGCGGTGGAGCCGCTGCAGAGCGCGATTAAATACTTCCGCGGAGAGTTCGAGGCAGGTATTGCCCGGGAGACGGTCGGCAACGTTAGCCCCATCCGCGGAATTCAGCCCAATTTACTGAAATCACGCTGGTAATTGAATTCCTTCGCCGTTGACGGCGGGGGGATACGGTTTTCTTATTTTGGAAGCATGTCAATGGCAACAATACATGTAGACGGCAAAGAGTATGACGTCGACGGGGCGGATAACCTGCTGCAGGCCTGTCTTTCCCTGGGGCTCGACATACCCTACTTTTGCTGGCATCCGGCGCTGGGCAGCGTCGGCGCCTGCCGCCAGTGTGCGGTCAAGCAGTACCAGAACGCGGAGGATACCCGCGGGCGACTGGTGATGTCCTGTATGACGCCGGCCGCCGATGGCACCTATATCTCCATCGATGATGAAGAGGCCAAGCGGTTTCGTGAGAGCGTGGTGGAGTTTTTGATGACCAACCACCCGCACGACTGCCCGGTGTGTGAGGAGGGCGGCAACTGTCACCTGCAGGATATGACCGTGATGACCGGCCACCGCCTGCGCCGCTACCGCTTTACCAAGCGTACCCATGAAAACCAGGCGCTGGGCCCCTTTATCTCCCACGAGATGAACCGCTGCATCGCCTGCTACCGCTGCGTGCGCTATTACAAGGATTATGCCGACGGCACCGACTTCGGCGTCTACGGCGCCCACGATAACGTCTACTTTGGCCGCCCGCAGAGCGGCACGCTGGAGAGTGAGTTTTCCGGCAACCTGGTGGAGATCTGTCCGACCGGGGTGTTCACCGACAAGACCCACTCTGAGCGCTACAATCGCAAGTGGGATATGCAGTTTGCCCCCAGCGTCTGCCAGCAGTGCAGCGTCGGTTGTAACACCAGCCCCGGCGAGCGTTACGGCGAGCTGCGCCGTATCGAGAACCGCTTCAACGGCACCGTGAACCACTACTTCCTGTGCGATCGCGGCCGCTTCGGCTACGGCTATGTCAACCTCAAGGATCGTCCGCGCCGACCGCAGCAGCGTCGCGGGACGGACTGGATCGATCTCAACGCTGAGCAGGCGCTGCAGGGCGGGGCCGATATTCTGCGCCGCGCCAGCAAGGTGATCGGCATCGGTTCACCGCGCGCCAGCGTCGAGAGCAACTTCGCCCTGCGTGAGCTGGTGGGGGCGGAGAACTTCTACAGCGGCATCGACGTGGGCGAGCTGAAGCGCCTGAATCTGATGTTATCGGTGCTGCGCGACGGTGGTATTTACACGCCGTCCCTGCGCGAGATGGAGCAGTACGATGCGGTGCTGATCCTCGGTGAGGATGTGACCCAGACGGCAGCGCGCATCGCGCTGGCCCTGCGTCAGGCGGTGAAGGGCAAGGCGCAGGCCATGGCCGCTGCCCAGCGGGTGGCCGACTGGCAGATCGCCGCGGTGCAGAACATCGGCCAGCACGCCAAATACCCGCTGTTTATCACCAGTATTGATGAAACTCGCCTGGATGACATCGCCGCCCTGAATTACTGCGCGCCGGTGGCTGATCAGGCGCGCTTAGGCTTTGCCGTGGCGCATGCGCTGGATGAAAACGCGCCGGCGGTGGAGGGGCTGTCGGATGAGGTGCGCCGTCAGGCCGATATTATCGCCCAGGCGCTGGCCGGTGCGCGCAAACCCCTGATCGTGACCGGCAGCGGGGCGGGCTATACCCCGATGATCGAGGCGGCGGCCAACGTGGCACGCGCGCTGAAGCAGCGTGCGCTGGAGGTCGGCATCACCTTTGTTCCGGCAGAAGCCAACAGCATGGGGCTGGCGATGATGGATGCCTCCTCGCTGGATAACGCGCTGGTGCAGCTGGAGCAGGGCTATGCCGATACCGCGATCGTGCTGGAGAACGACCTGTACCGTCATGCGCCGTCGGCGCGCGTCGATGCGGTACTGGCCAAGGCCAACGGTCTGATCGTCATCGATCATCAGCGCACAGCCATCATGGATCGCGCCGATCTGGTGCTCTCCGCCGCCAGTTTTGCCGAAAGCGATGGCACCCTGGTTAATCAGGAAGGGCGTGCCCAGCGTTTCTTCCAGGTGTTTGAACCGGCGTTTTATGACGATCCGCAGAAGAAAGCCCCGACCATTGTGTTGGAGGGCTGGCGCTGGCTGCATGCGCTGCGGGTCAGCGCCGGGCAACAGGCGCCGGACTGGACTCAGCTCGATCAGGTGATCGCCGATTGCGTGCAGAACTGTCCGCAGTTTGCCGGGATGGTCGACGCGGCGCCAAACGCCGCCTTCCGGGTACGCGGGCAGAAGCTGGCTCGTGAGCCGCTGCGCTACAGCGGGCGCACCTCGATGCTGGCCAATATCAGCGTCCACGAGCCGCGCCAGCCGCAGGATAAGGACACCGCCTTTGCCTTCTCGATGGAGGGCTACAGTGCGCCGCAGGCCGAGCGTCAGGAGTTTGCCTTTGCCTGGGCGCCGGGCTGGAACTCGCCACAGGCCTGGAACAAGTTCCAGGATGAGGTCGGCAGCCATCTGCGTTTCGGCGATCCGGGCGTGCGCCTGATCGCGGCCGGTGACGGCGGATTACCCTATTTCACCCAGGTCCCGGCGCCGTATCAGGTGCACGGCTGGGTGATCGCCCCTTACTACCATCTGTTCGGCAGCGACGAGCTGACCCAGCGTGCGCCGGTGATCCAGCGCCGCATGCCGCAGGCCTGCGTGCGGGTCTGCCCGGAGGATGCGGCGCGGATGGGGGCAGCGGAGGGGGCGACGATCGAACTGAGCTGCGCCGGTGAGGTGCTGCGTCTGCCGCTGCAGATTAGCCGCCGCCTGCAGCCGGGCCAGGTCGGTCTGCCGCTGGGTATGCCGGGGGTCGCGCCGGTGTTGAATGGCGTTAAAGTGGATTACATGCGGGAGGCTGCGGTATGAGCGTAATAACGCCGGATACGGTGGAGATCCTTCTCACCGTGCTGAAGGCTGTGGTGATCCTGCTGGTGGTGGTCACCTGCGGGGCCTTTATGAGCTTCGGTGAACGCCGTCTGCTGGGGCTGTTCCAGAACCGCTATGGGCCAAGTCGGGTCGGGTGGGGCGGTTCGCTGCAGCTGGTGGCGGATATGATCAAGATGTTCTTCAAGGAGGACTGGGTTCCGCCGTTCACCGATCGCCTGATCTTTACCCTGGCGCCGATGATCGCCTTCTGCTCGCTGCTGCTCTCGTTTGCCATCGTGCCGGTGGCGCCGGGCTGGATGGGGGCCGACCTTAACATCGGCATCCTGTTTTTCCTGATGATGGCCGGGCTGGCGGTGTATGCGGTGCTGTTCGCCGGCTGGTCGAGCAACAACAAATACTCTCTGCTGGGGGCGATGCGTGCCTCGGCACAGACCCTGAGCTACGAGGTGTTCCTGGGTCTTTCGCTGATGGGGGTAGTGGCACAGGCCGGTTCCTTCAATATGCAGGTGATCGTCGATTCGCAGACCCATCTGTGGAACATCATTCCGCAGTTCTTCGGCTTCCTGACCTTTATCATCGCCGGTGTCGCGGTGTGTCACCGTCACCCGTTCGACCAGCCGGAGGCCGAACAGGAGCTGGCCGACGGCTACCATATCGAATACTCCGGGATGAAGTTCGGTCTGTTCTTCGTCGGTGAATACATCGGTATCGTCACCATTTCAGCGCTGATCGTCACCCTGTTCTTCGGCGGCTGGCACGGGCCGTGGCTGCCGCCGTTTATCTGGTTTGCCATCAAGACGGCGTTCTTTATGGTGATGTTTATTCTGGTACGCGCCTCCCTGCCGCGTCCCCGCTATGACCAGGTGATGGCCTTCGGCTGGCGTATTTGCCTGCCGTTGACGCTGATCAACCTGTTGGTCACGGCGGCTGTCATTTTGTATCACGCTCAGTAAAAGGGGTGAGTGTAACCATGACATTGAAAGAGTTAGTGGTTGGTTTCGGCACCCAAGTACGCAGCCTGTGGATGATAGGCCTGCATGCTTTCGCCAAACGCGAAACCAAAATGTATCCGGAGGAGCCGGTATATCTGCCGCCACGCTACCGCGGCCGTATCGTACTGACGCGCGATCCGGATGGCGCCGAGCGCTGCGTAGCCTGCAACCTGTGTGCGGTGGCCTGTCCGGTCGGCTGTATCTCGCTGCAGAAGGCAGAGACGGAGGATGGCCGCTGGTATCCGGAGTTTTTCCGCATCAACTTTTCCCGCTGTATTTTCTGCGGCATGTGCGAGGAGGCCTGTCCGACCACGGCCCTGCAGTTGACGCCGGATTTTGAGATGGGGGAGTTCCGTCGTCAGGATCTGGTGTATGAGAAAGAGGATCTGCTGATTTCCGGGCCGGGGAAATATCCCGACTACAACTTTTACCGTATGGCCGGTATGGCGATCGATGGCAAAGCCAAGGGCGAGGCCGAAAACGAAGCCAAACCGATCGATGTCAAAGGTCTGTTGCCCTAAGGAGCCGAGCATGGAATTTGCCTTTTACGCTGCGGCGCTGGTAGCCGTGTTGGCGACGATCCGCGTGATCACCCACACCAATCCGGTGCATGCGCTGCTGTATCTGATCGTCTCTCTGCTGGCGGTGGCGGCGGTGTTCTTCTCCCTCGGTGCTTACTTTGCCGGGGCGCTGGAGATCATCGTCTACGCCGGTGCCATCATGGTGCTGTTTGTCTTCGTGGTGATGATGCTCAACCTGGGTCACTCGGTGGTCGAGCAGGAACGGGCCTGGCTGCGGCCCGGCGTATGGATCGGTCCGGCGCTGTTGTCGCTGATCCTGCTGGCGGTGGTGCTGTATGCGATTAGTACCCTGCAGGGCGGTTTCACCGATGGGCGCGCCGTAGATGCCAAGGCGGTGGGGATTGCCCTGTTCGGGCCCTATGTGCTGGCGGTGGAGCTGGTTTCTATGTTGCTGCTGGCCGGTCTGGTGGTGGCCTTCCACATTGGCCGTGAGCACCATCCGGGCGATGTACTGAGCAATAAGACCGCGTCCCAGGGGACGGCGGCGATGGCAGTACGTAATAAAGCGGAGGAGCGCGCATGATCCCGTTACAACATGGGCTGATCCTGGCAGCCATTCTGTTTGCGCTGGGGCTGACCGGGCTGTTAATCCGCCGCAACCTGCTGTTTATGCTGATCAGTCTGGAGATCATGATCAACGCGGCGGCGCTGGCCTTTGTAGTGGCCGGCAGCGTCTGGGGCCAGGCCGACGGTCAGGTGATGTATATCCTGGCCATCAGCCTGGCGGCGGCGGAGGCCTCTATCGGCCTGGCGCTGTTGCTACAGCTGCATCGTCGCCGCAACACCCTGAATATTGATACTGTCAGTGAGATGCGCGGATGAATCTACTCTATTTAACCATTCTGCTGCCGCTGCTGGGATTTCTGATCCTGGCCTTTTCCCGCGGCCGTCTGTCGGAGAAGCACACCGCGATCATCGGGGTCGGATCCGTCGGTCTGGCTGCGCTGGTCACCCTGTACGTCGGTGCTGACTTTCTGAGTCACAATGCGGCCGGTGCGGCCTATAACCAGCATCTGTGGAACTGGATAGCGGTCGGTAACTTTACCATTCCGGTGACCCTCAGCCTGGATGGCCTGTCGCTGACCATGCTGTCGGTGGTGACCGGTGTCGGCTTCCTGATCCACCTGTTCGCCTCATGGTATATGCGCGGGGAGGAGGGCTACTCGCGCTTCTTCGCCTATACCAACCTGTTTATCGCCAGCATGGTGGTACTGGTGCTGGCTGATAACCTGATGCTGATGTATCTGGGCTGGGAAGGGGTGGGGTTGTGCAGCTATCTGTTGATCGGATTCTACTACAGCAATCCGGCCAACGGCGCGGCGGCGATGAAGGCGTTCATCGTCACCCGCGTCGGCGACGTGTTCCTGGCCATCGGGCTGTTTATCCTCTATCACCAGCTGGGTACCCTGAATATCCGTGAGCTGATGATCCTGGCGCCGCAGCAGCTGGCGGTCGGTTCGCCTGTCATTACCTGGGCGACCCTGATGCTGCTGGGCGGCGCAGTGGGTAAATCGGCCCAGCTGCCGTTGCAGACCTGGCTTGCCGATGCCATGGCCGGTCCGACGCCGGTCTCTGCCCTGATCCACGCCGCGACTATGGTGACCGCCGGGGTGTACCTGATCGCCCGGACCCATGGCCTGTTCGTGATGGCACCGGAGGTGCTGCATCTGGTGGGCATTATCGGTGCCGTTACGCTGGTGTTGGCCGGTTTTGCTGCGCTGGTACAGACGGACATCAAGCGGGTGCTGGCCTATTCAACCATGAGCCAGATAGGCTATATGTTCCTAGCGCTGGGCGTGCAGGCCTGGGACGCCGCGATTTTCCATCTGATGACTCACGCCTTCTTTAAGGCGCTGCTGTTCCTCTCATCCGGCTCGGTTATTCTGGCCTGCCACCATGAGCAGAACATCTTCAAGATGGGGGGACTGCGCCACAAGCTGCCGTTGACCTACCTGTGTTTCCTGGTGGGCGGTGGTGCCCTGGCAGCGCTGCCGCTGGTCACAGCCGGCTTCTACAGTAAGGATGAGATCTTGTGGGGCGCGCTGGCCTCGGGCCATGTCAACCTGATGATGGCCGGGCTTATCGGCGCCTTCCTGACCTCGCTGTATACCTTCCGGATGATCTTCATCGTGTTCCACGGCGAGGCGCATACCCAGGCCCATGAGGTGAAGGGGCTGAGCCACCATCTGCCGCTGATCGTGCTGATGATCCTCTCCACCTTCATCGGGGCGCTGATCACCCCGCCGCTGACAGGGGTGCTGCCCGCCATGCCGCAAGGTGAAGGGGGCAAGGTGATGCTGGAGGTGGTATCGGCCATCGTCGCCATCGCCGGGGTACTGCTGGCCGCGCGTCTCTATCTGGGGCAGCGCACTCTGGTCAATGGCATTGCCAACAGCGCGCCGGGACGTTTTCTCTCCACGTGGTGGTTCCATGCCTGGGGATTCGACTGGCTGTACCGGCAGATCTTTATTAAGCCATTTAAGGCCATCGCCTGGCTGCTGCAGCGTGATCCGCTCGATCGCATGATGAACCTGTTTGCGCTGGTGGCCCGCTTGGGAAACCGCGTTCTGGCCGTCAGCGAAAACGGGCAGCTGCGCTGGTATGCAGCGTCGATGGGTGTTGGGGCAGTGGTCATTCTGGCGCTGTTGTTATTGGTTAAGTGAATCTCGTTAAAGCGGGTGAGGGGACGACCCCTGTCTCCTCCGTTTGAATGTATTCAGAATAAGGGAAACCAAACGCCATGTTATTACCTTGGCTAATTCTTATCCCGCTGATTGGCGGCCTGCTGTCCTGGCAGGGCGAGCGTCTGGGGCTGAAAGCGCCGCGCTGGATTGCGCTGCTGGCCATGGGCCTGACGCTGGTGCTGTCGCTCTACCTGTGGCTGCAGGGCAACTATGGCCTGACTCAGGCGGCGGGTATTCCGCAGTGGCAGTCCAGCTTTATGGTGCCGTGGATCCCGAGCCTGGGCATCTCTTTCCACCTGGCGCTCGACGGTCTGTCACTGCTGATGGTGGTGCTTACCGCGCTGCTGGGGGTGCTGGCCATCCTCTGCTCCTGGAATGAGATCCATAGGTATCAGGGTTTCTTCCACCTTAACCTGCTGTGGATCCTGGCAGGGGTATTCGGCGTCTTCCTGGCCATCGACATGTTCCTGTTCTTCTTCTTCTGGGAAATGATGCTGGTGCCGATGTACTTCCTGATCGCCCTGTGGGGCCATAAGGGATCCGACGGCAAGACGCGTATTACCGCGGCGACCAAGTTCTTCATCTATACCCAGGCCAGCGGTCTGGTGATGCTGATCGCCATCTTCGGCCTGGTGTGGGTGCACTACAACGCCACCGGGGTGCTGAGCTTTGACTATGAGGTACTGCTCAATACGCCGATGAGCCACACGGTGCAGTATCTGCTGATGCTGGGTTTCTTTATCTCCTTTGCGGTGAAGATGCCGGTGGTGCCGCTACACGGCTGGTTGCCGGACGCGCACAGTCAGGCGCCGACCGCAGGCTCCGTCGACCTGGCCGGTATCCTGCTGAAGACCGCCGCCTACGGCCTACTGCGCTTCAGCCTGCCGCTGTTCCCGCAGGCGTCGCACGAATTTGCGCCGATTGCGATGGCTCTGGGGGTGATCGGGATTTTCTACGGCGCCTGGATGGCTTATATCCAGACGGATATTAAACGCCTGATTGCCTATACCTCGGTATCGCACATGGGCTTTGTGATGATCGCCATCTACTCCGGCAGCCAGCTGGCGTTCCAGGGGGCGGTGGTACAGATGATCGCGCATGGCCTCTCTGCCGCCGGGCTGTTCATCATTACCGGTCAGCTGTATGAGCGTCTGCATACCCGCGATCTGCGCGAGATGGGGGGCCTGTGGGGGCGTCTGAAGTA
Source organism: Edwardsiella ictaluri ATCC 33202 (assembly GCF_000264785.1). Taxonomy (GTDB): domain Bacteria; phylum Pseudomonadota; class Gammaproteobacteria; order Enterobacterales; family Enterobacteriaceae; genus Edwardsiella; species Edwardsiella ictaluri. The sequence continues at coordinate 63,579 of NZ_AFJI01000060.1, read as the reverse complement.
TCTGCCTGCGCTATCGCTGTTTTTCGCGGTGGCGACCCTGGGAATGCCGGGTACCGGGAACTTTGTCGGTGAATTTATGATTATGTTCGGCAGCTTCCAGGTGGTGCCGGTAACGACGGTGGTCGCCAGCTTTGGTCTGGTATTTGCGTCTGTCTATTCGCTGGTAATGATGCAGCGCGCTTACTACGGTGTGCCAAAGTCAGACCAACCCTTGGCCAATCTGAGCGTGCGTGAGCTGTCGCTCATTCTGCTGCTGGTGGTACTGCTGGTACTGCTGGGGATCTTCCCGCAGCCGGTGCTGGACACCTCCAGCGCGGCGATGGGCAATATTCAGCATTGGTTCGCTTCTGCTTCAACTTTAACCACAAGGCCGTAAATCGCCATGACAATAACTCCTCAAAATCTGATCGCACTGCTACCGCTGTTGATCGTCGGATTGACGGTGGTGGTTGTGATGCTGTGCATTGCGTGGCGACGCAACCACTTCGTCAACGCGACGGTGACCGTGATTGGCCTGAACGCAGCGTTGCTGTCGCTGTTTCTGGTGGCCGCCGCGGTGCCCAGCGACATTACTCCGCTGGTGCATGTGGACGGCTTCTCGATGCTCTACACCGCGCTGGTGCTGCTTTCCGCGCTGGCGACCTGCACCTTTGCCTATCCGTGGCTGCAGGGCTATCCGGATAACCGCGATGAGTTTTACCTGCTGGTGCTGATCGCCACACTGGGCGGGATCCTGCTGGCCTGCGCCAACCATCTGGCGGCGCTGTTTTTGGGGGTAGAACTTATCTCCCTGCCGCTATTCGGTCTGGTGGGTTACGCCTATCGTCAGAAGCGCTCGCTGGAGGCGGCGATAAAGTACGCTATCCTTTCGGCCGCTGCGTCCGCCTTCCTGCTGTTCGGCATGGCGCTGCTGTACGCGCAGTCCGGTGACCTCTCTTTCGCCGGTCTGGGCTATGCGCTGGGCGGCCGTATGCTGGCCCAGCCACTGGTGCTGGCAGGGCTTGGCATGATGCTGGTGGGCTTCGGCTTTAAACTGTCTCTGGTGCCGTTCCAGCTGTGGACGCCGGATGTCTACCAGGGGGCGCCGGCGCCGGTGTCGACCTTTCTGGCGACTGCCAGCAAGATCGCCATCTTTGCGGTGCTGCTGCGTCTGTTTGTTCTGCTGCCGGCGACCGACAGCGAGGCGGTACGCGTGGTGCTGGGTGTTATCGCTTTCTGCTCCATCCTGTTCGGTAACCTGATGGCGGTAACCCAGAGCAACATTAAACGTCTGCTGGGCTACTCCTCTATCGCCCATCTGGGCTATCTGCTGGTAGCGCTGATCGCCGTGCAGAGCGAGGGCATTGCGATCGAGACTGCCGGGGTCTATCTGGCCGGCTATCTGTTTGCCAGCCTGTCGGCTTTCGGCATCGTCAGCCTGATGTCCAGCCCTTACAGCGGGCCAGACGCCGAGTCGCTTTACTCCTATCGCGGCCTGTTCTGGCATAAGCCGATTCTGTCGGCGGTGATGACCGTATCCATGCTCTCCCTGGCCGGTATCCCGATGACTCTGGGCTTTATCGGTAAGCTGTTTGTGGTGATGGCGGGCGTCAGCGCCGGGTTGTGGTGGCTGGTGGGGGCGGTGGTGGTCGGCAGTGCTATCGGCCTCTATTACTACCTACGCGTTGCCGTCAGTATGTATCTGCGCGCGCCGCAGACGCTGATCCGCGATACCCCGAACAACTGGGCGCTCACCGCCGGTGGTGTGGTGGTACTGCTCTCAGGCGTGTTGGTGGTGTTGACGGGGCTCTTCCCGCAGACGCTGATTTCGCTGGTGCAGCTGGCGCAGCCGCTGCCCTGATGGGAGTGACACGATGAGATAATGCCGGGCCATGGGCCCGGCATTTTTTTCATCTAGCGGGTAATAGAAAAGAAGAGATCGCAGGCAAAGGCGCTGATGAAGAAAATACACAGGCGGATCCAGAGACTCTCCACGCCCAACATGGTCGATAACAGGGTTATCCCGAGGCTGAAGATAATGATGACGAGCAGATTTGGCCAGGTATACATCGCGCTCCCCCTCAGGATGCTGCGGCCCCGGCAAAGCCGGGGCGATGAGATTGATTATGCGCCAGCGGGTGCGTAATGAAAACGTCGGGTTATAACAGGTCGAAGTGGGCGCTTTTGACCCGCTGGACGTCGGTGCCGATAAATACGTTGATGCGCCCCGGTTCGCTGACCTGTTGCATCTGGGCGTTCCAGAAGCGTAGCTGCTGCGGTGTCAGGGTAAAGCTGACGCGGCGGCGTTCGCCCGGCTGCAGCATCACCTTGTGGAAGTCCTGTAGGCTCTTCAGCGGACGGCTGATGCTGGCCACCGGATCCTGCAGGTAGAGCTGCAGGACCGTGGCACCGGCGCGCGGACCCGCATTGGTGACGGTGATGCTGGCCTCAATCTTACCATTGCGTGCCATCTGCGGCGCCGACAGGGTAATCTCCGACAGCGTGAAGCGGGTATAGCTCAGACCATAGCCGAAGGGGTAGAGCGGGCCGTTGGCCTCATCAAAATAGTGCGATGTGTACTTCTCCGGCTTTTGCGGATCGTAGGGGCGGCCGGTATTCAGTCGGCTGTAGTAGGTGGGGATCTGGCCGACGGAGCGCGGGAAAGAGATGGGCAACTTGCCGGAGGGGTTTACGTCGCCGAACAGAACATCCGCGACCGCGTTGCCGCCCTCGGTGCCGGGGAACCAGCTCTCCAGGATGGCGTCGGCCTGCTGATCTTCGCGAACCAGGGTCAGCGGGCGACCATTCATCAAGACCAGTACCAGCGGCTTGCCGGTCTGCTTGAGGGCGGCAATCAGATCCCGCTGGCTCTGCGGCAGATCGATGTGGGTGCGGCTGGAGGCCTCGTGGGCCATTCCCTGCGCCTCACCGACGACCGCTACCACCACATCGGCCTGTCTGGCCACGGCGACCGCTTCATCGATCATCGCCTGGGCGGGACGCGGGTCGATGCTGACGGACGGGCCGTACTGATTGAGAAACTGGAGAATGTCCGCGTCATTGCTGATGTTGGCGCCGCGTGCGTACAGTACGCGGCCATAGTTGGCCATGGCATGGCGGATCCCGCTGAGAAGGGTGACGGCCTGCGCGGGCTTACCGGCGGCTGACCAGCTGCCGATCACATCGCGCTGGCTGTCGGCCAGCGGACCGACAACGGCGAGGGTGCCGCGGCGCGCCAGGGGCAGGGTATCCAGGCGGTTTTTCAACAGCACCAGCGTTTGGGCGGCAACCGTGCGCGCCTCGGCGCGGTGCAGTCGGCTTTCGGCGTCGGTGTCCTGGGGATCGCTGCCGATGGGGCCGAGATGGCGATAGGGATCGTGGAACAGCCCCATGTCGTACTTCACATTCAGGACGTGGCGACAGGCGTCATCGACGGCGGCGGCGCTGACCCGGCCGCTTTTCACCAGTCCCGGCAGGTACTGGCTGTAGTACTCGTCGCTCATGCTCATATCGATACCGGACTGGATCGCCAGGCGTACCGCATCCTGGGGATCGCGGGCGACGCCGTGGTTAATCAGTTCCTTAATGGCGCCGTGATCGCTGATGGTGATGCCCTGAAATCCCCACTGGTCGCGCAGCAGGGTTTTTAGCAGCCAGGGGTCGGCGCTGGCCGGGGTACCGTTAATGGCGTTCAGGGAGACCATCACACCGCCGCTGCCGGCGTCCAGCGCCGCCTTGTACGGGGGAAGATAGTCCTGGAACATGCGCTGGGGGCTCATATCGACGCTGTTGTAGTCGCGTCCGCCTTCAACGGTGCCGTAGAGCGCATAGTGTTTGACGCTGGTCATCAGCGCATGGCGATCGCCCGGGTGACGCCCCTGCATCGCCTTGACCATCAGACGTCCCATTTCCGAGGTGAGATAGGTATCTTCGCCAAAGCCTTCTGAGGTGCGTCCCCAGCGCGGGTCGCGGGTGATGTCGACCATCGGTGCCCAGGTCATGTTCAGCCCGTCTTCGCTGGCCTCATAGGCGGAGACGCGCCCGACGGTGCTAACCAGCTCGCGATCCCAGCTGGCTGCCAGCCCCAGGCTGATGGGAAATACCGTACGTTGCCCGTGGATGACGTCATAGGCGAAAAACAGCGGAATTTTCATTCGACTGTGCCGTACGGCCTGATCCTGCATGCCGCGGATCCCGGTTCGGGTGACGGTATTAAAAATCGCCCCGACCTGCCCCTCGGCGATCATGGTATATACCCTGTCTTTGGGGTTATCGGGGCCGACGCTGATCAGCCGCAGCTGGCCGATCTTTTCCGCGAGGGTCATTCGCTGCAGCATCTGGGTGACAAAGGCATCGCGGGGCAGGGCGGGATCGGGCCACTGGCTGGGATAGGGGGGCGTCCCGGCCAGTGTCGGCGTCGTCAACAGAGTGCTGATCAGGCTGAATGAGCAGAGCCATTTCATGATGTGTAAATTCCCTTTGCCTGGGCTGCACGCGGCAGCGTCATCGGATCGGTATCGGCCTCTCCCTGAGGGGCGCTGCTTGACGTGATACGCGGATCATCACGCAGGCTGGGAGCGGCCTTTTAAGCTGATATATTATACAACTGAATATATTTTATCTGATTTATATTCGTTCTGGATTGGCGGGGGAGGAGGGCGGGAGATTTCAGGCGCCGGCATCGGCGCCTGAGACGGGTCAGCGCGTTTTTTTCTGCGGCATCATCAGCAGCAGCGCGTTATCGCGGATGACATAGTGGTGGAACAGCGCGGCGGCGGTATGCATGGCGATCAGGGCGTAGCCGAGGTTGGCCAGCACCACGTGCCACTCTTTTATCATGGACTTTATGGCCGGATCCGGCGTGACCCAGGGGGCGATGGTCAGTCCAAACAGCGACCAGCTTTTACCGCTGTAGGCCATCAAGGCGATGCCCAGCAGCGGGATAGCCAGGAACCAGAGATAGAGCGTCAGGTACATCATGCGCGCCGCCAGATGCTGCCAGCGCGGCGGTGGTGGCAGGATCGGCGGATCTGGCAGAATGTGACGCAGCCCAAGACGTATCAGCATCGCAATCCATATCAGCACGCCGGCATTGTAGTGAACTTCACGCATCAATAGATAGGCCGGTGAATTCTTGGTAAACAGCCCGCGGAACTCAATACTGATATAGGCGATAGCAATCAGCAGCAGCGTTATCCAGTGCAGGGATATTTGTATTTTACTAAAGCGTTGCATGGTCTCTCACTCTCATTGGAATGTAACATTGTAGACTAGCTGAGAAATATTAAGAGACCCTTAAAGGGTTTTCTATGATTTTATCCTGCGATGATGTCTTACACGTCACCCAACGACGCGAATGTCCGTACCTGTGGCAATTATATGATGCCGGGTTCAGCCTTTTCCATATGAGGACTCCATTGCTGAAAGTAGCGCCGGGCGTCAATTTTTTCAAAAATAGCGCCGTCGATCGCGCTATTTAGCGAGAGATTTTTAATGTCGATATTATTGGCCTTCATCACCTGGCTTGCATGCAGAAAGGCCGGGATGATCAGCGGTTCTACTTTATCGGCTAAAAAGGTCGGCAGCATGCTGGCCGGGGTTTCATAGAAGCGGGGGTGGTCGAAATTGTTCATATCCAGTCCGGCGATGAAGATCGTATTAAAACCAAGGTAGGTGATGATCTGCAGCGCCCAATAGACGACGGTGCCCGCGTCGAAGATACCACGGCGGATATCCTGGCTGAACCCAATGCTCTGCTCACTGTCGGAAAATTGTATGCTGCGGTCCTGCCCATAGTGCGCCCTAAGCTGGCGAGGTGTGAGGCTGGGGCAATAGACCTTTTCCGCGATATCCTCAATGATGGCCAGGCGGCAGCGGAGGGCGCTGAGGGTAAAGCGGCCGAGGATGCGGGCCATACCGTGAACGGTGGTAAACAGGGTTAATCCGCGCTGTTTAATCACCTCCAGAACGACGTCCGGACGCCGATCGATAAACCCCATATTGACGATGACGTAAAAAGTAAAGTCAACCTTGTGATGTAAAAAGTAGGCGCCGTTCACCCCGACGGCGGGCATGGCGGGGAGCTGCTCAAAACAGAGCGTATTGACCAACGGGCCGCTCGCCGTCAGCAGCACCTTACCGTGACTGCTGCGCTGCAGCTGGCTCAGCGGGACGATGGAGATCGTGTAGTCTAACATTATAATTTCACCGCTGTCGCCGCGCGTGATTTTGACGTATGGCTAAAGATTTTCGTTGTGGCGGTAGGGGCGTGGGTGGGAGTAACGGTACAGCTGTTTAAAAAATAGTTAATAAGTCATCCAATTATCTTGATATGTGGCGCGAGGTGTAGTTAACAGTCGTCATAATCACCCTATTTTTTGCGATATTTTTAGCCTGACGTCTTGTCTGCTGATGCTTTGTTTAAAACCGTGGTGCTCAGCCGCATGCCGGAAGGGGAGCCTCTCGGCGGTATTGTTTGCCGCTGTCGGAAAAAGCAGCACGGTCGTTGGGGTTTGCGGGGAGGGTGGCGACGAGTCTGCACTCCGTTATCGTCAATATTTTTACTAAAAAATAAAAGCAATGATCAACATTAATTATTGTGGGTGATATCACATATGTTTGATCCGTCGGCCTGGATCTCGGTTAATCAAAAAGCGGGGTATCGGTGGTATGGAGATCATAACCGTCGATAAATAATATACTGACTGAATAAATAGGATGGTATTTATCAAATATCCAGCAACTGACGCTATCGTATAATGGCATGAACTAATTGAGTGCTTTTTGAACAGATGGCCAAGGCTGAATCGCTCTGTTTCACATAAATATCCTTATCGCGTAAAAAAAGCCAGTCAACTTGATGAAGATCAACCACAGCGGGGGGGGCAAATCCTTAGCATTGCGCCCCTGAAAGCATTCCACCAGACGAATGCGCATAAACAGGAAACTGCAGAATGGTTGAGGATTCTTTTTTATCCGCTCACGGCATCAATCGTCGTGACTTTATGAAACTGTGCGCGGGCATGGCCGCCACACTAGGGTTAAGCTCCAATGCGGCGGCGGAAATGGCGGCAGCGATCACCAGTCCGCAGCGTCCTCCGGTTATCTGGATTGGTGCCCAGGAGTGTACCGGCTGTACCGAGGCCCTGCTGCGTTCCACGCACCCGACGCTGGAAACGCTGCTGCTGAATACCATCTCATTGGAATATCATGAGGTACTGTCATCAGCCTTCGGTCATCAGGTTGAAGAAAACCTGCACGACGCCATGGCGCGCTACAAGGGCAAATATGTCCTGGTGGTGGATGGCTCCATTCCGCTGAAAGACGGCGGCGTGTATTGTATGGTGGCCGGTGAGCCTATCGTCGATCAGATCCGTAAGGCAGCCGCCGATGCGGCTGCGGTGATCGCTATCGGCTCCTGCTCCGCCTGGGGCGGCGTTCCGGCCACCGGCGGTAACCCGACCGGCGCCGTCAGCCTGGAAGAGGCGCTGGGTCGTCCGGTGATCAATATCCCGGGCTGTCCGCCTAACCCGCATAACTTCCTGACCACCGTGGTCTACTACATCACCTATGGCAAGCTGCCGGAGCTGGACAGCAAGCACCGTCCGCTGTTCGCCTACGAGCGCCTGATCCACGAGAACTGCGAGCGTCGCCCGCACTTCGACGCTGGCCGCTTCGCCAAAGAGTTCGGTGACTATGGCCACCGTCAGGGCTGGTGTCTGTATCACCTTGGCTGTAAGGGGCCGGAAACCTACGGCAACTGCTCGACGCTGGAGTTCTGCGACATCGGCGGCGGCATCTGGCCGGTGGGTATCGGCCACCCATGCTACGGCTGTAACGAGCAGGGTGTCGGCTTTACCAAGGGGATCTTCCAGCTATCCAGCGTAGAGAATCCGACGCCGCGCGCAGAAAAACCGCTGGTGGATAACAAAGAGGGCGGGCATATTTCGCCGACGGCCACCGGCCTTATCGGCGGCGCGCTGGGGATCCTGGCCGGGGTGAGTCTGATGGCTGTGCGTGAGCTGGGTCGCCAGCAGCAGCGTAACCAGGCGGATCAACACGATTCACGGGAGGAGTAAACCGTGAACAGACGAAATTTTCTGAAGTTCGCCTCTGTCGGCGCGCTGGCGGCGGGCACAGCCGCTTCTGGCAGCGCCCAGGCTGCGGCTGAGAACAAGCCGCCGATCCCGACGGCGGTGGGGATGCTATATGACTCAACGTTGTGCGTGGGTTGCCAGGCCTGCGTTGCGGAGTGCCAGCGCCTGAACAAAAATCAGCTGAACCCGAACGGCGATCCGACCTGGTCCAACAATGACAAGCTGACTCCCTATACCAATAACATTATTCAGGTATGGCGTGATGGTAGCGGGGTCAACAAGGATCAGTTGGAAAACGGCTATGCCTATATCAAGAAGCAGTGCATGCACTGTGTCGATCCTAACTGCGTTTCCGTCTGCCCGGTATCGGCGCTGAAAAAGCACCCCGTCACCGGGATCGTCATGTACGATCCTGACGTCTGCACCGGCTGTCGCTATTGCATGGTGGCCTGCCCGTTCGACGTACCGAAGTATGATTACGATAACCCGTTCGGGGCGATTCACAAGTGTGAGCTGTGTAATCAGAAAGGGTTGGAGCGTATCGATCAGGGTAAGCTGCCGGGTTGTGTCGAGGTGTGTCCTGCCGGTGCAGTGATCTATGGTACCCGTGACGCGCTGCTGGCCGAGGCCAAGAAGCGTCTGGCAGCGCGTCCCGGTGCAGAGTATGCCTATCCGCGTCAGACCCTGCACAGTAACGACAGCTATCTGCATCCGGTCGCCCACTATCAGCCTTATGTGTATGGCGAGAAAGAGGGGGGAGGGACCCAGGTTCTGGTTCTGGCGGGCGTACCCTACGAGAAGCTGGGGATGCCGCAGTTGGATGCGCTGTCGACGGGCGCCCGTTCCGAGCATATTCAGCATACGCTGTACAAAGGCATGATCCTGCCGTTGGTGGTCCTGGCCGGTCTTTCGGTAATGACCTATCGAAACACCAAGAATCACCATGACGGAGACGATGATAATGAGTGAGCATAAAGCCAGTCCGCTCGGCGGGCGTCTGGTCAGTTGGCCCGTCGTGTTGCTGGCCCCGTTCATCCTGCTGTGCGGGATGTTTATCCTGAAACGTTTGATCTTTGGCATCGGCTCTGTCGCCGATCTGAACGGGGGATATCCCTGGGGGATCTGGATCGCCTTCGACCTGCTGATCGGCACCGGCTTTGCCTGTGGCGGCTGGGCGTTGGCCTGGGCGGTGTATGTGTTTAACCGCGGCGAGTATCATCCGTTGGTGCGCCCGGCGTTGCTGGCCAGCCTGTTCGGTTACTCCCTCGGCGGCCTTTCCATCACCATCGACGTCGGTCGTTACTGGAATCTGCCGTACTTCTACATTCCGGGGCACTTCAACACCTCCTCGGTACTGTTCGAGACGGCGGTCTGTATGACGGTGTACATCGGTGTCATGGCGCTGGAGTTCGCACCGGTGATCCTGGAGCGCTTCGGGTGGAAAGTGTCGCTGAAACGACTGAATAAAGTGATGTTCTTTATTCTGGCGTTGGGTGCGCTGCTGCCGACCATGCACCAGTCCTCTATGGGATCGCTGATGATCTCTGCCGGGAAGAAGGTGCATCCGCTGTGGCAAAGTTATGAGCTGCTGCCGTTACTGTCGGTGCTGACAGCCTTTATCATGGGCTTCGCCATCGTGGTTTTTGAAGGTTCGCTGGTGCAGGCGGGGTTGCGGGGCCGCGGTCCGGATGAGAAAACCCTGTTTGCCAAGCTGGTGCGGGTGATCCAGGTATTCCTGCTGCTGTTCCTGGTGCTGCGCTTCGGCGAACTGGCGATGCATGATAAACTGCATTACCTGTTCCAGTTCGACCGCTACTCCGTCAGCTTTTGGTGTGAGGCCATGCTGATGCTGTTCCCGCTGCTGGCATTCTGCTCTGCGCGCTGCCGTAAAGATTCACGCATTCTGTTTGTCGGCGCGCTGAGCATGTTGCTCGGCTCGGCACTGTGGCGCTTGAACTACTCGTTGCTGGCCTTTATGCCGGGTAACGGCTACGGATATTTTCCAACCTCTGAAGAGGTGCTGATTTCAATGGGCTTCGTGGCTATTGAAGTCGTTGCTTATTTGCTGCTGATCCGGTTGCTGCCGGTGTTGCCAGCGCTTGACCATTTAAAACACCAAGGTTATCAGGCCCAAGGGAAAGCTAAAGTATGAGCCAACGTATTACTATCGACCCGATTACCCGCATCGAGGGCCATCTGCGCATTGACTGCGAGATCGAAAACGGCAAAGTGACTAAAGCCTGGTCATCCGGCACTATGTGGCGTGGGATGGAAGACATCGTTAAGGGTAATGACCCACGCGATGCCTGGATGATCGTTCAGCGTATCTGCGGCGTATGTACCACCATCCACGCTATCGCCTCCGTCCGCGCGGTCGAAAGCGCCGTTGGGGCCAAGGTCCCGGTGAACGCGCAGTATATCCGTAACCTGATCCTGTCGGCGCACAGCATTCACGACCATATCGTGCACTTTTATCAGCTGTCGGCGATGGACTGGGTGGACATCACCTCCGCGCTGAAAGCCGATCCGAACAAGTGTGAGGCGATGCTGCAGGGCGTTTCCGCCTGGCAGCTGAACAGCGCCGGCGAGTTCGCCAAGGTACAGCAGAAGATCCGTAATCTGGTCGACAGCGGCCAACTGGGGATCTTTGCCAACGGCTACTGGGGCCACAAGGAGATGAAGCTCTCTCCAGAGGTGAACCTGATCGCTGTCGCCCACTACCTGCAGGCACTGGAGTGTCAGCGTGATGCCAACCGCGTCGTTGCCATCCTGGGCGGTAAGTCTCCGCATATCCAGAACCTGGCGGTCGGTGGGGTAGCCAACCCGATCAACCTGAACGCACCGAGCGTGCTCAACCTGGAGCGCCTGATGTACGTCAAGATGTTTATTGAACGTCTGGGCGACTTTATTGAGCAGGTGTACAAGGTGGATGCGGCGATCATCGCGGCCAACTACCCGGAGTGGATGACGCTGGGCCGCGGCGCTCAGCACTACCTGAGCGTGCCGGAGCTGCCGACTGACGGCGACGGTGGTAGCTTCCTGCTGCCGGGCGGCTACATTGAAAACGGCGACATGGCCAACTACCGTCCGATCAACAGCCAGCAGGATCCGTGGCTGATTGCCGGTATCGCCGAATCCAGCAAACACTCCTGGTACCAGGATGATGCCAACCTGAAGCCGTGGGAAGGGAAAACCGAGCCGAACTACACCGGCTGGCAGGAGGACGGTAAGTACTCCTGGGTGAAATCACCGACCCTGTACGGCAAGGTGGTCGAAGTCGGCCCGCTGGCCGATCTGCTGGTGAAGCTGGCGGCCAAGCATGAAGACACCGTCAAACATTACAACGAAGTCAATGGGCTGTACCAGAAGCTGACCGGCAAGACGCTGCAGGTCGAGCAGCTGCACTCCACCATGGGCCGTATCATTGGCCGCGCGGTGCGTTGCTGCGTGCTGAAAGATACCCTGATGATGCAGTGGCAGGCGCTGATCGACAATATTGGTAAGGGCGATCACGTGGCCTATATCCCGGCTGAAATTGACCCGAACAAAGAGTACCGTGGCGTTGGCTTCGAAGAGGCGCCGCGCGGTGCACTGTCGCACTGGATCGTCATCAAGGGTGGCAAGATCGCCAACTATCAGGCAGTGGTGCCATCAACCTGGAACTCCGGCCCGCGCAACGGACAGGATGAGCCGGGACCGTACGAGCAGGCGCTGGTTGGTACGCCGGTAGCAGACATCAACAAACCGCTGGAGGTGGTGCGTACCGTGCACTCCTTCGACCCCTGTATGTCCTGCGCTGTGCACGTGGTGAATACCCTGGACGGCGAAACCACCAAGGTAAAAATCCTGTAATGAATACGCTGATTCTCGGGATTGGAAACCTGCTGCTCAGCGATGAGGCTGTCGGCGTGCGTATTGTTGAGCGCCTACAGCGCGACTACCGCTTTCCGGCCAATGTCGAGCTGATGGATGGCGGTACCGCAGGAATGGAGCTGCTGGAGTACCTGGCCTGCCGCGATCACCTGATCGTGGTGGATGCCGTGTTCTGCGGTGGCGAGCCTGGCAGTATCATCACGCTGCGTGATGAGGAAGTCCCGGCGATGTTCAGCCGCAAGATTTCGCCTCATCAGCTGGGGCTGTCCGATGTACTGTCGGCACTGCGCCTGACGGACGAGTTTCCGAAGAAGCTGACGCTGGTCGGCATTGAGCCGCAGTCGCTGGAGCCGAACATTGGTTTGACGCCAGCGATCGCCAGCGCAGTGCCGGTGGCGATGGATAGGGTGTTGGCTATCCTGCGTGAGCAGGGGATCCAGGCCCTGCATCAGGGGGACATCCATGCACGTTGAGTTCCCGCACGATGAGCAGCCGGAGCAGGGCATGGTCGCCGGGCGCTTAGGGTTCGACAGCGATCCTGCCGCGCAGCTGATCGCACAGTATCAGCAGATCGCCGCGGGCGAAATGCACAGTCTGCCGTTCTATCGTGTAGGTATCCCGGTCAGTGCCGTGATGCGTCCGTTTGACGGGCAGTGGATCGGCTGCGTGCTGACGCCGTGGATGTTGAGCGTGGTGATCCTGCCGGGACCGGGGCAGGTGTGGCCGGTGCGTAAGATTGGCGATCGTCTGGCGTTGCAGCTGCCGCGCGGCAACATGACCTTTATGATCGGCGAACTGCCACAGAGCGGACAGTTACTCTCCTGTTCGCTGATGTCGCCTCTCGATCCCCATCTGGAGGCAGAGCAGGCCGAACAGCTGATGCACGATACGCTGACCATGCTGCTCTCCCTGCCGGTGGCGGAGACCCACGAGGTGGATCTTTCCCGGCGAGCGCTGTTCAGCCGTCGCGGTTAAGCGTCCATAAAAAAACACCCCGCAGCGCGGGGTGTTTTTTTATGGCCTGCGCCTGGCGTTATGCCCCTTCGAAGTGATACTTCATGTCGGTGGCATGGGTCATTTTGGTTACGACCTGACTGGTCAGCTGATCGGTCAGCTTCAGCGCGTCCTGCATGGTCTGATCCTCAAACTGTTGCAGCAGCAGCCGGGCCTTTTTCGGCTGAGACTTGTAGAGCGTCAGGTACTCTTGCTCCATGTTCTGCTGACGTTGGGCCGTCTGTTGCTCAAACGTGCTATAGGCGCGCTGAACGTCTGGCGCATAGGCGTTGTAATCCTGCATGACCAGGGTTTGCAGCGTGCGGAACTTCCAGTTGACGGAGTCATCGCTGGCCCGATCGCTCCCCTTGTCGTAGCCCGGCAAATAGTGCTCAATGCCTTGATAGTAAGGAATATAGACACTCAGTGCGGACATCCCGAAGGCGACGTATTCCACTTCGCCGATCGCTTTTGGCAGGTGAGGACGGACCTGCAGGATGTGCGACTCCTGGGTGCGGAATACTGAGATCGGACGGTAAGGCTCTTTCGGGTTGTTGTTGGCATAGGGGTCGTGCGTGGTCCCCTGATAATGGTTACGCAGCGCCAGCTCTACGTCGGCAATACTGATCTTCTTGGCCGGGGTGAGGAAGACCGGGAAGTTTTTACCGTCGGTGATGGTGGTCTTCAGCTGCGGGTTGAACATGTGCTGCAGCGTCCAGACGCGCGGATAGTTATAGGTCACATCGTTTTCGACGTCCTGAGAATAGGCCTTGTGGAAGTCGAAGGCGCCGTCTTTCGGGCGGTACAGTCCATGCTGTTCGGCAAAGCTGATCAGCGTCGGGGATCCCAGGTAGTTTGCGGTGTCTTTCGGATCATATTGACGCAGGCGGCCCTGATTGGCGGAGATCAGGTATTTGTCCGCTGGCAGGCGGGTCGCCATCCACTGGTGGCCGCTGCCGGTCTCCAGATACCACAGATCGTGCTGGTCAACAAAGGCAACGCCAAAGCCTTCACCGGCTCCCTGCTGCTCAATGATCTTGCCCAGCAGCTCAACGCCCTCACGCGCGCTGTGAATACGCGGAAGCACCACGGTCTGGATAGCGTCTTCCGTGATCCCGGTTTTCTCTACATAAGGATCGGCCTTCAGCGCCGGTTGCCCGTTGTAGAGCGTTTCGGTCGCGGTCATTCCGACGCCGGCGGAGTTGAAGCCGGCTTCACCCATTGATTTATCCTGGGTATCAAAATCGTGAATGGCGGTGTAGCGCAGCGCCTCTTTCGGCAGTGGATAGGTAAAGTCATTACCGTGGGATTTAAACACCCCGTGCTGATTATGGGCCGCCGGGTGGATGACCATATGCTTGGCGTTATTTGCTGAGTAGTCTTCGTTTCGCGCTGCGATAAAAGAACCATCGGTCGTGGCCTGATTGCCCACCAGTATCGTCGTACAGGCCATGGCCTGGCCGACGCACAGCGTGGCGATCGCTGCCGCAGGCAGAGTGGTTTTCATAAGTGACTCCAATCGTTATAGGTATTGCTTCGTAAATCGCCTTCACAGTAGATCGCGTCAGCGTCAGTTACAAACCATGTCAATAAAAAGCGCGTTACCTTCTGTAAGCGGAAATGACCACGGCGCCAGTCGGGAATGGCGGATCGAATAAACCACATAAAACTGTGATTAATATCACTCTGAAATGTAATTATCACGAAATGATTAAGTATCGGTGTGATTCCTATCAATGAATATTACCCGCTCGTCGCTACACTACGCTTTTTGTATCAGGAGAGTCTGCGATGTCCGTCCTACTTGCCATTGCCTTAACCACTGGGATCCTGTCGGCCGTGTGGGGATGGGTCGCCATCAGCCTCGGACTGTCCGCCTGGGCCGGTTTCCTGGGTTGTACCGCGTACTTTGCCTGTCCGCAGGGGGGGCTGAAAGGGCTGGGTATCTCACTGTGTACCCTGTGCAGCGGCGTGTTCTGGGCGGAGATCATCATCAACGGCAGCGCGCTGCAGCCGCATATGGCGCTGCTGGGGTATGGACTGACGGGAGCGGTGGCTTTTCTGATGTGCGTTCAGGCCAGCCAGCGTTGGCTCTCCTTTGTTCCGGGGACCTTTATCGGCTGCTGCGCCACTTTTGCCGCCGACGGTGACTGGCGTCTGGTGATACCGTCACTGTTGCTGGGGCTGCTGTTTGGCTATGGGATGAAAAATAGCGGCCTGTGGCTGGCGGCACGTCGGCGCCGCAGCGTACCGTTGCAGGAGGAAACTCGCGTTGATGGTGCAGAGGTTCGCTAGATCGGGGACATCACGCTGGTGGCTTTTTCAACGATTGTCCGCCAGTGGGAGCGATATCACCCTCATCCGCTTTTTTTCTCTTTAATCCCCCGTATAATTCACCACTCTCCTAACCGCTGTTATCCCCGACCGAGGTTGTCGTGCACCATTTTACTGCTCTGATACAACGCATTGTCCCCCAGCTACAGAAAGCGGCCCAGCAGGGTCCGGGACTGGTCAGAGTGGCGCTGCCCTTTGCGGCGGATGACAGTGATTCGATGCTGGCGTGGCTGGCGACCCAGCCGCTGTATCCGCAGTTTTACTGGCGCCACCGCAGTGATGAGGAGGAGGCCGCGGTGTGTGGGGCGCTGAAGGTGTTTCGCGATGCCGGGCAGGCGCAGGCGTTTATCCGGGGGTACAACCATCCGGATCTGCGGATCTGGGGGCTGAATGCTTTCGACCGCGTGGCATTGGATGGCTATGGTGAGGTGGAGAGCCTGCTGTTTTTACCGCGTCTGGCGCTGCTGCGCTACGGTGATAGGGCTGAGCTGGTGGTATACCTGTACAGCGAGACATCGCTGCAGGAGGATCTGCCGCGGGCGTTGAGCGATCTGGCCACGCTGCTGCCGCCGCAGCCGCTGGGGTCCCTACAGGCTCAGGTGCTGAGCGCCGCCCATCAGCCCGATCACGGCGCCTGGTGCGCGCTGCTGACCCAGGCGCTGGCAGCGATCGCCCGCAATGAATTTGCCAAGGTAGTGATGGCGCGCCGTACCACCTTAACCCTCTGTGAGCCACTGCGCGCAGCACAGTTTCTGGCCGCCAGCCGGGCAGTCAACCACCGTTGCTACCACTTTATGCTGGCGTTGGCGCCGCACCGGGCATTTTTGGGATCGTCGCCGGAGCGGCTGTACCGCCGTATTGGTCGGCAGCTGGAGACCGAGGCGCTGGCCGGTACCGTCGCCCGCGGTGAAAACGAGGTGCAGCGCCGGGCTAACGCGGCATGGCTGATGCAAGATGGCAAGAATCAGCATGAAAATCTGCTGGTGGTTGATGATATCTGCCAGCGCCTGTGCAGCGGCGCGGGTGCGCCGACGCTGGAGGTGATGGCGGCGGAGATTGTGGCGCTGCGCAAGGTACAGCATCTGCGTCGCAGCATCCATGTGATTCTCAACCGGCAGGATGATGCTGAATGCCTGCGCCGCCTGCAGCCTACAGCGGCGGTGGCTGGACTGCCTCGTGAGCCCGCACGCTATTTTATTATGCGCGATGAGCCCTTTGCGCGCGGCTGGTATGCGGGCTCTGCAGGCTACCTTGCGCTGGCGCAGGCCGAGTTTGCCGTTGCGTTGCGTTCGGCGCTGATCGAAGACGAGCGTATCCATTTGTATGCCGGTGCGGGTATCGTGGCGGGCTCGGATCCGCAGCAAGAGTGGCTGGAAATTGAGAATAAGGCGGCCGGTCTGCGTACGCTGCTGGAGGGCGAGAGCCTGTAGCATCGGAGACAAAAGCTGCGATCGGGGCGGTATATGCGCAGTACACGGATTGTGATATGGATGAGGCTGGTGTACCATATTGGTCATATTTTATATTTGATTCTCTTTTAAATCATAGTGTTACACTGTGCCTCTGCGTGGGGTGTGCTGTACACCAACGCGCGCGTCAGGAAGCCGCTGCCAGCCTGCCCGCTGCAGCTGCAGGACGTGCAATCCGCTAAGCCACTGTTGAGTCGCCATGTCATCTATTCTGTTTAACCGTCGCTGGGCCTCGGTGCTGCTTGAAGCGTTGACCCGTCACGGCGTACATCATGTCTGTATCGCTCCCGGTTCCCGCTCTACGCCGCTGACGATGGCGGCAGCATCCCATCCCCGCCTGCATAGTCATACCCATTTCGACGAGCGCGGCCTAGGGCATTTGGCGCTGGGGCTGGCCAAAGTCAGTGGTCAGCCGGTGGCGGTGATCGTCACGTCGGGAACGGCCGTTGCCAATCTCTATCCGGCGCTGATCGAGGCCGGTCTGACCGGAGAGCGGCTGATCCTGCTGACCGCCGACCGTCCGCCAGAGCTGATCGACTGCGGTGCCAACCAGGCGATCCGCCAACAGAACATGTTCGCCTCCCACCCGACGGAAACCCTCAGTCTTCCCCGGCCTACGCCAGATATCTCCGCTGCCTGGCTGGTTTCCAGCATCGATAGCGCCATGGCCCGCCTCGACCACGGCGCACTGCACATCAACTGCCCATTCGCAGATCCGCTGTACGGCGAGGATGACGATGGACAGCAGGGGTGGTCTGCGGCGCTGGGCTGCTGGTGGCAGGGCGAGACGCCCTGGCTGCAGGAGAGCTCCCCCTATACGGGCGCGCTGCGTGCAGAGGTGGATTGGGCGCAGTGGCGCCGCCGTCGCGGGGTGGTGCTGATTGGCCGCGTTGACGCCGAAGCGGGCCGACAGGCGGCCGCGTGGGGTGAGGAGCTGGGCTGGCCGGTGCTGGGGGATGTGTTGTCGCAAAGTGGCCAGCCGTTGCCCTGCGCCGATCTGTGGCTTCCCCATGCAGAGGCGCGCCGCCTGCTGGCGCAGGCCGAGATTGTCGTGCAGTTTGGCGCCAGTCTGACCGGTAAGCGTCTGCTGCAGTGGCAGGCAGCCTGCAAGCCACAGCGCTACTGGCTGATTGATCCGTTGCCGGGGCGGCTTGATCCCGCCTGTCACCGCGGCCGCCGTCTGGTGGCGCCGGTGCAGGCATGGCTACAGGCACATCCTGCGCAGCCTGCCGCCCCCTGGGCACCGCAGTTGAAGGTGCTGGCCGGGCGGGCTGCCCAGTGCGTGGAGCAAACGCTGCAGGCGTCGTTTGGTGAGGCGCAGGTGGCGCACCGGCTGGCACAGCTGCTGCCGCTGCGGGGACAGCTGTTTGTCGGTAATAGCCTGATCGTGCGCCTGGTCGATGCGCTGGGGCAGCTGCCTGCAGGCTATCCGGTATACAGTAACCGTGGCGCCAGCGGTATCGATGGACTGGTTTCAACCATTGCCGGGGTACAGCGCGGCAGCGGGCTGCCGACGCTGGCGATCCTGGGCGATCTGTCGGCGTTGTACGATATTAACGGTCTGGCGCTACTGCGTCAGGTGACTGCGCCGACGGTGGTGATCGTGGTGAATAACAACGGTGGGCAGATTTTCTCCATGCTGCCAACGCCACCGGCGGAGCGCGAGCGCTTTTACCTGATGCCGCAGAATGTGGACTTCCGCCACGCGGCGGCGCTGTTTGATTTGGACTACGCCTGCCCGGTGGACTGGGCGGCGCTGACCGACGCGGTCTCTCAGGGCTGGCGGCGTTGCGGGACGACGCTGATCGAACTGCGGGTACCCGGCACGGCGGGCGCGGAGGCGCTGCAGCAGCTGCTGGGTAAGGTGGCCGCGCTGTGATCCTGGCCTATCGCCGTCTGGCGGCTGCGTCTCCCGATGCGCCGACCCTGGTATGGCTGCACGGTTTTCTCGGCAGTCACCGTGAGTGGCTGGCGCAGGCGCAGGCATTGCCACAGTATGCGCATGTGCTGATCGATCTACCGGGGCACGGTGACTCGGCGGCGCTGACGGTGGACGACTTTGCCCGGTGCGATGCCGCGCTGCGCGATACGCTGCGCGCCGCCGGGGTAACGTCCTATGGGCTGATCGGCTATTCGCTGGGCGGTCGCCTGGCGATGTATCATGGCTGTCAGGGTGCATCCGGTCTATGGGCGCTGGCGGTCGAGGGGGGAAACCCCGGACTGGAGACGCCCGCGGAGCGCCAGGCGCGGCAGGCACATGACGGCCGCTGGGCCGACCGCCTGCGCAGCGAGCCGCTGGCGCAGGTGCTGGATGATTGGTATCGACAGCCGGTGTTTGCCGATCTGGATGAGTCGGCGCGGGCCGACCTGGTGTCGCTGCGCGCCGGCCAGCCCGGTGCGGCGCTGGCGCAGATGCTGCAGGCGACCTCGCTGGGTGTCCAGCCACCGCTGGGCGCGGCGCTGGCGACACTGACCTGTCCGTTATGTTATCTGTGCGGTGAACAGGACACCAAGTTTCGCACGCTGGCCGGGCGTTGGCGGCTGGCGGTACGTCTGATAGACGGCGCCGGCCACAACGCCCACCGCGCCAACCCGCGGGCGTTTCGCGACGCGCTGGGAACCTTTTTAACGACATCAACCCCCGGCTGACGCGCCAGACGCGCCGCCGGGTCGGCATCTTTATTAACAGGAAACGTATTATGCTGTATCCAAGCGAACAAGAGCTGTATGCCCCGATCGCATGGCAGGACTGCAGCGGCGACTTTGAGGATATCCTCTATCACAAGTCCGCCGACGGTATTGCCAAAATCACCATCAATCGCCCGCAGGTGCGCAACGCATTTCGCCCGCTGACGGTGAAAGAGATGCTGCAGGCGCTGGCCGACGCGCGCTATGACGACGGTATCGGCGTGATCGTGCTGACCGGCGCCGGTGATAAGGCGTTCTGCGCCGGCGGTGATCAGAAGATCCGCGGCGACTACGGCGGCTACCGCGATGACAGCGGCGTACATCACCTTAATGTCCTCGACTTTCAGCGTCAGATCCGTACCTGTCCGAAGCCGGTGGTGGCGATGGTGGCTGGCTATGCGGTCGGCGGGGGCCACGTCCTGCATATGATGTGCGATCTGACCATCGCAGCACAGAATGCTCAGTTCGGTCAGACCGGCCCGAAGGTCGGCTCCTTCGACGGCGGTTGGGGGGCATCTTATATGGCGCGCATCGTCGGCCAGAAAAAAGCCCGCGAGATCTGGTTCCTGTGCCGGATGTATGACGCGCAGCAGGCGCTGGATATGGGGCTGGTCAACACGGTGGTGCCGCTGGAGGATCTGGAGAAAGAGACCGTACGCTGGTGCCGTGAGATGCTGCGCAACAGTCCGATGGCGCTGCGCTGCCTGAAGGCGGCGCTCAACGCTGACTGCGATGGGCAGGCTGGCCTGCAGGAGCTGGCGGGGAATGCCACCATGCTGTTCTACATGACGGAAGAGGGGCAGGAAGGGCGCAACGCATTTAACGAAAAGCGTCAGCCGGACTTTTCCAAGTTTAAGCGGAATCCGTAATGCGTCAGGCCACGTTGTATCGCTATCGTCTGCCGGTGGACGCCGGTGTCGCGCTGCGTAACCAGCGGCTGAAAAGCCGCGATGGGCTACTGGTGCGGCTGCACGAGGACGGACGCGAAGGGTGGGGCGAGATAGCCCCGTTACCGGAGTTTAGCCATGAAACGCTGCCTGAAGCTCAGGAGGCCGCGTGCCGCCTGTTGGCGCAGTGGCAGGTGGGCGCGGCGCCGGCGGAGAGCCCGCTGCCATCGGTTGCCTTTGGCCTGAGTTGTGCGCAGGCGGAGCTTTCCGGTACGCTGCCGCAGGCAGCCAACTACCGATCGGCGACGCTGTGCAACGGCGATCCCGATGCGCTGTTTCAGGTGCTGCAGTCGATCCCCGGCGAGAAAGTGGCCAAGGTGAAGGTCGGGCTGTATGAGGCGGTGCGCGACGGAATGATCGTCAATCTACTGCTGGAGGCGCTGCCGGATCTGCATCTGCGTCTGGATGCCAACCGTAGCTGGACCCGGGCCAAGGCGGATGGTTTTGCCAAGTATGTCAATCCGGACTGGCGCGACCGTATTCTGTTTCTGGAAGAGCCGTGCAAGACCCGCGATGAGTCGCGCGCCTTTGCCCGCGACACCGGGATCGCCATCGCCTGGGATGAGAGCGTGCGCGATGCGGACTTCCGCGTCGAGGCGGAGCCGGGCGTGGCGGCCATCATCATCAAGCCGACCCTGACCGGCAGCCTGCAGCGCTGTCGGCAGCTGGTGACACAGGCGCACCAGGCGGGTTTGAGTGCAGTGATCAGCTCCAGTATTGAATCCAGCCTGGGGCTGAGTCAGCTGGCGCGCATGGCGGCCTGGCTGACGCCGGGCACGCCGCCGGGTCTGGATACCCTGATGCTGATGCAGGCGCAGCTGCTGCGGGCATGGCCGGCGTGTACGCTGCCGCTGTGGGGTGAGGATACGCTGGACGTGGTATGGCAGGGGTGAGGTGCTTTGACGACTGGCCCTGGCGTCACTGGGCGCATCAGCGTCCGGCCGATATCGCGCTGCGCAGCGACGGCGAGGAGATTGACTGGCAGACGCTGGCGCAGCGTATTGATGGGCTGGCCGACGGGCTATGCGTACAGGGCGTCGTCTCCGGTGCCGTAGTTGCTTTGCGGGCGAAAAATGGCCCCGAGGCGCTGTATGCCTATCTGGCGTTGCTGCAGCTGGGCGCCCGGGTGCTGCCGCTGAACCCACAGCTGCCCGCCGCGCTGCTCGACGTCTTGCTGCCGCGGCTCAATGTGGCCTTTATGCTGGATTTGGCGCCCGGGCCTGCGCTGAGCTGGCCCGAGGGGATTCAGACGCTGTATTTACGTTCGGGGGCGGCCGCGGCGTCTGCCCCATGGGCGTCCCGGCGCCAGGCGACGCTGACGTTGACCTCGGGGTCCAGTGGGTTGCCTAAGGCGGCGGTGCATACGGCTGCAGCGCATCTGGCCTCGGCCCGGGGCGTGATCTCCCTGATGCCACTGGCGGCGCAGGATACCTGGCTGCTGTCGCTGCCGCTGTACCATGTCTCCGGACAGGGGATCGTCTGGCGCTGGCTGCTCGCCGGTGCCCGCCTGGCGCTGCGTGCGATGCACCCGCTGGAACGGGCGCTGGACGGCTGTAGCCATGCGTCGCTGGTGCCGACCCAGCTGTGGCGTCTGCTGCAGTCGCCGCAGCCGGTGGCCCTGCGCGACGTTTTGCTGGGAGGGGCGATGATCCCGCTGGCGCTAACCCAGGCGGCGGAGGCGCGCGGTATTCGCTGTTGGTGCGGCTATGGTCTGACGGAGATGGCCTCCACGGTGTGCGCCAAGCGTGCGGATGCCCTGCCGGGCGTGGGAACGGCCCTGTCGCAGCGTGAGGTTTGCCTGGCGGCGGACGGCGAAGTCCTGCTGCGCGGCGACAGCATGGCCTGCGGTTACTGGCAGGATGGACGTCTGCACCCGCTGCTGGGTGACGACGGCTGGTTCCATACCCGCGATCGCGGGGCGTGGGCGTCCGGCGAGCTGCGCATACTGGGGCGGTTGGATAACCAGTTTTTCAGCGGGGGTGAGGGGATCCAGCCGGAGGATATCGAGCGTATTCTGCAGCAGCATCCGGCGGTTTCTCAGGCCTTTATCGTGCCGGTGGATGACGCCGAGTTTGGCCAGCGTCCGCTGGCGGTGGTGGAGTGCAGCGTGGCGCCGGCGTCGCTGGCCGCCTGGTTGGAAAGCCGGGTAGCGCGCTTTCAGCGTCCGGTGGCCTGGCTTTTGCTGCCCGAAACGCTGAAAAGTGGCGGGATTAAAATCGCTCGCCGTCAGGTGCAGCAGTGGGCCGTGCAGGCCTACCGCGCGCAGGTGGATCTGACCTGACGGTACCCGGTGTCGCCCGCTTGCCGTACGGCGACGTCGGGATAATCTTAAATAGTGCGCCCGGCCTGGCAACGGGGCGCTTTTTTTATTCTGTTTCTCCGGACTTCCCGCTATGCTAACGCCCTCGGGGCGCTCTGCGCCACGCCTCCCGTCGCCGTTCTCACGCGGAGCGGGGCGGTGAGCCGATGACCCCGCAGGGCGGGTGGATGCCGGAGGCGCATTTTTCACCGGTGGGGCGGCTGGGTGTTGGGAAAATGTTGGAGCACATTTTTTAATGTTTGATAAGGAAAATTCAATGAAGAAGTCGTTTTACTGCCTGGTAGCCGGCAGCGCGCTACTGTTGAGTGGGGCAGCACAGGCGATCAGTCTGAACGGACAGGCCGGTAAGGATTTTACCAATCTGGAGGTCGGTCTGGGGACCGGGTCGTCAGGCCTGTACTCGACCCTGAACTGGGCACACAGTGATAATGACGGTGATATCGTTGGCCTGGGACTGGGGTTGGGCGTACCTTTGGGTTCCGCCATCATCTCCGTGGGCGGTAAGGCCATGTATCTGAATCCGAAGCACAGTGGCGGCGGCAGCGATGACTATGCCGTGGCGATCGGCGGCGGCGTTAACCTGCCGCTGGGTCAAAGCTTCGCCCTGTACGGCTCTGCCTACTATGCGCCGGACTCCCTGTCCAGCGGAATTAAAGACTATACGGAGGCTACCGGTGGGGTGCGCTGGAACGTGATGCGTCCACTGAGTGTGGACGTCGGTTACCGCTATATTAATCTGGCCGGTAAAAACGGTCACCGCGATAATGCAGTCGCCGATGGTCCCTACGTTGGGGTCGGTCTCAGTTTCTGACGACCGGTACGGCGGCGTTTACGCGCCGCCTGTTTCTCCCGCGCTCCTTTATTTCGTCCCTTCCCTGTTTTCCCATCCTGGCTCAGTACATCAGCGGCAGCCCCAGCCCCCGTTTGACCGCCACCAGCGTTTGCTGACTGACCTCGCGCGCCCGTTCGCTTCCTGCCTGCAGGATCTGCAGCAGCTGGGCTCGATCCGCCAACAGCTCGGCGCGCCGCTGACGGATCGGCGCCAGCAGGGTCTGCAGACACTCCTCCAGCTCGCGTTTACACTGGCTGTCGCCGAGGCCACCGCGGCGGTAGTGCGCCTTCATCTCGGCCACCCGTTCGGCGCAGGGATGAAAGGCGTCGAGATAGGTGAAGACGACGTTGCCCTCGACCCGTCCCGGATCGCTGACCCGCAGATGGGCGGGATCGGTGTACATGGCGTGAACCGCCGCCCGGATCTGCGCGGGATCGGCGCTGAGCGGCAGGGTATTCCCCAGGGATTTGGACATCTTGGCGTTGCCGTCGATGCCCGGTAGCCGCCCTACCTGGCTGAGGATCGCCTGGCAGGGACGCAGCACTGGCTGTGGCAAAAGGGTGTTCATGCGCTGGACGATCTCGTTGGTTTGCTCAAGCATCGGCAGCTGATCATCGCCGACTGGGATGCGATCGGCGCCGAACGCGGTGATATCGGCGGCCTGACTTATCGGGTAGAGCAGAAAACCGGCCGGCAGCGAGTTGGCAAAGCCTTTCTGGGCAATCTCGGCCTTTACCGTGGGGTTCCGCGCCACGCGCGCCACGCTGACGATATTCATATACAGCATCGTCAGCTCTGCCAGCGCGGGCAGCGCCGACTGCAGGCACAGCGTAGCCCGTTGGGGATCGATACCGACTGCCAGATAGTCTGCCATCACCTGTAGAATGTTGTCCGCCACCTTTTGCGGTTGACTGCCGTTGTCAGTGAGTCCCTGTAGATCGGCGATCATCACATACAGCGGGAATCGTTGCTGCAGCGTAAGGCGCTGGCGCAGGGAACCGACGTAGTGGCCGAGGTGCAGTGGGCCGGTGGGACGATCGCCGCTCAGGCAGATGTGCTGTTCAGCGTCGTTGGGGGAAGAAAGGTGTGGCATGGTTGCTCTCCGTTAATCGATAGCTGCGCCGGAGTGCGTCCATTGGAAATACCAAGTCGCCTTCCGGCGGCTTGGTTACTGAAATCAGAAGAACACAGTATCGGGCCGCCGCAGTAAACGGCGCCACCAGCGAAAGGGGATCAGGCGGGACAGTGTAATTTTCATCGTTTCACCATACTGCCTTATCCCACCTCTGGCAAGAGCCCCGCCGCGATTGACAGCTGTATGGCGATCACTGCGACACCGCACAGCAGCACCAGCCACAGCAGCGGGCGGCCGCCGGCGACCCGGTAGCCGTTGGGCAGTCCGCCGTGGCGACGGCGGGTTTGCCATACCAGCAGCGCCGGCAGCAGCAGCGCCAGCACCGCCAGCGCGATGGCGGCGTAGCCCAGCGCCATGACGAATCCCTGCGGATAGAACAGGGCAAAGGCCAGGGGCGGAATAAAGGTCAGAATGCCGGTCTGCAAGCGCCCGGAGGCGTTACGGCGGCGTTGGAACAGATCGCCCAGATAGTCAAATAGCCCCAGTGACACGCCAAGAAACGAGGTCGCCAGCGCCAGGTCGGCGAACAGATGCACCGCCAGCTCGACATGAGGCGCTGCCACCACGGCACGTACCGCCTGCAGCAGCCCGTTCAGTCCGGCATGGGTCGCTAGCAGGCCGAGAAAGGTGTGGTTGCTGATGGTGCCCAGGGTGGCCAGCTGCCAGAAAATATAGGCCAGCAGCGGAATGGCACTGCCGGTAATGAAGATGAGCCGCAGGCGGCGCATATCACCTTTCATGTAGCTGACGATGCTCGGCACGCTGCCGTGGAACCCAAAAGAGGTAAAGATGACCGGAATAGCCGACAGCGCCAGCCCTTTTTCCAGCGGCATGCTGAGCAGGTTGGTATGCTGAATGTGGGGCATCATCAGCGTCAGCATCACCACCAGCAGCACGATTTTGGCGCTGAACAGCAGGCGGTTGAACAGATCGACCGAATGGGTACCGACGCTGACGATAGTGCCACCGGCCAGCGTGAACAGCAGCACCCCCACTGCCGGTGAAACCGACAGTGACAGCCACTGTCCCAGGCTGGCGGCCAACAGCTCACCGGCACCGCTGATATAGGCCGCGGTGAGCGCGTACATGAGGAACAGCATGCTGATACCGGCCAGCCATTGGCCGGGGCGCCCCAGATAGCGGCGGGCCAGGGTGCCCAGCCCTTCATCGGCCGGGGCATGCTGGTAGACTTCGACCATCAGCAGAGCCGTGTAGCACATCAGCGCCCACAGCCCGATCAGCATCACCAGCGTGGTACTAAAGCCGACGCCGGCGGCGGCCAGCGGCATCGCCAGCATCCCTGCGCCAATGGTGGTTCCTGCCACGATAAAAACACTGCCAATTGTACGATTTCTCACGCTTTCCTCTGCTTTACTGCTCCAGGGAGTTATTTTGTGGCAGCGTACGGGAAAATACCACTATCGTCAAACTGTCGTTACATCATATGTAATTATTTATTTACATTTGAATGGGGGCCATCGATGCCGGATCACCAGCGACGGTGCTGGGGGAGGTCTTGTGCATCGGTCTGACACTTTCTAAAGTGGGAGAAGACCTGAAACGGAGTGAAATATGTTACGAGTTGAGATGTTGAGCAGCGGTGATGAGGTACTGCATGGCCATATCCTGGATAGCAACGCGGCCTGGCTGGGGCGCTGGTTGTTTGAGCACGGTGTGCCGCTGTGCGGCCGCGCGACGGTGGGCGATGAGATTGCGGCGCTGTGCACGGCGATAGAGGGCGCCGCTCGCCGCGCTGACGTGCTGATCGTCAACGGCGGCCTGGGGCCGACCAGTGACGATCTCAGTACGCAGGCGGCAGCTCAGGTGCTGGGTGTGGCGCTGGAGGAGAGCAGCGCCTGGATGGCGCGGATGCAGGCGTGGTTCGCCCGGCGCGGACGAAGTATGCCTCTCAGCAACCGCAAGCAGGCCTGGCTGCCGAGCGGGGCTGAGGTGCTGGATAACCCGATCGGCACCGCCTGCGGCTTTGCCGTTACGCTGCATGAGTGTGTTATTTTCTTTACACCCGGCGTGCCCAGCGAGTTTATGCTGATGGTCGAGCAGCAGATCCTGCCGCGCCTGCGGCAGCGCTTTCGTTTGCCGCCGCCGCCGCTGTGCCTGCGATTGAGCACCTTTGGCCGCTCCGAGAGCGCTCTGGCTGAACAGCTGGAGACGCTGGTGCTACCGTCCGACTGCACGCTGGGCTACCGCTCCGCGTCACCGATCATCGAGCTGAAGCTGACCGGTCCCGCCGGGCAGGCGGCGGCGATGGAGGTGGCCTGGGCCCGGATCCGCACCGCGGTGGCGGAAAACCTGCTGTTTGACGGATGCGACGGCGTCGCCGTGCGAGCCGCTGCCGCGTTGCGGCATGCGGGCGTCAGGCTGGCGCTGAGCGAACAGTTCAGCGCCGGACTGATCCACTGTTGGCTGCGGGCGGCGGATGCGCCGCTGGTGAACGGTGAGCTGCTGGCGCATGAGGGGCATCCGACGCTGGAGCAGGTGATGGGCCGGGCGCGGATGCTCTCCGCCAGCCGTGCGGGAGCGCTGACGCTGGCCAGCGGTGAACTGCTGGAGGATACTCTGACGCTGGCGCTGCATACCCCGCAGGGGAGCTTTGGCCAGACGCTGTGTTTTCCCTCCGCCCGCCATAGTCAGGCGCTGCGCCGGGAGGCGTGCGCGACGCTGGCGCTGGATATGCTGTGCCGCTATCTGGACGGGCGATCGCCCTTTGGTCGCTATGAGTGGCCGCGCTGTGTGGAACGGCGGGAGGAGGTCTAGAGCGCATAGGGATGCCGCCTAGCCGAGCCGCTGCAGCACCTGCTCAATCGCTGCGCGTAGCCGTACCCGATCGTGGCGGTAGGTTATATCATCGGCGGCCAGCATCTCCTGTACGATGGTGACGTCCGCACTGAGGCGGCCGATCTCGGTTTGCGGGCCGACGATCGCGGCGTCGATGTGGCGCCCGCCCATGACATTGCTCAGTCGATGCAGCTTTTCTGGCAGCCGCAGTGCGCCGGCCGGGCTATGTTCACGGGCCAGGTTACCGATATAGATCAGTGGCGCCGCGCTGCGCCGCAGCGCCTGGCTGAGCTCGTCGACCAGCAGGATGGGCATCAGGCTGGTGAAGTAGCTGCCAGGGCCCAGCAGGATAAGGTCGGCGCGGCCGATGGCCTCTATCGCCTCGCGGGTTGCGCGAACGGTGGGGGAGAGCATCAGCTGGCGCGGTATCTGCTGCAGCCTATCGATATCGACCTCTCCATGGATACGGCTGCCATCCTCGGCGATGGCGCAGAGGTCGGTCGGCTGTTCGGACATGGGGATCAGCTGGGCGTCCACCTTCAGCAGGCTGCGGATCAGGTTGATTGCCTCCAGCGGCCGCACGCTCAGGTGATCCAGCGCCTTGAGCATCAGGTTGCCCAGATTGTGTCCCGCCAGCTCGCCGCTGCCGTTAAAGCGGTACTCAAACATGGCCGAGGCGACGCTGGGTTCGGTGATCAGCTGATTCAGGCAGTTGCGCAGATCGCCCCAGGCGATGCCGCCCTCGGCGCGCCGGATGCGTCCGGTCGAGCCACCGTTATCGGTCGTGGTAACGATGCCGGTCAGCCGTGGGCCAAGGGGGCAGAGTGCCGACATGACGCGGCCCAGCCCATGGCCGCCGCCGAGGGCGACCACACAGTCCAAATCAGCTAAGGTGCGGTTTCGCATAGGGTTCCTTTTCGGGCGCAGTGGGATGCATACGATAGCGGATCGGCGCTAAAAAGGCGAAGCCGTGCGGCGGTTGCGTGATATGTATCAATTGCAACCGGTGTAATTTTGGTTACTATGATAAATAACCTACTGAGATATAAGCGTTATAATTTTTATTATATAACGATTGGCCGCTGCAGATGGCCGCGTTGAGCGCATGCGCTGCACCGGCCCGTTGACTGCCGCGTCTTGTTTGCCCTGGAGTGCGCCTGCGCTGTCCAGGGTAAAAAAGAGGTTCCAGCAACAGCCCGGTATGGCCTGCGGCAGCGTGCTGCCCGCCCGGGTATTTTTGAACTCCGAGCCCTGATGCCTAAGTGTGCGCTCCCCGCGCAGATAAGGTTTCTTGGCCGTGGCTTCGCGCCACCAGGGCGTCAGGTAGAAATGCCGGCGCCTCCCGACTTGGAAAGGTGTTTATGGTGTCCCAGTTAACCGACGCATTTGCGCGCACGTTCTATTATCTGCGCCTGTCAGTCACCGATGTGTGCAACTTTCGTTGTACCTACTGTTTGCCGGGCGGCTATCGCCCGGATAGCCACGGTGCCAAGCGCTTCTTATCGTGCGATGAGATCCGCCGTATCAGCCATGCCTTTGCCGCGCTGGGCACCGAAAAGGTGCGTCTGACGGGCGGCGAACCCACCCTACGCCGTGACTTTTGCGATATCGTCGCCGCTGTGCGTGAGAATTCTGCCATCCGTACGCTGGCGGTGACCACCAACGGTTACCGCATGGCACGCGACGTCGGCGCCTGGCGTGATGCCGGGCTGACGGCGATCAACGTCAGCGTGGACAGCCTGGATGCCCGCCAGTTTCACGCCATTACTGGCGAGGATCGCTTCGCTCAGGTGATGGCAGGGATCGATGCGGCCTTTGACGCCGGCTTCGGGCGAATCAAGGTCAATACCGTGCTGATGCGTGGCGTCAATGACGGCAGCCTGCAGGCCTTTTTGCACTGGATCCGCCGCCGGCCGATTCAGATGCGCTTTATCGAGCTGATGGAGACCGGCGACGGCAGCGAGCTGTTCCGCCGCCATCACGTGTCCGGCGCGACGATCCGCACCCAGCTGCTGGCGGCGGGCTGGCAGCGTCGGCTGCCGGGGCGCAGCGACGGTCCGGCGCAGGTCTTCTGGCATCCGGATTATCTGGGCGAAGTCGGTCTGATCATGCCCTATGAGAAGAACTTTTGCGCCAGCTGCAACCGTCTGCGGGTGTCCGCCGTGGGTAATCTGCACCTGTGCCTGTTTGGCGAGCAGGGGATCGCTTTGCGCGATCTGCTGCAGGAGGATGCGCAGCAGGCGGCGTTGCAGGTGCGTATCGCTGCGGCTCTGCGTCATAAGCGGGAGGGCCATTTCCTGCATCAGGGCGACAGTGGCCATACCCAGAATCTTTCTTTCATCGGCGGCTAGTCCGCCGGGTAGACCCACCTTTTATACAGCGAAGAATGATGAGCCAGTTAACCCATATTAATGCGGCCGGTGAGGCGCACATGGTTGACGTTTCCGCCAAGGCGGAGACGGTACGTGAAGCGCGCGCCGAGGCCTATGTCACCATGCGTCAGGATACCCTGGCGATGATCATCGACGGTAAACACCCTAAGGGGGACGTATTTGCCACCGCCCGTATTGCCGGTATCCAGGCCGCCAAGAGCACCTGGCAGCTAATCCCGCTATGTCACCCGCTGTTGCTGAGCAAGGTCGAGGTGACGCTGAGCGTCGAGCCGGTCCACAGTCGGGTACGGATCGAAACCTGCTGCCGTCTGTGCGGTAAGACCGGGGTGGAGATGGAGGCGCTGAGCGCCGCCTCGGTGGCCGCGTTGACCATCTATGACATGTGCA
Organism: Edwardsiella ictaluri ATCC 33202; assembly: GCF_000264785.1. Taxonomy (GTDB): domain Bacteria; phylum Pseudomonadota; class Gammaproteobacteria; order Enterobacterales; family Enterobacteriaceae; genus Edwardsiella; species Edwardsiella ictaluri. The sequence goes on along the minus strand of NZ_AFJI01000060.1, from coordinate 33,337 downwards.
AAGCGGTGCAGAAAGACATGGTGATCGGGCCGGTGCGTCTGCTGGCCAAAAGCGGCGGCAAGTCCGGGGATTTTCACGCGGGGGAGGTACAATGATCCAGGTGCACTTTTTTGCTCAGGTGCGCGAGCTGACCGGCTGCGCCGAGTTGGCCTGTGAGCCCTGTCGGGATGTCGAGACGCTGCGCGCCACGCTGGCGCAGCGCGGCGATAAATGGGCGCTGGCGCTGGAGCCGGGCAAGCTGTTGGCCGCTGTGAATCAGACCATGGCGCCCTTCGACCACCCGCTGCAGGACGGTGACGAGGTAGCCTTTTTCCCACCGGTGACCGGAGGCTGAGATGCAGGATACCCAGATTGTCGTCAGTGCCGCCCCCTTTTCCGTCGCCGAACAGTATCAGTGGCTGGCGCAGCGGGATGAGGACGGGGCGGTAGTGACCTTCAGCGGCAAGGTGCGCAACCATAACCTGGGCGATGACGTCAGCGCGCTGACCCTGGAGCACTATCCGGGTATGACGGAGAAGGCGCTGGCGGAGATCGTCGCGCTGGCGCGCCGCCGCTGGCCGCTGGGGCGCATCGCGGTGTATCACCGCGTCGGGCCGATGTTTCCCGGTGAGGAGATCGTGTTTGTCGGGGTGACCAGCGCGCACCGCGGCATGGCCTTTGAGGCGGCGGAGTTCATCATGGACTACCTGAAGACCCGCGCTCCTTTCTGGAAGCGGGAGACCTCGGAGGGGGCCGATCGCTGGGTCGATGCCCGCGACAGCGATCGCCAGGCGGCCGAGCGCTGGTAGCGCCGATACGCAGCGAATGCCGCTGACGTGGATTTCCCGCCGGAGCTGGCCTATAACTGTGGTGATTATCCGTGGATAAAAGGAGTCGGGATCATGGCAGTCATCGTTATTGTGTATCACAGCGGCTATGGACACACCGCGCGTGCGGCGGAGGCCGTGGCACAGGGGGCCCGGGCCGGCGCTCAGGTCAGCCTGCTGCCCATCGACAGCGAGGGCAATCTCCCTGCCCAGGGCTGGGAGCAGCTGGCGGGGGCCGATGCTATCATCATGGGCTCGCCGACCTATATGGGCGGTCCCTCCTGGCAGTTCAAAAAATTCGCCGACGCCTCCTCCAAGCCCTGGTTCAGCCAGAGCTGGAAGGATAAGCTGTTTGCCGGCTTCACCAATTCGGCCAGTATGAACGGCGATAAGCTCTCCACCCTCGATTATCTGTTTCACCTGTCTCAGCAGCACGGCGGACTGTGGGTGGGGATGGGGATGCTGCCGTCCAACGGTAAGGCGGCCCAGCGTAATGATGTGAACTACATCGCCGGGTTTTCCGGGCTGATGACCGTGTCGCCCTCCGATGCCACCCCGGATGAGGCTCCGCTGTCGGGTGATCTGGAGACGGCGCGCCGCTTCGGCGCCCGGGTCGCCGCAGTGGCCCTGCGCTGGCGTACACCGGCGTAAGCCTTGCTGTACGCCGTCAACGCCGCGATGCGCCGACGTGTGACATAATTGTTTGAGCGAGATCGCATTTTTTTATGTTAGGCTTAAGTGAGTGACATCGCACTCATCCGCCCGCGGTGTCTATGGCCCGCGGGCATGTTTTTTCCGTATTATGAAGGGTCATTCCATGGATCGTTATCCACGTACAAACGACACCCTGGTTGCGCGCGCAGGCAGCGGTATTCAGGCCTATATGGCCCAAGTGTATGGCTGGATGTGCTGCGGTCTGCTGCTGACGGCGCTGGTTGCCTGGTATGCCGCGCGGACACCGGCTGTGCTTAACCTGATCTTTGCCAATAAGATGGTCTTTTTCGGGCTAATCATCGTTCAGCTGGGGGTGGTGTTCGTCCTGTCCGGGATGGTCAACCGTCTGAGCGGTGCCGCCGCAACCTCGCTGTTCATGCTCTACTCCCTGTTGACCGGACTGACGCTGTCGAGCATTTTTGTTGTCTATACCTATAGCTCCATCGCCAGTACCTTTGTGGTGAGCGCCGGGATGTTCGGCGCCATGAGCCTGTATGGCTATACCACCAAGCGCGATCTGAGCGGCATGGGGTCGATGCTGTTTATGGCACTGATCGGTCTGGTGCTGGCTTCGGTGGTCAACATCTGGCTGAAGAGCAGCGCGCTGACCTGGATCGTGACCTACGCCGGAGTGCTGATTTTCGTCGGGCTGACCGCCTATGATACCCAGAAGCTGAGAGTGATGGGCGAGCAACTCTCCGCTGACGATCGCGACGGTTTCCGCCGCTATGCGATCATGGGTGCGCTGACGCTCTATCTGGACTTTATCAACCTGTTCCTGATGCTGCTGCGTATCTTCGGCGATCGCCGCTAGTCTGCTATAGCTGCGTTGAATTCAGTGAATCATACCGGCCCTTTGTGGCCGGTACTGCTCCATGTTACATGATGTTCCCCAAGTCCTGACTGACATTCTGACCAGGTTCTATTTATAGCCTTTCTTTATCCCCGTACCGAACCTTCTGCGAGCTGGCTTCCCTTTACCGGCTATTCCCCGCGAGTACGGTAGCAACAATTTTCCCGACGGCTCCAATCCAATATGTGCCATGAGCTGACCCACATCGGATCGGCCGGGTAAGGGAAGCTTTATTCCCCGTGCGGGGCGGCTGGAGGATCCCGAACCGGCCTTTAACCGCGAGCTGGTGCTGGTGAAGGTGCCCCAGTCACGATCAGTACAACACCACGCTGTATGGCATGGACGATCGCTATCGCGGGGTGTTTGGTCAGCGTGAAGTGGTGTTTATCAGCGCGGCGCAGGCTCAGCGCTGTGGGGGGACGATGGGGTGCGGGTCAACCTGATCGCCCTGACGTCGGGCGGCAAGCGCAGCAGGTGGTGATGTACCTGATGGCCGATCGCTCGCGGGTGACCTACTTTCCGGAGTCAAACCATATGCTGATGCTGGACAAGCATGATCCGACCAGCGCTATTCCCGCCCATAAGAGCATTCCGGTGGTGCTGGAGCGGGCGGGGGTAAGGAGGACGCGCGGTGAGTCGGGCGCCCTAGAGATCGATCTCGATGTCCTGCTGCACGATGCAGCAGCAGGGCAGGATCTCGTCCGGCTGCAGGAAGGCCAGCGGTGCCTGACGGTAGCTGACCTGTCCACGCAGCAGGCGGCAGCGGCAGGCGCCGCAGAAGCCGGAGCGACACTGGTATTCGACCACCACCTGTTGCTGCTCCAGGCTCGCCAACAGGGAGGCCCCATCATCAAGGTGTTCGAGCTGGTGTCCGCTGCGTGCCAGGTGGATACGGTAACGCACCGGTGCACACCCCTTACTCTCGCTCACCGCCGTGGAAGCGGCGGCGTCTACGGGGTGTCTAGCCATCAGAGCTGGAAGTCGCTCAGATCGTCGGCGTTGACCTCGGCGTCGATCTGACCGACCAGATAGGAGCTCACCTCGACCTCCTGCGGGGCAACCTGTACGTTGTCGGAGACCAGCCAGGCGTTGATCCAGGGGATCGGGTTGGAGCGGGTCTCAAACGGCAGCGGCAGCCCGACGGCCTGCATGCGGATATTGGTGATGTACTCCACGTACTGGCACAGAATATCCCGGTTGAGGCCGATCATCGAGCCGTCGCGGAACAGGTAGCCTGCCCACTCCTTCTCCTGCTGGGCAGCCTGTACGAACAGGTCGTAGCACTGGCTGGCGCATTCGGTGGCGATCTCGGCCATTTCAGGGTCGTCCTGCCCGGCGCGCATCAGGTTCAGGATGTGCTGGGTACCGGTCAGGTGCAGGGCCTCGTCACGGGCGATCAGGCGGATGATCTTGGCGTTTCCCTCCATCAGCTCACGCTCGGCAAAGGCAAACGAGCAGGCGAAGCTGACATAGAAGCGGATCGCCTCCAGTGCGTTCACGCTCATCAGACACAGGTAGAGTTTTTTCTTCAGCTCACGCAGGCTGACGGTCACCGGCTTGCCGTTGATCTGGTGCGTCCCTTCCCCCAGCAGATGGTAGTAGCCGGTGGTTTCGATCAGATCGTCATAATAGGCGGAGATGTCGCGCGCGCGCTTGAGGATCTCCTCATTGCTGACGATATCATCGAACACCAGCGACGGGTCGGTGACGATATTGCGGATGATATGAGTATAGGAGCGAGAGTGGATGGTCTCGGAGAAGGACCAGGTCTCGACCCAGGTCTCCAGCTCCGGAATGGAGATCAGCGGCAGCAGGGCGACGTTGGGACTGCGGCCCTGAATGGAGTCCAGCAGCGTCTGGTATTTCAGGTTACTGATAAAAATATGCTTTTCATGGTCAGGCAGCGCCTGATAGTCGATGCGATCGCGCGAGACATCCACCTCTTCCGGGCGCCAGAAGAAGGAGAGCTGCTTTTCGATCAACTTTTCAAAGATTTCATGTTTCTGCTGATCATAGCGGGCGACGTTAACCGGCTGACCAAAGAACATCGGTTCGAGCAGTTGGTCGTTTTTTTTCTGAGAGAAGATGGTATAGGCCATGACCCTAATCCTGTTGTGCCCCGCTGGCGCGGGGCGTCAAAAATAACGCGCGGATGCGGCGTCCCACGTCGGGGACACCGTGCAGCGGGGAGGTTAAATCTTGCAGGCGCCGCTTTCGCAGCCGTCGTCCTGCGCGCTCCCCAGATCTTCCTGCATATCCTCCGCACCGTCGCGGGTGTTTTGATAATAGAGGGTTTTCACCCCCAGTTTATACGCCGTCAGCAGATCTTTTAACAGCTGCTTCATCGGTACTTTCCCGGATGGGAAGCGTGACGGATCGTAGTTGGTATTGGCTGAGATCGATTGATCGATAAACTTCTGCATCAGGCCGACCAGCTGCAGATAGCCATCGTTACCCGGCATGGCCCACAGCAGCTCGTAGGCATCCTTCAGGCGCTCATACTCCGGCACCACCTGGCGCAGAATGCCGTCCTTGGAGGCCTTGATACTGATATAGCCGCGCGGCGGCTCGATGCCGTTGGTGGCGTTGGAGATTTGCGATGAGGTCTCCGACGGCATCAGGGCTGACAGGGTCGAGTTACGCAGCCCGTCGCGGACGATCTCGGTACGCAGGGTTTCCCAGTCATAGTGCAACGGCTCGCTACAGATAGCGTCGAGATCTTTCTTATAGCTGTCGATGGGCAGGATCCCCTGCGCATAGGTGGTCTCGTTGAACCACGGGCAGGCGCCCTGCTCCTGTGCCAGGCGGTGGGAGGCCTTCAGCAGGTAGTACTGGATCGCCTCAAAGGTGCGATGGGTCAGCGCATTGGCGCTGCCATCGGAGTAACGTACCCCATTTTTCGCCAGGTAGTAGGCAAAGTTGATCACCCCGATACCCAAGGTGCGGCGTCCCATGGCGCCGCGCTTAGCGGCCGGGATCGGGTAGTCCTGGTAGTCGAGCAGGGCATCCAGCGCGCGGACCGCCAGGGTAGCCAGCTCCTCCAGGTCGTCCAGTGAGTCGATGGCACCCAGGTTGAAGGCCGACAGGGTACACAGGGCTATCTCGCCGGTTTCATCATTGACATCTTCCAGCGGTTTGGTTGGCAGCGCGATCTCCAGACACAGGTTGGACTGGCGTACCGGCGCGACGTGTGCATCAAACGGGCTGTGGGTATTGCAGTGATCGACGTTCTGGATGTAGATACGCCCGGTCGAAGCGCGCTCCTGCATCATCAGCGAGAACAGATCTACGGCCTTAATCTTGCGCTGGCGGATACTGTTGTCCTGCTCGTACTGCACATAAAGGCGCTCAAACTGGCTCTGATCGGCAAAGAAGGCGTCGTATAGCCCCGGAACGTCGGAGGGGCTGAACAGGGTGATTTCACCGCTCTGGATCAGACGCTGGTACATCAGGCGGTTGAGCTGTACGCCGTAGTCTATGTGGCGAACCCGGTTATCCTCTACCCCGCGGTTATTCTTCAGCACCAGCAGGCTCTCTACCTCCAGGTGCCACAGCGGGTAAAACAGGGTTGCCGCACCGCCGCGTACACCGCCCTGAGAGCAGGATTTGACCGCGGTCTGGAAGTGTTTGTAGAACGGGATACAGCCGGTATGGAACGCCTCTCCTCCGCGGATCGGGCTGCCCAACGCACGCAGGCGCCCAGCGTTGATACCGATGCCGGCGCGCTGGGAGACATACTTCACAATGGCGCTGGAGGTGGCGTTGATTGAATCCAGGCTGTCGCCGCACTCGATCAGCACACAGGAGCTGAACTGACGCGTCGGAGTACGCACACCGGACATGATGGGCGTCGGCAGAGAGATCTTAAAGGTTGATACCGCGTCGTAGAAGCGCTTGATATAGTCCAGCCGGGTCTCGCGCGGGTAGTGGGAGAACAGGCAGGCGGCGACCAGGATATAGAGGAACTGGGCGCTCTCATAGATCTCACCGCTGACGCGGTTCTGTACCAGGTATTTGCCCTCCAGCTGCTTTACCGCGGCATAGGAGAAGTTCATATCGCGCCAGTGGTCGATAAAGCTATCCATCTGCTCGAACTCGTCGCGGCTGAAGTCGGTCAGCAGGTGAGTGTCATATTTGCCCATCTCTATCAGGCGTACGACATGGTCATACAGTTTGGGCGGCTCGAACTGACCATAGGCTTTTTTGCGCAGGTGGAAGATCGCCAGGCGCGCGGCCATGTATTGGTAGTCCGGGGTTTCACGGGAGATCAGATCGGCGGCAGCTTTGATGATGGTCTCATGGATGTCCGCCGTGCGGATGCCGTCATAAAACTGGATGTGGGAACGCAGCTCAACCTGGGAGACGGAGACGTTTTGCAGCCCTTCCGCCGCCCAGTCGAGAACCCGGTGGATTTTGTCGAGATTGATGCGTTCTTTGCTTCCGTCGCGTTTGGTGACGAGCAGACTCTGATTCATAGGATACGTTCCTGTCCGTGTGAGCCCCGCTGGACGTGCGTTAACGCCGCTGACGCTAGTAGCGTAGACGCGATGATAACACAATATATAGGGGGTGAATGACGATATGGCAACAAGATAGTGTTGTTGCCTGCATTTTGCAAGTGAACAAAATAGCGTGTGCTTGTGGATAAGTTGGGGGTGAAATGTTATGTAGCGGACGGTAGGCAGCGTCCGCTCTGGTATTGTCCGTGAGGGGATAACATGAGGGTCCCTTTTAAAAAAATTGATCGTTTGCCGTTTTATTATTCGTTACTGAAACAGGCAGATCTTGATCTGGCTCGTGATGGGTTAAAACGTCACCGCCGCGGGTAAAAATGCGGCGGTGACGACGGTGCGCTACTCCGCCTCGCGGCAGGCGTGCAGCAGATAATTGACGTCGACCCCCCGGCCCAGGGTGAAGCGATCGCGCAGCGGGTTATAGTGCATGCCGCAGAGGTGGCGTACCGTCAGTGGGGCGCTGTCCAGCCAGGCCATCAGTTCGGCGGGGCGGATAAACTTGCGCGGGTCATGGGTGCCTTTGGGCACCATTTTCAGCAGGTACTCTGCGCCCAGCACCATCAGCAGCCAGGCCTTGGGGTTTCGGTTGATGGTCGAAAAGAAAATCTGTCCGCCGGGTTTGACCAACCGGGCGCAGGCCAATACCACGGAGCGGGGGTCCGGCACATGTTCCAGCATCTCCATGCAGGTGATCACGTCATACAGTGCGTCGGTGTGCCCGGCGTGCTGTTCGACCGTTTCCTGCAAATAGTTTACCGTGACGCCGCTCTCCAGGGCGTGGAGGCGCGCCACCTGTAGTGGCTCCGCGCCCATATCCAGCCCGGTGACCTCGGCGCCGGCCTGCGCCATGCTTTCCGCCAGAATACCGCCGCCGCAGCCGACGTCGAGTACCCGCTTGGCGAACAGCCCGTCGGCGCGCTGCAGGATATAGTCCAGGCGCAGGGGATTGATGCGGTGCAGCGGTTTGAATTCGCCCTCGGGATCCCACCAGCGTGAGGCGACGGCTTCAAACTTGGCAATTTCCTGCAAATCAACGTTTTGTGACACCTCTGACTCCTTTAATCCAGCGCGGCGGCGCGCGCAAAAAAAGACCCTCTGCAGCGATTATACCTGTTGTTCCGCGATGGCAAAGGGGCTGTCTGCGCTCACGCTACGATGGCGCTGCGCATTTCGCACAACCCCGGCCTTTGTGGTATCATTATCGTCTTCGTCATCGTGTATGCGCCTGGTTCTACTCGATGTATTTAGGGTAGCGGCAGATGAATAATTAGTAGAGGGATAGCAGCTCCATGAGCGACCTTGCCAGAGAGATTACGCCGGTCAATATCGAAGAAGAGTTGAAAAACTCATATCTGGATTACGCCATGTCCGTTATCGTCGGTCGTGCGCTGCCGGATGTTCGGGATGGCCTGAAGCCGGTACACCGTCGCGTCCTGTTTGCGATGAACGTACTGGGCAATGACTGGAACAAACCATACAAAAAATCGGCCCGCGTGGTCGGTGACGTTATCGGTAAATATCACCCACACGGTGACAGCGCGGTTTATGACACTATCGTGCGTATGGCGCAGCCCTTCTCCCTGCGTTATATGCTGGTCGACGGCCAGGGTAACTTTGGCTCCATCGACGGCGACTCCGCGGCGGCGATGCGTTACACCGAAGTGCGCATGGCGAAGATTGCTCATGAGCTGTTGGCCGATCTGGACAAAGAGACGGTGGACTATGTGCCCAACTACGACGGCACCGAACAGATCCCCGACGTCCTGCCGACCAAGGTGCCCAACCTGCTGGTCAACGGCTCTGCCGGTATCGCGGTGGGGATGGCGACCAACATTCCTCCCCATAACCTGACTGAGGTGATCAACGGCTGCCTGGCCTATATCGATGATGAGAACATCACCATCGAAGGGCTGATGGAGCATATTCCGGGGCCAGATTTCCCGACGGCGGCGATCATCAACGGGCGCCGCGGCATTGAAGAGGCCTATCGCACCGGGCGCGGCAAGATCTACGTGCGTGCGCGCGCCGAGATCGAGGTCGACGATAAAAATAGCCGCGAAACCATCGTGGTGCATGAGATCCCCTATCAGGTCAACAAGGCGCGTCTGATCGAGAAAATCGCCGAGCTGGTGAAGGAGAAGCGCGTCGAGGGCATCAGTGCCCTGCGCGATGAGTCTGATAAGGATGGGATGCGCATCGTTATCGAAGTCAAGCGCGACGCGGTGGGTGAGGTGGTGCTGAATAACCTCTACTCGCAGACCCAGATGCAGGTCTCTTTCGGGATTAATATGGTGGCGCTGCACCAGGGACAGCCGAAGCTGCTGACCCTGAAGGAGTGTCTGGAAGCCTTTGTGCGCCACCGCCGTGAGGTGGTGACCCGCCGCACCATCTTTGAACTGCGCAAGGCGCGCGGGCGTGCCCACATCTTGGAAGGCCTGGCCATTGCGCTGGTCAACATCGATCCGATCATTGAGTTGATCCGCCGTGCGCCGACGCCCGCCGAGGCCAAGGCCGCGCTGGTTTCCCAGGCCTGGGCGCTGGGCAACGTAGCGGCGATGCTGGCGCGCGCCGGCGACGATGCCGCGCGTCCGGAGTGGCTGGAGCCGCAGTATGGCATCCGCGACGGCCATTATCACCTGACGGAGCAGCAGGCGCAGGCGATCCTGGATCTGCGTCTGCAGAAACTGACCGGCCTGGAGCACGAGAAGCTGCTGGATGAGTACAAGGCGCTGCTGGAGCAGATCGCCGCGCTGATCTTCATTCTACAAAGCCCGGAGCGCCTGATGGAGGTGATCCGCGAAGAGCTGATCGCCATCCGCGAGCAGTTTGGCGATGCGCGCCGCACCGAGATCACCGCCAACACGGCGGATATCAATATCGAAGATCTGATCGAGCAGGAAGACGTGGTGGTGACCCTGTCGCATCAGGGCTACGTGAAGTACCAGCCGCTGAGCGACTATGAGGCCCAGCGTCGCGGCGGTAAGGGCAAGTCTGCCGCACGGATTAAAGAAGAGGACTTTATCGATCGGCTGCTGGTGGCCAATACCCACGACACCATCCTGTGCTTCTCCAGCCGGGGGCGCATGTACTGGATGAAGGTATATCAGCTGCCGGAAGCCAGTCGCGGTGCCCGCGGTCGTCCGATCATCAACCTGTTGCCACTGGAAGCCGACGAACGTATCACCGCTATCCTGCCGGTGCGTGAGTATGCTGAAGGGGTCAATGTGTTTATGGCTACCGCCAGCGGCACGGTGAAGAAGACGGCGCTGGCCGAGTTCAGCCGTCCGCGTGCCGCCGGGATTATCGCGGTGAACCTTAACGACGGTGATGAGCTGATCGGGGTCGATCTGACCGATGGCAACGACGAGGTGATGCTGTTCTCCGCCGCCGGTAAAGTGGTGCGCTTCAAGGAGGATGCCGTGCGTGCCATGGGGCGCACCGCGACCGGGGTGCGAGGCATCAAGCTGGCCGGGGACGATCGCGTGGTATCGCTGATCGTACCGCACGGTGAGGGGGCTATCCTGACCGTGACCCAGAACGGCTACGGCAAACGCAGCAGCGTGGCCGAGTACCCGACCAAGTCACGTGCGACTCAGGGGGTTATCTCTATCAAGGTGACTGAGCGTAACGGCAGCGTCGTCGGCGCGGTGCAGGTCGAGGACAGCGATCAGATCATGATGATCACCGATGCCGGTACCCTGGTGCGTACCCGCGTTTCTGAGGTCAGCATCGTCGGGCGCAATACGCAGGGGGTTATCCTAATCCGTACCGCCGAGGACGAGCACGTGGTGGGGCTGCAGCGGGTCGTTGAACCGGTTGACGACGAAGATCTGGACAGCATCGACGGCAGCGCCGCGGAGGGTGACGATGAGATCGTGCCGGAAGTGGAGAGCGATGACGATGCCGCCGAGGATGACGCTGAATAAGCGTTGATACAGGTGTCAAAAGGGTCGGTCACTCCGGCCCTTTTTTATGCCGGAGGCCCGTCCGGATAGAGATTGACGCTGTTACGTCTGGCTCCCCCTGACTCGCGTTGATACACCGTTGTGCCGCCAGGTCATTGCGCCGGGCGGGGTTTGTCGCTACCTTAACGCCATTCTCTCTGTTACTACGGTCACGGGCGCCACGTTGAAATACTTCGTCTCCTTTCGTACCACGCTCAAGGTTTCCCGCTATCTGTTCCGTACGCTGGCGCTGATGCTGTGGATCTTGGGCGCCCTGCTGACCACCTTCTACATTCTGAATAAGTTTCATGAGAAAGAGTCCGATATCCGTCAGGATTTTAACCTGAACTTCGATCAGGCCCAGTCGATCATCCGTCACGCTAACGCCACCATGCGTGATATTCGCTATATCGCTGAGAATCGGCTGGCCTGGTCGGGCAGCGAGGGCAGCATTCCGCCCTACAGCGGCAGGGCGCTGGACATCAGCGGCGAGCTGCCGCCGCTGCTGCCGATCTTTCCCGAGTCCGACTGCCGGCGCATCAGCGCGGGCTACCGCACCTCTCTGCAGGCGCTCAGCGGGTTTATCCGTTACTGGAAGGAGAACTTTGTCGCCGCCTACGATCTCAACCGGATCTTCGTTATCGGCGGCAGCAGCCAATGCCTGGCCGATTTTAGCATTCGTAACGTGCCCCTGGACGGCGGCAACACCCTGCGCCTGCTGCAGCAGCGGATGATGCGTTTTCAGGGCAGCAACGATAAGGACCCATCGCTGTTCTGGGTGATCCCGGGCGCGCAGGGTGACGCCGGCTCGCTGTACATTGCCTCGCCGATATACAGTGGAAACCAGCTGGAGGCGGTGCTGGGCACCGAGCAGACGCTGCGTCTGGAGGAGTTGACCAATCCGTCGATGTTGCCGATCGGGGTCACGCTGCTCAGCGACAGCGGCGATACGCTGCTGAGCTATGCCGAAAACGGCGGGCCGCTGCCAATATTGAGCGGTCTGCCGGACGATGAGAACTACTTCGGCTATAACAGTGGCTACGATACGCTGCTGCTGAAGAAAAAGCTGCAGCCGAGCGACCTGTCCATCGTCTACTCGTTGCCGTCGCGGGTACTGCTGGAACGCTTTAATCTGCTGCTGATCAACGCCATCGTGCTGAATCTGATCAGCGGGATCGTCCTGTTCGTCCTGACTTGGCTGTTTGAGCGCAAGATGTTCCTGCCGGCGGAGAATAACGCGTTGCGGCTGGAGGAGCATGAGCAGTTTAACCGCAAGATCGTGGCGTCGGCGCCGGTGGGCATTTCGATCCTGCGGGCACGCGACGGCAGCAACATCCTCAGCAACGAACTGGCCCACAACTATATCAGTCAGTTTACGCCGGAGGATCGTCAGCGTATCACCCGGATTATCTGCGAAGAGCCGATCAGCGTACTGGATGTGATCACCGTGCAGAACCAGAATTTGCAGATAAGCTTTGTCCGTTCGCGCTATCGCAATGAGGATGTGGCGATTTGCGCCATGGTCGACGTCAGCGCCAGGGTGAAGATGGAGGAGTCGCTGCAGGAGATGGCTGCTGCCGCCGAGCAGGCCAGCCAGTCCAAGTCGATGTTTCTGGCGACCGTCAGCCATGAGCTGCGCACCCCACTGTACGGCATTATCGGTAATCTGGATCTGCTGCGCACCAAGACACTGCCGGAGGAGGTGCAGCGTCTGCTGGGGGCAATGAGCAACTCCTCTGGGCTGCTGCTGAAGATCATCAACGATATCCTCGACTTCTCCAAAATAGAGTCAGAGCAGCTGAAGATCGAGCCAGGTCGCTTTGTCCCGCGCGAGGTGATCCCGCATATCATCGGCAACTATCTTCCGCTGGTGGTACGCAAGCGCCTGACGCTGTACTGTTTTATTGAGCCGGAGGTCCCGGAGGCCCTCTCCGGCGATATCATGCGCATTCAGCAGGTGCTCTCGAATCTGTTGAGCAACGCGATTAAATTTACCGATACCGGCTGTATTATTCTGCAGGCACGGGTGAATGACTTCTATCTGGAGTTCCGGGTGCGTGATACGGGGCTCGGGATCCCGCCGCGCGACGTGCTGCGCCTGTTCGATCCCTTCTTTCAGGTGGGCAGCGGCGTTCAGCGCCATTTTCACGGCACCGGGCTGGGGCTGGCCATCTGCGAGAAGCTGGTCAGCCTGATGGATGGCGATATCGCAGTGGAGTCATCTCCGGGGCTGGGTAGCATCTTTACCATCCGTCTGCCGATGTATCAGGCCAGGGCAGCACAGCCGCTGCAGCCGATATTGCAGCAGCGTACCCTGTGGCTGGATATCCATAACGCCCGTCTGGAGCGTTATCTGCAGACGCTGTTGAGCGCCGCCGGTGCGCGGGTGTGTCTCTGCCCGCCGATAGTGCCGTCGACGGCGCAGGATGTGCTGATCTGCGATCATCCACCGCAGACGGGGCTGGCGTTCGCCGCCCGGGTGCGGCTGTGCGCCGACTACCTCGGCCACGCCTGCCGCCGCGCCTCGGGGGAATGGCTGTTGAATACCGCTGCACCGCTGGAACTGCTGCAGGTACTGAACCGCATTTTTGCGCCGGAGAGCGTCGCGGAGTGCAGCCTGGAAAGCGCCATCGCGGCGCCGACGGATCGCCAGCAGGACTTCAGCGATATTGCGCTCCTGATCGTGGACGATCATCCGATCAACCGACGTCTTCTGGCCGATCAGCTGATCTCACTGGGCTTTAGCCAGGTCGCGGTGGCCTGTGATGGGGTGGATGCACTGGGAGCGCTGCAGCAGCAAGCGGCGGATATCGTGCTGACGGACGTGAATATGCCCAATATGGATGGCTACCAGCTGACCGAACGACTGCGTCAGCAGGGGCGCACCCTGCCGATCGTGGGGGTGACGGCCAACGCCCTGGCCGAGGAGCGCCAGCGTTGCATTGAGGTGGGGATGGACAGCTGCCTGTCCAAGCCGGTGATGCGGGAGGATTTGCTGGCCTCCCTCAGCGGCTATGCGCAGCAGATCCGCCGGCGCCGGGAGAAAGAGGCATAAAAAAACTCACCGACGGGGGCGGGGCCTGTGATTATGCCTTATCATCATGCGGCATGATATTGACCGATGACAGGTAGTTGAGCAGGGCGATATCGTTGTCGACCCCCAGCTTCAGCATTGCTGACTTCTTCTGGCTGCTGATGGTTTTGATGCTGCGGTTGAGCTTTTTGGCGATCTCGGTGACCAGAAATCCCTCGGCGAACAGGCGCAAAACCTCGCTCTCTTTCGGCGAGAGGCGCTTATCGCCGTAGCCGCTGGCATTGATCTTCTCCAGCAGCCTGGAGACGCTCTCCGGGGTGAACTTTTTACCTTTCTGCAGGGCGGCCAGCGCCTTAGGCAGGTCGGTGGGCGCCCCCTGTTTCAGCACGATCCCCTCGATATCCAGCTCCAGCACGGCGCTGAGGATCGCCGGGTTGTTATTCATGGTCAGTACGATGATAGACAGCTCGGGAAAGTGGCGCTTAATGTATTTGATCAGCGTAATGCCGTCGCCGTACTTGTCACCGGGCATGGAGAGATCGGTGATCAGTACGTTGACGTCCAGTTTGGGCAGGCTATTGATCAGCGCTGTGGAATCCTCAAACTCTCCGACCACGTTAACCCACTCGATCTGTTCTAGCGACTTTCGGATGCCGAACAGGACAATGGGATGGTCATCAGCAATGATTACATTCAGGTTATTCATATTGTTGGTTACCTAGTTGCAGCAGTTGGCTGACAAAAGCGTCAATGTGACTGATCAGGACGTTAACGTGTTCCGCATCGTTGCGTTTAATGGCCTCTTCCAACTGTTCGCACAGCCCTTTACCGGCGGGAAACGCCAGCATGGCAAAGACCCCCTTGAGACGATGTGCGGTGAGGGCCAGCGATGGCCAATCCTGTTGATCCGACTCAGTATACAGTTTCTGTACATCTGCGGGTACTGTGTCCAAAAATAGAGAATAATAATCCTTTGATTTAAAAGGATTGTTATCAATCTTGAGAGGCGTATTTTCAGCATATTCGCACTGCGCTGGCGGTTCTGTCACCGCCATTTGCCGTTCGATCAGCAGCAGGATGGCATCGATCAGCGCATCGGTCAGGTTAAAATTGGCCCGGATCCGCTGCGGTGCGTACTCCTCAAAGCCGTCGATATCCGCCGCCAGCAGCAGGGTATCGGTCTGGGCCTGTGCCGGATCGTCGGTCAGCGTCAGATCGCTGTGGTTTTCTGCGCCGTCGTTCTCTGCGTCGGCGGTCAGCAGGGTGGCGCCAAACCCCTCCAGGCGCTGGGCAACCCGGGAGCGGATCTCCTCTGAGGTAATCCGCAGACGGATGGTGATGCCGTCCAGCAGTTTTTCATCGTCCTGATCGGCCAGGGGCAGCGCCTGCATCTGGCAGCTAAAACGGTAGTGGGTACCAATATCATGCCTGCTGTCGATGGTCAGCTCGCCTCCCAGGCGCCGACACAGCTGGGCGCACAGATAGTAGGTCAGGCTGGAGCCACGCGCGAAGCGATCGCGCTGGGCTGGCGCCAGCGCCGGATAGCGCAGGTTGTGGCGCTCGGCGCTGGAGACGCCTGCGCCG
This sequence comes from Edwardsiella ictaluri ATCC 33202, assembly GCF_000264785.1. Taxonomy (GTDB): domain Bacteria; phylum Pseudomonadota; class Gammaproteobacteria; order Enterobacterales; family Enterobacteriaceae; genus Edwardsiella; species Edwardsiella ictaluri. Next base: position 17,888 of record NZ_AFJI01000060.1, on the reverse strand, counting down.
GTGTCGCTGAGGGTGATCTGCAGCAGGCCGGGGCGCTGAGCATCGGGAGCGATGGTGAGGCCGATCTTGCCATAGGCGGTGGTGATGATGGCGTAGTGCAACAGCATCTCCAGCACCCGTTCAAGGGTGGCGATATCGCCGTTGAACTGCTGGGCGGGATCGGTTTCAACCCGTCCCAGCAGCATCAGCCCCTTGCGCCGCATGGCCGGCAGGCTGCGCAGCAGCAGGGCATCGATGCGCTCATGCAGGCGGAAGGTTCCCTGCGGCGGCGCCCAGTCCTGGCTTTCGACGGCGGTCAGCAGGGTGATCTCATCGATCAGGCGCTGGGCGTGCTGGCTCTCCAGCCACAGATCGTCCAACGGCGACTGACCGCCGGCGTCGCGGTCGCGGCGCAGGCTCTCGCAGATCTGCATTATCCGCGCCAGCGGATCGCGCAGCTCCCGGCCCAGGTTGTCCGTCATGGTCTTGCGCGCTGTCAGGTTCTTCTCATACTCCGCCTGTGTCAGCTTGAGCTTTTGGCTCATCAGCATTTCGCTATCCAGATTGCGGATCAGGAACAGCGCAGAGTAGGGTGTCTGCTGGCTGCGCACCATCTGCACTTCGTACATGGCGTTATTGACGCTGACCTGCACCTTCCCCTGGTGGCGATCGGCCATGGCGGCGATTTTGTTCAGGCTTAGGTGGGGCAACAGATGGTCGGCCAGCTTGTTGCTGGCGACCAGGGTGTCGCTGTCAAAGCGGTAAATCAGCAGCCCCATTGGCAGGTGGGTGATGATCTCCTGGTTCATCTCCTGCTGGGCATTCAGCTGGGCCGCCATGCGTTTGCCCGGGCGGACATACTGATGGCGGATGATGTAGAAGCCGATAGCGGAGAGGATCAGCAGCGCCAGATTGATCAGCAGCACCCAGAAGTTATTGCGCGCCAGATCCAGCGTGAGAGTCATGGTCGGGATATGAAATTGGATTTTCAGCGGCGTGTTGTAGATGGGCGCATTGACGGTGACCCACGGCCAGCCCAGCTGGGTAAAGGCGCGCGGCAGCTCGTCGTGGCCGCCCCATTCGCTGGTGCTGTCCTGATCCTCCTGCAGTTGGAAGCGCGTCGCCGGCAGATTGTCCGGCAGCATATCGCCCACCGGCAGGTCGAAGGCGATGACGGTGGCCAGATGGCCCGGATTATTGAAGGTGGTGCGCAGGGTAAAGTAGTAGGCGTTGAGAAAACGGAACTTGCGCAGTCCGGAGAAGCCTTCGCGCAGGTCGAGGGCGTTGGACTGCTGCAGCATTTCGGCCTTGCGGGTCTCCACCAGATTACCCAGGTAACCATCTTTATAGCGCGCCGAGAGATCCTTCATCGGCATGGTCGAAATCAGGATCAGACTGTTGTCCTGGCCGTTGAGGTAGTAGAGCGAGTAGGCGTCGGTGCTGGCGCTCCACAGGACGTCAAGATAGCGCGACAGGCTTTGCGCCAGAGCGGAGGTGGCGTTATCGTGCTGGCCGAAGATCAGCGCATCGGTCTTATGGCGGACCTTGTCCAGCAGATAGATGTCCGGGCGCAGACGCAGTTCACGCGGCGTCTGCACTGCGTCGGTGGTGCTTTCTGCCGGAATGTTTTCATAAATCTGGTAGGTAATGAAGCGGTAGGTCTCCACCCGCTGCTGTATCTGTCTGGCCACCGAGGCCAGCATATTTTGTTTGGCGCCGATATAGGCGTTCACATAGTTATAGCCATACAGCAGGTTGCCCAGCAACAGCAGCAACAGGAACAGCAGGTAGCTGCGGGTAATGCCGGAAAGGGACATAGTGTGTGAAGTCGGCTCCATAGCGTGCGGGCGATCCTGTCAGTCAAGAAAAACGCTGTGCGCAGTATAGCAAGGGGGGCGGATGCTGACATCTGCCCCGCGCCGTCCTCAGGCTATCTTACGCCGGAACATGGCATAGGCGGCGCCACCGGTGGTGACGGTGATCACCAGCAGCGGCCACAGGCTGTGCCAGATCACGCTAAAGCCGACGTTTTTTAGGTACAGCTGCTTGGTGATGTCGGTAAAGTGACGGATCGGGTTAATCCAGGTCACGTGCTGCAGCCAGAGTGGCATATTCTCCACCGGGGAGACGTAGCCCGACAGCAGGATGGCCGGCATCATGAAGACGAAGACGCCGATAAACGCCTGCTGCTGGGTTGAACAGAGCGAGGAGATAAACAGCCCAAAGCCGACCAGCGACAGGCCATATACCAACAGGGTAAAGTAAAACAGCCACAGGGAGCCGGCAAAGGGGATGTGATAGCCAAAGATCCCGATCAGCAGCACCAGGGTTGCCTGGAAGGTGGCGACGATCATTGCCGGCACCGCTTTGCCGATGAAGATTTGTCCGGTGTTCAGCGGCGAGACCAGCAGCTGCTCCAGGGTTCCCTGCTCCCGCTCGCGCGCCACCGACAGCGAGGTGACGATCATCACGCCGATGGTGGCGATCAGGGCGATCAGTGAGGGTACGACGAACCATTTGTAGTCCAGGTTGGGGTTATACCAGTTGCGGACGATCAGCGCGCTGTTGACCAAGGGGGGCTGGCTGCGCGTGCGCATCAGTGCCTGCTGGTAGTCGCTGACGATCTGCTGTACGTAGTTGGCGGCGATCTGGGCGCTGTTGGAGCTGCGGCCATCGAGGATCAGCTGCAGCGTGGTCGGTTGTCCGCTCAGCAGATCGCGGCTGAAGTTGGCAGGAAAGCGTACCAGCAGCAGCGCGCGTTGGTCATTGATGGTCGGCGCAATCGCCTGCGGGCTGTGCAGCAGGATCACCTGGGAGAAGGCGCTGGCCTTGGCCAGCCGCTGGGTCAGCTCGACGGAGAGTGGGCCGCTGTCTTCGCTGTATACCGCGATGGTGGCGTTGGTGACGTTGAGGGTGGCGGCAAAGGGAAACAGCAGCACCTGCATCAGTACCGGAACCACCAGAATGGTCCGGGTCTGCGGGTCGCGCAACAGGGACTGCAGCTCTTTGACGATCAGGGTCAGCAGACGGTGCAGCATGCTCTTCTCCTCCTCAGTCCAGCCGCCGCCGGGTTTTCAGGGCCGTCAGGCCGATGAAAATCAGCGCTGATGCCAGCATAAAGGTCAGGTTAACCATCAGTACGCTGGTGATATTACCCGCCAAAAACAGGGACTGCAGGGTACTGACGAAGTAGCGTGCCGGAATGACGTAGGTCACCGCGCGCACGATGGCCGGCATGCTGTCGATTTCAAACACAAAGCCGGAGAGCATCACCGCCGGCAGGAAGGCCGCATTAAGGGCGATCATCGCCGCGTTGAACTGGTTGCGCGTGACGGTGGAGATCAGCAGTCCCATCCCCAGGGTGCTGGCCATAAACAGGCTGGTCATGGCGAACAGGATCGGCAGCGAGCCACGAAACGGCACGCCCATGATGAAGACTGCCACCACCATGCACAGCCCCATCGCCAGCATGCCCAGCACATAATAGGGCAGCAGCTTGGAGAGCAGAAGCTCGGTGCGGGTGACCTGGGTGGAGAGCAGGGCCTCCATGGTACCGCGCTCCCATTCGCGGGCGATCACCAGCGAGGTCAGGATAGCGCCGATCACGGTCATGATAATGGTGATCGCGCCGGGAATGATAAAGTGCTGGCTGATGGCGGCGGGGTTAAACCAGTAGCGCATCTGTATGTCGATGGGCGGCAGGTAAGGCTGACCGCTTGTCAGGGCGTGCTGTTGCAGCCAGATCTGCCAGACCCCTTCGGTGTAGCCGCGGACAAAGTTGGCGGTGTTGGGCTCGCTGCCGTCGGTGATCACCTGGATCGGTGCGACATCCTGAGTGCGCAGCAGGCGCGTGGCGAAGTCGACCGGGATAACCACCATGCCGCGGATTTGCCCGGCCTGTAGCATGGCGGTCAGCTGCCGCCGATCGTCGCTGACGGTGGCGTCGATATAGGGTGAGCCGGTAAAGGTATCGGCCAGGTCGCGCGCCTGTGGGGTCTGCTGTTCCAGCAGAATGCCGATGCGTAGGCGGCTGGAGTCCAAATTGATGCCGTAGCCAAAGATAAACAGCAGCAGCAGCGGGATCACCACCGCGATCAGCAGGCTGCTGGGGTCGCGCACGATCTGGGTGCTCTCTTTTCGGCACAGGGCGCGCAGACGGCGCCAGGAGACGTAGGTGGCGCTGTCAGCCATGGGCATGCTCCCGGTCGTAGGCCTGCACCAGCCCGATGAAGGCCTGCTCCATGGTCGGGTTGGGGTTCTCGTCGCAGGCGATGCGCGCCTTGAGGTCGTCCGGCGATCCGCTGGCGATGATCTGCCCGTGGTAGACCAGCGCGATGCGGTCGCAGTACTCCGCCTCGTCCATAAAATGGGTGGTGACCATCACGGTTACCCCTTTATCCACCATACCGTTGATATGCAGCCAAAATTCGCGCCGGGTCAGCGGATCGACGCCGGAGGTCGGCTCATCCAGAAACAGGATATCCGGCTCATGCATCAGGGCGCAGGCGAGTGCCAGGCGCTGTCTGAAACCCAGCGGCAGCGCATCCGGCGTCTGGCTCAGGATCGGCGTGAAGTTGAACGCCCGGGTCATGTCGGCGATTTTGGCGCGCTGGCGCCTGCCGCGCAGGCCGTAGACCCCGGAGAAGAAGGTCAGGTTCTGCGCGACGGTCAGATTGCCGTACAGTGAAAATTTTTGGGCCATATAGCCCAGGTGCTGGCGCGCCCGTCCGGAGCCCGTCTTCAGATCCATATCGAGCACCAGCGCGTGGCCGCTGGTGGGTACCAGCAGGCCGCACATCATCTTGAAGGTGGTAGATTTACCTGCACCGTTGGGGCCGAGCAGTCCGAAGATCTCACTGCGCCTGACCTGAAAGTCGACGTGGTCGGTGGCAGCGAAGCTGCCGAACTTCTTGGTCAGCGCCTGCGCCTCGATCACCGTCTGCGCGGGATCGGCGTTGACCTGCGGCATGATGTCGGCCAGCGCCGAGGTCTGGTGCGGCCCGCCGCCCAGCAGATCGATAAAGGCATCCTCAAAGCGCGGCTCGGCCTCCTGCAGCTCGGCCTGAGCGAGGCCGAGCGCCGCGGGGATCTGCCGGTGGTCGCAGCCCTCCAGCAGGATCAGGCGTAGATACTTTCCCTGGATCACGCCGTCGCTGACCATCGGCAGGGTGATGGCCCGTTGCAGCAGACGGCGGTGGGAGACACCGGGCGCGCGCAGCAGGAGCGTACGCCCGGCCATGCGCTGGGTCAGCTGCTGTGGTGCGCCACTGTACAGCAGGCGTCCTTCGTTGAGCAGCAGCACTTCCCGGCACTGTTCGGCTTCGTCCAGATAGGAGGTGCTCCACAGGATCAGCATCCCGTCGTCGGCCAGGCTGTGTACCATCTGCCACAGCTCTCGGCGCGAGATGGGATCGACCCCGACGCCCGGTTCGTCCAGCAGCAGCACCTGCGGCGATCCTATCAGGGTACAGGCCAGTCCCAGCTTCTGCTTCATGCCGCCGGAGAGCTTGCCGGCCAGGCGATCCGTGAAGGGGGCCAGCGAGGTAAACGCCAGCATCCGCTCAAAGGTACGCTGACGCTCAGCGCCGACGACGCCGCGCAGGGAGGCGTACAGGTTCAGATTTTCCATCACCGTTAAATCTTCATACAGGCCAAACTTTTGCGGCATATAGCCCAGAATGGCGTGCAGCTGGCGATCCTGACGGAGGGGATCGAGCCCGACGACGCTGACGCGCCCGGCACTGGGCTTCAGCAGCCCGGCCAGGATGCGCATCAGCGTGGTTTTTCCGGCGCCATCCGGCCCGACCAGACCCATCACGGCGCCGCTGGCAATGCGGATCGTCAGGTTGGCCACTGCCGGGCGATCCAGCCCGTCAAAGCGTTTTTCCAGCCCTTCCAGCGCAATATAGCGGCTCTCCATGGTCGACTCCGCTAGCGCTGCGCCGGGGCAAAGCGCAGGGTGATCGGCATTCCCTGGCGCAGTGCATCGTCGGCATCGTTGACGATCACGCGCAGGCGATAGACCAGCGCGGTGCGCAGCTCCGGGGTTTCAACGGTTTTGGGTGTAAACTCGGCGGTCGGGGAGACGAATCCGATGGTGCCATGGTAGGGCTGGCGGCGGCCGTCGATGTACAGGTCGATTGGGGTGCCGGGAATGGCCTGGTTCAGGTGGGTCTCGTCGACATAGGCGCGCACCCAGACCGGACGTGTCAGGGCGACGCTGAATACCGTATTCCCGGCGGCCAGCATGGTGCCCGGCTCGACGGCGCGGGTCATTACCGTACCGGCGGAAGGAGCGAGCAGCGCGGTGTCGTGTAGGTTCAGCTCTGCCTGAGCCTGGGCGGCTTGGGCCTGCTGCAGCTGGGCCTGGGCCTGTTCTATCTGCTGCGGGCGGTTACCGGCCTGGTACTGGGCCAGCTTGTCGCGCGCCTGCTGTAGCTGGGCACTCGCCTGGTTGCGGTTGGTGCGTGCATTGTCCAGTTCGTTGGCCGATACGGCGCGGCTGGCCCACAGCCCCTGCTGACGATCGAGGAAGCTCTGGGCATAGCGATAGTTGGCGTCAGCCTGGGCGACAGCCGCCTGGGCCTGGGCTATCTCTTCGCTGCGGTAGCCGGCCTGCAGCAGCGCGAGGTTGGCCTGTGCGGCGGCGGTGTTGGCGCGCGCTTCATTCAGGGCATTGACATAGGGGGCGTCATCCAGCCGGCCCAGCAACATCCCCGGCTTAACTGCGGCTCCCTCATCGACGCTGAGGGAGGCCAGACGGCCGCTGACACGGAACCCGAGATCAACGGTGCGGATGTCGACGTTGCCATATAGCGTCAGCGGCTGATCCTGCTGGCTGCGGTAGTAGTCATATCCCGCGCAGGCCAGGGCAATCAGTACGACACCGATGACCACGCCTGTGATACGCCTTTTATTCATGATGGTTTCCTCACGTTCCCGACGACGCCGCGTTGACGCAGCCCGTTCATCAGCAGCTCGGTATGCATCTGCACGACCTCATGGATCGCCTGCGCCTGGGCCGGACCTATCTGGGGCCAGCCGGTGCGGTTCAGTATGGTTTCACGCGCCATGCGAAATGCCAGAACCTGGCCGATCAGCGCATGGGTGTGCAGCGCCGCCGCCGGCTGCGTCGCGTCTAGCCCGGCATAGCCGGCCACCAGACGGGTCATCAGGGTGTGCAGCGGCTAAATAAACTGATCGTGCAGAATGGGCGAGGCGGCGCTGGGCAGCATCTGCTCCCGTGAGATAATCTGGCTCAGGTGCAGGGTCTGCGGCTGGGTCATCAGATGACACAGGTGAGCGATGGCGCGCTGGATCAGCGCCAGATAGGCCTGCGGCGTTGCGTCTGACCGACTCAGAAAGCGTTCGCACTCCGTGCGCAGGGGGTGGAAGCTGGCGTTGAGGGTATCGGCAATCCACTGGGCGACGGCCAGATAGAGCCCCTGCTTGGAGTGAAAGTAGTAGGTGATGGCAGCGATGTTCTGCCCAGAGGCCAGCGCGATATCGCGGGTGGTGGCCCCCTCCAGTCCCCGTTGCGCAAACAGGGTCAGCCCGGCATCGATCAGGGACTGACGCGCCTGTTTGCCGCGGGGCGTTGTGCTGGCCATCACCGAATTGATGCAGGGCGTTGTCATCGCGACCTCGTTAAAAGTCAATCATATGATTGATTAACTTTAGGCGTTTTTTTCGCCGCTGTAAAGCGGGTGACGGGAGCGTAATGGGGGGCAGACAGCGCGGGTACATGCTGTTACACTGTACGCTAATTATGTACCTGCAGTTTGTGCCTGTCCTCGTGGTAATTCTTGCTTTGCCTCGTCTGATACGCCTGTCCGGAAACTGCATCCCTGTAGCACAGGGAGCGGGCAGGTCTGGAGTTTTTCATGTCTTTTGATTCCCTTGGCCTGTGTGCCGAACTGTTACGCGCTGTGGAAGAGCAGGGCTATCGTGAGCCCACCCCGATCCAACAGCAGGCCATTCCCGTGGTGCTGCAGCGTCGCGATCTGATGGCCAGCGCCCAGACCGGCACCGGTAAGACAGCCGGCTTTACCCTGCCGTTGCTGCAGCTGCTGCACCAGAACCCGAAAAGTGGTAAAGGACGTCGCCCGGTACGGGCGCTGATCCTGACGCCAACCCGCGAGCTGGCGGCGCAGATCGGTGAAAACGTACGCGAGTACAGCCGCCATCTGCCGTTGCGGTCACTGGTGGTGTTCGGTGGCGTGAGCATTAACCCGCAGATGATGAAGCTGCGTGGCGGCGTGGATGTGCTGGTGGCGACGCCGGGGCGCCTGCTGGATCTGGCCCATCAGAATGCGGTGGATCTGTCTCAGGTCGAGATCCTGGTGCTGGATGAAGCCGACCGGATGCTGGATATGGGCTTTATCCACGATATCCGCCGCGTGCTGGCCCGTCTGCCGGCCAAACGGCAAAACCTGCTGTTTTCCGCCACCTTCTCCGATGAGATCAAGGCGCTGGCAGCCTCACTGCTGCATAACCCGGCCGAGGTGGAAGTGGCGCGCCGCAATACCGCGTCAGAGCTGGTGACCCAACACGTGCATCTGGTGGATAAGAAGCGTAAGCGTGAGCTGCTCTCTTTTCTGATCGGCACCCGGGATTGGCGTCAGGTGCTGGTTTTCACCCGAACCAAGTACGGTGCCAACCACCTGGCGGAGCAGCTGAATAAAGACGGCATCAGCGCGGCGGCGATCCACGGCAACAAAAGCCAGGGGGCGCGTACCCGCGCGCTGGCGGACTTTAAGAGCGGTGATATTCGGGTGCTGGTGGCGACGGATATCGCCGCGCGCGGCCTGGATATCGATCAGCTGCCCTATGTGGTGAACTATGAGCTGCCCAACGTGCCGGAGGACTACGTGCACCGTATCGGCCGCACCGGGCGGGCCCAGGCAACCGGTGAGGCGCTGTCGCTGGTCTGCGTGGATGAGCATAAGCTGCTGCGCGATATTGAACGTCTGCTGAAGCGTCCGATTCCGCGCATGGCCATTGCGGGCTATGAGCCGGATCCGAGTATTAAGGCCGAGCCAATTCAGAATGGCCGCCAGGGTGGACGCCAGAACAGCGGTCGTACGGAACGTTCGGGGCAGGGGCGCCGCGCAGAGGGACAGCGCAGCACCGCGCCGCGTCAGGGGCAAAACCGCCGCCCGCGCCGTCCGGCTGAGCAGGGTAAGGGGCGTACCGAGGGGCGCTGAGCCATACGGCGACTCAGGATAACCCGTCGCGGAGACAGTAGAGAGACTGTGTCTGCGACGGGCCGATCGGCGCCGCCGCTCAGGCGGCGCGATCCAAGGGGTTCCCCGCTGTCATCTCTTTCTTCCATACGCCCGGTGTCACGTCAAAGCGCCGCTTGAAAGAGCGGGTGAAGGAGCGTTGGGAGTCAAAGCCCATCGACAGGGCAATGTCGAGAATCGATCCCTGGCAGACTTTTAGCCGACGGGCTGACTCATCCAGCTTTTTATTGCGGATATACTCCCCCAACCGAACTCCGGTGTGTGCTTTAAACATGCGCTGCAGGTGCCATTTGGAGTAACCGGCGCGCGCCGCCACGTCGTCAAGGGATGAGATGGCGGCAACGTTGCTGTCGATCCAGGTGCGTAGTGCGCTGATAAAATCGGTATTGTACATGGCAATCACCTTACTTTTTTGTGCGATGGTCGGTGACACGGCGCGCGTGGGAGTCGCCTGGGAACATGAATGCGTTGACGTGTCATCACGGTTACGATCGCGTTGACGCATAGCATACGGCGGCGTCGTTTATCTATTATTTTAACGATCGTTAATTTAATGGTAATTCCGTCGCCAAAGCGGCGTCAATGTTTTTTATTAACGTTTATTAATAAAATTGTTAACCCTATGTTTGTTAAAAAAGATATTGATGCTCTCAGGGGCGTCAATTTTCCTTAGCACGGTTTCACTCCCGGTGCGCCGTGGTTTGCATATTCAGGGGCTGAGGGCTACCTTTAGCGTGAGATCCAGTCAGTGAGGTGTAGGAAAGGGAATGGCAATTGAACACACATCCTGTAAGCGCGCCGGACGTGGCCGTCCAAAGGTGTTTGACAGGGAAGTGGCGCTGCGTAAGGCGCTGGAGCTGTTTTGGCGTCAGGGCTATGAGGCCACCTCTCTTGTGGATCTGGTGGAGGCTACCGGTGCCAAGGCGCCGACGCTGTATGCCGAGTTTGAGAACAAAGAGGGGTTGTTCCGTGCCGTGGTGGAGTATTACACGGCCTGTAACGAGGACAAGTACGATCGTCTGCTGTTTAACGTGACGCTGCCGCTGGCTGATACGATTCACAACTACCTGAGTGTGACGGCGAACTGTTTTACCAGCGGCGATACGCCCAGCGGCTGCTTTATCATCTGTGCTTCTATGGTGCAGACCCGCTGTTCGGATCAGGTCAGCCAGGTGCTGAAGAGCCGTCAGTCGGTGCAGGAGGCGATGCTGGCCCGTTTTCTCCAGCTGCGCCAGGCGCAGGGGGAGCTGCCGACGCACAGTGACGCACAGGGCTTGGCACGCTACCTGTGCTGCGTGATCCAGGGAATGTCGGTGCGCGCACGCGAAGGGGCTGACTGCGCCGATCTGCAGGCGGTTGTGGCCGCTACCATGGAGATATGGCCTGCACTGTGCAACGCCTGCCGGCTGCCGGAGTCCGCCAGCGGACACGCTTTGTAATACTCCCTCCCTTGTCATCGTCCGGAAAAACTGGTTAGCTAATCCCGTGTGATAGTCTGTCACCCCTATTCCAACCGCCGTAATCTGATTACGAATGGTTATGCCTGATGACAACCGTTCCACGGGAACGGCGGCATCAGCGTTGCTTTTTTTTCTTCGCTTGTGCTGAACTCCCCGTGGCTGCTCGATTGTGACGGAGGAGAGATGATCTACGTTTTTGGCCATAAATACCCCGACAGTGACAGTATCTGCAGTGCGCTGGTAACTGCCCAGTGGCTGACGGCGCGCGGTCTGCCCGCGACGGCCTGGCGCCTGGGAGAGATAAACCATGAGACGGCCTATATTTTGCGGCAGGCTGAGTGTGATGCGCCGGCGCTGCTGACGGCGCCGCTGAATGGGCGGGATGTTTGGCTGGTCGATTTCAGCGATGCCGAACAGGGCCCCGAGGGGCTGGCGGAGTGCTGTCTGCTGGGGTTGATCGACCACCATCGGTTAGGTTCATTGACCAGCGCCGAGCCGATCGATGCCTGGATCCGCCGGGTAGGCAGTACGGCAACCCTGCTGTGGCAGATCATGACCCATGAGTATGCCATGGTGCCAGATCGGCACCAGTCCACGCTGCTGCTGGGCGCCATTCTGAGCGATACCGTCGGCATGATTTCGGCTACCGTGACCGAGGCGGATCGTCGGGCGGTCGCCGCGCTGAGCCCACTGTGCGGCATCGACTATGAGGCTTTTCTGGATGGTCTGTTGGCGGCAAAGACCTGCCTGGATGGCTATACCCCCGAGGGACTGCTGGAAAAAGATCTCAAGCGCTTTGTCATCGGCGCCTACACCCTGGAGGTGGCGCAGCTGGAGGTCGCCTCGCCCACGCAACTTTCCGATCAGCTGGCACCACTGCTGGCCTGCATGCGACAGCGCTGCCGCGAGCAGGCGCTGGACTACGTGATGCTGGCGGTCAGCGATATCCGTCGCCGTCATACCGACCTTTATCGCGTTGCCCGCGACGGTACGTCGCTTCCCGTACAGGCGCTGCCCGGCATGCTGAGCCGGAAGAAAGAGATCCTTCCCTGGATCGGCGCCCATCTGATGTGAAATGAGGTTTCCCGATGAAAATATATCACCATGTTCTGGTTCTGATTCATGGCCGCCACGACGGTGAGCTGTTGCTGCCACATGCCTGCCAGGTTGCCCGGCAAAACGATGCCCGGCTGACGTTGGGGCATATCCGTGGCGATCTGGCTGCGCTGCGCGGTATGCTGGATGTCAATCTGACGCGTATGGAGCAGCAAAGCCTTAATGATGCCCGTCAGGTGCTGATGTCGCTGGTGCACCAGCAGGACTACCCGATCGATGCCGAGCAGATCGTTTCCATGGATGCGCTGGACGATTTGCGTGAGTTCGTTACCCGTCAGCAGGTCGACTTATTGATGCTGGGTCACCATAACCGCGCGCTGGCTAAGTTTGTCTCTACTTCGTTCGATTTTATCAATGACCTTGAGACCGACGTTCTGGTTAAACATATTTAAGGGCAGGAGTGCAGCATGAGCTTTTGAATCGAGAGTATCATGGCCAGGGAGATCCTGGACTCACGCGGAAACCCGAGGGTAGCAGTGGATGTGACGGTGTTGGGTGGTGCGTGGGCTCTCACATCGTCAGTACCGGATCGCGCGAGGCAGTAGCGTTACGCGACGGTGATCCGGGGCGCTTTGGCGGCTGTGGCGTATAGCGGGCGATCGCGCACGTTAACGTCCCGATCCGCAACCCCCCTTGAGGGGATTGACATGTGTGAGCAGGCGGCGCTGGACGTCCAGGCCATTGAGCGCATCGGCTACTGCCCGGGCGAGGATATTGTGATCTGCAGGCTCCGGCGTCCAGTGAGTTCTATCAGGATGGGTGATACTCTCTGCCAAGCGAAGGGTGTCGGCTCGATGCATAGGAGATGACTGACTATTTATGCAGCGCTGCTGGATGTGTTTCCCATTGTGCTGCTGAAGGATGGGCTGGCGGAAAACGACTGGGAGGGGGGCACCTGAATGCCCGCCAGGGACAGCGGATTGAGCGGGTGGGTGACGATCTGTTTGTCACCAACGTACGCTATATCCAGCGCGGTATTGATGAGGCGCGGCCAATGCGGCGTTGATTAAGCTGAATCAGATCGGCAGCCTGAGTGAGACCATCGCCGCAGTACAGTTGTGTCATAGCCATGGCTGGGGTGCCTTTATCTTCCACCGCAGTGGTGAAACTGTGGATAGCTTTATCGTCGACATGACTGTTGGACTGCGTGCTGACCACTTGAAAACCGGTGCATCGTACCGTGGTGAGCGGATCGAAAAATACAATCAGCTGATGTGCATTGAAGATGCGCTGGGGACCGCGGCGCAGTTTGCCGGTAAACGCGCCTTTGCCCATCTCTAATCGCGCTTCTCTGCAGCGGCGTGGCGTCAGTCACGCCGCCTTGGGGCGCATTCCCCTTTTTCCCATGTTTTACCATTTCCCACGGCTTCCCACCCACCTTGGTCGTACCGCTGCACGCAGATGAAAAGAAGTTGTCAATTGGTATAGTTAGCATAATAGATTTTGAGATAATATATATAATAATTTCAATAAATTAAAACTGTATCTTACGATTACTCCACCATGAGGCAGCTGGGGATGAGAGGTCTTTTCGGCGATAGGCGCCAGCGTTCTATGGCACAATACAGCGATCCGATGCTGCCGCGGCGTGGCTTTACCTGGTTGCGGGCGCTGTATTTGCTGTCGCTTGGGCCACTGTTGCTGCTGCTGGCCATGTTGCACCTGCTGTATTTACCGCACTATCCGGCACGGCGCTTTAATGGTTTTGCCTTTTCACTGGAACTGGTGGAGTACCTGACCGTTTTGCTGATGCTGGTGGCGGTACAGTTTTCTGCGCTGGATCGTCGCTCCTACTGGGTTTTGAACAGCGGTCTGACCCTATGGATACTGAGCGGGGTGCTGGATCTGCTGGATGAGGTAGTGCAGCAGCCGGTATGGCTCGGTAATCTGGAGGATGTACTGCGTGCTATCGGCATGGTGATGTGCGCCTGGGGCGGTATCTGTACTCTGCGTTATCTTGCCCGGGTACGGGGACGACTGCGCTATCTGGCGCTGTTTGACGACCTGACCGGGTTACCCAACCGGCGCCATTTTTACTCAAGCCTGATGTCTCAGCCACTGCCACGTCACTTCTCGCTGTTTATTATCGATCTTGACCACTTTAAACAGATTAACGATGAGTTTGGACATGCCGTTGGCGATCGGGTGCTGTGCCAGTTTGGCCGCCTGTTGCACAGTGAGTTCGTCTCCCCGGCCTTTCCGGCCCGCATCGGCGGCGAGGAGTTTGCCGTGGTTCTGGAGAGCGAGGATCGGGCATGGCTGGAGACCCGCGCGGCACGCTTGCTGCAGCAGGCCAGTATGGTGCGGATTACCGAACAGCGCGGGCTGACCGTAAGCATTGGCGTGGGGATCTATGCGGCCGGTGAAACGCTGGCGCATTTTGTGGCGCGGGTGGACGGCGGGTTGTATCAGGCTAAGGGTGCCGGGCGTAACAACTATCGCTGGAGCCCGCCGCCTCAGTGAGGGTGTGGCGATGCTAAGCGCCGATCGCGGTTCGCAATCATACATCTGGACTATGGGTATCCGGATAGACGGCGTTGGGTGAGGGAGTCCGATAGATCCGGCAGCAGGCGCCTACGGAAGCGCAGATGTAAAAAAACCAACCGCAGAGGTTGGTTTTTTTAGGGAATTTTGGTCGGCACGAGAGGATTTGAACCTCCGACCCCTGACACCCCATGACAGTGCGCTACCAGGCTGCGCTACGTGCCGAACTGGTTGTGTATACTACCTTTTTTTCTGACATTTGCAAGCCGTGATCGCACCGTTTGCCGTTGTTTTAGGCAATCGGCCGCCTTTTGTTGTGGTATCGCGCGGTAGTGCGATATTTCCCTGTGCGGCGCCCTAGTTGGCAATAAAGCGCTTCACGTCGGTCAATACCTGTAGCAGCAGCGGTAGCTGCAGCCGCTCGCCCGTCAGCTCTCGATTGTCGCGATCGTAGGCGCGGTAGGTGCCGTTACGGTTGAGCACGATGGTTTGCTGCGGCGTGACGATCACCAGATCGCTGCCGTTGCCCAGCGTCAGCCAGTCGTGACTGCGCGCGGCGGCAAACAGATCCTCGCCCTGGGTGTAGTTGGCGGCCCGGCTGTCGACGTGCAGCAGACGCTGCATCAGCGTGGCCATGATATCTTCATGGTTGGTCATCTTGGCGATGGATTGCGGCGAGGTGCCCGGCCAGTGGATGATCAGCGGCACCTGCAACCGGGCTCGGCTGTAGTCGGCGTCGGCGTGATCCTCGCCGTCCAGCGCCACGCCGTGACTGCCGGTGATCACCACTACCGTGTTTTTCAGCACCTGACGCGCGCGGAGGGCGTCGATCATTGCGGCGATCTGTCCATCCAGCTGCCGAGCCGAGCGCTGATAGCGGCTGGCTGACAGCGCTCCGCCGTCGGCCTCGCCGTTCAGATTGACGTAGGCAAACCACGGGTGGGTGGATGTTTGGGTATCCAGCCAGTTTTCCCACTGATGCACCGTGGCGGCATCGCTCTGTTTCTGCGGTGCGGGCAAGGTAAAATCACTGAACAGCGCCTGACGATAGAGTGGGGCTTTGAAGCCATCCGATGAGAACAGGCCGAACTGATAGTGTTGATGCGTTAGCGCGTCGATCAGCGCCGACGGCTTACGTCCGGCCAGGATACTGTCCAGATAGCTGGGCGAGATGCCGTAAAACAGACCGAACAGCCCGCTGTCGATGGCGTTGCCGGTGCTGTAATGGTGGGTAAAGTTCAGGTTTTTGGCACTGAAGGCGGCCAGCTCCGGCATGGTTTGCGGCAGCGCATCGGCCCGCAGGCCGTCGGCGACCACCACCAGCAGGTTCAGCCCGGCGCCTTTGTCGCTGTAGCTCAGCTCACCCAGCGGGTACTCAATGGCTAATGCCTCAGGATTGCCGGTACGGATCAGCCGCTCCTGATAGGCCTGTGCATTTAACAGTCCGTGTTTTTCCAGGAAGCGCCGCGCCGTCATCGGGTAGGAGAGCGGCAGATTGGCGCGCTGCATAGTGATGGGGCGGTAGAAGTTGGCATCCGCCCAGATATAGATCAGGTGCGAGGCCAGGAATGAGACGATAAATACCAGTGCCAGCGGCTTGCCAAAGGTTTGCCGGTTGAGGCTACGCAGTTTTTGCCAGCTCCAGGTACCGAACAACATCTCGATCAGAAACAGCACCGGCACGCAGATGAACATCAGCTGCCAGTCGCGGGAGAGCTCCCCCTGCGCGGGGTTAATGACCAGCTCCCAGACCAGCGGGTTAAGGTGCAGGTGGAAGCGGGTGAATACCTCGGAGTCGATCAGCAGCAGGGTCAGTCCGGCGGTGGCCAGTGCCGCGGAAAGAAAGCGCAGCAGACGCTGCGACATTACAATAAAGGTTAACGGAAACAGCGTAAGAAGATAGGCGGCAAACCCCAGGAAGCTGAAGTGACCTAGCCAGCTGACGATGGCATAGATACGCCCGGCCAGGGTCGCTGGCCAGTCGGCAATAAACAGATAACGACTGCCCAGCAGCAGCGCCAGCAGAATATTAAACAGGGCGAACCAGTGCCCCCAGCTGATCATCTGGGAGACCTTTTCACGATAGCGCTGACGGTTCGTTACCATAAACTCTGTCTGTTTCCGTCGAATCTCTGTACCCGAAGGGTCAGTGGGCTTTATCTTCCCGAATGGAGGCCTGAAGCGCGTCGGCAAAGGAGCGTGCGATCATGCTGCGCTGCGTCGGCGCGACGCTGGTATTAATCAGGTTAGTTACCATATTGCCCAGCACCATCAGGGAGAGATCGGTGGGCGCATGCTGCGATTCTAATACGTTAACCAGTTCAGAGAGCAATTGTTCAACGCGCTGATCGCTGTAACGGGATGATTGTGGCATAAAAGTGACCGTCGATGACTTACAAAGTTCACCATATTACCCGATAGGCGCGTGGTTTTCTGCTCTTTTATGCAGGGGGAGGTGCGGCGGTGGACAAAGGCGCTTGCGGGTGCCCGGTAACGGTGCTTGAATACGCGCCTGTATCAGGCTGAGGACAACAGGAGCAAACGATGAGTCTGGATCTGGAGAACATCGCGCTACATCAATTGGTTAAACGCGATGAGCAACAGTTGGATGTGGTGCTGCGCGACTCGTTGCTGGAAAAGAGCGCCGCCGTTGATGAGATGATGGCGGAGCTACACCGGGTCTACAGCGCCAAAAGCAAGGCGTATGGCACCTTTAACCCGGAGAGCGAGCTGGCGCAGGCGCTGACTCACTACCGCAAGGGAGAGGATAGCTTCCTGGCGTTTAGCCGTGCGGCGACCGGTCGCCTGCGCGATGAACTGGCCAAATATCCGTTTGCCGAGGGTGGGATCGTGCTGTTCTGCCAGTATCGCTATCTGGCAGTGGATTACCTGCTGGTCGCAGTACTCAATAATTGCAGCAGCATGCGGGTGAACGAACGACTGGATCTGAGCACCACCCATTATCTGGACATTATGCATGCCGACATCGTCGCGCGTATCGATATGACCGAATGGGAGACCAACCCACAGTCCCAGCGTTACCTCTCGTATCTGAAAGGCCGGGTGGGGCGCAAGGTGGCCGATTTCTTTATGGACTTTTTAGGCGCTCAGGCGGGGCTGGATACCAAGGTGCAGAATCGCGGCCTGCTGCAGGCGGTGAGCGATTACTGTAGTGAAGGCCAGTTGGATAAAAACGAGCGTCAGGCCTGCCGTAAACAGGTGTATGACTATTGTAATGAACAACTGCAGGCGGGGGAGGATATTGCGCTGGAGGCGCTGTCGCGGGAGATCCCCAGCGTCGGGGATATGGACTTTCAGCAGTTCACCGCCGAGCGTGGCTACGCGCTGGAGGAGAGCTTCCCCGCGGATCGCAGTACGCTGCGTCAGCTGACCAAGTTTGCCGGCAGTGGCGGTGGCCTGACGATTAACTTTGACGCCCTGCTGCTGGGGGAGCGTATCTTTTGGGATGCGCAGACCGATACCCTGACGATCAAGGGGACGCCGCCTAACCTGCGCGATCAGCTGCAGCGCAACGGCGGCGCGCGTTAACGGCGAAGGGCGCGTACAACGCGCCTTTTTCCCGCGCGAACCATAAAAAAANAAC
>NZ_AFJI01000059.1 GCF_000264785.1 Edwardsiella ictaluri ATCC 33202 | reverse complement strand
CAAAGCCTCAGCAAAGCCTGTGTTCTTAACACAGATTAATACAATAACTGATTAAACTCTATTTATGTGTTAGTTGCATTTTATTTTTTTTGGTGTTTTACATGCTATTAACCATGAAATAAATAACTATCAGTAGTGCCGTTGTGCCCGGTGATTTTAAAAAAACATCATCTTAATTATGTGTTATTCATTATTTTTTGGTTTTTTGTTTTGGTAAGTAACCGTTTGCCTAGAAAAATATTTTTATTTTTTTATTGTGTATATTGTTGAATAGTAACGAATTTATTTTTTTTAAAAACTTACTTGAATATATTTATTTATATTCCTATAAATTAATTGTGCCTGATGAAGGCGCTCTGGTAAAAGTAGCAGCAAGACAGATTGTAATGGTTTTCGATGTGTTATATCCGGACTCACTTAATCGCAAAGGTGTTACTATGAAAAAACTTCATGCTATCGCACTGTTAGTAGCCACCGCCGGAACTGCATTGATGGCAACTAATGTATCAGCTGAAACTCTGGCTGGCTCTGCAACTGTCAGTATCACTGGCTCCATTAATGGCGCCAATACCTGTACCATTGCAGTAGACGGCGGTGGGGTGCTCGATGTGGGAACCCGCAGCGTGGCTGACCTGAATGCGCCAAATGGTGATATTATGGGTTCAATGAAAGCCTTTAATGCGACCGTAAACTGCACATTCCCGGTGGCTACGGCCGTCAAATTTAGCAGTTCTCTGCCAAACAGCGCTGCTGCAGCCCATAAATTTGGTCTTGTCAGAACCAGCACCAACAAAGATGCTGCCCACGTTTATGCAGATATCGGGGCTACAGGGCCAACAGCAGGAGGTGCATCTGCATGGTACGCTGCAATCGGCAACCAGACACTGTCCAGTGTAAGTACCAGCAGTACATTTACCGGTGCACCAAACTATAGTGTTATTAAAAGTTTGGCCGGAGACTCCAATAATATTTTTACCGTAGTAGATACTAACGCCCATCCCATTTCAGCTACCACATTCGTCTATCCATTCCGTGTCGGTATGTACTATGACCCGCTGGCAAGCGGATGGAAAAACGATATTCAGGGTACTACGCTGTCCCTGAACAATACCATGACGCTGGAGCTTTACACCCTGTAAAGGATTCATCTTCCTCTAAATGCTTATCCTAAGCAAGGCGGTTTCCGCCTTGCTTATTTAACCACGATGACGTAATGAGATTATAATTGGGGTATAATATGAAAACATCTATTTTATCTGTTTCAGCCATCACCGCTGCCTTTTTTATGACCTCACCAAATGCCATGGCAAATTTCTCGATTGGCCAAAGTGGTGTGGTGGTGAGTGCAACAACCGGAGAGGCCCATATTGCAGTCAAAAATCTGGGTTCTCAGGAAATTCTGTTATTCGCCTCTGAATCAGAAGATGAGACCAAAGCCATTGCTGGCCGGTCCCTTTTTATGTTGTCACCACCCATATCAAAATTAAAACCGGGGGAAAGTCAGGTTGTTCGAATTTTCCTTAAGGATAAAACCATCAGTAAAGAAATGCTGGGGCGCTTACGCTTTCAGGAACTGACCAGTGAACCCAACAACAAGACAAAAACCATCATTAATTCATCTTATAACATTGCCGCTGTTGCACGTCCTGCCGCATTGGTTGAAAATCCTGAACCCTGGAAAGGATTAAAGATAGAAAACAGCAATGGGGGGGTGAGCTTAAAAAATGATTCACTGTATGTTGTGCGTTTGATGAAGACTGTAAAGTTTAATGATTCCGGAAAGGTAAAGTCGATAAATATTACAAATGGTTTTATCCTACCCGGTCAAGATATTAAATTCGATACTATAAGTTATGCGTCACTGAAATCCGTCGAGATAAGTCCCGTCTCAACCACAGCAAGTATTCTACCACCTTATACCATCACAAACTAATCAGTTAATTGGTGAGCAATCAGCGCCCTTACGTGTTGAGGTGAGGCATGAAATCAGATTATTGTATCTTAGTGCTCTCTATGGCTCCAATAATTACTGCATACTCATCATCGGCTCATGCAGAGTTTGAGGCGAGCATGCTGAAACAACTTGGGGTTTCTGCCTCCACCCTTGATCAATTGGAGAGTAATAAGTCTCCAGCAGGTAAATATCTGGTTGATGTGTATCTGAACGGTAATAAAGTGACATCAGATTGGGTCATGGTTGGTGATGATGGTGAGGTAAAAAAAGATGGTCAGTTTTTCTCATTGATTTTCCCAGAGATAGATCCTTCGCAGTTTTCAAAGGAAGAAATTTCCTCTATGAAAGTGGAGTTAAACAGAACCACATCATCCTTGCAGGTGGTTATTCCAGAGGCATTATTCAAAAAGTATTATGAAGAGTATCCATCAAAAAATTTAGGCGCATTGCTTAATTATACTTTTAGTATGAGTCGATCTTCGATTAAGCGTCATTACTCACAATATCCAACAACTGGTATTGCTACGCTGCTTAATTATAATCTGAGCGCCAGCAATTCTCAACTGTCATCGACGACTGAAAGGCAGTCTTTTTCATCAGTTTTTGGTAAGTTTGAGACGAATTTACTATTCAATGGCTGGTCATTGAAAAATAACATGTATTATTCCAAGCAGAATAAAGATTCTAATTTTTACCGTGAAAGTTCATTTGTTGAGCGTAAGTTTGAAAGTGGAGAGCAAGTCCAGGCGGGTGAGATTGTCACACAAAACTCATTATTTTCTGGTCTGTCACTGGTTGGTGCGCAGTATGCACCGGAAACCTCGTTTACTCAGTTGGGTACCACACAGGCGATTAAGGGGTTTGCTGATACGCCATCAAAAATTGAAGTTGTGCAAAATGGCAATGTGATATATAGCACCCGGGTTCCTGTCGGGGACTTTGCCTTGAGTAATGTTCCTGTTAATACCGCATCACAAAACCTGATGATTAGAATTGTCGGTGATGATGGTCGTATCGTTACGTATCCTTATGTTGTTGGCAATGCGATTAATACCTCTTCCAATAGTTGGTATTCCATTGCCTTGGGGCAGTTTAGGAATACGGCCAACATTTCTGGAAGCAGGTCCATGAACAGTAATAGCAATACTGCGATGCCTGAGAAAAATAAGTTTACGTTGACCGGTACATATAACCTGGCACTCAGTCAAAAACAGAATATTTCTGTTTCTGCGTTGATTACCGAAGCCTATCAAAATATGGCTACTGCCTATTCTATAAACCTCTTTGACAACGTGATTGCCGGAACATATCAGATGTTCTTTTCCCGTTACGGCAGAACCAGTCAGACTGGAGGGAAAATCAGTGCCTCAACAAATATCAATATTGAGCGTGCAACAGCATCATTGAACTATTCCTACAGAAGTCAGGACTATCTGGACCCATATGATATTTATGGAGGTGCATCTCCACTGTTAACAAATGATGGAAGAATCGATAACTCCAATAAATTAAAGCAGTCACTGTCCACATCACTTTCATATCCATTACCAGCCAATATTGCTGCCTCGGTCGGTGTCGGTGTCGACCAATATTATTCTGGGAAAAGCTATAAGCGGATGTACGCATCTTTGTCAAAACAGTTTAAATATGCAACAGCATCAGTATTTCTGCAAAAGTCTGATAATGAGAACTCTGTATTCCTGAATGTCTCTATTCCTATGGGGGGATGGGGAATAATGGGCTCATCTTTTTCTAAAGTCGCTGATCAGCAGTCCATTACAACCACATACACCAACAGTTATCTGGATCGGAAAGCGAATGTAACGGTTGGCACCAATAGCATTAAAACCAAGGTTGGTGGGAATATGTACTCCTTTGCTCAGGGATCCTATCGGGGGGCCATGACTACCTATACCGGGGGGGTTACTTATAATAAGCAAAAGGATCTGCAGGGGATGTCTTATAATGCTGGGATCTCTGGTGGGGTGGCGATTACGAAAAAAGGGATTGATTTTTCATCTGATCGTATCGACGATACTTTTGCGATTGCCTCAGTAGAGGGAGAGAATGGCGTTGTCATTGACGGGCCCAGCGGTCCAGTTTCCCCCACTATTACCGGGCGGGCTGTTATATCAAAGGTTTATCCATACCGGCCTAATAATATTTCAGTCAATATGGATGGGTTGCCTCAGGATGTATATGCCATTGGTGGAGAGGAGACGGTGAAATCCGGGTTTGGCGGCATATCCTATGTGACCTTTAAATTCGGTAAGAATATTACGGGTCTGTATAAACTGCTGGCGAAAGTGGGTGAGCCTTTGATTGCCGGTGCCGTGGTTGCCACCGACAGTGGTGAGTTTGTGACCGTTGTCGGTCCGGAGCAAAACTTAGCCATTGACTATAAAGCAAAAACAGATCAAGGGGCACAGCATGTGTATAAGTATCTGGTATCTGAAAACGATGTTCCTCGGTGTAAGTTTGAATTAACGGAAAAATTGATTAAAGAGAAAAGTGGAGATGTAATCTGCTATCCGTTAAAGTAAAAACACCTCTTAGCAAAATAATAAATGCATTCATCGGTGTATCGGAGAGTTCGGTGAAATAGCGTGCAGGGATTATCTCGCTAGGGTTATTTCGACAGTTATTTTAGCCTTGCTGGTGTCTGCGATGTGCACTTATCTGGTAGATATTGCTCTTTGGGTATATCACCTCTGATGAGGTTTCTGCTATCGATGATACTTAGAACCGATCCCAGAAGGGATCGTAAGAATGTCGTAAATGATAATTTCTGCAGGTGAAAATAGGGACAGGCAGCAAATGACGGATCAGCGATGAGCTATGGGAAAAAATGGCCCCGTTTATCCCAGAGCACAAAACCCGCCATCCACTCGGTACGCATTGGAAATGCGTTGATTATCGTGCCGCAATGGATGCCATATTCTGCGTCCTCAGTACCGGATGCCAGTGGGACGCATTGAATGCCACAGGGATATGCTCATCGAGCTCAGCGCACCGGCGCTTCCAGGAGTGGCGCGATGCATGCGTCTTCGAACGTTTCTGGCAGAATGGATTGCTGGCCTGTGAACGTCTTGACGGCATTGACTGGTCCTGGTTGTCGATGGATGGCTGTATGACCAAATCGCCGTTGTCAGGAACAAAAAAATAGACCGCAATCCCACGGAAAGAGGGAAACAAGGCGTAAAGCGCAATCTGATGACAGGCCCCAACGGGCTTCCGCTGTCGCTGGTTGTCGCAGCAGTCAACACACATGACATCAAACGGGTTGCGGATACACGCGATGTGCTTCAGACGGGACGTCCGGGGCAAAGATTCAGGCTCTGCCTGGACAAAGGCTACTTATGTGGGCTGGCTGAAAACATACTTGCAGGCCGTCGTTATGAGCCGCATATCCACTCCCGTAAAGGGGAATCAGATGCCAGTAAAACCACAAACTTCAAGGCTTATCGCTGGGTCGTCGAGAGGAGGCATAGCTGGATGAATCGCTTTCGCCGGGTAATGACCCTATGGGAAAAGACGTCTGAAAATTACGAGGCCATGCTGCATTTTCTCCGTGGTCTTATGGTCTGGAATAAAATTCTAATTGAGATAGGCTCTTAGAGCCTATCTTATTAAGCTATTTGATTTGCCATTTTAGTCTTGGACCGTGCTTATAATCCTCACGTACTGTGTGTACGCTCCGGTTGTTGCGCGCTGTCGGTATCCAAACTGGGTGCAACAAAATAGGTCTACAGGGATAGGAACTAAAGCCCATATGTCTCCAGAGAATGCATAAGATTATAGAAAGTACAGCTCAACCGTAATGCGGTGACTTTGACTTTTGTTACCGCTATTTTTTTTTGTGATGGATAGCGGGATGTTATATTGCTTGTAAGCCACATATTCATTTTTATGATTTACTATGGATATATTTCCGCTGGTGCTTGAAATGGTATAGGTGGCTTCTTGCTGGCGAACTTCTGGTGTTTCACTGACAATAAATGCGATTTTTTTTGATCTGGCCGGTCTGACTTTCACCTCTTGCGGTGTCAGTGCGGTGATGTCGTCATTACTGTTACTGTTACTGTTACTGTTACTGTTGCTGTTACTGTTACTGTTACTGTTACTGTTACTGTTGCTGTTACTGTTACTGTTACTGTTACTGTTACTGTTACTGTTACTGTTACTGTTACTGTTACTGTTACTGTTACTGTTACTGTTACTGTTACTGTTACTGTTACTGTTACTGTTACTGTTACTGTTACTGTTACTGTTACTGTTACTGTTACTGTGCTGGGTGACAATGCCGGCACTTGATTGATATCTCACCTGAACACTGGTGGGGTAAGTACATTGTATATTAGCCAAAGTATATGTTGATGTATTGTTCATTGATTTTATTGAAGTATTACATGAATTGGTTGCGTCAATAGCACCAATGATACTTATCGATGCACTGGTTTGCAGATTTTCGGCAAAAGAATTGGCTAATGAAAGAAAACAAAAGAGAAAAAGAGTAAGCTGAATTATCAGTTTTTTCATCTAAGATTCCTGGTATTGAAAAGGGGAACGTATTGGTCGGCGCTACTATAGCCACAAACAGCCTTATCGTCTATGGCATGCAGAACTTGAACTTTTAAATATAACATTTTGATATTTAAATCATTAGAGGTATAATTTAAAGTAATTAATGGTTATTTTTTTGATATAAAACAATATCTTAAACATTTGACTATAATAAATAGAAACAGATTTCCCTCTGGCGTTGCTTGAAAACTGCTCGCGCTGTGGTATGGTTACATACAGTGATGTTTGTCGTCGAAAAAGCAAGGCCTCATGTAATCGTGTGTTACACCTAGGCGTGACCGACTGAGGTAACAATGTCAGTTTTGTCATACAGGCGAATATCATTAGGTTTACTCGCTGGAGGGCCAATATCATGGCTCGAACTCATGTACTGGCGGTATCTGATTTACATGTATTGATGTTATGGTTTTATCGGGCCAGAGAAAGCAATGAATATTCTGGTTATGAACATCGTTTAATCTTGAGTGCCATTGATATTATTGAGAGAGAGATAAACTCTTTCACCAGCGAGAGAGATGCATTAGCTGAAGGTAATGCTTTATTTGATGAGATCAAGTTTACCGCCAGGGCCATCGAGGCAATAAAGAAAATAATGCCGGAGGTTATTTATCGGCGTGCAATGCAAGCGGTGAGAAATGGTAAAAGAAAAGAGAAAGTATCTCAAGAATCATCAAGTTATGCCTGTATGTCTTGTAAGTTAACCAAAGATGCAATTTTATATTTGCGAACGGCAGCCAAAAGGACAGGCAGAACATACTCGGATATTGTTATTGATTGTTTGAGTGCGTGTTATAAGCTGGATGAGCGTAATTAAATAGGCCCTACATTATGCAACTCTTTTGGTACATGCATAATGTAGGGCATTCTTTTATTTGTCTACACTTTGCAGTACGCCTTTCTCAAGTTCACTCATCATTGATTGAGATATAGCATTGCAAATATTATTTATTTTATAAGTGTAAAGTGGAGTAATGGTGCTTTTAGTATCTTGATTGATACTCTTATAGATAGACATGTAATATTTTGCTTCAGAAACAGTTTTGTATAAGGTGAATATTTGATTGCTGTATTTTTTATCGTCTATGCTTTTTAATTGATTGGCTTCAAATAGGCAGGTTTGGAGATCGGAAGATATCCCGTTCACCTCTTCGTATCCATTGCTTGGTGCTTTTGGGGGCGTGTTTTTAGTGTGTGACGGCTGCAATGTACAGCCTTGTAACAAGGTTATCATTACTGCTAAGTAAATCACATTATGCTTTTTCATGCTGTTAATCACTGCTCCGTTACGTGATCACTTTGAGCGTTGAGCAAAAAATAAGCTCAAATCGCGTTACAAAGATTATCTCCAAATTGATTTATTCTACTCTAACTCTGGCACAATAATCAATAGTTATATCTTATTCTCGGCTATAGGCTCAGGTGCTTACATTATGGATTCATTACGATGCTTATTACATAAGCTTGTAACGTCTTCTAAATCGCTGTGCGAATACCGCTACACTTTTTCCAGCTCATGTTTCCCTCCGGGGAAATGGACTCATGGTTTCCATAAAATGATGAATCCTTATCAACAGTTGCCACATTGAACGGCACAGATGATTGCGCGTCATCGTATGGTGAAGTGCCTGTCAGAACTGCTCAATTTGACTCACCCATGGCGAGTAAACCGGACGATAATCACCCTGAGCTTTGGGTTTTCTTTCAACTACTGCTGCGTTTCCCTGCTTTTGTAGATAAGCTCGTTGTCCACAATGCGCGTTATCGTTTTTGCCCGTCGATACGTCGACTTCAGGTGTTTCAACAGACTGATAAATAAGACTCAGCTTCTGCTGCTGCCACCCACATGACAGATGTTGTCCATTTCGCTGTGTAACGCGCCAGCCAGAGAGTGTTTTTCATTCTGCCGGGTGCCACTACGCGCTTTTGTTGTCCACGCAGTTGACAGTCTGCACCGACTTAGGGATTAATTTGGGATGAAGATGGATATCCATATCATCTTCATAAAATATCGGATGCTTCGGGCTGCATTCATCCAGCGCTTTATGGATTGCCGTCACCTTTTCATCGGTAATGCCTCTAATTAGTTGAATCTGATGTACAATGTTCTCTTTTGAGGTTCTTTCATGGTCAGCGTTAACGTTCATTGTCCCCGTTGTCAGTCTGCTCAGGTTTACCGCCATGGCCAGAATCCTAAAGGCCATGACAGATTTCGCTGCCGTGACGGTCGCCGCGTCTTTCAACTTACTTACGCCTATGCAGCCCGTAAACCGGGTATTAAAGAGCAGATCACTGAAATGGCCTTCAAGGGGGCCGGGGTACGCGATACCGCCAGTACACTGAAAATTGGCATTAACACCGTCATCCGGGCGTTAAAAAACGTGCGCCAAAGCGAATAACGTCATTCACCCGTCGCCCATACTGATGGAGCGCTTATCTGCGAACTTGATGAGCAATGGAGCTTCGTGGGCAGTAAAGCCCGGGAGCGACTGGCACGGCTCACGCCATTTCACATTGGCACGATCACCAGCGCCGACCGGGGTAGCGATGGCCGGGGGTGTCGAAGGATAAGCATCTAATCGGCAAAATATTCACCCAATGCATTGAGCGTAATAACCTGACGCTCCGTACCCGCATTAAGCGGCTTACCCGTAAAACAATCTTCTTCTCACGCTCGGTTGAGAACCACGAAAAAGTCATCGGAGCTTTTATCGAAAAAAACATGTTATACTCATTGGAGGCATCACCCAGCAATATATTGTTGCTGGAGTAGGGGTTTATTATTTGGAATGATCTCCTATTGATATAGGCTCTAAATTGAATTGTAGTTTGACGGGGGTGTCCGCAAAAATCCCCGGCGGGATGTTGTTGCCATAAATATTAATGGCCAAGCCATATACGGAAATTTCACCACCTTTTTTGGCTTCCTTGATTGCAATTCGCATATAGTCGGGGGTTTCAGTGTTGTAAGTAACTTTATTGTTGGTGCTGCTTCTTATTAGCTCACCATTCAGCTTCATCTCGGTTACGTTGTATGTAACGGTATTGCCTCGTTTGTATCCGTGACTTCCCTCTTTATCAAGGGTGAAAACGAATTTATCAGTGCTGGCGGGAAGTATCTTTTTTCCTGATACTTCTTTTTTTATTTTCAGTACGGACATTTCAAGGTTTCGGTTGATATTATCTGTGATTGTTTTAGATATCCCTTGCTGGATTTCTATCTCTTTATTTTTGGGTAAGCTTGAGGTGTTGAAGTATCCATGAATCAGCCCTGCCAAAAAGAAACTATCCTCCAAATTTAACCCGATGTTTTTCATTTCTTTTTGTTTATTTTTTATCTCGTCAGATAAGGCCAAACCAATAACATATGAATGCTTGTTGTCAATTGATGATAAGATCTCCCTTTGAGAAAATCCGGAAAATAAATTATTTATATCAGCCCATGTTCCTGGGTGTTTGCCTTGAGACTTGACCGATGCATCTAATTTA
>NZ_AFJI01000058.1 GCF_000264785.1 Edwardsiella ictaluri ATCC 33202 | reverse complement strand
CTGGGCGTAGACGCCAGCGAGATCACCCGGCACTTCGACTCGGTGTCGGTGTGCCTGTCCAAGGGCCTCGGTGCGCCGGTGGGCTCGGTGCTTTGCGGCAGCGTCGAACTGATCGGCAAGGCCCGTCGCTGGCGCAAGATGGTCGGCGGCGGGATGCGCCAGGCCGGTCTGCTGGCGGCTGCCGGCCTGTACGCCCTCGACCACCAGGTGGCACGCCTGGCCGACGACCACGCCAACGCCGCGCGCCTGGGCGACGGGCTACGCGAACTGGGCTATGCGGTGGAGCCGGTGCAGACCAACATGGTCTACGTCGATGTCGGCGAGCGGGCGGTCGCGCTGCGTGACTTCCTCGCCGAGCGCGAGGTGCGGATCAGCGCGGCGGCGCGTTTGCGCCTGGTCACCCACCTGGACGTTTCCGCCGAGTCCATAGGACAAGTACTGGATGCCTTCGCGGCCTTTCGTCGCTCATAAGCGAAAAGGTCGGCAATAGGCAATAACTA
>NZ_AFJI01000057.1 GCF_000264785.1 Edwardsiella ictaluri ATCC 33202 | reverse complement strand
AAGGTAAAAAATACCGCTCACCATCCGGTGGGCGGTATTTTTTTGCGGCCGGGGTTGGGATGCCAGCCGTGAATAGCCGGGGAAGGCGCGCCCCACGAAGGGGCGCGAGGCGGGGTTAGCTCAGGGTCATCAGGCTGGCGTTGCCGCCTGCCGCCGCGGTATTCACGCTCAGCGCGCGCTCGTGGACCAACAGTTCCAGACGCAGTTGCGTGTCGCCGGGCGCCAGGCCCTGCAGCGGGACGATGGCGCCGCTGCGGGCGGCAATCTGCCCGCTGAGGAGGCGCAGCCGATCGCTGTCGCCGTGGTAGATCGCGGCGTCGAACTCTTGCGCCATCAGGCTCTCCGGCGGACTCAGCGTAATGCACGCTGCGACCGCCGATGGAAGATCCCGGTGCAGCGCGCGGTGCAGTGGCGTGTCCGGCCACAGGACGTGACAGCCGACCGCCATGACCGCCGCCAGCTGGATCAGCGCGTCGTCCTCGTTGCCCGCCGCGCACAGTACCCGTTCGCGCGGGACAAAGAGCAGGGTGTTGCGTTCGCCTGTCGGTCCGCCCAGCGGGCGCGGGACGGCGGCGGGACACTGGTTGGCGTAGTGCTGGCACAGGATCTGGAGCGCCGGGCGATCGGCGGCCCAGTCGTTCAGGGCCTGCAGCGGCGGCGTGGCGTTGTTCGGCTGGTGCGGGGAGGCGTCGGTGCCGAGCGTCAGGGTATTTTCCGGACTGCGGGCCAGCAGGCGGTAGAGGTATAGCGGGCCGCCGGCCTTCGGCCCGGTACCGGAGAGTCCCTCGCCACCGAAGGGCTGTACGCCGACGACGGCCCCGACGATATTGCGGTTAACGTAGATATTGCCGACGTGGGCGCTGTGGGCGATGTGGGCGATGGTTTCGTCGATGCGCGAATGTACTCCGAGGGTCAGGCCGTAGCCCGAGGCGTTGATTTGGGCCAGCAGCGTATCCAGCTGCTCGCGGCGGTAGCGTACCACGTGCAGCACCGGACCAAAGATCTCCTCTTGTAATTCGTTGAGGCTGTCCAGTTCGATCAGGGTGGGTGGAACGAAGTTACCCCGCGCGTCGCACTGGGCCTCCTCCTCCTGGCTGTGTGCCGCCTGGAATACCGGGTGTCCCTTGGCCCGCATGGCGAGGATATGCTGCTCGATGCTGCTCTTGGCCTCGGTGTCGATCAGCGGGCCAATGTCGCAGCCCAGTCGCTCCGGGTTGCCGATGCGGTATTCGGCCATGGCGCCGCGCAGCATGGTCAGGGTATGGTCAGCGATCTCCTCCTGCAGACAGAGGAGGCGCAGGGCGGAGCAGCGTTGCCCGGCGCTGTCGAAGGCGGATGTGACAACGTCAGTTACAACCTGTTCGGTCAGCGCCGACGAGTCGACGATCATCGCGTTGAGTCCCCCGGTTTCGGCGATGAGCGGCGTCGGCCGGCCCTGTGCATCGAGCCGATCGGCGACGGCGCGTTGTAACCGCTTGGCGACCTCTGTCGATCCGGTAAACATGACGCCGCGTACCCGGCTGTCATTGACCAGCTGGGCGCCCACGGTTTCACCGCGCCCCGGCAGCAGCTGCACGGCGCCGGGGGGGACGCCGGCGTCGTGCAGGATGGCGATGGCCTGGGCGGCGATCAGCGGTGTCTGTTCGGCGGGCTTGGCCAGTACGCTGTTGCCGGCGGCCAGCGCGGCGGCGATCTGACCGGTAAAGATGGCCAGCGGGAAGTTCCACGGGCTGATACAGACCACGCAGCCCAGCGGGCGGTGGGTCTCGTTGTCGAAGCTGGCATGCACCTGCCCGGCGTAATAGCGCAGGAAGTCGACGGCTTCGCGCACCTCGGCGATGGCGTTGGCGAAGGTCTTGCCCGCCTCACGAACCAGGATCCCCATCAGCGTCGGCATCTGGCGCTCCATCAGGCTGGCCGCCCGTACCAGGATGGCGGCGCGCTCCTGCGGCGGCGTGGCACACCAGATGGGAGCATTACGCAGCGCGCTCGCCAACGCCTGTTCGACCTCCTGCCCGCTGGCGTCGCGGGTATAGCCGACGATGTCATTCGGCTCGGCGGGGTTAGGCAGGGGGCGCAGCTCGCCTTCGGCACAGGGCTGCTCCAGCAGCGGTATCGCCACCAGCCGCTGATTGGCGCCGTTTAACAGGGCGCAGGAGAGGGAGGCCAGACGTTGCTCATTGCTCAGATCCAGTCCGATGGCGTTGGCACGTCCCGGGGCATATAGATCGCGCGGGAGTGGGATCTTCGGATGGGGGAGTCCAGGGCGCCCCTCCTGCGCCGTCAACTGATCCACCGCGGCGACCGGATCGGCGACCAGCTCCTCCAGCGGCAGATTGGTGTCGGCGATGCGATTGACGAAGGAGGTGTTGGCGCCGTTCTCCAGCAGACGACGCACCAGGTAGGCCAGCAGCGTCTTATGGGTGCCGACCGGCGCATAGATACGGCAGGGGCGATGGAGCTTGCCATCGGCGACCTTACCGACCACCTGTTGGTATAGCGGCTCACCCATGCCGTGCAGACACTGGAACTCATACTGCCCCGGGTAGTAGTTCTGTCCGGCCAGCTGGTAGATGGCCGCCAGCGTATGGGCGTTATGGGTGGCGAACTGAGGGTAAATCAGGCTGGGCACACTCAACAGCTTCCTGGCGCAGGCCAGGTAGGAGACGTCGGTATAGACCTTGCGGGTGTAGACCGGGTAGCCCTCCAGCCCGTCGACCTGGGCGCGCTTAATCTCGCTGTCCCAGTAGGCCCCTTTCACCAGGCGGATCATCAAACGGCGCTGACTGCGGGCGGCAAGATCGATCAGGTAGTCGATCAGCGCAGGACAGCGCTTCTGGTAGGCCTGGATCACAAAGCCGATGCCGTTCCAGCCGGCCAGCTCGGGCTCATGACACAGCCTCTCCAACAAATCGAGGGAGAGCTCCAGACGGTCAGCCTCTTCGGCGTCGATGTTGATCGCAATGTCATACTGGCGCGCCAGCAGGGTGAGCGATTTAAGGGTGGGATACAGCTCCTCCATCACGCGCCCATACTGGGCGCGGCTATAGCGCGGGTGCAGGGCGGAGAGCTTGATCGAGATCCCCGGTCCTTCATAGATGCCACGCCCGTTGGCGGCTTTACCGATGGCATGGATCGCCTGTTGGTAGGAGCACAGGTAGGCCAGCGCGTCGGCGCTGGTCAGCGCCGCCTCACCCAGCATGTCGTAGGAGTAGCTGAAGCCTTTGGCTTCTAAGCGGTGCGCGTTGGCCAGCGCTTCGTCGATGGTTTCACCGGTGACGAACTGCTCCCCCATCAGACGCATCGCCATATCTACCCCTTTGCGGATCAGGGGCTCACCGCGCTTGCCGATGATCCGGCTCAGGGCGTGGGAGAGGTGGGCCTCGCTGTGGGTCGCGACCAGCCTGCCGGTGAACAGCAGCCCCCAGGTGGCGGCGTTGACAAACAGTGAGGGGCTGTGGCCGAGGTGCGATTGCCAGTCTCCGCCGCTGATCTTGTCACGGATCAGCGCGTCGCGTGTAGCCTTATCGGGAATGCGCAGCAGCGCCTCGGCCAGGCACATCAGTGCGACGCCCTCCTGGGAGGAGAGGGAGAACTCCTGCAGCAGACTCTGGACCATTCCGGCCCGTCCGCCGGCGTTCTTCTGGCCGCGCAGCTGCCCTGCCAGACGGTAGGCCAATTGATACGCCTGCTTGGCCAGGGAGGAGGGCAGACGGGCCTGTTCGAGCAGCATAGGAACGGCATCGCTCTCCGCGCGCCGGTAGGCTGCGGTGATATTGGCCCGCAGCACCGACTGCGGCAGAATTTGTTCGGCGAACGCCAGGAAGGGCGTATGTCCCTCCTGTGGTGGTGTCCCTGCTATTTCCAAAGGGAGGGGATCGACACAGGAGAGCGGAAGTTCCGGCAGCGTTTCGCCCTGATCCAGGCGATCCAGATAGCTGAAGATGGCCTGTTTGATTAGCCAGTGCGGTGTACGGTTAATCTGGCTGGCGGCTGCCTTGATGCGCTCGCGGGCGGCGTCATCAAGCTTAACGCCCATGGTTGTCGTT